>NZ_CBCOOP010000003.1:0-870793 GCF_965111635.1 Azospirillum sp. Marseille-Q6669 | reverse complement strand
GGTCGGGGAGTCGGGCTGCGGGAAATCGACGGTGGCGCGGATCGCCGCCGGGCTCCTGCCGCCCAGCGCCGGCCGCGTGCTGATCGACGGGCAGGACGTCGCCGAACGGCCCGCCGCCGAGGCGCGGGCCGCTAGGCTGCGCGTGCAGATGGTCTTCCAGAACCCCCACGCCAGCCTGAACCCGCGCTTCACCGTCGAGGAGATCGTCGGCGAGGCGGTGCGCTACCACCGGCTGGTGCCGCGCGCCGCGCTGGCCGAGCATGTGGCGGCGCAGCTTCTGCGCGTCGGCCTCGACCCGGCGCTGCGCCACCACCATCCCCACCGCTTCAGCGGCGGGCAGCGCCAGCGCATCGGCATCGCCCGCGCGCTCGCCGTGGGGCCCGACCTGCTGGTCTGCGACGAGCCGGTGACCGCGCTCGACGTGTCGGTGCGCGCCGGCATCCTCAACCTGTTTCTCGATCTGCGCGACCAAGACGGTCTGGCGATCCTGTTCATCAGCCACGACCTGTCGGTGGTCGGCCACATCTGCGACCGGGTGGTCGTCATGTATCTCGGCCGCGTGGTCGAGGAGGGGCCGGTGGACGCCCTGTTCGAGCGCCCGTGCCACCCCTACACCCAGGCCCTGCTGGCCGATTCCCGCCGTGCCCTGCCGGATGGCGTGGCGCCGGTGCGCGGCGAGGCGCCGTCCCTGGCGCAGCGGCCCGCCGGCTGCCCCTTCCACCCGCGCTGTCCGGCGGCTCGGCCGGACTGCAAGCGTGAGGTGCCGGCGTTGCGTGGGGTGGGGGAGGGGCATCGGGTGGCCTGTCTGCTGGCGGGGTGAGCGGTTCGAAAGGGTGGAGTGGTTGCCCCCACCCTTCCCACGACTGCGCCGCGGGCCCCTTCCCTCCCCCGCTCCGCAGGAGAGGGAAATTTAGTCCCCTCCCCTGCGAAGCGGGGGAGGGCTAGGAGGGGGCAAGCCCCCGCTCCCGCAGACTGCCGAAAAGAGCCGATGTCCTTCTACCTCGTGCAATTCCTCAGCGGCCTCGCCACGGCGGCGACGCTGTTCCTGGTGTCGTCCGGGCTGACCATCGTGTTCGGCGTGACGCGGATCGTGAATTTCGCGCACGGCTCCTTCTACATGCTGGGCGCCTATCTCGGCTGGACGCTGGTGGAGCGTTGGGGGACCACGCCGCTGGGCTTCTGGGGCGCCGTGGCTGCGGCATCGCTGGCGGTCGGGCTGCTCGGCGCGCTGATGGAGGTCGGGCTGCTGCGCCGCCTCTACCGCTCGCCGGAGCTGTTCCAGCTGCTCGCCACCTTCGGCGTGGTGCTGGTGGTGCAGGACGCCGCCTCCTGGATCTGGGGGTCGGAGGATCTGCTCGGCCGGCGGGCGCCGGGGCTGCGCGGCTCCGTCGAAATTCTCGACCAGCCCTTCCCGCTCTACGACCTCGTGCTGATCGGGCTGGGGCCGCTGGTGCTGGGCCTGCTCTGGCTGCTGTTCAACCGCACGCGCTGGGGCACGCTGGTTCGCGCGGCGACTCAGGACCGCGACATGGCCTCGGCGCTCGGCGTCGATCCGGCGCGGCTGTTCACCGGGGTGCTGTTCCTGGGGTCGGCGCTGGCCGGGCTGGGAGGCGCGCTCCAGGTCCCGCGCGAGGCGGTGAACCTGCACATGGACATGGCCATCGTGGTCGAGGCCTTCGTCGTCGTCGTGGTCGGCGGCATGGGCAGCCTGACCGGCGCCTTCGTCGCCTCGCTGCTGATCGGGCAGTTGCAGGCCTTCGGCATCCTGGTCTTCCCGCAGATCACGCTGGTCCTGGTCTTCCTGTTCATGGCGGTGGTGCTGGTGATCCGCCCCTACGGGCTGCTCGGCCGCGCCGAGGACGCGCCGCCCACCGCCGCCAGCCCCGGCCCGCCACTGATCGCCGCGGCCGGCGCGGCGCGCTGGGCGCCCGCCCTGCTGCTCGCCCTGCTGGCCGCGGTGCCGCTGGTCGCCGGCGACTACGCGCTGATCGTGTTGACCGAGGTGGTGATCCTGGCGCTGCTGGCGGCCAGCCTGCATCTGCTGATCGGGCTGGGCGGCCTCGTCTCCTTCGGGCACGCCGCCTATTTCGGGCTGGGCGCTTACGGCGCGGCGCTGCTGGTCAAGCATCTGGCCGCCCCCATGCCGCTGGCGCTGGCCGCCGCCCCGCTGGTCGCCGGGCTGGGCGCGCTGGCCGCCGGCTGGTTCTGCGTGCGGCGGTCGGGCCTCTACTTCGCCATGCTCACGCTGGCCTTCGCGCAGATCGTCTGGTCGGTGACCTTCCAGTGGTACGGCTTCACCGGGGGCGACAACGGCATCCTCGGCGTCTGGCCGCCGGACTGGGCGGCGGGCAAGGCGGCCTATTACTGGCTGACCCTGGCGCTGTCCGGGGGCGCGCTGCTGCTGCTGCGCCGTGCCGCTTTCGCGCCCTTCGGCTACACGCTGCGCGCCGGGCGCGACTCCGCGCTGCGCGCCGAATCGGTGGGCATCGACGTTCGGCGGCACCAGTGGCTGAGCTTCGCCCTCGCCGGCTCCGCCGCCGGGCTGGCCGGCGGGCTCTACGCCTTCGCCAAGGGCAGCGTCTTTCCCACCCTGATGGCCGTTCCTGTGTCTGTGGACGCGCTGGTCATGGTGTTGATGGGCGGCATCCAGACGCTGAGCGGCCCGGTGGTGGGTGCGGCCCTGTTCCACCTGCTGGAGACCGAAGCGATGAGCCGGACCGACTGGTGGCGGCTGGTCCTGGGCGCCGTCATCCTGGTGCTGGTGCTCGCCTTCCCCAAGGGCGTCGCCGGCTTCGTCCGCGACCTGTGGACCCGCGGGAGGGACTTATGAGCCGCCGCCTCTCTGTAGAAAATCTCCAACGGGCCTTCGGCGGCGTGCAGGCCGTGCGCGGCGTGTCCTTCGCGCTGGACGCCGGGGAGGTTCTGGCGCTGATCGGGCCGAACGGCGCCGGCAAGACGACCTGCTTCAACCTGCTGAACGGCCATCTGCGGCCCGACGCTGGGACGGTGCGGCTGGACGGGGTGGACATCGTCGGTCTGCCGCCGCGCCGCATCTGGCGGATGGGCGTCGGTCGCACCTTCCAGATCACCGCCACCTTCGCCTCGATGACGGTGCGCGAGAACGTGCAGATGGTCCTCCTCTCCGTCCACAGGCGCCTGTTCGGGCTGTGGGTCCCGGCGGCCTCCGGGTTCCGCGACGAGGCGATGGCCCTGCTGGAGCGCGTCGGCATGGGCGCACAGGCGGAGCGGCCCTGCGGCGTGCTGGCCTATGGCGACCTGAAGCGCGTCGAACTCGCCATGGCGCTGGCCGGCGCCCCGAAGGTCCTGCTGATGGACGAACCCACCGCCGGCATGGCCCCCGGCGAGCGGCAGGAGCTGATGGCGCTGACCTCCTCCCTCGTCCGCGAGCGCGGCCTCGCCGTTCTGTTCACGGAGCATGACATGGACGTCGTGTTCGGCCACGCCACCCGCATCATCGTGCTCGACCGCGGCCAGCTGATCGCCGAGGGCACGCCCGACGCCGTGCGCGCCGACCCGCGGGTGCAGGCCGTCTATCTGGGAGGTGCGGCATGACCGGCCAGCCCCTTCTGAGCGTTCGTGGGCTCCAGGCCTGGTACGGGCGCGCCCACATCCTGACCGGAGTCGATCTGGCGGTGGGTCGGGGCGAGGTGGTCGCGCTGATGGGCCGCAACGGCGCCGGCAAGACGACGACGATGAAGGCGATCATGGGCCTGCTCGACCGGCGCTCCGGCGCGGTGGCCTTCGACGGGCGCGAGGTCTCCGGCCTGCCGCCGCACCGCATCGCGCGGCTCGGTCTCGGCTATGTGCCGGAGGACCGCCGCGTCTTCACCGACCTGACGGTGGAGGAGAATCTGGAGGTCGGCCGCCAGCCCCCCCGCGACGGAGCGCCCCACTGGACGCCGGAGCGGCTCTACGCCCTCTTCCCCAACCTCGCCGAGATGCGGGGCCGCCGCGGCGGGCGGATGAGCGGCGGCGAGCAGCAGATGCTGACGCTCGCCCGCACGCTGATGGGCAACCCGTCGCTCCTGCTGCTCGACGAACCGTCGGAGGGGCTGGCCCCGCGCATCGTGCAGCAGATGGCCGACGCCCTGCGCGCCCTGAAGGCCGAGGGGCTGTCGATCCTCGTGTCCGAACAGAATCTCGCCTTCGCCGCCGCGGTCGCCGACCGCGCGAGCGTCATCGAGAAGGGGCAGATCCGCTTCGAAGGCCCGATGCGGACGCTGCTGGAGGATGAAACGGTGCGCCGGGCCTATCTGGCGGTGTGAGGGCTGGCGGTGTGAAGACTCACACCAGCATGTCGAGGACGCGCTTGGTGTTCTCCTGCGCGACCTGCATGACCTTGACGTTGGCGGCAAAGTCGGTCTGGGCCGAGGAGAGGCTGACCACCACCGCTGGGTCGAGGTTGCCGGCGGCGAGTTGCGCGCCCGCCTCGTCGGCGCGGGACTGGGCGCCCTGAAGCCCCGCTAGGGCCGAGGCCTGGGCGTCGGGCAGGGACGGCATCCGCGGTGCGCCGAGCGCGCCGATGTCCATGGTGGAACCCCTCGATTGATCGGCGACCAGCGTACCCCTTTTTCGTCGGAAAAGCGATGGGGACCCGCCTGTGGGGACCGGCGGGCTGGTTCAACCCTCCGCCAGCCAGACGACCAGACGGTCGAGAAAGGCGCCGGCCTCCGCCGGGTCCTTCAGGCTCCATCCGGCGGCGCTGGGGGCTGGCGGGTCCATGACGCGGATGCCCACTCCCCGCCCCTCTCCACGCGCCGCCAGGGCGCGGAAGGCGTCCTCGTCCGTCTCGTCGTCGCCGAGATAGAGCGGCAGCGTCTCCGGTCCCGCCAGACCCAGGGTGTCGAGCAGCGACAGGACCGCCTTGCCCTTGTCCCAGGGGACGTTGGGCCGCAACTCGTGGATCTCCTTGCCGCCGGTGACGCGCAGCTCCGTAAAGGCCACAGCAACGTCCTGCACCGCGTCGCCGACCGACGCTTTGTGGTCCGGGACCACCCGCCGGGTGTGGATGGCAATGGCGAAGCGCTTGCGCTCGACCAGCGCGCCCTCGACCCCGTGCAGGCGCCGCAGCAGGTCTGCTTCGGCCGCGTCGAGGGCGCCCAGATACTCCTCGCCGATCTGGGTGCGCAGGCCCGGGCCGCGGATGTCGAAGCCGTGGCTGCCGGCGTAGATCAGATCGTCGATCCCGACATGGCGGGCCACATCCTCCAGATCACGCCCGCTGACCACCGCCACCGGGCACAGCCCGGCCAGCCGCCGGATCACCGCGCGCACGGACTCGTCGAGGATCGCCAGATCGGGCCGCTCCACGATGGGCGTCAGGGTGCCATCATAGTCGAGGAAGACGGCGGGCCGCCGGTCGCCCAGCATCGCCGCGAAGGCGTCGAACCGGACGAGCGCCGACGGCTTGCCTTCGGTGGAAGCAGGGGGGTGCTGGTCGGTCACGGGCGCTCTCCTTCGTGTCCGGGGCATCGTCGGTGGGCGCTGTCGCGCCGGCGCATGATCGGAACAACGGGCAAGCGCGCCATCAGGTCCGGATGCGTTAACCAACGACGTTATCGCACTCGATACGATTGTGACTCTTCGGTCACAGCGACCCCGGAAAAAGCAACGGCCCCGCAAGGGGCCATTGCTTCGGGGTTTTCACCCGCCTGAGATCTTTGTTAATTTTGCAGCGCAGCAAGAGATTGCTGCTTCGCCCTTCTTGGGCGTTTCCTCCCTAAACTCAGGCCGCTGTTCGTCAGCGGCCTTTTTTCTGCCAGAAACCTGTCCCTTCTGGCAATCCCTAACAAACACCATACCCCAACAAATCCAGCGGCATAATCCGCACAGATGAAAGGGTTTTGCCCCCACGACGCGCTCTTGCGCCGTCGGCCCCGCCGGGTTTTCCTGTCGGCCCACCGCCGATCCCCGCCGCAACCACCGGGTGCCGACTTGAATCACGCACACAGCCCCGCCGACGACCGGCCGCTCAAGGCGCTGGTCAACGCCACGCTCCATACCGGCGACTCGGTGCTGGCGGGCGCCGCCCTGCTGATCGACGGCCCGGCCATCGCCGCCATAGTCGCGCCCGAGGCGATTCCGCCGGAGACCGAGGTGATCGATCTGGGCGGCGGCATCCTCGCCCCCGGATTCATCGACCTCCAAGTGAATGGCGGTGGCGGCGCGCTGTTCAACGACACGCCCGATCTGCCGACGCTGCGCCGCATCGCCGAGGCGCATCGCCGCTTCGGCACCACCGGCCTGCTGCCCACCCTCATCACCGACTCGGCCGAAAAGCGTGGCGCCGCCGTCGCCGCGGTGCGCGCCGCGCTGGCACAGGGGATGCCCGGCGTGCTCGGCATCCATCTGGAAGGCCCGCACATCGCGCCGGAACGCCGCGGCGTCCACGACGCGCGCTTCATCGCGCCCCCCGACGCGGACGACCTCGCCCTGCTCGGCGGCCTCTCCGGCCTGCCGGCCCTGGTCACGCTGGCGCCGGAGGCGGTTCCGCCGGAGCCGATCCGCCGGCTCGCCGCCGCCGGCCTGCGCATCGCCGCCGGTCACAGCACCGCCACCTGGGCTCAGGCCAAGGCCGGCTTCGCCGCGGGCATCACCGGGGTGACCCACCTGTTCAACGCCATGAGCCCGCTCGGCTCCCGTGAGCCCGGCATGGTCGGGGCCGCGCTGGAGGACGATGCGGTCTGGTGCGGGATCATCGTCGATGGACACCATGTCCATGACGCCTCCGTCCGTCTGGCCTGGAAGGCGAAGGCCCCCGGCCGGCTGTTCCTGGTGACCGACGCGATGCCGCCGGTCGGCACTCCCGAAGATCACCCGGCCGGCAATTTCCAGCTCTACGGCGAGGACATCCGGGTGGAGGACGGGCGTTGTGTCACCGCCGACGGCACGCTGGCCGGTTCCGCCCTGGACATGGCGATGGCGGTGCGCAACGCCGTGGAACGGATCGGCATCCCGCTGGACGAGGCGCTGCGCATGGCCTCCGCCTACCCGGCCGATTTCATGGGGATGGCGGGACGGCGCGGCCGCATCCGGCCCGGCTTGGTCGCCGACCTCGTGCATCTCGACGAGCGGCTGCGGGTGCGGGCGACCTGGATCAGCGGCAAAATGGCCGTTCCGTGAAACACCCCCTGCACGCACGCGCAAATCTGTCGTATAGAGGCCGCAGAATTTTGACCCTCATACGCAGCATCGAGGAGATTTACCCATGGACATCGCCCTGATGGTTCTGGCCGTCGTGTTCTTCTTCTGGCAGACCGTTTCCGAGTGATCGGGGTCCGGACATCCGGACAAGCGAAAGGGCGGCTCCCTGGCGGAGCCGCCCTTTCGCGTTTCTGACCCATCAGTTCGGCCGCTGGCCGGAACCCTCAGTCGGCCAGCGCACCGCCATGGATCTGCGGGTGTTCCAGCCGCGCATGGGCGGAGGCGACCAGCCTCAACGTTTCCATGATCGTTCCGATCGCCTCGTTCAGGTCGGCCCGGCCAGCGGGCATCGGCATTCCCGACAGGACCGATTCCAGGTCGTCGGCGGCGTCCTGAAGAAGGACGCAGGCCTCCTCCAACTGACGTTTGACCATTACGCCGTTTGCAGGATGCGACGAAGGCGCCTTGTGCATATTGCGATAGGCATTTTGATTTGCAGTTTGCAGCGAAGACCCGCGCCGCCCCTTCTGAAATCCCGTGATGAAGCCGAACATGGGCCCTCTCCCTTCCGTGTCGGAGGGTATAGAGCAAAAGCCGCGCCAATTTCGAAACATCGGCCGAAGGGATCACTCCCTGGGCCAAAGCCACGCCGCGCCGCGCATACCGCTTTCGGCGCCATGGCGCGCCCGGAGGAAGCGGGTGCGGGGGGCCGGACTCAGCGCCCAGCGTCCCCACCGGGCCGGCACGGCCTCGAACAGCCCCGGCAGCTCCGACAGGCCGCCGCCGACCACCACCACGTCGGGGTCCAGCAGATTGATGACGGCGGCCAGCGCGCGGGCCAGCGCGTCGGCATGGCGGTCCAGCGTCGCCCGCGCCGGCGCGTCGCCGGCCGCGGCGCGGGCGGCGACCTCCGGCGGAGTTAGCGTCTCCCCCGTCCGCCAGAGATGCAGGCGCGCCAGACCGGCGCCGCACAGCAGCGTCTCGATGCAGCCCTCCCGCCCGCAGCCGCAGGGCACGGGCGGGCCGTCCTCCGCCACCCGCCAGGGCAGCGGGTTGTGCCCCCACTCTCCGGCGAGCGCGTTGGCGCCGGGCAGGATGCGACGGTCCGCGACGATCCCGCCGCCGACCCCGGTGCCCAGGATGATCCCGAAGACCAGGGGCGCCCCGGCCGCGGCGCCGTCCATCGCCTCCGACAGGACGAAGGCGTTGGCGTCGTTGGCGATGCGCACCGGACGGTCCAGCGCCCGCGCCAGATCGGCGGCGAAGGGTCGCCCGTCCAGCCAGGGCAGGTTGACCGCGCGCACGGTGCCCGCGGCGCCGTCGACGATTCCCGGCAGGCACAGGCCGACCGTGGCGTCCCGGCAGCCCGCCCCCTCCTCCAGCGCCGCCACGGTGCCGGCCAGCGCCTGCAGCGTCTCCGCATAGCCGCGCGGCGTGTCGGCGCGGTGCCGCGCCCGCTCCGTCCCGTCGGGTGCCAGGAGGATGGCGGCGATCTTGGTGCCGCCCAGATCAACGCCGATTCGCATCGGACCCATGCCCATGACGGACTCCCAGCGCGGGTGGACAGTGAAGGGGGTGGAAAAAGCAGTCCCCCCTATAGCGCAGCGCTCCGCCCGAATCAGCCATCCCGACGCGTGCCTCCTCCATAAGAGGTGGCGGTCCCGTCCCTTTGCACCGTCGCAGGACGACGGCGGACCACTAGAGTCAGGAGTGTAACGTCCCATCAATTGGATTGCGCGCGCCCCCATGGACCGTTCCGCTCCGAAAGCCACGCCATCCTCGAATCGCTCTGCGGCGAAGGCGAAGCCCCAACCCCAGGCCGCCGGCCTGCGCCCCGACCAGACGGAGGTCTTCGACGGCCTTCTCCTGGCCCTGCTGGCGCGCAAGCGGCTGCTGGTGCTGGTCGGCGAGGCCGGGTCCGGACGGGCCGCGGTCTTCCACCAACTCGTCGAGCAGGTCGGCTCCGACGGGGCGCTGGTTCTTCCGGTCGCCGCCAGCGCCGGGGCGCAGGTGGAGGATCTGGTGTCCGCCGCCGGCGACGCCGCCCTGCCCTCCGACAGCGACGACCGCGATTTCGACACGCTGATCGAGGAGTTGGAGGAGCGGCTCGACCTCGCCGGCACCGGCCTGCTGGCAGTGGAGAACGCGGGAGTCCTGGCCGCCCCGACGCTGGCCGACCTGATCGACCTCACCCGCTCCGAGACGCCGAGCGGGCGTTTCCTCCAGGTTCTTCTCTGCGGCACGCCGGAGATGGAACGGACCCTGGCCCGCCCCGGACTGGCCGAGGCGGTGCGCGAACTCGGCGTGATCTACCGCATGACGCCCGGCGCCGGCCCGTCCGTCGCCCCTGCCGCCGGGCCGGTGGCTGCGCCGCCGCGCGCCGCGCCGCCGCCGCCGCGCCGCGCCGCGGAGCGCGACGCCAACGACTGGCCGGCCAACGATTGGGACGCGCCGGACGGCTGGACGATCCCGGAAACCGGTGCCCCGGTCGCCGATCTGCCCGCCAAGCGCCCGCGCCGCCGTGCCGCGCTGGCCGGAGCTGCGATCACCACGCTGATCCTGCTGGGCGCCGCTGGAGCCGGCGTCGCCCTGACCGTTCCCGGGGCGACGCCCGAACGGGCGCTCGATTACGCCCGGCAGGGCTGGCAGGACATCCGCAGCTTCGTGACGGAGCGGGTGCACAACCCATTCGCCGACGAGCCCAGCCTGGGCAGCCGCGGCCCCGACACGCTGGCGATTGCCCGGCCGCAGAACCCCTACCTCGCCTCCCTCCCTGCCGAGGCGGGTGTGCCGGTGGCGGGTGTGCCGGTGGCGGGTCCGGCGCCGACCAGGGCCGACGCTCCGCCGCCCGCCGCGCGCACCATGAACGCCACGCCGGCCCCGAACCCGACGCCGACCCAAGCGCCGGCCCCGGCCCCGACCCCGACCCCGACCATCGCGGCGAAGCCGGAGCAGCCGGCCGTCGCACCGGCGGCCCAGGCGCCGAAGCCGCCGGTGCCGGTGCCGGTGCCGGTGCCGGTGCCGGTGGCCGATCCACTGGCCACGGAGACCGCCCAACCGCCCAAGCCGCGGGCGACGGAATACCGCACGGAGCAGAGCGAAGGCCCGACCGGTTCCGCCACCCTGCCGCCGCTGGTCGATGAGCCGGCGCCCCAGATGGCCGCCCCGGCGATGCCCCAGCCCGCGCCCCCCACGGCGTCCACGCCCTTCTCGGCCAGCGACAATGGCCTGAACCCACGCGTCCGCACCCTGGTCGATCAGGCCCGCCGGCAGATCGCCGCCAAGCTCCTGACCACCCCGCCGAACAACAACGCCTACGAGACGGTGTCGCGCCTGCGTGAGATCGCTCCGGCGACGCCGGAGATCCAGGAGCTTCTGACGACCATGGAGGAGACCTACCGCCGCTGGGCCTCGCTGGCGGAGCGCGACGGCAATTGGGACGAGGCGCGGCGCTTCTACGAGCGCGCCCTGATCGTCGCCCCCAGCACCGGCGATCTGCGCGACCGCATCAAGGCGGCCGGTGAAGGGCGCGTGCTTCCCGCCACCACCGCCTCCGTAGGAGCCGCCGCCGCGTCCGGCACCCCGTCGGCGCCCCCGGCCAACGCGGAGGTCCGGCCCGGACTGGACAGCCGTGACGGCGCCATCGCCCTGATGCACCGCACCGACGAGCTGAAGCGCGCGCTGGACGGCGGCGCCGATCCCAACAAGCGGGTGGACAACGGCAAGACCTTGCTGATGCTGGCCTCCGAGCAGGGGCTGACCGACGCGGTGCGACTGCTGATCGACCGCCGGGCCAAGACGGAGCTGCGCACCGCCGACGGCGCCACCGCGGTGATGTACGCCGCCTGGGGCGGGCACGAGGCGGTGATCCACGCACTGGCCGCCGCCGGCGCCGAACTCGACGCCACCAACGATGACGGCAAGACCGCCCTGATGGCCGCCGCCGCCCGAGGCCATGAAGGGGTGGTGAGGATCCTGGTCGACCGTGGCGTGTCGGTGGACCGGGTGGCCAGCCACGGCTGGTCGGCCCTGATGTACGCCGCCAACAACGGCCACGACCGCGTAGCCCGGATGCTGGTGGAGCGCGGCGCCAACCCATTCCGCATGGACACCGCCGGCAACTCCGCCCTCACCCTCGGCGCGCTGCAGGGCCACATGCAGGTGGTCGAGGCGCTGAAGCCGCACTGAGCGGCAAGCCAAGCAAAAAAGGACGGCGGGCGCCCCCAGGGACGCCCGCCGTTTTCGCATGTCGATCCTGCCCAACCCCCGGACGTTCAGGCGGCTTTGATCTCCGCCAGGAAGCTCTCGATCTCCTTGCGCAGCGTTTCCGACTGACGGGCCAGTTCGCCCGATGCGCTCATCACCTGACCGGCCGCGGCACCCGTTTCGCCCGCAGCCATCGTGACCTCTGTGATGCTGCCCGAAACCTGATGGGTGCCCGCTGCGGCCTCCTGGACGTTGCGGGAGATCTCGTTGGTCGCGGCGCCCTGCTCCTCGATGGCCGCGGCGATGGCGGTGGAGATGTCGTTGATCTGGCCGATGATGCCGCCGATGGCCGAGATGTCGCGCACCGCGCCGTCGGTCGCGCCCTGGATGGCAGCGATCTGGGCGGCGATCTCGTCGGTGGCCTTGGCGGTTTGGGAGGCCAGATGCTTCACCTCGCCGGCGACGACGGCGAAGCCCTTGCCGGCCTCGCCCGCGCGGGCCGCCTCGATGGTGGCGTTGAGCGCCAGCAGGTTGGTCTGGCTGGCGATGTTGGTGATGAGACTGACCACCTCGCCGATCTTCTGCGCGGCCTCGACCAGACCGCGCACCGTCTCGTTGGTGCGGGTCGCCTGCTCCACCGCCTGTCCGGCGATCTGCGAGGAGCGCGACACCTGCGTCGCGATCTCGCGGATGGAGCTGGCCATCTCCTCGGTGGCCGAGGCGACGGTCTGGACGTTGGCGCTGGTCTGCTCCGCCGCCGCCTGGACGGTGGTCGCCTGGATGTTTGTCCGCTCGGCCATGGAGGTCATGCTGTGGGCGGTGGCGTCCAGCTCCGAGGCTGCGGCGGCCACCGTGCGAAGGGAGGCCGCGGAGGAGTCCCCGAAGCGGTTCACCAGCCGCTCCACGGCTTCCGACCGGCGCTGCTTGGTCGCCTGTTCCGCCGCCTGGGCGGCGGCCAGCCGGTCCGCCTCGATCAGGCCGTCCTTGAAGACTTGCACCGCGCGGGCCATGGCGCCCAACTCGTCCTTGCGCTGCGCGCCGTCCACGGCGACCGTCAGCTCACGTCCCGCCAGCCGGTTCATCACCCCGGTGAGCTGCTGGATCGGCTTGGAGACGCCGGCGATGATCAGCAGCCCCATCATGGCGCCGAGGAGGGTCACGACGGAGATCGCGACGATGAGCAGGGTCTTGCTCGACCCGTAGGTCGCCTCGCCCCGGTCGGCGGCGATCCGACCGTTGCGGATGTTGAATTCGGACAGTTCACGCATGAGCGCCTGGGCCTTGCGGAACTCGGCGCGCGATTCGCCTTTGTAGAGTGCGGTCGCCTCGTTGTTGCGATTGCCCCGGGACAACGGAAGCAATTTTCGCTGGCTCAGTTCCTGGTAACGCTCCCAATGGCCCATGAGCTTCTGGAACGTTTCGGTCTCGTAGCCGGGGGTCAGCATGGATTCATATTTGCGAACCGCGTCCTGGAAGTTCTCCAGGGTCGCCGCCATGGTCTTCTCCTCCTCGGCCTGCTGGGCAGGCTCGATGGATAGAATGTGCGCGGACTCCAGAATCCGGTAGAACTCGAAATAATCGGTCATCCGGGCAATCTCGCCGACGCTCGGCAACCAGTTGTCGCGGATGTCCTTCCCCGCGTCATTCACCGTCGAAATGCGGTCTATGCTGAAAAGACCCAATGCGATGATAAACATGACGAGTATGGAAAACGAAGACACGATCTTCGCTTTTATCGTGACGTTCGATAGAACAGACATGCGACATTCCCTCCACGAATTCCCGAGCAAACCAGCGCGCCACCTTGTGCATAACTTGAATTTTTCATTGTCTGCAACGCGTTTCTAAGGGATTCTCCGACTACGACACACGCGATACCGACAGGGTTTCAGATTATGCAAGAGTTTCCCCAAAACAGGAGCGGAAAGCTCACACGCTTGACGTCGACAACGGGTTCATGATTCCTTTTAATCTAGGCGACAGGACCTTTTGACATTCTACGCCGCGTGCCGATGCCAACCGGTACTGCACTCGCCTCACTGTTTATCTCACATCATAAGTAAACTAGCTATTAAAGCGTTACGAACGCTAAAAACTTTTTTCTTTTTATTTATTGCATTGATGGTTTTGTAAAGTTTCTCACTTGAGAAACGTTTGTTTCGCGAGAGAATCACAGAACTCCAGCGAAGGCCGAAGGCGCAAAAAAAGCCCGCGGCCGCATTATGCACAGCCGCGGGCTGAACCACGAAAACTTGCGGTCCGGGACGGATCAGAGAGCGGCGAAGCGCGCCAGCATGGCCGCATGCGAGCGGATGCCGTTGTGCAGGCACTTCACCTCGAACTTCTCGTTGGGCGAATGGATACGGTCATCCTCCAGCCCGAAGCCGACGAAGATCGAATCGAAGCCCAGCGCCTGCCGGATGTAGCCTCCGACCGGGATCGAGCCGCCGCTGCCGACCAGCGCCGGCCTGTTGGCGAAGACGTCGCCCAGCCCCGCCATGGCGGCGCGCAGATAGGGGCTGTCGGTCGGCACCTGGACCCCCGGCGAACGACCGAACACCTTGATCTCCCAGCGCCCGTCGGCCGGTGTGCGCTCCTCCAGGAAGCTGCGGATGCCGGACAGAATCTTTTCCGGGTCCTGAGCGGGCACGAGGCGGCAGGACAGCTTGGCCGACGCCTTGGACGCGATGACCGTCTTGGACCCCTCGCCGGTGTAGCCGCCCCAGATGCCGTTGATGTCGCAGGTCGGGCGCGACCACAATCGCTCCAGCGCGCTGCGCCCGGCCTCGCCCACCGGGGTCTTCAGCCCGACGCCGGCCAGGAATGCCCCCTCGTCGAAGCCGAGGTCGCGCCACATCCCCTTTTCCTCGTCCGTCGGCTCGGCCACGTCGTCGTAGAAGCCGGGGAAGCGGACGCGGCCGTCCTCGTCGTGGATCTGGCCCAGGATGCGGGTCAGCGCGTTGATCGGGTTCAGCACCGCCCCGCCGAACATGCCGGAATGCAGGTCGTGGCTCGGCCCATGCAGCGTCGCCTCGACGTAGAGCAGGCCCCTCAGCCGGGTGGTGATGGCCGGCGTGTCGATGTTCCAGGCGTTGGTGTCGGTGATGACGCAGACGTCGGCCTTCAGCTCCTCCGCGTTGGCCTTCAGGAAGGGCAGCAGGTTCGGGCTGCCGGTCTCCTCCTCGCCCTCCAGCAGGACAGTCACGCGGATGGGCAGCGTGCCGTGCACGGCATGCCAAGCGCGGAACGCCTCGATGAAGGTCATCACCTGACCCTTGTCGTCCACCGCGCCGCGGGCGACGATGCGGCGGCCATGCTCGGCCTCGACGATGGCCGGCTCGAAGGGCGGGCTGTTCCACAGCTCCAGCGGCTCCGCCGGCTGCACGTCGTAATGGCCGTAATAGAGGATGTGCGGCACATCCGCGCCGCCCGGACCCGGATGGTGGGCGACGACCGCGGGATGGCCGGCCGTCTCGCGCACGGAGGCGTCGAAGCCCAGCCCGCTCAGTTCGCGCACCAGCCAGTCCGCGGCGCGGCGCACGTCGCCCTTGTAGGCCGGGTCGGTGCTGACGCTGGGGATGCGCAGCAGGTCGCAGAGGCGGCCAAGGGAGTCTTCGAAACTGCGGTCAACCTGCTGGAGAACGGGGTCGGCTGACAGGACGCTCGACATTCGGAACTGCCTTCGGTGTGAATGACTGGCACCGATGGTAGCGCATCGCGGTTCCGCGCCAAGCTCCACAAAGCGCAGGGGTGCCATCCTCGCGAAAGCGGCGTTCCCGGTTCCCGCCACGGGAAGCACAGGATGGCGGGACCGCGGCTCCGCCTTCGCGAGGATGCCCTGGACGCCGGCGTGTCAGACGGTCAGGTACCGCCGGACCTCGCTCTCCTCCAGCCCGTCGCGGCTGCCCGCCAGCATGACCTCGCCGCGTTCCATCACCGCCCAGTCGTCGGCCAGATCGCGGGCGAACTCGAAATACTGCTCGACCAGCAGGATCGCCATCGTGCCCTTGTCGCGCAGGTAGGCGATGGCCCGCCCGATGTCCTTGATGATGGAGGGCTGGATGCCCTCGGTCGGCTCGTCCAGCACCAGCAGCCGGGGCCGCGTCACCAGTGCCCGCCCGATGGCGAGCTGCTGCTGCTGACCGCCCGACAGGTCGCCGCCGCGGCGGTCCAGCATGGACTTCAGCACCGGGAACAGCTCGAACACCTCGTCGGGGATGGAGCGGTCGGCGCGCTTCAGCGGCGCATAGCCAGTCAGCAGGTTTTCCCGCACCGTCAGCAGCGGGAAGATCTCGCGCCCCTGCGGGACATAGGCGATGCCACGCCGCGCCCGCTCCGACGGGGCGAGCTTGGTGATGTCGCCGCCGTCCCAGGCGATGGTTCCGCCGGTCACCGGCTTCAACCCGACGATGGCGCGCAGCAGCGAGGATTTGCCGACGCCGTTGCGCCCCAGCAGGCAGGTGACCTTCCCCACCTCCGCCGTCAGCGACACGCCGCGCAGCGCCTGCGCCGCGCCGTAATGGAGATCGACAGACCGTACGTCGAGCATGCTTGCTTTCTCCTGAATCCCTTCTCCCCTCCGGGGAGAAGGTTAGGATGAGGGGGCGGCCGCAGGCCGGAAACGCTCTGCAATGAGGCTGCGTTTCCGCCCTTCAGGCGCCCCCTCACCCCGACCCTCTCCCCAAAGGGGAGAGGGGAATGTGGTTCGGTCACCGACCCAGATAGACGTCGATGACCTGCTTGTTGGCGCTCACCGTGTCGAGCGAGCCTTCGGCCAGCACCGAACCCTCGTGCAGGACCGTGACCTTCACGCCCAGTTCACGGACGAAGACCATGTCATGCTCCACGACGATCACCGAATGCTTGCCGGCGATGTCCTTCAGCAGATGGGCGGTCTGTTCCGTCTCCGCGTCGGTCATGCCGGCCACCGGCTCGTCGACCAGCAGCAGTTTCGGGTCCTGCGCCAGCAGCATGCCGATCTCCAGCCACTGCTTCTCGCCGTGCGACAGGCTGCCCGCCGGGCGGTCGCGCCGCGGCGACAGGCGGGTGATGTCGAGGATCTCCTCGATCCGCGCCCGGTCTTCCCGTGTGGCCGAATAGGTCAGCGTCTTCAGCGGGCGGCGCGGCGCCTTGAGCGACAGTTCCAGATTGTCCCAGACCGTGTGCATCTCGAACACGGTGGGGCGCTGGAACTTGCGGCCGATGCCCAGGTTGGCGATGGCCGGCTCGCGCAGGCTGGTCAGGTCGGTGCGGCCCTCGAACAGGATGGTGCCAGTATCGGGGCGGGTCTTGCCGGTGATGACGTCCATCATGGTCGTCTTGCCGGCGCCGTTCGGCCCGATGATCGCCCGCATCTCGCCCGGTTCGATGACCAGCGACAGGCTGTTCAGCGCGCGGAACCCGTCGAAGCTGACCGACACGCCGTCCAGATACAGCAGGGTGTCTTCCGTGCTCATGTCTCTCAGACTCCCTTCTGGTCCGCCGGCTTGGCGGTGACCGTGGCGCGCGCCGGCAGCCGGTCGCGGAGCTGCGCCGCCAGACCCAGGATGCCCTTGGGCAGGAACAGCGTGACCAGCACGAACAGGCCGCCCAGCGCGAACAGCCACAACTCCGGCAGCGCCGCCGTGAAGTAGCTCTTTCCGAAATTCACCAGCACCGCGCCCAGCACCGGCCCGGCCAGCGTGCCGCGCCCGCCGACGGCGACCCAGATCACCGCCTCGATGCTGCTGGCGGGGGAGAATTCCGACGGGGTGATGATGCCCACCTGCGGCACGTAGAGCGCGCCCGCCACGCCGGCCATACAGGCCGACAGCGTCCAGGCGAACAGCTTGTAGCGATCGGTCTCGTAGCCCAGGAAGCGCACCCGGCTCTCGGCGTCGCGCACGGCGATCAGCACCTTGCCCAGCTTGGACGCCACCACGGCCGACGCCAGGATGTAGCCGGCCGCCAGCGCCACCACCGTCGCCACGAACAGCCCGACGCGGGTCGAGGCGGCCTGGACGTCGAAACCCAGGATCTCCTTGAAGTCGGTCAGGCCGTTGTTGCCGCCGAGCCCCATGTCGTTGCGGAAGAAGGCCAGCATCAGCGCGAAGGTCATCGCCTGCGTGATGATCGACAGATAGACGCCGGTGACGCGCGAGCGGAAGGCGAACCAGCCGAAGGCGAAGGCGAGCAGGCCCGGCACCAGCATCACCATGATCGCGGCGAACCAGAACTGGTCGAAGCCGTGCCAGTACCAGGGCAGCTCCGTCCAGTTCAGGAAGACCATGAAATCCGGCAGGTCGGCGTTGCCGTAGACCCCGCGCGAGCCGATCTGCCGCATCAGATACATGCCCATGGCGTAGCCGCCGAGCGTGAAGAAGGCGGCGTGGCCCAGCGACAGGATGCCGACGAAGCCCCAGACGAGGTCGAGCGACAGCGCCAGCAGGGCGAAGCACAGATACTTGCCGAGCAGCGCCACCGTGTGGGTGGACAGGTGCCAGGGCGAATCCGGGGCCGTCCCCAGCGCCATCACCGGCACCGCCACGGCCAGCACCGCCAGGACGGTCAGCAGCACGCCGGCCTTCTTGTCCAGGCCCATCAGGAAGAAACGGGTCAGCATCGGATCAGGCCTCCACCGCCCGGCCCTTCAGCGCGAACAGGCCGCGCGGACGCCGTTGGATGAACAGGATGATGAAGATCAGCACCAGGATCTTGCCCAGCACCGCGCCCGCGTAGGGCTCCAGGAACTTGTTGACGCCGCCGAGCGCCAGCGCGCCGACCAGCGTGCCCCACAGGTTGCCGACGCCGCCGAACACCACGACCATGAAGCTGTCGATGATGTAGCCCTGGCCCAGGTTGGGGCTGACGTTGTCGATCTGGCTCAGCGCCACCCCGGCCAGCCCGGCGATGCCGGAGCCGAGCCCGAAGGTCAGCGCGTCCACCCGCGCGGTGCGGATGCCCATGGCGTTCGCCATGCTGCGGTTCTGGGTGACGGCGCGGATGCTCAGCCCGAACCACGTCTTGCGCAGCGCCACCAGCAGCGCGCCGAAAACGAGGAAGGCGAAGACGACGATCCACAGACGCCCGTAGGTGATGGTCAGCCCGCCCAGCTCGAAGGCGCCGGACATCCAGGACGGGGCGCCGACCTCGCGGTTCGTCGGCCCGAAGATGGAGCGCACCGCCTGCTGAAGCGCCAGCGACAGGCCCCAGGTCGCCAGCAGCGTTTCCAGCGGGCGCCCGTAGAGCCAGCGGATCACGCTGCGCTCGATGGCGACGCCGACCGCGCCGGAGACCAGGAAGGCGACGGGCAGCGCCACCAGGATGGAGAAATCGAACAGGCCCGGCGCCCACTGGCGGAAGGCCTCCTGCACCAGGAAGGTGGCATAGGCGCCGATCATCACCATCTCGCCATGCGCCATGTTGATGACGCCCATGACGCCGAAGGTGACGGCCAACCCGATCGCCGCCAGCAGCAGCACCGAGCCAAGCGACAGGCCGTACCACAGGTTCTGGGCGGCGCCCCACAGAGCGAGCCGCTGCTCGACGGACGCGATGGCCTTCGTCGCGGCGTCCTTCACCGCGTCGCTTCCGGTGTTGGCAGCGCCGTTCAGCAGGGCCCGCGCGTCCTGGTCGCCGCGCTCCTGAAGCACCGCGACGGCGGCGATCTTGTCGGCGTCGGGCGCGTCCCCGGCCAGCAGGACGGAGGCCCGCGCCTGGGTCATCGCGCGGCGGACGCGCTCGTCGGTTTCCTTGGCCAGCGCCGTGTTCAGCGCGTCCAGCGCGTTGGCGTCGCGGCTCTTGAACACCGCCTCGGCGGCCTGCCGCCGCGTGCCGGCGTCGGGGCTCATCAGGGTGAGCGCGCCGAGCGTCGCGCTGATCGTGCGACGCAAAGCGTTGTTGATGCGGATCTTCTCGACCGCGTTGCGGTCCGCCTCACCCAACGCGGCGCCGGTCAGCGGATCGGTCAGTGCGTAACCGCCGCCGGCGCGTTTGGCGACGACCACGGCGCCGTCCGCCTTGCGGACGTGCAGGTCGCCGGCCTGTAGGGCCTCGATCACCGGCACAACGGCGGGATCGCCGGTTTCGGCTAGCCCGGCGAGGGCCTTTTCGGTCTCGGCGTAGTTGCCGGCGCCCAGGCCACGGACCAGCGGGGCCAGATCGGCGGCAAAAGCGGCGGGTGCGGCCAGCGCCAGAAACGCGGCCAGCAGCCAGCAGAATGCGCGGTGCATCGCGGTTCCTGTGATGTGTCGGAAGGCAATTTTTCGAGAAGGGCGTTGCCCCCACCCCGGCCCTCCCCTGCTTCGCAGGGGAGGGAGAATGATCCCCTGCGTCAGCGGGGGAGGGTTAGGGAGGGGGCATCACGCAGACAGTTACCGAAAGACGTTCAGGCAGTCCTCACGACCCCTTGCCGCCGCACTTGCCGGTCTTCACGTTGAAGTTGCCGCAGGACATCGGGGCGCGCCAATCGGAGATCAGGTCCTTGCTGTCCGGCAGGAAGTCCGACCACTCGTCGCCGACCACGAGGCCCGGCGTCTTGGAGACGGTCTCGAACTGGCCGTTCTCCTGCACCTCGCCGATCAGCACCGGCTTGGTGATGTGGTGGTTCGGCAGCATGGCCGAGTAGCCGCCGGTCAGGTTCGGGACGGACACGCCGACGAGGCTGTCGATCACCGCGTTGCTGTCGGTGGTGCCGGCCTTCTCGACCGCCTTCACCCACATGTTGAAGCCGATGTAGTGGGCTTCCATCGGGTCGTTGGTGACGCGCTTGTCGTTCTTGGTGAAGGCCTGCCACTTCTTGATGAAGTCGCTGTTCTCCGGAGTGTCCACCGACATGAAGTAGTTCCAGGCGGCGAGATGGCCGACCAGCGGCTTCGTGTCGATGCCGGCCAGTTCCTCCTCACCCACGGAGAAGGCGACCACCGGGATGTCCTGCGCCTTGACGCCCTGGTTGCCCAGCTCCTTGTAGAAGGGGACGTTGGCGTCGCCGTTGATGGTCGAGACCACTGCGGTCTTCTTGCCGGCAGAGCCGAACTTCTTGATGTCGGCGACGATGTTCTGCCAGTCGGAATGGCCGAACGGGGTGTAGTTGATCATGATGTCCTCGGACTTCACGCCCTTGGACTTCAGGTAGGTTTCCAGGATCTTGTTGGTCGTGCGTGGGTAGACGTAGTCGGTGCCGGCCAGCACCCAGCGCTGCACGCCTTCCGTCGCCGCCAGATAGTCGACGGCGGGGATCGCCTGCTGGTTCGGAGCGGCGCCGGTGTAGAAGACGTTGCGCGAGGACTCCTCGCCTTCATACTGCACCGGGTAGAACAGGATGCTGTTCAGCTCCTCGAACACCGGCAGGACGGACTTGCGGCTGACCGAGGTCCAGCAGCCGAACACTGCGGCCACCTTGTCCTTGCTGACCAGCTCGCGCGCCTTTTCGGCGAACAGAGGCCAGTTGGAGGCGGGATCGACGACGACCGGCTCCAGCTTCTTGCCGAGAACGCCGCCCTTCTTGTTCTGCTCTTCGATGAGCATCAGCATGACGTCCTTCAGCGTGGTCTCGCTGATCGCCATGGTGCCCGACAGGGAATGGAGGATGCCGACCTTGATGGTGTCCTGGGCCGACGCCGGGGCGGCGAAGCCCGCGGCGAACGTGACGGCAAGGCCGGCGGCAGCCGCAAGGGTGCGACCGGTCTTGAAGCCCGACTGGAACCCCGTCTTGAACATTGTGAATACCCCCCGTTCTTTGGTCTGGCGCCCGCCTCAGGCGCCCGGGGGTGTCCTTCGCAAATGTGATGCCACAACGGGTTTTCAGGAAGGCGGGTCAGGGAATCCGCAGCGATTTACAGCCCAGCATTCGATTACGAATTATGCATGTCACTCTTTTATGATCAAATTTTACTCATTTCCGCCAGAATGACTGCTTTTTAGGCGCCGCTTCACACCGAAGACCGATGCCGTTCGACACAGACCGACAGCACCTCATCCAAAGGTCGTGCCCACCACCGGCGCGAGAATATTTCGACCTCGGAATAGCCTTGGAATCCAACGGCTTCCACCCAGCCACGGATCATTGGGATGTCGATCATTCCATCGCCCATCATGCCGCGATCCTCCAGCAGGTCGGCGGTCGGCACCAGCCAATCGCACACATGGAAGGCACACAGGCGATTCCGGCCCGCCCGGCGGATCTGCGCCTCCAGCTCCGGGTCCCACCAGACGTGGTAGACGTCCAACGCCACGCCCAGCGCTCCGGTTCCCTGCGGGTCCAGCCGGTCGCAGAGGTCGAGCGCGTGGCGCATCGTGTTCACGCAGGCGCGGTCGGCGGCGTACATGGGGTGCAGCGGCTCGATGGCGAGCGGGATCCCGGCGCCGCGGGCGTGGTCCAGCAACTCGGCAATGCCGTCCTCGACCTGGGCGCGGGCCAGCGCGATGTCCTTGGACGGCGGGGAGCCGGGGCGGGAGAATTGCGGCAGCCCGCCGACCACCAGCACAAGGCAGGGAGCGCCCAGCGCCACCGCCTCGTCCACCGCGCGGCGGTTGTCGTCGCGCACCTCGGCCCGGCGGTCGGGATCGGCGGGGAACATGCCGCCGCGGCAATAGCCGGACAGCTCCAGACCCAACTCACTCACCGCCCGGACGGCGCGGTCCAGCCCCACCGCGGCCACCTGATCCCGCCAGGGGGAGACGGCGCGGATGCCGTGGCGGGCGCAGGCGTCGAAGATCTGCAGCAGGTCGCCCTGCTTGCGCACCGTGGCCGTGTTGATGGACAGCCAGCGATGATCGCCGGAGAAGTCGCGCATGATCTGGAATCTCCTATCATTCTTGTCCCCTCTCCCCTCTGGGGAGAGGGTCAGGGTGAGGGGGTCCCTCAATGCCTGAGCGTCCGGTCCCCCGAAAACCCTCTCACCCGGCGCCTTCGGCGCCACCCTCTCCCCAGAGGGGAGAGGGAGTTATCCTCACACCGCTTCAATGCCGCGGACGGCCAGGACGTCGGCCATGCGCCACACCGCCTCTTCCGGGTCGCGCAGCAGCCCGGCCTTGTCGGCCAGCCGGAAAATCTCGGCCAGATGCAGGGTGGAGCGCGTGCCCTCCTGCCCGCCGATCATCGTGAAATGGTCCTGGTGGCCGTTCAGGTAGGCCATGAAGACCACCCCGGTCTTGTAGAAGCGGGTCGGCGCCTTGAAGATGTGGCGGGACAGCGGGACGGTCGGCTCCAGAATTTCGTGGAAGCGCCCCTCCTCGCCCGCCGCCAGCTCGGCCAAGGCCGCCGCCGCCGCCGGGGCAATGGCGTCGAAGATGCCCAGCAGAGCGTCGGAATGGCCCTCCGCGTCGCCGGCGATCAGCTCCGCGTAGTTGAAGTCGTCGCCGGTGTACATGCGCACGCCGGGGGCCAGACGGCGGCGCATGACGATCTCCTTGTCCTTGTCGAGCAGGGAGACCTTCACCCCGTCGACCTTGGCCGCGAAGTCGTTGATGATGCCGACCGCCGTGTCGACCGCCACCGGGAAATCGTCCGTCCCCCAATAGCCGGCCAGCGCCGGATCGAACATGTCGCCCAGCCAGTGAAGGATCACCGGGCTGCGCACCTGGGAAAGGATGCGGCTGTAGACGCGGACGTAATCCTCCGGCCCCTTGGCCACGCGGGCGAGCGCGCGCGACGCCATCAGGATCACCCGCCCGCCGAGGTCCTCGACCGCGGCGACCTGCGTCTCGTAGGCGCGGATCACGTCGTCGAGGGACCGAGCGTCCTCCGGCGCCAGATGGTCGGTGCCCGCCCCGCAGGCGATCAGCGCGTTGCCGCGCGCCTTCGCCGCGGTCAGGGAGCGCCGGATCAGCTCCAGCGAGGCGTTCCAGTCCAGCCCCATGCCGCGCTGCGCGGTGTCCATCGCCTCGGCCACGCCGAAGCCGAGGTCCCACAAATGCTCGCGGAAGGCGATGGTGCGGTCCCAGTCGATGGCCGGAGTTAGCCAGGGGTCGTTGTCGGCCAGCGGGTCGGCCACCATGTGGGCGGCGGCGTAGGCCACGCGGTTCAGCGGTCGGTCGGTGCGGGCGGGGAAGCCCCGCGCGGGGGCGACCTCGTAGCTTTCCAGCGAGCGGTCGGCGCGCGGCAGCTTGATGGTCAATGCCATGGACAAGGCCCTCCGGTCAGGCGGTCAGCGAGGGAACGTCGACCCAGCGGCGCTCCTTCCAGCTCTTCAGCGCGGCCTCGACGAGTTGGACGCCCTTGGCGCCCTCGATCAGGCCGTGGTCGAAGGGGGCGTCCTCGACGACGTGGCGGATGAAGGATTCCCACTGCGTCTTGAAGCCGTTGTCGGTCGGCTGGTTGTCGGGCACCGGCTGCCACGTCGCGTAAAAGTCCATGGTCTGCTTCTGGTCCGGGTTCCACACCGGGCGCGGCGTGCCCTGGCGCGGCTGGATCACGCAGTCGCTCAGACCCGCGACGGCCGAGCCGTGGGTGCCGTCCACCTGGAAGGTCACCAGATCGTCGCGGTAGACGCGCGTCGCCCAGGAGGAGTTGATGTGGGCGATGACGCCGCCCTCCAGCTCGAAGGTGGCGTAGGCGGCGTCGTCGGCGGTGGCCTGATAGCGCTTGCCCTGCTCGTCCCAGCGCTCCGGGATGTGGATGGCGCCGAGGCAGGAGACGCTCTTCACCTGCCCGAACAGGTTGTCGAGCACGTAGCGCCAGTGGCAGACCATGTCGAGGATGATGCCGCCGCCGTCCTCCTCCCGGTAGTTCCAGGAGGGGCGCTGCGCCGGCTGCCAGTCGCCCTCGAACACCCAATAGCCGAACTCGCCGCGCACCGAGAGGATCTTCCCGAAGAAGCCGCTGTCGCGCAGCATCTTCAGCTTCTGCAGGCCGGGCAGGAACAGCTTGTCCTGCACGGTGCCGTTCTTCACCCCGGCCTCCTCGGCCAGCCGGACGACGCGCAGCGCCTCCTCCAGGTTGGTGGCGATGGGCTTCTCGCAATAGACGTGCTTGCCGGCGCGGATCGCCGCCTCCAGCAGCGTCGGGCGCATCTGGGTGGTGCCGGCGTCGAAGAAAATCGTGTCGTCGGGGTTCGCCAGGGCCGCGTCCAGATTGTCGGTCCAGCGCTCCACGCCATGGCGCTGGGCCAGTTCGCGGATCTTCTCGGCGTTGCGCCCGACCAGGATGGGGTCCGGCATGACGCGGGACCCGTCGGACAGCGTGACGCCGCCTTGCGCCCGGATGGCGAGGATTGACCGGATCAGGTGCTGGTTCATGCCCATGCGGCCGGTCACGCCATGCATGATGATACCAAGGCGCTTCGTGCTCATGTCGGGGACTCCCTAGGGGATTATTCGTTCTGCAGGGGGGACAGGCGGTCCCACCGGGGCTGCGCCGCGCTGGCGAAGCCGGGGACGGCCAGGGTTTCGGTCGGCAGGCTGCCGCCCGCCGTGGCGAGGCGGACGATGCCGTCCCGCCGGGTGTAGAAGCCGGGATGCGCGTCGAGGAAGGCGTCGGCCTCCGGCGCTCCGTCGAAGCCGTTTCCGTACTGGTGGCCGTTGCGCTCCGCGTCGGCGATGCCGAGCAGCGCGACCAGGGCCGTGTCCTGCTGCACCGCCAGCCCGGCCTGACAGGTCAGGTCCTCCGCGGCGATGAAGTGCGGCGCGCCCCAAGCGGCGCAGCGCGCCCGGTTGAGGACGGCCTTGTAGAGGCCCTTGCAGGACTTGGACGACACGCCGCGGTAACCGGCGGCGCGGGCGCGCGGGAAGGCGTCGTAGCCGTCGTCGGACTCGTCGATGATGAAGGGAATGCGCTCCGCCACCGCGCCCAGCGGCGCCTCCAGAGCGCGCTCCCGCGCCACCGGCTGCTCGATGTAGAGAAGGCGCCCGCGGAAGCCGGCCAGCGCCGGCTCGCGCTCCAGCCCGTCCAGGAAGGCGGCGAGCGCGGAGGCATCCGCGTATTGCTCGTTGCCGTCCAGCGTGGCGCGGTAGTCGCCCGCCGCCGCGTCCAGAACGCCGGCGATCTCGGCCAGTCGTGCCAGATCGGCGGACGGATCGCCGCCCAGCTTGATCTTGAAGCGGCCCAGCCGCTCCCGCGCCAGCAGGGCGCGCAGCGCCTCCGGCTCGTCCAGCAGCCCGACCGTGTGGCGGAGCGCCACGGACGTCCGCGGCTCCAGCCCGGCGAGGAAGCCGTCAAGGTCGAAGCCCGCGAGATCCGGCGTCAGCCGCGCGTCGATCCCGGCGCGGTTCGCCCGCATGCCGGTGAAAAAATCCGTATTCAGAACCCGCAGCAGCCCGTCCAGCACCGCCTTGTCGATCAGCGCCGGCCCGTAGGCGGCGGTCAGGTCGGGCAGCCCGGCGGCGCGGCAGACCGCCCGCTGCGTCCCGTATGCCGCCGCGTGATGGCCGAAGGCGGTGTCCGTGCGATCCGTCCCGTAGGCGTCGCGGGCGAGGCGCAGGGAGCGGCGCAGGCCGTTCACCGTCTCGTCCGGGCTGCGGTCCGGGCGTTTGTCAAACCACTTCGGCATCATCATCTCGGCGGTGCCGCCCCACGCCTCGCCGACGCCGTCCACATGGACCAAAGCGCGGACGAAGGCCTGGGGAGCCGCCTCCACCGTCACGCTGCCGAAGCGGAAGGGCTTCACGAAGCGGACGGGGCGTTCATACAGGTTGATGGCGCGGATGGTGAGGAGGGGTGCATTGCCCCCACCCTTCCCACGGCTCTGCCGTGGGCCCCTTCCCTCCCCCGCTGACGCAGGGGAGGGAGTTGATTCCCCTCCCCTGCGAAGCGGGGGAGGATCAGGGAGGGGGCAAGACTCGTCCATCTCCTCACGCCCCCTCAGTCCAGATGCCCTTGGGCGTTGAAATGCGCCCGGATGCGCTGGGTCAGCTCGATAAAGACCGGGTGGCCCATGACATCCAGCGAGCGCGGGCGGGGCAGCGGCACCTCGTAGGTCGCGGCGATAGCGCCGGGACGCTCCGACATCACCATCACCCGGTCGGCCAGGAACACCGCCTCGGGGATCGAGTGGGTGATCAGCAGCACCGTCTTGCCCGTCTCGTGCTGGATGCGTTGCAGTTCGACGTTCATCTTCTCCCGCGTCATGGCGTCGAGCGCGCCGAACGGCTCGTCCATCAGCAGGATCTTCGGGTCGTGGACCAGCGCCCGGCAGAGCGAGGCGCGCTGCTGCATGCCGCCGGAGAGCTGCCAGGGGTACTTGCTCTCAAACCCCTCCAGCCCCGTCATGCGGATCAGCGCGCGGGCGCGCTCCAAATACTTATCGCGCGGCAGGCCGCGGACCTCCACCGGCATCATGATGTTGCGCAGCACCGTCCGCCAGGCGAGCAGCACCGGGCTCTGGAACACGATGCCGACGTCGTCGTGCGGCTCGGTCACCGTGGTGCCTTCGATGGTGATGGCGCCCTCGCTGACCGGCAGCAGGCCGGCGACCAGCTTCAGCAGCGTGGACTTGCCGCAGCCGGACGGGCCGACCACCACCAGGAACTCGCCGTCCCGCACGTCGAAGGTGATCGGGCGCAGGGACGGCACCTCCCCGTCGCGGGTGCGGTAGGTCTTGGTCACGCCGTCGATCTGGATCAGGGTCTTCTGCGACAGGCGGGCCGTTTCGGCCGATCCGACGACTTTCAACTGGGGCTGAGCCATGTCCCTGCTCTCCTGTCCGTCCGGCCTCACTGGCCCGCCGCGGCGGGATCGGGGAGGAAGTCGCGGGTGTAGAAGGCCTTCGGGTTCTTCTTCGCCGCGGCGTCCAGACCGCCGTATTCGACCAGCAGGTCCACGGTCTCGGCCATGTTGGCGTCGGTGACGCGGAAGGGCCGCTGCCCCTTGGTCTCCGCCGTGCGGTAGAGCGGCGTGGTGAGTTCAAAGCCCTCCAGCAGGGTGGCTTCCTGGCCGCCCTTGGGGTTGGCCTTGAGGATGGCGGCCACGGCCTCCTTCGGGTTCTTCTCCGCCCCTTCGACCGCCTTGGTCGTCGCGGCCATGAAGCGCTTCACGAGGTCGGGCTTGTCCTTCAGCGTCTCGGTGTGGGCGATGATGCCGGAGGAGACCATGTTGACGCCGTAGTCGGCGAAGCGGATCGGCGTCACCGACTTGCCGGTGGCGTCCTTGATCTTCATGCTCTGGTCCATGACGTAGCCCAGAAGCAGGTCGGCCTGCCCGTTGATGACGGCGTTCAGCTTGGTCTGGGCGTCGCCCGACACGACGCGGAAGTCACTCTCCTTCAGCCCGGTCTTCTTCAGGAACAGCGGCCAGATCTGGGACATGCTGTCGCCCGGCGTCATGGCGACGGTCTTGCCCTTGATGTCCTCGGGCTTGCGGATGTTCTTGTCGGTGAAGCCCATGGCCGACATCGGGCTGGTCTGGAGCAGCACGCCGGGCGAGGTGACCGGGGCGCCCTTCACCGCCGCCTTCATCATGGTCGGCACGTCGACGTAGCCGAAATCAACGGTCTTCGCGGCCACCGCCTGGGTCGTCACCGCCGACCCGCGGCCTTCCTGGATCTCCAGGTCGATGCCCTCGGCCTCGTACAGGCCCTTGTCCTTGCCGTAGTAGAAGGGGGCGTGCTCGCCATACACGTACCAGTTCAGCATCAGCACGACCTTGTCCGCGGCCTGGGCCGGAAGCGTTGTGGCCGTGAGGGCGCAGAGCGCCGCGAAGAGCGTCCGTTTCATCTCGTCTCCTCCCGAAGTGTGTCCGGCGTCGCTGTTGGTTTTGTTGTTGGCGTTACGACGTCGGGATGTAGTTGTGGCGTTGGCTCGCGTGCCAGGGGATGGCGAGCCGCTCGATCACGTCGATGACCCAGAAAAGCACCACCCCGATCAGCGCCAGCACCACCAGGGCCGCGAACATCAGGGGAAGTTCGAAATTGCCGATGGAGCGCTGCAGGACGAAGCCGATGCCGGAATTCGCCCCAACGAACTCGCCCACCACGGCGCCCACCACGGCCAGCGTGATCGACACCTTCAGGCCGGCGAAGATGGCCGGCATGGCGTGCGGCAGGCTGACCATGCGGAAGGTCTGAAGGCGCGTCGCCTTCATGGACTTAGCGAGGTCCATCATGTCGCTGTCCACCGACTTGAAGCCCTGCACCGCCGACACGACGATGGGGAAGAAAGCCAGCAGGAAGGCGGAAATCACCTTGGGCAGCAGCCCGAAGCCGAACCACACCACGAACAGCGGCGCGATGGCGACCTTCGGGATCGACTGCGAGAAGACCAGCAGCGGGTAGACGTAGGATTCCACCGTCTTCGACCCGGCGATCAGCATGGCGATGGGAATGCCGAACAGCACCGACAGGGCGAAGCCGCCCAAGGTCGCCAGCGTGGTCGGCACCGACGCCGCCAGAAGCTGGTCCCAGTCCGAGGCGAGCGCCAAGGCCACGTCGCCCGGTTTCGGTATCAGATAGGGCGGGATCGCGAAGATCCGCACCGACAGGTCCCACAGGACGGTCAGGACCACCAGGAACAGCACCGGCCGGAACCAGCCGGAATTGAGCAGACGCAGCAGCGTGGCACCCGCCCCGCCCCGTCGCGCCGCCGTTCCCGAAGCGGAACCGCCACGGGATGCATTCCCGTGAGCCGCCGCATCGACAGCCATCGCTCCTCCTCCCCCGGTCGTTGCGGCGCCGACGTGAGGCGCTCTTTTAACCGGCTGGTTAAAAGTAAGCCCGGCGCGGCAAAGCGGTCAACCCTGCCAAAGAGGTAGGACGGATGGTCAGGTATGCGGATTATTCATGATGAAACCACCAGCAGATTCACGCCCGCAGCGACGACAGGATCAGCTCCACCATATGGTCCAGCCGCTCCGCCTTGGCCTCCTCGGCCAGCAGGTCGCGACCGAAGATGACCGATAGGGTGTGGACGTTGGACAGGTAGAAGTAGGACTGCCCGGCGATGGAAATGTAGAGCTGCACCGGGTCCACCCCCGCCCGGAAGATCCCGGTGGCGACGCCGCGCTTCAGCACGTCGGCGATCATCTGCACGAAGGGCGAATGCATGGCGTGCACCTTGTCGGAGGTCTTCAGCAACTCCGCCCGGTGCAGGTTCTCGATGTTCAGCAGCGCCATGAACTCGGGATGGTCGAGGAAATATTGCCATGTGAAATGGATCAGCCGGGCGATGGCGGCGGGCGGGTCCAGCGTCTCCAGGCTCAGCGTGCGTTCGGTGGCGCGGATGTGCGCGTAGGCGCCCTCCAGCACCGCCAGATACAGGCTCTCCTTGTTGCCGACATGGTAGTAGAGCATGCGCTTGTTGGTGCCGGCGACCTCGGCGATCCGCTCCACGCGGGCGCCACCCAGCCCGTGGCGCGCGAACTCCTCCGTCGCGGCGGCGAGGATGCGCGCGCGGGTGCCCTCCGGGTCACGGGTGACCTTCGCAGCTTTGGCCGGCTTGGCTGCGGAAAGGCTCTTCTTCGGGTCTGTCAGCGTGTCCATCCAGGCCGGTCCTCGCATGGCGCGGCCGGAGGGCGAGCCGCAATGCGTTCCAATGTGGGGCATATCAGCCGAAACGGAAAGACGCGTTCCCTCTCCCGACAGGCTCATCGCCTATCAAGTCCCCTCTCCCCTCCGGGGAGAGAGTTAGGGTGAGGGGGGTGCGCTGTCATCGGACGTGTCGCCAAAGCACATCCCCCTCACCGGCCCTACGGGCCACCCTCTCCCCAGAGGGGAGAGGGCTATAAGGCCAAGGGAATTCAACGGCTCAGCAGCGTCGCGCCGCGCCAGATGCCGGGCTGCATCGAGCCGGCGGAGTCGATGGCCGCGCCCGGACCGTCCTGGATGCCGCCGCGGAACTGACCGACATGACGGGTGCCGCCGCGCATCGACAGTTCGCCCGGCCCAGCCGGAAGCCGGTCCACCACCACGCCGTTGAACCGCTCTCCGTTGGTGAAGGCCAGTTCGCCGTGACCGTCGACGCGGCCCTGGCGCACCTCGCCCGCGTAGGAATCGCCGTTGGCGAAGCGGTAGACGCCCGGCCCGTTCGGCACGGCGTTCACGAACGTCCCCTCGAAGCGGTCGCCGGATGGGAAGCCCAGGACGCCGTAGCCGGACATCTGGTCGTTCTTCCACTCCCCCTCATAGACCTGACCGTTGGCGAAGCGGTAGACGCCGACGCCGTTCCGGCTGATCGTCCCCTGGAGGGAAAAGTTGCCCAGCCCGCGGTTCCACGCCCCCTCGTAGACATCGCCGTTGGGGAAGCGGTGCACCCCGAAGCCCGACTCCCCTCCGCGGGCCTGACCGGCGGCGCGGCGGGCGGCGGCCTGGGCCTCGCGCGCCTTCGCCTCCGCCCCGCGCCCGGCGGTGGCCGAACGGGCGGCACGGGCGGCGGCGTTGCGGCCCGCCTGCACGGCGTCGCGGTAGGGTTCGGCCAGCCCGGCGAGGACCGGGTCCGCCCCGGAGGCGGAGCGCCCCGCGGCGCTCTCCCCGCTGCTGTCCGGAAGGGCGGCCAGCCGCGTCGGACCGGTCGTTCCGGACAGCGCGCCGGCCACCGGATCGACGTCGTTGCGGACCACCGTCGGCGGCGGGTAGGCGCTGGGCGCCGCTCCACCCGCCCCACCGCCCATGGACACCGCCTCGCCCGACCGGCCGGCCAGTGTCCCGGTGGTGATGTAGCCCTCCTGCCCCGACGAATCCCGCACCAGCACCCATCCGGAATCGGGCGCCGCCTGGAGCAGCGTCACCCGCTGCCCCTGCTCCAGATCGCGCAGGCTGCGGGCGCCCAGCACCGGGCGGGCGAACAGGTTGGCGTCGCGCGCCACCGTGTAGACGCCGGGCGCCAAAGCCGCCGGCTGAGGTTGTTGCGGCGGCTGGGCGGAGGCGACCGGTACCTCCTCCGGCTTGGCGAGGTTGCTGGCGAAGGCGAAACCGGTCTTCCCGTCCTGCTCGACGCGCAGCCAGCCGCCGTTGCGGCGGGTCCGCCCGGTGACCGCGACCTCGCTGTCGTGACGCAGCGTGCCGACGACCGCCGCCTTGGTGTCGGGACCGGCGCGCAGGTTGGTGTCGCGCGTCACCACCCGCTTCTCGTTCAGCGGGTCCACCTCCACCTCGGCGACCGCCGGGGCGGCGGGCTTTTCCTCCGCCTTCTGTGGCAGCGGCTTGGGTTCGATTGGCTTGGATTCGATTGGCTTGGATTCGGCCGGCTTCGCTTCGGGGGCCGTCGCCACCACGGCGGGCGGCGCCTCCTCCGTTCGGGCGACGACGGGGGCGGACGGCGCGCGCGGGCCGGGCACCAGCACGAGATCCGTGCCCAGCCGGTCCTGCAGCCAGGGGTGCTGCGTTCCGCGGGTGCGTCCGACGACGGTGCGGGCGACCTCGGCCAACGCGTCGCGCAGCGGCACGCCCGGCTTGACCATCTCCTGCGCCAAGGCGGTCGAGAAGGCGTCGGCCCCCTTGCCGGACGGCGTGGCGGGCGGCGTGCCGGGCCGGTGCGAATAGACGACGAACAGGTTGTCGAGCGCCGCCGGGGCTGCCAGCGCCGGTTTCACGGAGCGCCCCTCCTCGCCCATCGCCGACGCCAGCTTGTCGGCCAGCGGGTGGGCGGGCACCGGGTCGAACACGGCGACGGCCTTGCGCCCGCTGCGCTGGATCTCCTTCAGCGCATAGTCCAGCTCGATGGTGTCGAAGATCACGTCGTATTCCGAACCGGGCTTGGCATCCACCGGGACCAGGAAGCCCTTGGCCGACAGGCTCAGCGCCACGCCGGAATAATAGAGGAAGCCCAGGTCGGCCTGCCCCAGCGCGTCCTGGAACCGGCTCAGCGCCGCGACCATGCCGCGATGGTCGAGGTTCTCGGCGGCGGTGACGGTGAAGCCGGCGCGGCGCAGCGCGTCGGCGACGACCGCCGTGTTGGCGCCCACCCCGGCGGCCGGGCCGCCCTCCTGGTACTGCGCGTTGCCGATCACCAGCGCGACGCGCTTGTCGTCGGCGAACGCCAGGGGGGCAAAGGCAACGTTCGCCGTCACCAGAACCAGCGCAACAGTCCAAACGGCGCTCCGGGGCCAGCGCAACACGTCGATACCCTCCACCTGATTTTCTCTTTGACCACCCCTTTAGGGAGTCTTAGGCAGCGGCGGCTGTAATGATTTTGGTCGAAGGCCCGCCGGCCTCCCGTGAGCGGGCCGTCCGGTTCACGGATCGCCAAGCCTTTGAACGGTCAAGTCTAGCGCACCGGTCCGGCGCCCTTTTCTGCAATTTCGGGGGCGCCGCGGTCCCTTCCGCAGACGGTGCGTCCCACCAACGAACGCGAGCGGAGTCAGTTCAGATCGCGGGCGACCCGCAACCCGTCGGCGAAATAGCGCACGTCGGCGTCATAGCCGATGCGGGCGGTGACGGCGATGGCGTCCTGTCCGTCCCGCCAGGAGCCGCCGCGCAGCACCCGTTTGCGGCAATCGCCCTCCGTCCAGGCGCTGCCGTCCGTCGGGGCGCCCTTGTAGCCGGGGTTCCAGCAGTCGGCGACCCACTCCGCCACGCCGCCGCTGGTGTCGTAGAGGCCGAAGGCGTTGGGCTGGAAGCTGCCGACCGGCGCCGGCAGGGAGCGGTCGTCGCCCCCGCCGCAGTCGCGGCAGTTGGCGAGCCGCGCCCCCGGCGTCAGACTATCGCCCCATGCGAAGCGCGCCGCACTGCCGCCGCGCGCCGCGTATTCCCATTCAGCCTCGCTCGGCAGGCGGTAGCGCTGCCCGGTCTTACGGCTGAGCCACTCGGTGTAGGCCAGCGCGTCCTCGACATGGATGTTGTGGACCGGCGTGTCGTCGGAGGGGTTGCGCATCCGCGGCATGGCGGCGCAACCGCCGCCCTCCACGCAGGCCCGCCAGTTGGCGACCGTGACTTCGTAGACCCCGATGGCGAAGGGCCGGGCGAAGGTGACGCGGCGGGGCGGGCGCTGGCTGGCGTCGCCGCGCTCGCTGCCCATGACGAAGCTGCCGGCGGGAATGCGCATCATCGGCGGGCAGGCCGGGCAATCCTGGAAGCTGCTGCCGTTGCCCTGCGCCCGCCCCTGCGAGCCCCCCGGCTGGACCGGTGCGGCAAGCGCCAGCCGCTGGCGGTCCTCCGGCCCGGCGGGACGCAGCGCGGGACCACGGACGAAGCCCTGCACGCCGCCCTGGGTGCCGTCATCCAGGGCGACCCGGTACCAGTCGGCGTCGGCCACCCGGCCCAGCACCCGAACCGCACCCTCCTTGGCGAGGGTGCCGACCCGCTCCGACCGCGCATCCGGCCCGGCGCGCAACTCCGCGTCGGCGACGGCCACGTACATCCCCTCCCCGGCGGTGTCGAGCTGAAGCTCCGGCGGCGGAGACGCCTTGCCGCTGGATGCTCCATTGCCCGCACCATTGCCAGACCGCCCGCTGCTCCCCGCCCCACCCGCCGAGGAGAGCGCCGCGACCTTGGCCGATTCGGCGCGCAACCGGTTCAGCCGGTCCCGCGCCGGGGCGGCGAAGGGGCCGGTGCCGAACAGCCGCAGGAAGGCGTCCAGCGCATCGGCGTCGCGGCTGTCGCGCACGCGGCGCCACAGCGACTCCTCAAGATCGGCCTGCGGCGGGGCAGCGCCGGCCTCCTCCACCTCCAAAAGCGCGCTCATCGTCGTACGCCCGCCGCGCCCGTCCTCGACCAGCACACTGAACACCCCGGCGCGGCCCGCCGGCGCCCGTTCCGGGTCGAAGGTCAGGGCGGTAAGCCGCTCCGGCGCCAGCTTGTCGCCGGGCTTCAGCGGGGTGGTGCCGTCATGGACCTTGCCCCGCTCCGGCACGGTGCTGACCGTGAAGGTCAGCGGATCGTTATCGGGGTCGGTTGGCACCTCCAGCCGCAGGCTGTTGACCACGGCGCGCACGCTGCGCTCGGCGACGGCGACCGGCGGGCGGTTGCTCGGCTTGATGAGGATCGGCACGGCGCCCCGCGCCACCCCGCCGCGCCCGTCCATCACCGCAAACTCGAAGCTGCCGGCGTCGCCGAGGTGGGTGGCGTCGGCCCGGAAGGTCGCGGCGGTGAGCTGGTCGAGCGTCAGATAGTCGCCGATCAGCACCACCCGGTCGCCGATGCGCACCCCGCCGCCGCGCGGCAGGCCGGTCACCTGGGCGAAAAGCTGGTCGTTGTCGGGATCGCTGGGCCGCGCGATGCCCATCCCCTCCGTCCCACCGCGGTCGAACACCTCCAGCGTCTTGAAGGCGGCGAGCTGCGGCGGCCGGTTCTCCGGCAGCGGGTTGAAGTAGAAGGGGGCGGCCCCCAGCGATCCGTAGAGGAACGGTTCCTGGCGGCCCTGGGTGACCTGCATGACGTCGTCGCGCACGCGGCGGAAGAACAGGCTCAGCTCCAGCCCCGGCACGTCGAAGTTCTTCAGGAGCGACGCGGTGTAGGGGCTGTGGTCGCCCTGCCCGTCCTCGGCCACCGCGTCGGCGCGGGTGGCCATGGCGACCAGCGTGTCGGTCGGCGTGTCGTCGACGCGGGCGAATCCGGAATGAACCTCCGTCCGCTTGGTGCCGGACCGCACCAGCCGGTCGGCGAAGGGGTTGTTGCGGCAGGCGTCCAGGATCAGGATGCCCAGCTTGCGCGCCTGGGCCAGCTCGCCCATCGGCAGGTTCAGCGGCAGCGCCTCGTAGACCAGATCGCGCTCGCGCTCCAGCCGGGCGTCGGCGGGGATCAGGAAGTTGGTGCCGCCGACCTGCATGCCGTGGCCGGCGAAATAGAGCAGCGCCACGTCGGCCTGCGCCGCCTGGATGCCGAAGCCGCGCAACGCCTCCGCCATGCCGCGGTTGTCGAGGTCGTAGCGCTCCTCCACCGCGAAGCCAAGCTTGCGCAGGGCCGCCGACATGGCGCGGGCGTCGTTGCGCGGGTTGGGCAGTTCGGTGGCGTGACGGTAGGCGCCGACGCCGATGACCAGGGCGATGCGCTGCTCCGGCACGGTGGCCGCCAGACCGGGCGCCTCCCATGCCGCCACGGCCAGCAGAAGGCCGGCGGTCAGCGCCAGGAAAATGCGGCACGAGACGAAACGGCGAAGGCGTGCAGCCATGGTCACCCCATGCCATGGTCACCGGACGGCGGGGCGCGGACGCCCCCACATTCCAATCCGTCCAGTATTTGGCCGCGCCCCCAGGAACAAGAGGACAAAACCGGCTAAGGGCTTCCCACAGGCGGGGGCATGGTCCCCCGCAAGAAAGACGGGGCCTGCGGCGGGCGGCGCGGCGAATGCGCGATCCGGGGCGATCCAGGGCGATCCAGGGCGATGTTGTGCTTTCCCTTTGCCCGAAAGGTTTCTATATGACCCCTTCGACAACACAGGGATCATGCCATGCCGCCCGCCAAGCCGACGGTCGCCAAGATGACCGAAACCGAAATCGCCCGTGTGCAGAGCTATCTGCGCAAGACGCTCGGCAACGACAAGATCATCATCCAGCCGCCCGAGAAGGCCGGCCAGTCCGCAGAAGTCATGCTGGGCGACGAATTCGTCGGCACCCTGCACCGTGACGTGGACGAGGGTGAGGTCTCCTACGCCCTGCACGTCGTCATCCTGGAAGAAGACCTGCCGGCAGCCCCGACGGCCCGTCGCTGAGTCACGTCTTTCCAGCGCGGTCCTCTCCCGTCCCCGCGGCGGGAGGGGCGCTTGCCCGCGCGCCACTGCGCGCCGAATAAAAAGCCAGATGAGTGTCAGCCCGGCCGGCTGTGGCGGCGCAGTTCCGCGGCCAGCCCGGCCATCAGCGTCTCACCGCCCGACAGGGTGAGGCCGCGCACCAGGACCAGCGCCGGCAGATGGTTCCGGCGCAGCAGAAGCAGCCGGTAGCCGGCGCGCCGCCGACGGCCCTTCCCCGCTTTCCCGTCCTCCTCCGCATCCACGTCCCCGCCGGCCAGCGCCAGTTCCTTTTGGTGCTGCTGTACGGTCATCGTCTGGATGCGCGCCACGAACAGCGGGCGTTTGCCCTGCGGTGGGTAGAGCGCCACCCCGCGGATCGTGTCGTGGGGGACAAGCTGTCCGTGGGCGGTCAACCCTTCCGGCGCCACGACCAGCCGCACGGCGCTGCGCCGGGCCGCCCGCAGCAGCGTGATCATCCACATCAGCAGAAGCGGCACCGCGCACAGGACCCCCAGCCAGCGCAGCATCGAGGCCGTCGGCTCCAGCGTCAATTCGGCCACGACGACGAAACCGGCCAGCAGCAGGGCAGCGTAGAGGAGATGGGCGTAACGCTGGGGCGGCACACTGGACGGCGACGCCTCAAACACCGTCGCCTGCCCCTTGTCCTCGCGGGAGATCTCGACCTCGGGCATCCCGTCCGCATCCTCATCACGCCGCCACACACCGCCCTAATACCCTCGACGCGCCCAACATGCCAGAACAGCGGCGCCCACCCGCCTGTCCAGCGATCCGGTCACCTGTCCAGTCTTCCAGACAGGTTCGCTCCGGAGGCCCTTCCCGAAAGCACGGAAAACCGGCGCCGGAAACCCGCTCAAGCGCTGGCATGGGCATTGCTTTCCTTTGCAACGAAGCGTCCCGTGGCCGCGTCGTTCCCTGTGGCCATGGCGGCGATTCCTCCAAAGCATCTGGCCGGCCGCACCGTCGTTTCCGCGACGGGTGCGACCGGCACTTTTTTGGCCGGCACTTTTTTGGCGGGTGCGGCGTCAGTCCCCGGCGGGCGCTTCGGCCCCCTCGGTCGGGAAGTCGGCGGGAAGCGTGATCTCCAGCATCTCCAGATCGTCGGAGTGCGCGATCTCGACATGGCGGATGCCCGGCGGCTGGTGCACGCAGGAGCCGGCCTGCAACAGCACCTCTCCCACGCCTTCATAGGCGAATTTCACCCAGCCCTTCAGCACGTAGACCATCTGGAAATCCAGCGCGTGCCGGTGCCAGCCGCCGTGCGACGGCTCGCCGGGGCGGGCGCGGATGACGTGGGCGTTCGCCTTGCCTGCCGTGGCGGCGCGGATGCCGAGGTCGCGGTATTCGAAGAAGGGTCGCAGCCCGTCGCGCTTGAAGTCCGCCGGATCGGGGTGGCTGACCGCGAAGGTCACCGAATCATTCGCGGGCGCGTCGTTTTTGGACATGCCGTTTCCTCCCATCGTCATTGATTGCTCCAAGTATGACCGAAAGCCGCGTATACGGCATACCCCCGCCGCGCACGGCGCCATTGCGGCCCATGCAGGGCGCCGCGCTATAGTGATGCCCGCCGCGCACAAGACGTGGCCGCCAAAGAAGAAATGCCCGATCGGGAGGAAAGCATGGATCACGCCGTCGCGGAGTCCACCGGACAGCCGCCGCTGCCGCAGGACGTCGCCGTCAACCCCATCCGCTCCGCCGCGGACTGGCAGAGCCAGCGCGCCGCCTGCGAGGGCGACCCCGGCGCCTTCCACGGCGCCATCGCCGCGGAGACGATCCACTGGTTCGACGGCGCGCACTGGCTGATGCGCGATGCCGACGGCGTCTGGCGAGGCTGGAACGCCGCGACGGGTGAGGCGGCGGAGCGGGCGGACTGGACGCCCTGGACCCAGGCGTTCGACGGGTCCGAAGCGCCCTTCTACCGCTGGTTCGCGGGCGGGCTGACCAACGCCGCCTTCAACGAGGTGGACCGCCACGTCCTGTCCGGCCATGGGGCGGAGACCGCCTACTGGTACGAGGGCGATCGCTGGGACGCCGCCGCCAACGGCGAGCGCGGCGGCCCGGTCCATCACGTCACGCTGACCCGGCGCGAGTTGCTGATCCGCTCCACGCTGGCCGCTCTGGCGCTGCGCGGGCTCGGCCTCCGCCAGGGCGACCGAATCGCGCTGAACATGCCCAACATCCTCGACCAGATCGTCTGGACCGAGGGGGCGAAGCGCCTCGGCGTCATCTACACCGCCGTCTTCGGCGGCTTTTCCGACAAGACGCTGTCCGACCGTATCGAGAACGCCGGTGCCCGCGTCGTCATCACCGCCGACGGCGCCAGCCGCAACGCCGAGATGGCCCCCTTCAAGGAAGCCTACAGCGACCCGGCGCTCGACCGCTTCGTCGCCCTGCCCACGGCGCTGCGCATCACCGAGGAGGTTTTGCGCGCCAAGCTGGGAGACGACGCCCTGATGGAGCCGGTGCGCCGCGGGCTGGCGGGCGAGATCACCGTCGCCCCCGCCGACGTGATGCGCGAGCTTGGCCGGGCTCTGGACCGCGCCGGGACGCTCGACGCTGCCACCGTGGCCGACCTGCGCGCCAGCGTCGCCGAGGCGCTGACCGCCGCCCCGCCGCGCGTCGAGGCGGTGATCGTCGTCCGCCACGCCGGGCTTCCCGACATTCCCTGGACCGAGGGGCGCGACGTCTGGGCGCATGAGCTGCTGGCGACGGCCGAGGCAGCGCTGTGCGCCGCCGCCGGCCTGCCGGACATGGAAACCCTGCGGGCGCTTGACGACCGGGCGCTCTACGCCGCCGTGGCGAAGGCCGCTCCCTGCGTTCCGGTGGATGCCGAATATCCGCTGTTCATCATCTACACCTCCGGCTCCACAGGGAAGCCGAAGGGCGTGGTGCATGTCCATGGCGGCTACGTCGCCGGCCTCGCCCACACCATGAAGGTCAGCTTCGACGCCCTGCCGGGCCGCGACGCGATCTACGTCGTCGCCGATCCCGGCTGGATCACCGGGCAGAGCTACCTGATCACGGCCAGCCTCGCCGCCCGCATCCCTGGCATCGTGACGGAGGGAGCGCCCGTCTTCCCCAACGCCGGGCGCTTCGCCTCGATCATCGAGCGGCACAAGGTCACCATCTTCAAGGCGGGCGTGACCTTCCTGAAGACGGTCATGACCCACCCGGAGAACCGCGCCGACGTGGAGCGCTACGACCGCTCCAGTTTGCGCGTCGCCACCTTCTGCGCGGAGCCGACCAGCCCCGCCGTCCAGGCCTTCGGCATGGCGGTGATGACGCCGCAATACATCAACAGCTATTGGGCGACGGAGCATGGCGGCATCGTCTGGACCCACCCCTACGGCAACCCCGACCAGCCGCTGCGCGCCGACGCCCACACCTATCCCCTGCCCTGGGTGCTGGGCGACGTCTGGGTTCCCGAGAGCGAGCCGGACGCCACGGGCCGCGTCGCCTTCCGCCCCGCCGAGGTGGAGGAGAAGGGCGAGATCGTCGTCACCGCCCCCTATCCCTACCTGACCCGCACCATCTGGGGCGACGCGGAGAATGTCGGCAAGCCGGGCTGGAAGGGCGATTTCGACCGCTTCGTGGCGACCTATTTCGGGCGCTTCCGCAACGCCGAGGGCCGGCCGGTCTGGGCCTACCTGCAAGGCGACTTCGCGCGCAAATACGAGGATGGCAGCTTCAGCCTGCACGGGCGGTCCGACGACGTCATCAACGTGTCCGGCCACCGCATGGGCACGGAGGAGATCGAGGGCGCGATCCTGCGCGACAAGCAGATGAACCCCGACAGCCCGGTCGGCAACGTCATCGTGGTCGGCGCCCCTCACCGCGAGAAGGGGCTGACCCCCGTCGCCTTCGTCCTGCCCGCCAAGGGCCGCGACATCACCGCCGACGACGAGCGCCGGCTCAAGGATCTGGTGCGGCAGGAGAAGGGCGCCGTCGCCGTCCCCTCCGACATCCTCGCCGTTCCGGCCTTTCCCGAGACGCGGTCCGGCAAGTACATGCGCCGCTTCCTGACGGCGATGATGAACGGGGAGCCGTTGGGCGACACCTCCACCCTGCGCAACCCGGAATGCCTGACCGACCTGGAGGCGCGCATCGCCACTTGGAAGCGCGGCCAGCAGCGGGCCGAGGAACAGACCCTCATCGAGCGGCAGCGCTTCCTGTCCGTCCAGTACGACCGGCTGGCCGACGGCGTGCGCATGGCGACGGTGACCATCGACAACCCGCCGGTCAACGCCCTGTCCGACCGGCTGCTCGACGAGCTGGACACGCTGGTCGCCCATCTCGCCCGCCGGGCCGACGTGCGCGCCGTGGTGATCACCGGCACGGGCCGCAACTTCGTGGCCGGCGCCGACATCCGCCAGCTTCTCGACGAGGTGCGGGACGAGAGCGAGGCCCGCGCCCTGCCCGCCAAGGCCCACGCCGTCTTCCGCGCCATCGCGGCGATGGACAAGCCGGTCTATGCCGCCATCCGCGGCGTGGCGCTCGGCGGCGGCTGCGAGCTGGCGATGGCCTGCCATGTCCGGGTGGCCGATCCCCGCGCCCGGCTGGGCCAGCCGGAGATCAACCTGTTCCTGCCGCCGGGCTATGGCGGCACGCAGCGTCTGCCGCGCCTGCTGCTGCGCAAGGCCCCGGAGCGGGGTTACGGGCGGGCAGGGGCGGGGACTTCTTCTCCAAGAACAGGGCGATGCCATTCTTGGCGCCGTGCTCGGAGTCGAGGAGGAAGCGCGCAAAGGCGGCGATCTCGGCAGCAGAACCGGCGTCGAAGCCGTCGCGCAGGCCGGTGTCGACCAACTGGACGATGGTGTCGGCACTTGCCCCCACGACCGCGCATGCCCCCACCCTAACCCTCCCCGCTTCGCAGGGGAGGGAACTCCGCCGCCCGCCGATAAAACCCTCCCCTGCGCAGCGGGGAGGGAGGACCCGCGAAGCGGGAGGGTGGGGGCAATGCGCCCGTCTGCTGAAACAAGCCCACAGCGTCGGCCGCGGCCCCGTCGCCGACACCATCGTCCAGTTGGTCGACACCGGCCTGCGCGACGGCTTCGACGCCGGTTCTGCTGCCGAGATCGCCGCCTTTGCGCGCTTCCTCCTCGACTCCGAGCACGGCGCCAAGAATGGCATCGCCCTGTTCTTGGAGAAGAAGTCCCCGCCCCTGCCCGCCCGTCCGCGGCGCGACAGCCGCGACGGCGTGCTGCCCATCGGCAGCCCCTTCGTTCCCGGCGCCACCCCCCTGCCCCGCTGGCAGCTCGCCCAGGCCGTCGTTCGCGACCTGGAAACCGGCGCGGCAGCCCATGGCGACCCGGCACAGGCCGAAACCGAGGTGGTCATCCCCGTCCCCGAGCCCGGCCCCAACCAGGCGCTCGTCTACGTCCTGGCTTCCGAGGTCAACTACAACGACGTCTGGGCGCTGACCGGCATCCCCATCTCGCTGTTCGACGAGCATGACGAGGACGTGCACGTCACCGGCTCCGGCGGCGTCGGCATGGTCGTGCGCATGGGCGAGGCGTTGCAGGCCCAGGGGCGGCTGGCGGTCGGCGATCTGGTCGCCGTCTATTCCGGCGTCTCGGACCTGCTGGACCCGGAGGCCGGGGCCGACCCGATGTTCACCGATTTCCACATCCAGGGCTACCAGTCGCCGGACGGCAGCCACCAGCAGTTCATGCTGGCCGACGGGCCGCAGCTCTTCCCCCTGCCGCCCGGCCTCGCGCTGGAGGAGGCGGGCAGCTACATGCTCGCCGCCGGCACCGGCTACCGCGCGCTGTTCACGGCGCTCGACGTCCAACCCGGCAAGCGCCTGCTGGTCGAAGGTGCGGCGGGCGGCACCGGCGCCTGGACGGTGGAGCTGGCATTGGCCCGGCGCATGAAAGTGACCGGCATGGTGTCGTCGGAACGCCGTGCCACGGCCATCCGCGCCCGTGGGGCGGAGGCGGTGGACCGTTCCGTTGCCGAGGCCGCCTTCACCCGCATCCCCGCCGATCCGGCGCACTGGGGGGCGTGGGAGGAAGCCGGGCGCCCCTACATCGACGCGCTGCGCGCCGCCAACGGCGGCCACCTTGTGGACTACGCCGTCAGCCACGCCGGCGAGACGACCTTCCCGCGCACCTTCCAATCGTTGGCGGACGGCGGCGCGCTGACCTTCTTCGGCGCCTCCAGCGGCTACCACATGACCTTCCTCGGCAAGCCCGGCGCCGCCGAGCCCGCCGAGATGCTGCGCCGCGCCCGCCTGCGCCCCGGCGAGGCCGTGCTGGTCTTCTACGGCGCCGGGGCGGTGGGGCTGCGCGACGACATGGCGCTGTCGGCCATCGAGGCGGCGCGCGAGAGCGGCGCCCGCGTCTGCGTCGTTACCGACCGGGATTCCGAACGCGACTTCGTGCTGTCGCTGGGCTACGGCGAGGCGCTGGCCGGCGCCGTGTCGCTGGCCGAGATCACGCGCCGTGTGCCGCATTTCGACTGGCCCGACACCATGCCGGACCTGCCCGACCCGCAGCGCGAGACCGCAGCCTTCAAGGAGGCGGTGCGGCTGTTCACCGAAGACAGCTTCAAGCCGCTGGGCCAAGCGGTGGGCCGTATCCTGCGCGCCGCCGACAATCCGCGCGGCATGCCGGACGTGGTGGTGGAGCGGGCGCGGCGCGACACGCTGGCCGTCTCGACCATGCTGGTCAAGCCGCACACGGGGCGCGTGGTCTATTGCGGCGACATGAGTGGTCGTCGCTACAGCTTTTACGCGCCGCAGGTGTGGATGCGCCAGCGCCGCATCCTGATGCCATCCGCATCCATCGTCGGTACGCATCTTTCGAACGCTGCGGAAATCGCAGGGCTGAACCGCGTCATTGCGTCGGGGGCGGTCCGTGTGCCAACGACATACCTCGGGAACTGGGACGAGCTGCCCACGCTCCATCAGGCCATGTGGGAGAACCGCCTGCCGGAAGCGACCGGCGGCGCCGCCAAGGCCGTCGTGAACCACGCGCTGCCGGAAGCGGGCCTGACCTCGCGCGACGAACTGCTGATCGCCTGGGCGGGGTCGGCAACAGGAAAGGGACAATGAGGCTTATCATCAAGGACCTGTGCCACCGCTACGACGACCTCGTCGTGCTGGACGGCATCGACCTGACGGTGCAGGAGGGAGAGGTTCTGGCCGTCATCGGCCCGTCGGGCTGCGGCAAGTCCACCCTGCTCGGCATCGCCGGCGGCATCGTGGCGCCCACCTCCGGCACCATCGCGGTGGCGGGCGAGGTGCCGGACGGCTGCTTGAACCCGATCACCTTCATCTTCCAGGACTTCGCCCTGCTGCCCTGGCGCAGCGTCGAGGACAACCTGTCGCTCGTCCTCGAACACCACCCGCTGTCGACGGCGGAGCGGCGGGAGCGCATCGAATCCGGCCTGCGCCGCATGGGTCTGTGGGACTTCCGCAAGGCGCTGCCCAAGCAGTTGTCGGGCGGCATGCGCCAGCGCGTCGGCATCGCCCGCGCGCTGGCCGTGCGCCCGGCCATGCTGCTGCTGGACGAGCCGCTGTCGGCGCTCGACGCCCAGACGCGCGAGCTGCTGATGGAGGATTTCCTGTCGCTTTGGCAGCGCGAGCGGACGACCGCCCTCTACGTCACCCACAATCTGGACGAGGCGCTGCGGCTGGCTGACCGGGTCGTCGTGCTCAGCCGCCGCCCCGGCCGCCTGCGCGAGATCGTGACCATCGAGGAGCCGCGCGACCAGCGGCTGGAACCCTCCGCCCAGGCCCATCTGGCGGAGGTGCGCGACCGGCTGTGGCACCTGATCCGGGCCGAGGCCCAACTGGCCGACCGGGAGATCGCCGATGCCTGACACCAGCCTCCCCATGACCGAACGTTCCGCCACGCCGTCGCAACCCGTCCGCTTCCGCGGCGGCGGCTTCACGGTCAAGGGGCACCGCTGGGCGGCGCTGCTCGCCTTCGTGATCCTGATCGCGGTGTGGGAATCCACCAACCGCTTCGGCCTCGTCAGCGAGCTGTTCTTGCCGCCGCCGAGCGCGGTCGCCTCGGCGCTGGCCGCCATGGCGCAGGATGGATCGCTGTGGCAGCACCTGAAGGCGTCGCTGATGCGCATCGGCGTCGGCTGGGTCATGGGCACGGTGGCCGGCATGGCCGTGGGATTCGCCATGGGCATCGGGTCGGTGGCGCGGGCGGTCGGCGTGCCCCTGGTCTCGGCCTTCTTCCCGATCCCGAAGATCGCGCTGCTGCCGCTGTTCATCCTGTGGTTCGGCATCGGCGAGCCGTCGAAGTTCGCCACCATCGGCTTCGGCGTCTTCTTCCCTACGGTGATCGCCACCTACAGCGCCATCGATTCGGTGCCGCGCAACCTGATCCGCATGGCGCAAAGCTTCGGCCTGCCCTGGGCGTCGATCCTGCGTAAGATCGTGCTTCCCGGTGCCCTCCCCGGCATCCTCGCCGGCTTCCGCATCACCGCCTCCATCGCGCTGATCCTGGTGGTCGCGGCGGAGATGATCGGCGCGGAATACGGCATCGGCGCCTTCGTCCTGACCGCCGGCAACCTGATGCTGACCGACCAGCTCCTGGCCGGCGTGCTGGTTCTCTCGCTGCTCGGCCTGAGCATCGGGACCGTGCTGTCCATCCTGGAACGCCGCCTGCTGAAATGGCGGTGAGAAAAATGATGATTGAGAAAGGGAGACTGAGAATGACCGTCGTGCGTTGGAGCCGCCGTTTGGTTCTGGGTGCAATGGGTGCCGCGGCCCTGGCGCTGGCCGGGACGCCCGCCGCCGAGGCGCAGGGGTTGGAGAAGACCTCCATCGGCGTGCTGGCGCTGGCCTCTTCCGGCCCGATCTTCATCGCCAAGTCCAAGGGCTATTTCGAGAAGGAAGGGCTGGACGTTGATCTGAAGATGTTCACCTCGGCCCAGCAGGTGCCGGTGGCCGTTGCCTCGGGCGACGTGGATTTCGGCGTCACCGGCCTCACGGCGGGCTTCTACAACCTCGCCGCCAAGGGCGCCGTCACCATGATCGCGGCGCAGAGCCGCGACGAGCCGGGCTTCCAGCTCAGCGCCTATGTGGCGACCAAGGCGGCGCATGAGGCTGGGCTGACCAAGCCGGCCGACCTCAAGGGCAAGCGCATCGCCATCACCACGGTGGGCTCGACCTTCCATTACATGGTCGGCCTGCTCGGCCAGAAGCACGGCTTCACGGTCAAGGACGTGACCATGGTGGCGATGCAGGACGTGCCGAAGATGGTCGCCGCCTTCAAGGGCGGTCAGGTGGACGCGGTGATCGCCCCGGTGACGGTGGCCCGCCAGCTCGCCGCCGAAGGCTCCGGCACCATCCTGGGCTGGGTCGGCGACGAGACGCCGTGGCAGCTCGGCGCCCTCTTCACCAGCCCGAAGACCGTCGCCCAGCGCCGCCCGCTGGCCGAGAAATTCGTCAGCGCCTATCTGACCGCGCTGGCCGAATACCACGCCGCCTTCAACGCCAAGGACGCGTCGGGCGCCGTGGTGAAGGGCCCGGGCTACGACGAGCTTCTGGCGATCATCGCCGAGGCCACGAAGCAGAAGCCCGAGGTCGTTGCCGCCGGCCTGCCCTATGTCGAGCCGAAGGGCAAGCTGCTGGTCGACGACGTCGTCAATCAGGTGAAGTTCTGGCAATCCGAAGGCCAGGTGGACAAGACGCTGGACGCCAAGTCCGTGATGGACCTGACCTTCGTGAAATGAGCGGGAGACTTACCGCTTGCCCGGCCCGTAGACCTTCGGCTGGGAGAAGTTGATGTGGTCGAGAAGCTCCTGCGTCGGACAGCCGTCCACCGGGAGCTTCGCGGCCTTCTGGTAGGCGCGGATGGCGGAACGGGTGTTGGGACCGATCTTCCCGTCGATCACGCCGGGGCGGAAGCCCTGCTCGGTCAGCGTCTTTTGGATGCCTTCGACATAGGCAAAGTACATGTCCGGCGTCATGCTGTCGGTCGGACAGGCGGCGTAGGCCGGCGACGCGAAGGCCGTGGCGGCCAGGAAAGCGGCGAACAGGCTGCGGTTCATGGTCTCTCTCCGTTTCTTGTTGCGGAGATCAACAACGCAGAGGCCGCGTTTCTTCCCAAGGGATAAAAAGGGGGGGCTGCTTCGCCCCCTCCCCGGCCCTCCCCCGCTTCGCAGGGGAGGGAGGATCAAGTCCCCTCCCCTGCGTAAGCGGGGGAGGGTTAGGGTGGGGGCGAGACCTACCCCCACCCGCACTCACGCCGCAGCGTCGTCGCTCTGCCCCTTCAGGCGCGCGGCCAGTGCGGCTTCCAGGAACATGTCCAGGTCGCCGTCCAGCACCGCCTGGCTCTGCGAGGTCTCCACCTCGGTCCGCAGGTCCTTCACCATCTGGTAGGGGTGCAGGACGTAGGAGCGGATCTGGTGGCCCCAGCCGATGTCGCTCTTGGTCGCCTCAAGCGCGGCGGCGGCGTCCTCGCGGATCTTCAGCTCCCGCTCGTACATGCGGGCACGCAGCATGTCCCACGCCTTGGCGCGGTTCTTGTGCTGCGAGCGCTCCTGCTGGCAGGCCACCACGATGCCCGTGGGCAGGTGGGTGATGCGGATCGCCGAGTCCGTCTTGTTGACGTGCTGGCCACCGGCGCCCGACGCCCGGAAGGTGTCGATGCGGCAGTCCTTCTCGTTGATCTCGATGTTGATCTTGTCGTCGATCACCGGAGACACCGAGACGGCGGCGAAGCTGGTCTGGCGGCGGGCCTGGCTGTCGAACGGGCTGATGCGCACCAGACGGTGCACGCCGGCCTCGGTCTTCAGCCAGCCATAGGCGTTGTGGCCGCTGATCTGCGCGGTGGCGGACTTGATGCCGGCCTCTTCGCCGGGGCTCTCCTCGAGCCACTGCGTCTTGTAGCCGTGCTGTTCCGCCCAGCGGAGGTACATGCGCATCAGCATCAGCGCCCAGTCCTGGGCCTCCGTGCCGCCGGCGCCCGCGTTCACCTCGATGAAGCAGTCGTTGGCGTCCGCCTCGCCCGACAGCAGGCTCTCGATCTGGAGCTTCGCGGCGCGGTCGCGCAGCGCGTAGAGCTGGGCCTCGGCATCGGCAACCACGGTCGCGTCGCCCTCGGCCTCGCCCATCTCGATCAGCTCCAGGCTGTCGGACAGGTCGCGCTCAAGCGCGCGGTAGCCGTTCACCGAGGTTTCGAGCTGGGTGCGCTCGCGCATGATGGTCTGCGCGCGGGACGGGTCGTCCCACAGCTTGGGGTCTTCGGCGTGGGCGTTCAGTTCGTCGAGACGACGCAGCGCGTTATCCCAGTCAAAGATGCCTCCTCAGCAGCGCCAGCGATTCTCTAATCTCGCCGGCGGCCGCTTCGATCTCGGCCCGCATCGCAGTGCCTCCTCGTCAGCCAGAGTTGAACCAGTGTCTTGGCCCTTATGTAGCGGGTTGGGCGCGGCGTTGCACCCTCTTATTCCACAGCCTCCCCGGCTTCCGCGACGCTGGGCCAGACCGGAACGGTAACCCGCCGGAGCGCCGCCCCGTCACCGGGGCATCCCACCAACCCACTCGGATGAAACCGTTTTTGCGCCGCAAAACCACTTTCGCGGCGCGAATAAGTGGCAGCCCCCCGTGATAGCGTCACCAACGTTCGTGCCCGTCTCCCGGCGGGCGCGGGCTGTCGGCGCCCCCGTTTCCCAACAACAATAGCGTGGCCCCCCGATGAACTTCACCAGCCTGGGGTTCCTGCTGTTCATCACGGCCTTCACGGCGGGCTTCATGATGCTCGCCAGGACGCGGCTGTTCACGCCGCTGCTGCTGGTGTCCAGCTATGTCTTCTACGGCTTCTGGGATTACCGCTTCTGCCTTCTGCTCGCCGGCACGACGCTGCTCGACTTCTATTGCGGCCTGCGCATCGCCGACGCGCCGAACCGGGCCACCGCGCGCATCTTCATGCAGCTCAGCCTCGCCGCCAATCTGGCGATCCTGTTCTTTTTCAAATACTTCAACTTCTTCATCGACAGCGCGCAGGTGGCGCTGGCCTCGCTCGGCCTCGACGTCGGGCACCGCACGCTGTCCATCATCCTGCCCGTCGGCATTTCCTTCTACACCTTCCAAAATCTCAGCTACACGCTGGACCTCTATCTCGGCCATCTGGAGAAGCCGGAGCGGTCGCTGCTGCGCTACGCGACCTTCGTCGCCTTTTTCCCGCAGCTCGTCGCCGGGCCGATCGTCCGGGCGCGCGACCTGCTGCCCCAGATCCAGAACGGCCCCCGCCACGACGTCAGCTTCGCCTTCCGCTTCGCCGGGCTGGAGAAGATCATCTGGGGCTATTTCCTCAAGCTCGGTCTGGCCGACAACGCCGCCGCCGTGGTCGACGCCCGCTTCGCCCAGCCGGAGTTCTTCAACGCGCTGAACCACGCCATCGGGCTGATCTGCTTCTCGCTCCAGATCTACGGCGACTTCGCCGGCTACTCGCTGATCGCCATCGGTCTGGCTCAGATCTTCGGCTACACGCTCTGCCAGAACTTTGCCCGCCCCTACTTCGCCATGGGCATGAAGGACTTCTGGCGGCGCTGGCACATCTCGCTGTCCACATGGTTCCGCGACTACGTCTACATCCCGATGGGCGGCGGGCGCACCCACTGGCTGCGCATCCGCAACCTGACCATCGTGATGCTGGTGTCCGGCCTGTGGCACGGCGCCGCCTGGACCTTCGTCCTGTGGGGCGCCATGCACGCCACCCTGATGGCGGCGGAGGACGGCGTGCGCTGGCTGGCCAAGCGCAGCCCGCTGCGGCTGAGCGGCGCGCCGCTGATGGCGGGCAAGCTGCTGACGGTCGGGCTGGTCTTCCTTCTCATCACGCTGACCTGGCTGCCCTTCCGCGCCGACGACATGCACACGGTGCGGACCATCCTGGGCATCATCGCCGAGGGCGATTTCAGCCTGCCGCGCGGCATGCAGCAGATGAGCTATCTGGTCCGCGTCGCCCTGTTCGGCCTCGTCGTGCTGATGATCGACGCGATGATCGAGTTCGGGGCCGGGCGCCGCTACGCCGGGGTGAACGTCGTGGTCCGCTCCGCCGGCTGCGCCACGCTGATCCTGATGCTCCTGCTCTTCGGCAATTTCGCCAACCGATCCTTCATCTATTTCCAGTTCTGAGGGAGCCCGAACCATGATCCGCCTTTTGGCCGTCGTCGGACTGATCCTGGGCATGGTGGTCGCCATGGACCGCGCGGTGGCGTCCTGGATGGGCGACACGCTCCTCCAGTCGTCGGACCGCTTCATGACCGTCTACCGCGACGGGCCGCCCGCCGACGTGGTGATCCTGGGCAACTCCCGTGCCGACAACCACTTCCCGGTGGAGGAGGTGCAGGCGCTGACCTGCGGCCGGGTGCTGAACCTGGGCATGGGCGGCGCCCCCACCACGGTCGGCGACCTGCTGTGGGAGGATTACCTGGACCGGCACGGCGCCCCCCGCCTGCTGCTGGTCGAGCCGACGAGCGTGGTCGACGACCCCAAGGCGCTCGCCGACCTGCCGCTGCTGGCCTACTACTCGGAGCGGGTGGACGGCTTCATCCGGCAGGTCGACGCCACCATGTGGGCCTCCAACAAGCTGTTCAACACGCTGATCTTCAACAACAACCAGACGATCCGGCTGGCCTTCGACGGGCTGCACCCGACCGGCGACCGGACGCTGAGCGGCACCATGTCGCCCTTCCTCAAGGCCCAGCTCGAAAAGGCGCCGACGGAGCGGATGGAGGGCTTCCAGCCGAACTGGGACGCGCTGGACCGCATCATCGGCACGGCGCGGGAGAAGGGCACGCGGGTCGCCGTGGTCATCACGCCCTTCTTCCCCGGCTACATCGAGAAGGTGACCAACTTCGACGCCTTCTTTGAGGATCTGAAAGCCCGCCTGCCGCCCGACGTGCCGGTGATCGACACCCGCCGCGAGGTCGAGGACGAGGCCCATTTCGTGGACGCCCTGCACATCAACCAAGAGGGAGTCCGCGTGATGCTGGCGCGGATGGAAGACCGGTTGCGCCCGCTGGCCGACTGCCCCACCGACACGGCCCCGGCCGACGCCATCGCCCAGCTCCGCCCGGACACCCACACCGCCGCGCGGCCCTGAACCTCCGCACAAAAGAAAAGCCCCGCCTCCCGAATCGGGAAGCGGGGCTTTTTCCTTGTCGAACCCGTCCGGTCGAACCGGCCCGGTCAGTAGAGACCGCCAGTCCCCACCGTCGCCGCCGATGGCGGAGCCGCCGGAGCGCCCCAGCCGCCCGGCTGCTGCTGGGCCGCCGCGTCGCCGCCGGGCACCCCGCCGGTCCAGCCGCCGTCCGCGGCGTGGGCCGAGCCGTCCAGCACCATCTGCGGCTGGTCTGGGTTCGGCTCGGTGCCGGGGATGAAGGCCTCCCAGATCGCCTTGCGCTCGCCGGGCTGGGCAAGACGCCCGTTCTCCGGGTTGACGCGGACGAGGCGCAGGCCGCGCGGCACGCGGAACGGCGTGGCCGGCTGGTCCTTCAGCGCCACCTCCATCACGTCCTTGAACACCGGCACCGCCGCCGAGCCGCCGGTCTCCTTGGCGCCCAGCGAGCGCGGCTGGTCGAAGCCGATGTAGGTGCCGACCACGAGGTTGGGCGAGAAGCCCATGAACCACGCGTCATGGCTGTCGTTGGTCGTGCCGGTCTTGCCGGCCAGCGGCTTGCCCAGCGACAGCAGCTTCGTCGCCGTGCCGCGCTGCACCACGCCCTCCAGCATGGAGACCATCTGGTAGACGGTGCGCGGGTCGTTGACCTGCTCCCGGGTGTCGGCGACGGCGGGAACGGCCAGCCCGTCGTTCCAGGCCACCTGATTGCAGGAGGCGCAGGGGCGCGTGTCGTGGCGGAAAACGGTCTTGCCGTTGCGGTCCTGCACCCGGTCGATGAAGGTCGGGCTCACCCGTTTGCCGCCGTTGGCCAGCATGGCGTAGGCGGTGGCGAGGCGCAGCACAGTCGTCTCGCCGGCGCCGAGCGACATCGGCAGATAGGGCTGGAGGTTGTCGGTGATGCCGAAATTCTCGGACAGCGCCTTCACCTTGTCCATGCCGACGGCCTGGGCCAGACGGACGGTCATGACGTTCCGCGACTTCTCGATGCCGGCGCGCAGCGGCGTCGGGCCGTAGAACTCGTGGCTGTAGTTCTCCGGCCGCCAGATCGGCTGGCCGTGGCCGGGGTCGTATTCGAACGGAGCGTCCATCACCAGCGAGGACGGGGTGAAGCCCTGGTTCAGCGCCGTCAGATAGACGAAGGGCTTGAAGGAGGAGCCCGGCTGCCGCATCGCCTGGGTGGCGCGGTTGAAGGAACTCATCTGCGGGGAGAAGCCGCCGACCATGGCGAGCACGCGGCCGGTGTGCGGGTCGAGCGCGACAAGACCGCCCTGCACCGCCGGAACCTGCCGCAACGCGTAGGTGCCCGCCGGCGCCTCCTTGCCCTTCTCGTCCTTGCCGGCGGCCTCGACCAGGATCAGGTCGCCCAGCTTGGCAACGTCGGAGGGACGGCGGATCTCCGGGCCGAGCCGGTTGTCGTCGCGTTGCGCCCGCGCCCAGCGCAGCTCGGCCAGCGGCACCCGGCCGCGCGAGCCGTCCGGCAGGCCGATGTCGAGCGCCGCCGCCTCGTCGTCCTTCAGCACCACCGCCAGATGCCAGCCCTCAGACCCCGGAGGCGGCGCCATGGAGGCGAGCTTCTTCGCCCAATTGTCGAAATTCTCCATCTTGCCGACCGGCCCGCGGTAGCCGTGGCGGCGGTCGTATTGCACCAGCCCGGTGCGCAGCGCCTTGGTCGCCGCCCGCTGCAGCACCGGGTCCATCGAGGCGCGGACCGACAGGCCGCCCTCGTAGAGCGCCTGTTCGCCATAGAGCTTCACCAGCTCGCGCCGGACCTCCTCGGCGAAATACTCCGACGTCACATACTCCTGCTCGTCGCGCTTGCGCACGACCAAGGGCTTGGACTGGGCGATCTTGGCCTCTTCCGGGGTGATGTGCCCGTCCTCGGCCATGCGCCCGATCACCCAGTTGCGCCGCGCGATGGCCGCATCGCGCTGGCGTTCCGGGTGGTAGTTGCTGGGCGCCTTGGGCAGGGCCGCCAGATAGGCCGCCTCCTCGATGTCCAACTCGTCCAGCGCCTTGTTGAAGTAGTTCAGCGCCGCCGCCGCCACGCCGTAGGAGCGGTATCCCAGGAAGATCTCGTTCAGGTACAGCTCGAGGATGCGGTCCTTGCTGAAGGCCCGCTCGATGCGGACCGCCAGGATCGCCTCCTTGATCTTGCGCGAGAAGGACACCTCGTTGGTCAGCAGCATGTTCTTGGCGACCTGCTGCGTGATCGTCGAGGCGCCCATCGGCCGGCGGTCTCGGCCGAGATTCTCCACGTTGGTCAGGATGGCGCGGGCGATGCCGACGGGGTCGATGCCCTTGTGGTCGTAGAAGTTCTTGTCCTCGGCGGACAGGAAGGCGTTCGTCACGCGCTTCGGCATGGCGTCGATGGGGACGAACACGCGCTTTTCCGACGCGAACTCCGCCAGCAGGCGCCCGTCGCCCGCATGGACGCGGGTGGTCACCGGCGGTTCGTAGTTGGCGAGCTTGGTGTAGTCCGGCAGTTCGTGATCGTAATGGTCCAGCATGTAGACCAGCCCCCCCGCCCCGGCCAGGGCGAGGATCACGACGGCCATCAGGGCGGACAGAATAAAGCGCATGACGGTTCCCAGACAGGCATGGCGGCGGTCCCGCCGCCTTCGTCCGGGACAGAGACCGGGAAGACGCGGAACCGTCCGATGGGCGGCATCCTACACCGCGAGGGGCGGCAGTCCGACTCCCTCGCAGCCATGTCAGGAAAATGTGACGGCCACAAGGCGCATGCAAGAAAGTGGTGACCCGGCAGCGCGTATGCCCGCCCGCCCCCACCCGCATGGCTGTGACCGGATGGCGGCGCCCAACAGTCGATGCCTCAGCTCTTCTGCGCCCCGGTCAGCCATTTGAAATAGGCGTCGATGGTGCGGACCATGCCGCGGCCCAGCTTCTCGCGGTGGGCCGACTTGCTCAGCAGGCTGACGTCCTGCGGGCTCGACAGATAGCCCATCTCGACCAACGCGGACGGCATGTCCGGCGCGGTCAGCACGGCGAAGCCGGCCTGACGGTGCGGCTTGTTGGGGATCAGCTTGACCTCGCGGCCGAGATGCTCCAGCGCCATGTTGGCGAACCGCTTGGAGTGGTTCATCGTGTCGCGCTGGGCGAGGTCGATCAGGATCGAGGCCACCAGATCGTTCTCGGAGGACAGGTCCATGCCAGCCAGCGCGTCGGCCCGGTTCTCCTTGGCGGCCAGCATCTCCGCCTCGCGGTCGGAGGCCCGGTCGGACAGGGTGTAGATGGACAGGCCGCGCATGTTGGCGGAGCCGATGCTGTCGGCGTGCAGCGACAGGAACAGGTCGGCGTTGGCCTCCCGCGCGATGGCGACGCGGTCGCGCAAGCGGATGAACACGTCCTTGTCGCGGGTCAGCCGCACCCGGTAGCGGCCCGAACCTTCCAACTGGCGCTTCAGCTCCCGCGCCATCGCCAGCGTGATGTCCTTCTCATAGACCCCGCCGACGCCGACCGCACCGGGATCGACGCCGCCATGGCCGGGATCGACCACGACCATCGGCTTTTCGGGGACCGGCGCCGCCCGCGGCGGGACCGGCGGCGGCAGGGCCGCGGCGACCGGCACGATGGGGTCCTTGCGCGCCGGCGGGCGGACCGCGTCGCGGCTCACCGACGCCGTGGCCGTGGTGGCTGCGACCGGGGCGGAGGCGGCGAACTGCGCCGGGGTGGTGCGGGCGATGTCGAGGACGAAGCGCGGCTTGAAGCCGTCGCGCGGCGGGATGAGGTAGGACTCGACCACCCGCGCCGGGCCATCGGTTTCCACCACGAGGCGGGAAGCGCCGCCGTCGCGCCCTTCAAAGCGGTAGCGGGCGACCACCCCCTTTCCCGCCATCACCGTGTTGCCGCCCGGCCAGCTCACGTCCGGCAAATCGACCACGACGCGGTAGGGGGAGCCGTGCACCGACACGGTGAAGGGAACCGAGTCGGTGAGTTCCAGAACCAGCCGCGTCTTGTCGGGATGCAGACCGAGACGCGCGTTCAGGACGGCCACCCGCTCCTGGAGCGGCGGCGGAAAGGGCAGGGCCGCGGTGGTCTGGGCCTGCGCCGGGGCGCACGGCGGCGCGACCGCCCCCAGAAGGGCGCCCAGCACAGCGACAATCGCGAGCAATCGGGGCATCCGTTCCACCAGAAACCGCAAACCGGCAAAGCCAGCGGTCAGCTATAGCGCAGCGAAATCAAGGCGCTCAACGGTGGCGTCCGGAGGCGTGGCGGAATTGTCGGCGAGGGTGCCGTTCGTGCAACAGTGCCCTGCTATGCCCTCATCCCGGTGGAATGCAGCCGAACCGGATGCGGCGGACCGCAACTTTCGCCGAATTCCACGTTGTGCATGGTTTCGTGCTTGTCTATGGTAGCTCTGCGACATACCGCGACCCACCAGCCCACTCTTCCGAGAGGTTTCTCTCCGGGGTGACTGTGGGCGTCGCCCGCGGACCCCCACGGCCGAAATTTACATCATCGGGCGCGGTCCGGGGCGTGACGCTTCTGGGTTGCCGGTGGATTGGGACGAAACCTCGAAGCTGGTGCCGGCCGCAAGGCCGTAACCCGGAGGCCGAAGCCCGACCCGTCCTGGCTGCTTCGTCAGCGCCGTTCGACGGGTTAGGGGCCGGTTCCGCAGGCTTCGCTCACAACGATGACGCGCCCCGGCGGCTTGACCGTCGCGCGGGCGGCCTGGGGCGTCATGGGGATCTTGTATGGCCAAGCGCATGCTGGTGGACGCCACGCACCCGGAGGAAACCCGGGTTGCCGTGGTCAATGGGAACAGACTCGAAGATCTCGACTTCGAAATCGCCACCCGGAAGCAACTCAAGGGCAACATCTACCTTGCCAAGGTGACCCGGGTCGAGCCGTCGCTCCAGGCGGCCTTCGTGGAATATGGCGGGAACCGGCACGGCTTCCTGGCCTTCTCGGAAATCCATCCCGACTATTACCGCATCCCGATCGCCGACCGTGAGGCCCTGCTGGCCGAAGAGCGCCGGCTGGAGGAGCAGGCCGAGGCCCGCGCCGAGGCCGCCGCCGACGGCGCCGTGATGGCCGAGCCGATCCGTCCGGAGCAGGTGGAGGAGGAAGTCTCCCCGATGCCGGGCTCCTACGCGGAGGCCGAGGGCGACGGTTTCGAGGGCGACGTCCCGGCCTTCGCCACGGATGGCGGCTCGGATGAGGCCGCTGAGTCGGATGAGGCTCCGGAAGGCGCCGCTCCGGCCGAAAGCCCGGACGTCATCGGCGGGGACGAGGTCGAGGAGGCCCACCGCCGCCGCGCCCGCCCGCTGCGCAGCTACAAGATCCAGGAAGTCATCAAGCGCCGGCAGGTCATGCTGGTCCAGGTGACCAAGGAGGAGCGCGGCAACAAGGGCGCGGCGCTGACCACCTACTTGTCGCTGCCGGGCCGCTACTGCGTGCTGATGCCCAACACGGGCCGCGGCGGCGGGATTTCCCGCAAGATCACCAACCCCGCCGACCGCAAGCGCCTGAAGGAGATCCTGTCCGATCTCGACATTCCGGAAGGCATGGCGGTCATCCTGCGCACCGCGGGGCTGGAGCGCTCCAAGCAGGAAATCAAGCGCGACCTTGAATACTTGCTGCGCCTGTGGGACGACATCCGCGTCCAGACGCTGAAGTCCTCCGCGCCCTGCCTCATCTATGAGGAGGCGAACCTCATCAAGCGCTCGATCCGCGATCTCTACACCGACGATATCGACGAGATCTGGGTGGAGGGCAGCGCCGGCTTCAACACCGCGCGCGACTTCATGCGCATGATGATGCCGAGCCACACCAAGCGCGTCATGCAGTACCAGGACGACACGATCCCGCTGTTCCACCGCTATCAGGTTGAAACGCAGATCGACGCGATCCACAGCCCGGTCGTGCAGCTCCGCTCCGGCGGCTACATCGTCATCAACCCGACCGAGGCGCTGGTTTCCATCGACGTCAACTCGGGCAAGTCGACGCGCGAGCGCAACATCGAGGAAACGGCCTACAAGACCAACCTCGAAGCCGCCGACGAGGTGGCGCGCCAGCTCCGCCTGCGCGACCTCGCGGGCCTCATCGTGATCGATTTCATCGACATGGAGGAGCCCCGCAACAACGCCGCGGTGGAGCGCCGCCTGAAAGAGGCGATGAAGAACGACCGGGCGCGCATCCAGCTCGGCCGCATCTCCGCCTTCGGCCTGCTGGAGCTGTCGCGCCAGCGTCTGCGCCCGTCGCTGCTGGAAACCAACTTCGAGCGCTGCCCGCACTGCTCCGGCACCGGCGTCATCCGCTCGGTGGAGTCCGCCTCGCTGCACGTGCTGCGCGCCATCGAGGAGGAGGGCATCCGCAAGCGGTCGTCGGAGATCACCGTCTTCGTGCCGACCCGCATCGCGCTCTACATCCTCAACCAGAAGCGCGGCGAGCTGACCAAGATCGAGGACCGCTACCGGTTCCGCGTCATGGTCCAGGCCGACGACACGCTGATCGCGCCGGACCTGCGGCTTGAGCGCGTGAAGGCCCGCACGCCGGAGGACGACGTGCCGCTGGTCAGCGCCGAGCGCGTGCTGGCCGAGACCGACCGCATCCTGGCCGCCGAGGCCGAGGAGGCCGAGGAAGAGGCGCCCGTCGTCGAGGCCGCCGAGGTCGCCGGGGCCGAGGTCATCGAACGCGCCGACGCCGTCGGGGAGAGCGAGGGCGACCGCCGCCGCCGCCGCCGCCGCCGCCGTGGCCGCGGGCGTGACCGCGAGGATGGCCGCGCGCCGTTCGGCGAGTCCGCCGAAGCGTCCGACGAGGCGACCGAGGGCGACGAGGTCGAAGCGGAGACCGCCGACGCCGACGAGACGGCGGTCGACGAGGAAGCGATCGAGCGCGCCCAGATCGAGGCTCCGGAGTTCGTCATCAACGATGTCGATGTCGGCCCTGCCCACATCGAGGACGACGAGGACGAGGAGGCCGAACTGGCCACGTCCGACGCGGACGACGGCGCCGACGCGTTTGAGCCGAACGGCGATGGCGAGAGCAATGGAGAGCGCAAAAAGCGCCGCCGCGGCAAGCGCGGTGGTCGCCGGCGGTCCCGCCAGCGCGAGGGCCTGGAGGCCGGCGAGGGCATGCCTTCCGACGGCACCGAGGGCGAGGCGGACGCCGAGTCCTTCCCGACCGCCGTCGAGGCTGGCCGCGCCGTCAACCCGCCGGAACTGCCGGCCGACATGGAGCCGGTCGAGTTCGACTGGGTCCTGACCAGCGCGGTGGCCGCCGAGGCTGCTCCGGAAACTGCGGCGGACACCGCCGCGGAGGGTCCGGCCGCCGATGAGGCCGCCCCGGTGGCCGAGGAAGCTCCGGCCCGCAAGCCGCGCCGTGGCCGCGCCAAGGCGACCGCCGCCGAGGCCGCCGAAGCGGTGACGGCGGAGCCGGAAGCGGCCCCAGCCAAGCCGAAGCGCGCCGCGAAGGGCGCCGCCAAGGGTGGCAAGGCCGCCGCGAAGGCCGCCGCTCCGGAGGAAACCGCTCCGCCGCCGGCCAAGCCGTCGCGCAGCCGCAAGGCGAAGACCGCGGCAGCCGAGGCCGCCCCTGCTCCGGCGCCGGTTGCGGCCCCGGCCGCAGAGGAGCCGAAGAAGCGTCCGGCGGCGCGCAAGCGCAAGGCCGCTGCGGACGCTCCCGCCGAGGCGGCGCCCGCTCCGGCTCCGGTTGCGGCTCCGGTCGTCGAGGAGGCGAAGAAGCGCCCGGCGCGCAAGCGCAAGACCGCGGCGGACGCTCCCGTCGAGGCGGCGCCCGCTCCGGCGGTCAGCGAGGCGCAGGCGACCCCGACCCCGGCCAATGAGCCGGCCAGCGCGAACCCCGCTCCGGAGGCCAAGCCGCGCCGGGGCTGGTGGAACCGCTAAGCGCGTTTCATCGCCGTAAAGACTGGAAAAGGCGCCTCGCGGCGCCTTTTCCTTTTCCAGAAACCGCGAAGGGTCCCGACCATGAGCAAGGCCTTCACCCGGGAGAACGACTCCGCCCCCGACGACGACGAGGCCGACGATCCCAAACCCTTGCCCAAGGGCGTGAAGAACTACATGACGCCCGAAGGCTTCCAGCGCATGCAGGAGGAGCTGCGCTCGCTGCTGCGGGTCGAACGCCCGAAGGTGGTCGAGGTGGTGTCCTGGGCGGCCGGCAACGGCGACCGCTCGGAAAACGGCGACTACATCTACGGCAAGAAGCGCCTGCGCGAGATCGACCGGCGCATCCGCTTCCTGACCAAGCGGCTGGAATCGGCGGAGGTGGTCGATCCCACGCTCCAGAAGAACCGCGACCGCGTGTTCTTCGGCGCCACCGTCACCTACGCGCGGGAGGATGGAGCAGAAAACACCATCACCATCGTCGGCGCCGACGAGGTGGACATGGACCGCGCCCGTGTGAGCTGGATATCGCCCATCGCCCGCGCCCTGCTGAGGGCGCAGGAAGGCGACGTGGTGGATCTGCGCACCCCCGCCGGGCTGGAGCAGATCGAGGTCGTCGCCATCCGCTATCCGGGCGACGATGCGTGAAGAAGGCTGGGGCTACAGAAGCCCCAGTTCCTCCAGTTCGGCGCGCAGGCTGGATGCGCCGGAAAAACGGTGCGCCGTCATGCCGAGTGCGCGGGCGGCCTCGACGTTGGCGGGGCTGTCGTCGATGAAACAGCAGTCCGCCGCCGCCAAGCCGTAGCGGTCGAGCAGGAGTTGGAAGATCGCCGGGTCCGGCTTCACCAACCTCTCGTCGCCCGACACGATGATCCCGTCGAAGACGTTCAGGAAATCGAAGCGCGTGCGGGTCAGCGCCAGCTTCTCCGACGAGAAGTTGGTGATGGAGTAAAGCGGCGTTCCGCGCTGCCTCAACTCCATCAGGATCTCCGGGGTCCCGGCCATGGGGCCGGGCACCATCTCCTCCCACCGCTCGTGATAGGCGCGGATCAACTCGCAGCAGTCGGGAAACTCGGCAGTCAGGACGGCGACCGCCTCGTCCCACGGGCGACCGCGGTCCTGCTCCAGGTTCCAGGCCGGGGTGCAGACGTTGTCGAGGAAGTCCTCCATCAGGTCCTCGTACCCGTCGAACAGTTCGCGGTAGAGATGCCGCGGGTCCCATTCGATGAGCACCTGGCCGATGTCGAAGACGACGGTGGTCGGCTTGGTCATCGTCAATTCCCGCCCCGGCCTCAACCCTTGCGGGCCGCGGCGACGAGGTCCTTCATCTGGTCCAGCTTGATGGCGCCGGGGACCAGCTCGTCGCCGATGACGAAGGCCGGGGTGCCGCGGATGCCCAGTTCCTCGGCCAGCGCCTGGTTGGCGGCGATGACCTTCAACACCTCGGGGCTGTTCATGTCCTTCTTCAGCTTGTCGGTGTCCAACCCGACCGACTTGGCCAGCCGCTGGATCACGTCGTCGTCGAGCTGGCCGCGGTGGGCCATCAGGGCGTTGTGGAATTCCAGATACTTGCCCTGGCTGCGCGACGCCAGCGCCGCCTTGGCCGCGGTCATCGAGGCCGGGCTGAGGATCGGGAACTCCTTGAAGACGAAGCGCAGCTTGCCGTCGTCCTTGATCAGGCGCTCGGTGTCGGCTTGCACGGCCTTGCAGTAACCGCACTGGTAGTCGAAGAACTCGACCACCGTCACGTCCCCCTTGGGGTTGCCGGCCACCGGATCGGCGGGGTTCTGGAACAGCGCGGCCTTGTTGTCGGCCAGCGCTGCCTTGGCCTTCTGCTCCTCGGCCATCTTCTGGCGCTTCTGGAGCGAGTCCACGGCCTCCAGGATGATCTCGGGGTTCTTCAGGATGTAGTCGCGCACGACCTCTTCGACGGCCTTGCGCTGGGCGTCGTCCATCGGGCTCTGCGCCTGGAGGGCGGGGGCCAGCAGCCCCGTCGGAAGGGCCAGCGCTGCGGCGAGCGCCAAGGCGGCGGGGCGGAAGCGGGTCATGGCGAACTCTCTCGTGTGGAGCCTGGAGGGCGCGATTCGGGGCGATACTGTGGACCGGGACGGCGGGGTCAGGCAAGACGGCTGTGCGCCGCGCGAACGGGGGAGACTCACTTGCCGCCCGCCTGCCCGCGGATGTCCTGGGCGCGCAGCCAGCCGGGGGAGCCGGCGGGCAGCAGCTTCTCCGCCCGTTCCGCCTGGAAGCGGGCCATCGGCTTGTCGCCGCGGGCGAAGGCCTCCTCCGCGGTGGCGTAGGCGACCATGCCGGCGTTGCCCTTCATGCTCCAGGCCTGGGCCATCAGCCGCCACAGGAAGGCCGACTGCGCCTGCGTCTTGGACGCCACCTGAAGGTTGCGCAACGCCTCGTCGGCCAGCCGGCTGTCGTTCTGTTCCATCAGGGAGTGGGCCAGCGAGACGCGGATGCTGCCGGCGTCCGGCTCCAGCTCGATCGCCTTGCGGTAGGGCGCGGCGGCGTCCACCGCCCGCCCGTTCTGCAGCATCAGATCGCCCTTCATCTCATAGAGGAAGGCGTTCTTCGGCTCCTGGGCGATCAGCCCGTCGACCAGCGGCAGGGCCTGCCGGACCTCGCCGCGGCGGAAATAGGCGTAGGCCCGGCCGTAGCGCGCCACGAAGGACGGGTCGTCCGCCTTGTAGCGGCGCAGCGCCCCATTGGGGTCGAGATAGGCGTAGAGCTTGGCCTGGATGCGGCGGAACTCCTCGTTCCACTGGGCAGGAACCGGCTTCCTGCCGGCGCGTGACCGCTCCACGAAGTTGCGCACCGTCTCGATGCGCTCGCGGGTCAGCGGGTGGGTGCGGCGGTAGCCGGCGTCGCGGTCCACCAGCAGCGGGTCGTCGGCGGCGCCCAGCTTCTCCAGGAAGGTGACCAGCCCCTCCGCCGAGATGCCGGACTGCTCCATGTAGGACAGGCCCGCTTGGTCGGCCGAGGATTCCTGGCTGCGCGAGAAGGACAGGAAGTTGCGCTCCGCCAGATGCTGGCCCAGCATGACGCCCGCCGCGCCGGCCCCGGCGTTGCCCGCGGCGATGCCACCGACGATGCCGATGCCCATGCCGATCAGCGAGGACAGGAAGGCGTTCTCCATCGCCTCCGACCCGCGGACCAGATGGCCGCCGGCGATGTGGCCGGTTTCGTGGGCGATCACGCCGATGAGCTGCCCAGCATCCTCCAGCCCCAGCAGCAGGCCGGTGTGCAGGAAGATGTTCTGCCCGCCGGCGACGAAGGCGTTCATGGTGTTGTCGTTGACCAGGACGATGTTCACCGCGTCCGGATCGATGCCGGCGGCCTGGAAGATTGGCCGCGCCATGTCGCGGATGATATGTTCCGTCTCGGCGTCGCTCAGGAACTGCATTTCCTGGCGCCGCTGCGCGCCCGCGGGCGGCGACCACGACAGAACCATCACGGCAACCATGGCGATGACCGAAACCAGCCTGCTGGGCTTGCGCACCGTTACTTCCTCCGCACACCGGGGCACCGGGCAGCCGGTCAAGATGCCGGTCCGGGCGCCCCATTCCACCCGCCGAATCTGGCAAGGGTTGGGCGCGATTGCCATAGCCGCATCGCTGGTCGGCGGATGCGTCAACACGAAATACCGCACCGGCGCACCGGCCCAGAGCTTCGTCGCGGCCGACGAGCCGCGCGCGGCGGAGATCGGGCGCGACATCATCGCCCAAGGCGGCAAGGCCGGCGACGCCGCCACCGCGATGGCGATGGCGATGGCCGTCACCCTGCCGTCGCGCGTCGGGATGACCGGCGGCGGCGTCTGCGTGGTGTTTGACGCCGCGAGGAAGGAAACCCGCACGCTCGACTTCCTGCCCCGTCCCACCGGTGTCGGTGGCGCCGCCCTGCCCGGCTTCCTGCGCGGCGTCTACGCGCTCCAGGCCTCCACCGGGGCGATGCGCTGGGAGCAGGCGGTGGTCCCGGCCGAGCAGCTCGCCCGCTCCACCCCGGTCAGCCGGGCGCTGGCGCGCGACCTCGCCGACTCCGCCACCCGCCTGTCCGCCGACCCGGAGGCCCGCCGCGTCTTCCTGCCGGCCGGTGCGCCGCTGGCCGAAGGCGCGCCGCTGAGCCAGCCGGAACTGGCCGCCAGCCTGTCGCAGGTGCGCCGCAGCGGCATCGCTGCGATGTATGGTGGGCCGCTGGGTGGTGCCGTGGCGCAGGCCGCCGCCATCGACCCCACCACCGTCCGCGGTTTCCAGCCGCGCTGGACCGGCACCGCGGCGATCCCTCTGGGCATCGTCTCGATGCATTTCGCCCAGCTTCCCGAGACCAACAACGGCGCCGCCCTGACCGCCGCCTGGAACGCCGCTGCCGACCTGCCGCCCGATCAGCGTGCCGCCCGCGTGGCCCAGACGCTGGGCGCCACCGGCAACGGCGCCTCCGCGCCCGGCGCCGGCCTCGTCGTGATCGACCATGAGGAGAACGGGGTCGCCTGCTCCTTCACCATGGGGGCGCCCTTCGGTAGCGGCCGCATGGTGCCGGGCACCGGCCTGCTGGCCGCCCGCGGGGTGGATGGCGCCGGTTTCGGGGCACCCGCCCTGCTGACCAACGCCATCGTCGGTCGCACCCAGTTCGCCGGGGCGGCCAGCGCCGCCGGCAACGACGGCCCCGCCGCCGCTCCCGCCGCCCTGCTGACCGCCGCCCTGCCCGCCGCGCTGGACAAGGAGCCGGGCGCCGCCATCCGGGTCAGCCGCGCCGCGTCCGGGCCGGGCCGGGCCACCTTCGTCACCTGCCAGACCTCGATGGAGAGCGGCTGGAAGGAATGCCAGGTCGCCGCCGACCCGCGCGCCCACGCCCTGGGCATACTGGTCGAAACCGAGCGTTGATGTTCAGAAGTCTGGAATCATGAGCAAAGCACCCAAAGTCTCCAAACGGGGCGCCATCCCGCCCTTCTTCGTCATGGAAGTGATGCGCGCCGCCGCCGAGCGCGAAGCCGCCGGCCTGGAGGTCCTGCACATGGAGGTTGGGCAGCCCTCGACCGGCGCGCCGAAGGGCGTGCTGGAGGCCGCCCACCGCATGCTCGACGCCGACGTGCTGGGCTACACCGGGGCGCTGGGCATCCCGGCGCTGCGGGCGGCCATCGCCGGCTGGTACCGCGACCGTTACGGGATCGACGTGCCGGAGCGGCGCGTGGTGGTCACCACCGGCTCGTCCGGGGCCTTCCAGCTCGGTTTCCTGGCGGCCTTCGATCCGGGTGACCGGGTGGCCATGGCCTCGCCCAGCTACCCGGCCTACCGCCACACGCTGACCGCCATCGGGGTCGAGCCGGTGGAGCTGCCGACCGGTCCGGAGCACCGCTTCCAGCCGACCATCGACCTGCTGGAGCGGCTCGATCCGCCCATCCAGGGCCTGATCGTCGCCAGCCCGGCCAACCCGACCGGCACGATGCTGAGCCGGGAGGAGCTGACCGCGCTCGCGAACTGGTGCGACGCCAAGGGCGTGCGCCTCGTCTCCGACGAGATCTACCACGGCCTGACCTATGGACCGGAGGCCGTGACCGCCGCCGAGGTCAGCGAAAGCGCGCTGGTGGTGAACAGCTTCTCCAAATACTTCTCGATGACCGGCTGGCGGCTTGGCTGGATGATCGTTCCGGACGACCTGATCCGCTCGGTCGAATGCCTCGCCCAGAACCTGTTCATCTCCGCCCCCAGCCTGTCGCAGGCCGCCGCGGTCGCCGCCTTCGCCTGCACCGAGGAACTGGACGGCCACGTCGCCCGCTACGCCCGCAACCGCGAGCTTCTGCTGAGGGAACTGCCGAAGGCCGGCTTCGACAAGCTGGCTCCGGCGGACGGCGCCTTCTACATCTACGCCGACGTGACGGAGATGACCGACGACAGCGAGGCCTTCTGCAAGCGCATCCTGGCGGAGACGGGCATCGCCTGCACCCCCGGCGTCGACTTCGACCCGGCCCGCGGCCTCCGCTTCGTGCGCTTCAGCTTCGCCGGCTCGGAGGAAACCATCGCCGAGGCGGCCCGGCGGCTGATCGCCTGGAAAAAGTAAATCGGCCTTTCAATAGAAAAAGCCCTCTTCCGGGATGCCGGAAGAGGGCTTTTTCTTTAGGGTCTCAGTACGCGTATTCCTTGAACACCGGGTCCACGCTGCCACCCCAGGGGCCGTTGAACCTCGCCAGAAGCTCGTCGGCCGGGGTCTGGCCGGATTCGGCGATGTCGAGCAGCGTGTTCAGGAAATGCGCCTCGTCGTCGCCCCAGTTGTCGTTGCGGGCGCGGCGGGCCAGACCGCCGCGGGCGATCTCCAGAACCTCAAGCGCGACCTCCCGCACCGTGCGGCCGCGGAAGGGGGTGCGAAGGGCGTGGCGCGGCACCTCGGCGCGCAGATGGGCGCGCTCCTCCGTCGTCCAGCCCTTCACGAGGTCCCAGGCGGCGTCGAGCGCCTGAGTGTCGTAGAGAAGCCCGACCCACAGGGCCGGCAGGGCGCACAGGCGGCGCCACGGGCCGCCGTCGGCGCCGCGCATCTCCAGATACTTCTTCAGACGCACCTCGGGGAAGGAGGTGGTCATGTGGTCGGCCCAGTCTGTGATCAGCGGGACCTCGCCCGGCAACGCCGGCAGGCGGCCCTGCATGAAGTCGCGGAAGGACTGGCCGGAGGCGTCGATGTACGCGCCGTCGCGGTAGACGAAGTACATCGGCACGTCGAGCAGGTAGTCCACGTACCGCTCGAACCCGAAGCCGTCCTCGAACACGAAGGGCAGGTCGCCGGTGCGGTCAGGGTCGGTGTCGGTCCAGATGTGGCTGCGGAAGCTCTGGAAGCCGTTCGGCTTGCCCTCGGTGAAGGGCGAGTTGGCGAACAGCGCCGTGGCGATGGGCTGAAGCGCCAGGCTGACCCGGAACTTCTTCACCATGTCGGCTTCCGACGCGAAATCCAGGTTCACCTGCACGGTGCAGGTGCGCATCATCATGTCCAGGCCGAGATTGCCGCGCTTGGGCATGTAATCGCCCATGATCTTGTAGCGGCCCTTGGGCATCCAGGGGATCTCGTCGCGACGCCACTTCGGCTGGAAGCCGAGGCCCATCATGGCGATGCCCAGTTCGCCCCCGATCTCCTTCACCTGATCGAGGTGGCGGTGCACCTCGGCGCAGGTCTGGTGCAGGGTCTCCAGCGGGGCGCCGGACAGTTCCACCTGCCCGCCCGGCTCCAGCGTGATGTTCGCCATGCCCTGGGTCAGGGCGATCAGGTTGCCCTTTTCCTCCACCGGGTCCCAGCCGAAGCGCTGCAGGCGGGTCAGCAGTTCACCGATCCCGTCCGGCCCCTCGTAGGGCAGCGGCCGATGGTCGGAGACGCGGTAGGCGAATTTCTCGTGTTCGGTCCCGATGCGCCACTGGTCCGCCGGTTTGTTGCCGGATTCCAGATAGGCCGCCAGTTGGCGGCGGTCGGTGATCGGTTCACCACGCGTCTGCGGAGGTGCGGACATGGAAGCTCCCGCTTTCAAAAAGTCTGAATTGGCCAACGAGTCAAACGGCCCGCCTCGGAACAGCGGCGCGTCGAGCGGCCCTTACTCCCCGACGGTGGGGTCGGCCGGCGCGCGGAAGGGCGGTCGGGTGTCGCCCCCGTCCGCCGTCCAGTCCCCCGCAAGGGCCTGCCAGCAGGCGAGCGCCGCGACCACCGCCGTGTCGGCCCGGAGAATGCGGGGCCCCAGGCCGACGGGAACAACAAAGGGGAGTTTGCAAATTTCGTCAAGTTCGGACTGCGCAAAGCCGCCCTCCGGCCCGATCAGGAAGGCGGCGGGGCCGCGCGGACGGCCGCGGACGGCCTCCGCGATGGGGCGTACGTTCCCGGCTTCGGCGCACAGGTACAGCGTACGTTCGGCCGGCCAGCCGGCCAGCGCCTTGTCCAGCGGCAGCGGGTCGGCCATCTCCGGCACGGTCAGCCGCTCCGACTGCTCGGCGGCCTCGATGGCGTTGGCGCGCAGCCGGTCGGTGTTGACGCGGTTGGGGTCGGTGCGGCGGGTGAAGACCGGCCAGAGCCGCGACACGCCCAGCTCGCTGGCCTTCTCCGCGACGAAATCAATGCGCCCGCGCTTGATCGGGGCGAACAGCAGCCAGAGGTCGGGCCCGGCCGCCTGAGGACGCCGCTGCACCGTCACGGTGAGCGAGCACCAGCCCTTGCCGAAGCCGTCGATGGCGGCCAGCCATTCGCCGTCCTGCCCGTTGAAGACGGCCACGACATCGCCCTTGTCGAGCCGCAGGACATGGCGCAGGAAATGCGCCCGCTCGTGGTCGAGCCCCACCGCCTGCCCCTCGCCGAGGGGGCTGTCCACATAGAGGCGGGTCTTCGGTTGGTCTGACATGGCGCAAAGGTCTCCGGTGTGCGGCGCCGACTATAGCGATAACGCTCCGGGGCGGAAACGGCCCAGCCTTGCGGGGACCCACCCCCGCCGCTACCTTGCCCCCGGCTTCTTCCACTTCTCTTCCCGAGTCCGCCATGACCAGCCCTGCCTCCCCCGCTCCCGGCGCATTCACCGACATCCGGCGCGGCGATTGGATCGACCGCTTCGCCCCGGCGGCGGTCCGTCCCTATCTGCGGCTGGCCCGGCTGGACCGGCCCATCGGCACGTGGCTGCTGCTGTTTCCCGGCTGGTGGAGCATCGCGCTGGCCGGGTCGGGGCCGCTGCCCGACCTCTGGCTGATGGGCCTGTTCGCGGTCGGCGCGGTGGTGATGCGCGGGGCCGGCTGCACGGTCAACGACATCCTCGACCGCGACTTCGACGCCATGGTGGAGCGCACGCGGACCCGCCCTATTCCCTCCGGGCAGGTGTCGGTGAAACAGGCGCTGGCCTTCCTCGCCGTCCAGCTCCTGATCGGGCTGGCGGTGCTGGTGCAGTTCAACCCGCTGACCATCGGGCTGGGAGTGCTGTCGCTGGTCCTGGTCTTCACCTACCCGCTGATGAAGCGCATCACTTGGTGGCCGCAGGCCTTCCTGGGGCTGACCTTCAACTGGGGCGCCCTGATGGGCTGGACTGCGGTGCGAGGCGAGTTCGAGTGGCCGGCGCTGGCGCTGTACGCCGCGGGGATCGTCTGGACGCTGGGCTACGACACCATCTACGCCCACCAGGACAAGGAGGACGACGCACGAATCGGCGTGAAGTCCACCGCCCTGCGGCTGGGCGACCAGAGCAAGATCTGGATCTACGGCTTCTACACGCTGACTTTCGTGGGGATCGGCATCGCCGGGCGTCTGGCCGGGCTGGGCGGGCTGTTCCTGCCGCTGCTCTCGCTGGCCGCGCTGCAGCTGTCCTGGCAGGTGGCGACCTGGAACCCCGACGATCAGACGGATTGCCTGAAGAAGTTCAAGTCGAACCGCTGGTTCGGCTGGCTGGTGCTGGCGGCCTTCCTGGCCGGAAAGATCTAGGCGGCCGGGGACTTGGAGGGAGCTTAGCGCGTCAGCTCGGCGACGGTGCTGTCGGCGGAGCCCGGCTTGCGCGGCGGCAGGACCGCACGGACGCCCTCGGTAGAGGCCACCATCTCGACACTCTTCCGGGAAGCCGGCAGGGTCGGCTTGCGGGCCGGCAGCACGGCAGCGGTCTGGAGCGGCGGAACCGTCTTCGCGGCGGCGCCCTTGCCGGAGAGGGTGAGGGACGCGGTCAACACCTGCGGCTTGCGGCCCGGAACGGCAACGGCCTGCCCCTTCAGCGAGGCCTCCATCAGGCGCGGCCCGGCGGCGGGCTTGGGCGTGGCGCGGCCCTGCGGAGCCACGGCGAAGGTGCTGCCGATGCCGGCACCCCGGGCGTCGGCCTGACGGATCTCCGCCTCCTCGCCCTCCGGCAGGATGAAGCCATAGGTGGTGTAGACGCGCAGGCCGAGCTGGTCCGACGGCTCGTGCCAGACGCGGACGGCGGACCAATCGTTGCGCGGCGACACGTCGACCACACGCATGTTGCGGCGCAGACCGCGGCCGTCGAGCCAGGAGTGATCGACCTCGATGGTGCGGCGGTCGACAATGTGGCTGACCAGGGAAACGTGGCCGCGGCCCAGCCGCTGCGACCGCTTGAAGACGAGGACGGAGCCTAGGGTCGGACGCTGGTCGCGCTCATATTGTTGATTGGCGGCGGTGTTCCACCACGTCCAGGCGTCGCCCCGGATGTCGAAATCCGATATGGAGCGCACCGTGCGGACGCAATCCCCGTCCTGGGCCTGGGCTTTGGATATGACAAACGGGCTGAGAGCGATGAACGCCGCGAACGATGCGCAGAGTGCAATCCCTTTCGACCGCATATCAACCCCATGACCTTTGTTTTTCTCCTTTCGAACGGGTAACACGGGACAGCAGGTGTGTCTACTCCGTTTGAATTATGTAACCAAAACCGGTTGTGGATAGATCATCCACGCCCGCGCAGCCCCAGCCGGGAGTCCAGTTATGAACAACTTTTCTCAAATCGACTTCATCCGTTCCAACACGGTCGTAACACGGACTCCTTTGCTGCCCGAGATCGCGCTGCATCTGGCGACGGAAATCACACCGCTGTGGGAAGCTACCGAGGATTCTTTGAAAGAGTCCAATGTACCGCCGCCCTATTGGGCCTTTGCTTGGCCGGGGGGTCAGGCGGTGGCGCGGCTCGTGCTCGACCGGCCGGAGCTGGTGGCGGGCAAGTCGGTGCTGGATTTCGCCGCCGGCACCGGGCTGGTCGGCATCGCCGCGATGATGGCCGGGGCGGCGCGCGTGCAGTCCTGCGACATCGACCGCTTCGCCCTGGCCGCCATCGCCCTGAACGCCGAGTCCAACGGAGTCGATGTGAAGGCGGTCAGCGCCGATCTGGTGGACCGCCCCCTGCCCGGCATCGACGTCGTTCTGGCGGGCGACGTCTGCTACGAGAAGCCGATGGCCGACCGGGTGACCGCTTGGCTGCGCGGAATCGCCGCAACCGGCACGCTGGTCCTGCTGGGCGATCCGGGCCGCGCCTATGTCCCGCTCAGCGGAATCGAGCGGGTCGCGCAGTACAGCGTCCCGACCTCCCTGGAACTGGAGGACCGCGAGATGCGCGAAACGGTGATCTGGCGCCTGCTGCCGGAGGCCTGAGCATGACCACGACCGCCCCGCGCAAGGGCGCCACCCGGATGGCCGACATCCCGCCGGAGGTGCTGGCCGACCTGAACGCGGGCCGGCGCGAGACCGCCACGCTGGCCGAATCGCTCGCCATCGATTTCACCATCCTGCTCGCCGCCGCCGTTCCGGAAGCCGCGGGTGCTGTTTCCTTCGACCCGAAGGAGGGCGTGACCCGGCGCATGGCGGCGGCGGGAAGCGCGGCCGTCGAGCGCCTGGGCCTGGGTGCCGTGGAACGGCTGGCTGCCCACCCATCCGACACGGTGCGCGGCTGGGCCTGCTACGCGCTGGCGGCGGCCCACGGCCTGACTTTGGCGGAGCGGCTGGAGCGCGTTCGCCCGCTCGCCGACGACCCGCATTTCGGCGTGCGCGAATGGGCGTGGCTGGCGCTGCGCCCGCACATCGCCGCCGCCATCGACGAGGCGCTGGCTCTCCTCACGCCGTGGACCGCCGAGCCGTCGGAGCGGCTGCGCCGCTTCGCCAGCGAGGCCACCCGGCCCCGCGGCGTCTGGTGCGGCCACATCGGCGCGCTGAAGACCGACCCGGCGCGCGGCCTGCCGGTCCTCGACCCGCTGCGGGCGGACGGCGCGCGTTACGTCCAGGACTCGGTCGCCAACTGGCTGAACGACGCGGCGAAGAGCCAGCCCGGCTGGGTACAGTCCCTCTGCGCCCGCTGGGAGACGGACAGTCCCGCCCCGGACGCCACCCGCCGCATCGTCCGCCGCGCCCTGCGCAGCGTGAAGGAACCCGCGTGAGGCGGCACCTCATCACCCCTTGACGCGGCGCTCTCCAGGCCGATGCTAAGCGCCCCTACCCCTTGATCCGCCCCCATCGCATCCGAACGGACCCTCGACCATGCCCTACACCTCGTTGCGCGACTTCATCGACCGGCTGGAGAAGGCCGGGCGGCTGGTGGTGGTCCGGGAGCCGGTGTCCACGGCGCTGGAGATGACCGAGATCCAAACCCGCCTGCTCGCCGAAGGCGGCCCGGCGGTGCTGTTCGAGAACGTCATCAAGGCCGACGGCACCCGCTCGGAGATGCCGGTGCTGGTCAACCTGTTCGGCACGGTGGAGCGCGTCGCCTGGGGCATGGACCGTGAGCCGCATGAGTTGCGCGGCGTCGGCGAGACGCTGGCCTTCCTGAAGCAGCCGGAGCCGCCGGGCGGCTTCCGCGAGGCGATGGAGCTGATCCCGCTCGCCAAGACCGTGCTGTCGATGAAGCCGAAGACCGTCGGCTCCGCCCCCTGCCAGGAGGTGGTGCTGACCGGCGACCAGATCGACCTCGGCCGCCTGCCGGTGCAGAGCTGCTGGCCGGGCGAGCCGGCGCCGCTGATCACTTGGCCGCTGGTCGTCACCAAGGGGCCAACGGCCAAGCGCGAGGACGACTTCAACCTCGGCATCTACCGGATGCAGGTGCTGGGGAAGAACAAGACGATCATGCGCTGGCTGAAGCACCGCGGCGGCGCGCAGCACCATCACCGCTGGGCCGCCCACCAGAACAAATTGGGCGGCAAGCGCGAGCCGCTGCCCTGCGCGGTGGTCCTCGGCGCCGATCCCGGCACCATCCTGGCCGCCGTCACGCCGGTGCCGGACACGCTGTCGGAATACCAGTTCGCCGGGCTGCTGCGCGGCAAGAAGGTCGAGCTGGTGGACTGCAAGACCGTGCCGCTGAAGGTGCCCGCCCAGGCCGAGATCATCCTGGAAGGCCATGTCAGCCTGGACGAATACGCCGACGAGGGGCCCTACGGCGACCACACCGGCTATTACAACTCGGTCGAGCCCTTCCCGGTCTTCACCGTCACGGCGATGACCATGCGGCGCAACCCGATCTACCTGTCCACCTTCACCGGCCGCCCACCCGACGAGCCGTCGGTGCTGGGCGAGGCGCTGAACGAGGTCTTCATCCCCCTGCTGACCCAGCAATTTCCGGAGATCGTGGATTTCTGGCTGCCGCCGGAAGGCTGCTCCTACCGGATCGCCGTGGTCAGCATGAAGAAGGCCTATCCCGGCCACGCCAAGCGGGTGATGATGGGCGTCTGGTCCTTCCTGCGCCAGTTCATGTACACGAAATGGGTGATCGTCGTGGACGACGACATCGACGCGCGGAACTGGAAGGACGTGATGTGGGCGATGAGCACCCGCATGGACCCGGCCCGCGACATCACCGTGATCGAGGGCACCCCCATCGACTATCTGGACTTCGCCAGCCCCGAGTCGGGCCTGGGCGGCAAGGTCGGGCTGGACGCCACCAACAAGTGGCCGCCGGAGACCAAGCGCGAGTGGGGCCAGAAGATCCGCATGGACCAGGGCGTGGTCGACGAGGTGTCGCGCAAATGGGCGTCCTACGGTCTTCCGGGCAGCGGGACCCCGATCTGGAAGTGAGGCGTTAAGGGACGTCCCGCCTTTTCCAAGGAGTCCCGCCATGCCCAGCGACGCCGCCCATCCCCTCGCCAGCCCCATTGCCACCGTCCGCCTGATCTTCAGCGACGGCGGCGAAACCGCCGGGGACCTGTCGGTGGCCGAACGGGCGGGAAGCAACCTGTTCGTGGCGTCGGACGAGGGCGCTCAGGTCGTCCATTTGGCGGCCGAGGAAGGCGGCACCGTCTACCGACAGGACGCCGTCTTTTCCTTGGCGGACTTCCTTGCCCTGCCGGAGACCGAACCGGGCAAGGACGAGGCGGACATCGAGGGCATGGCCATCGCCGACGGCTGGCTGTGGGTCACCGGCTCCCACGCGCTGGCCCGCAAGAAGCCGGAGCGCGAGGAGAACAGCGCCGAGACGGCGCTGGAGCGGCTGACCGAGGTGCGTTGCGACCCCAACCGCTTCCTGCTCGGCCGCATCCCCCTGGTCACCGAGGCGGACGGGCGCTTCACCCCGGTCCGCCGCGACGGGAAGCGGACGGCCGGTTGCCTGAAGTTCCGCAAGGGCGGCAACGCGCTGACCAAGGCGCTGGCGGAGGACGAGCATCTGGCCCGCTTCGTCGCGGTTCCCGCCAAGGAGAACGGCTTCGACGTGGAGGGGCTGGCCGCCCATGGCGACCGGGTCTGGCTGGGGCTGCGCGGTCCAGTGCTGCGCGGCTGGGCCTGCATCCTGGAACTGGCGGTGGAGGACCATCCGGACGTCGAGGAACGCCTGCGGCTGCGCCCACTCGGGCCGAACGGCGAGAAGTACCGCAAGCATTTCGTCGATCTGGACGGGCTAGGCATCCGCGAACTGACCTTCGACGGTGAGGATCTGGTGATCCTGGCCGGGCCGACCATGGATCTCGACGGTCCCGTCGCCGTGTGGCGCTGGACCGACGCCCTGTCCGTCACCCACGAAACCGTCATCCCGCGCGACCGGCTGGTTCCTCTGCTGAACCTCCCGTACGGCAAGGGCGACGACCACGCGGAGGGCATCGCCTGCGTCCGCCGCGACGGCGCCCCGCCCGCCCTTCTGGTGGTCTATGACAGCCCGTCCAAGGCCCGCCTTCACGACGCCGGGACCACCGCCGACCTGTTCACCCTGCCCTCCCGCTACGATCCGGCCAACGCCTTCCGGGTGTGAACTTTTGTTCTCGATAACGCAACAATCAGTGTATGATTAAGCGGATTATCCCAACTTCGGGCATCGCTATTCTTGGCCTCAGACGACAACGGCCCCGACGCGGGGCACACGCTGAGACAAGGAGACCACGCCATGAACCCCAACACCGCCGCCATCGACAACCGCACCGCCCCCTACGCCGCCTTCCTGCTGCGCGTCAGCCTGGGCCTTCTGTTCATCGCCCATGGCCTGATCCTGAAGGTCTTTACCTTCGGCATCGCGGGCACGGTCGGTTACTTCGAGAGCCTCGGCTACCCCGGCCTCTTCGCCTATCTGGTGATCCTCGGCGAGATCGGCGGCGGCCTGCTGCTGGTGGCCGGTGTCTTCACCCGCTGGATTTCGCTGGCCCTGCTGCCGATCATGATCGGCGCGACGCTCCAGCACACCGGCAACGGCTGGGTCTTCTCGGCCCAGGGCGGCGGCTGGGAGTTCCCGGTGTTCTGGACGGTGCTGCTCGGCGTGCAGGCCCTGCTGGGCGACGGCGCCTTCGCCCTGAAGCTGCCGACCGCCGGCCGCAACACCCTTCAGAGCCGGCTGGCCTGACCCTGAAGCGAGCATGACGAGCGGCGCGCGGGCGGGCACCAGCCCCCGCGCGCCGCCGCATTTGTGCGGCGAGCGGACCGGACCTGAGGCGATATGCCCCTTCCTCTTCTTCTCCGGGCTCCCATTTGCTAGACAAGCCGGAGACCTAGCGGAGACCGTAATGCCCGTTTCGACCACCTCGCAACCTGACGTGCTGGCCCTGCTGGACGATCTGATCCGCAAGGCGAAGGGCGCCGGGGCCGACTCCGCCGACGCCGTGCTGTTCGACAGCGCCTCCCTGTCGCTGAGCCAGCGTTTCGGCAAGACGGAGAAGCTGGAGCGGTCCGAGTCGGGCGATCTGGGACTGCGCGTCTTCATCGGCAAGCGGCAGGCCATCGTCTCCTCCACCGACCGCAGCGCCAAGGCGCTGGACGAGCTGGTGGAGCGCGCCGTCGCCATGGCCCGCGTGGTGCCGGAGGACCCCTTCTGCGGCCTCGCCGACCCGGAGCAGATCTACACCACCCTCCCCGACCTCGACGTGTGCGACCCGTCGGAGCCCTCGGCGGAGCTTTTGATCGAACGCGCCCGCATCGCCGAGGAGGCCGCGCTGGCGGTCGAGGGCGTCACCAACTCCGAAGGCGCCGATGCGGGGTGGAGCCGCTCCACCATCGCCATTGCCGCGTCCAACGGCTTCACCGGCAGTTACGGGGTGTCGCGGCAGTCGCTCTCCGCCTCGGTGCTCGCCGGGACGGGCACGGGGATGGAACGCGACTACGACTATGACAGCAAGGTCTACGGCTCCGACCTGCGCGACCCGGCGTCGATCGGGCGCGAGGCCGGCGAACGCGCCATCCGCCGTCTGAACCCGCGCCGGGTCAAGAGCTGCAAGGTGCCGGTGGTGTTCGATCCGCGCGTTTCCCGCGGACTGCTTGGCCACCTGACCGGCTCGATCAGCGGGCCGAGCATCGCGCGGGGCACCAGCTTCCTCAAGGACAAGATGGGGCAGCGGATCTTCGCCGCCGGCATCACCATCGTGGACGACCCGCATGTGAAGCGCGGCCTGCGCTCCCGCCCCTTCGACGCGGAGGGCATCGCCACCACCCGCCGCAACCTGATCGAGGACGGACACCTGACAACGTGGCTGCTCGACCTGCGCTCGGCCCGCCAGCTCGGCCTGTCGACCACCGGCCACGCGGCGCGCGGCACCTCCGGCCCGCCGGGTCCGGCCCCGGCCAACGTCTACATGGCCCCTGGAACCAAGAGCCGCGACGAGCTGCTGGCCGAGATCCCCAACGGCTTCTACGTGACGGAGCTGATGGGCACCGGCGTCAACGGGGTGACCGGCGACTACAGCCGGGGTGCGGCCGGCTATTGGATCGAGAACGGCCAGATCGCCTATCCGGTCACCGAACTGACCATCGCCGGCAATCTGAAGGAGATGTTCCTGAACCTGGAGCCCGCCAGCGACCTGGAACTGCGCTTCGGCATGGACGCCCCGACCATCCGCATCGACGGGCTGACCATCGCCGGCCTGTGATCGCAACGGGAGGCGCCGCAAGGCGCCTCCTCTTCCTGTCAGCGGACCCCCTGTTAACGAACCACGCCGCGGACGATGTCGGCGATGGTGCCGTGGACCGCGTCCAGGATCAGCATGTCCGCGCCGGCCAGGATGCACTCCCAGCCGTTCATGCACACCGGCACCCGCTGGCGCAGATCGACGGGCGCCACCTTTTTGGCGATGCCCGGCGGCAGCGGCTGGCCGCGCGCCAGCTTCTTCGCGATCCCCGGCGGCAGGGCCGTCACCCCGACCGGATGGGCGACGAAATAGTCCCGGATGATCGTCACCTCGCCGCGGGACACCGACCCTCCTGAGGCGCGCCCTTTGGAGTCGTGCCCCCGGGTTTCGTAAGACGGCCCTCCCTGCGGCTTGCCATGCCCTCCGCCGGGACCACCGGCCCAGTCGGGCTTGTCCGCCAGCGCTGGGCCGGTGGCCGGACTGGCCATGGACAGCACCGCCAGAAGCGCCAGCGCGACACGCCCACTCCGGCGCCGCATCCGATCCTTACTCATGATCCGCATTCCCCTGCCTGCCGAAGGTGAGCCGCCAGCGCACCCCGCGGCCCTACCCCCATCGGATTAGCCTCAAGCTCCGCCGCTGGCCTGTGGCAAGGGCAGGATATCAGACCGTCACGCTCATCGGTCCGCCGGCGCCGCGAACCGACAGGTTGGGCAGGAAATCCCGGAACAGCGACAGGCTCTTCAGGTCGGACACGTATCCCGTGCCCTCCCCTCCCATCGTCTTTCCACCGATGCTCTTCATCACGTCGGCGGTCTGCGCGTCCTGGGCCTCCAGCGCGTCCTTCAGCACCGAGGCGAGCGCACTGCCGTTGCCCAGCCGCTCCATCGGCGCACCGGTTTCCTTCGTCGTTTTCTCGTAGCTGTACTGGAGTGCCGCCCGCTGCACCGACCAGTTGACCGACTCCTTTTCCTCCTGACTGGCCTCGTCAAGGAACTTCACCCCGGCGCGGTAGGCGGCGGCCTTGTCGGTGCCGAGGGGGTCGGCGGCGTCCATCGCCTGCTTCTGCTGGCGGGCCATGACGGACTGTGCCGCCTGCTGCTCGTTCTTGGAGAAGGTTCCGTCCTTGTTGCTGGCGATGGCGTGGAGGCTGCGCCGGTCGAAGCCGCCGAACAGCCGCTCCACGTCCTTTCCGGTGGGGTCGGAGTAGTTCACCCCCTTGCCTTCCTTCGCCATGGCCGTGTAGGTGGCATCCAGCGAGTCGCGGGCGTCCTGCACGACCTTCGCAAAGCCCTGGAGCCCCGGGGTCTGGCTGGTGGTCAGCACCGTGGTGGGCGGCGGCGGCAGGCCGGCGGCCTCCGCCTCCTCCTTGGCGGAGGGCTCGAGGTCTTTGCCCCCTGGGCGGCTCTTGTCGACCTCACCGCGCCCGATGCCGGGAATGTCCACGTCCGCGGCGTACTGCGCGAGACCATTCGCCCAGAGCTTCCCCTCAAAGCCCAGGTCATGCATTAGCTTGGCGGCGGCCTTTCCCTTCTCATTGTCCGGTGACAGCAGCCCACCCTCGCCGCCTTCCGCTTCCGCGCCGAAATCCAGTTTTTCGAACGCCTCCTCTCCCTTCTGCAGGGAATACGCGAAGGCCTTCCCCATGATCTTGTTCGGATCGCCACCGGCGGTTTCGACCGCCTCGCGCTGGATGTCCGCCGCCTCCGCGCGGAAGAGGGCATTGGCCGGGGCCATCGCCGCCTGGAACGCCTCGGTGTCCTCGTCCTTTCCGAAGGCGTCGTAAGCGGCGGTCCGCGCCTCGTTCAGGGCCGACATGGCCTTGCCCATGCGCTCCGTCTTGGTCTTGAAGGCTTTTTCAGCCAGTTCGGCCTCCTCCGCCCAGGCCTTGTCCTCCTCGTCCTGGGGCCGCTCCTTCACGTAGCGGTCCTTCACGGCGTTGGTCGCCATCTGACGCAGCCCAAGCGCCACGTCCTTCTCGGTCATCTTGCCGGACTTGACGAAGTCTTCCAGCATCGCGCGGCCCTTGGAGCCAATGGACGCGAAGACCTTCCCCGCCACACCGGTCAGCGACTTGGCCAGCCCGCTGAGTTCCACGCTGTCCTCACCCTTCAAGGCGGCCAAGGCCGCGGAGCCCGCGGAGGACCCGGCGTCAGAGGCCGCCTTCCAGGTCCCCTCCGCCTCGGCGGCACCCCCGGCGGGCTTCCATTTGGTGGCGGTCGCGGTGGTGCTGGCCGTGGTGGCCGAAAACAGGGCGTTGATCGACGTGGACATGGCTTCCCCCTTGCGGTCCCGCCTGGGCCGCGGGGCCTGAATCCTTAGAGACCAAAGTAATTATCGAATGTTCCCAAGTAATTTTCCCAAGAGATCCCTTAACGGACTCTTAAAAAGCTGTTCAGCGCGCCAGCACCGGCAGGACCCACGGGGCCAGCGCGATCTCCACCGGTAGACGGGCGATCACGTCGCCGTCGCCCTGCACGGGTTCCCCCACCGGCCCATCGATGACCACCCGCCGGGCCGGCAGGATGCGGTAGTCGGGGAAGCGCGGCAGACGACCGGCGGTGACGCCCCACAGATAGCGCAGGGTGTTCCCCCGCCCCGCCCGCGGGAACAGGCAGACGTGCAGCCGCGGGTCGGTCAGCCGGGCGTCGGGCGCGCAGACGAAGCGCCCTCCGTAGAAATGCCCCTTGGCGACGATGACGGAGGCGACCTCCACCGGCTCCGCATCGTCCACCGCCACGCGGTAGGGGCCGCCGCCGCCCGCGGCGATCCGGGCCAGCGTTTCCATCGCGTAGGCACCCTTGCCGATCAGCCGCTTCAGCCGCATGTCCACCCGCTCGACCACGCGGGCGTCCAGGCCGGCACCGGCCATCATGGCGAAGGCGCGTCCATTCGCCACACCCAGATGCACGGGCAGCGTGCGCCCTTCCGCCAGCACCCGCGCCACGCCCTCCGCATCCAGGGGCAGGTCCAGTTCATGGGCGAGCACGTTGGCGGTGCCCAGCGGCACGATGCCTAAGGGTATTGTCGTTTCCCCGCGTCCGCGCGCGCCCAGCCCGTTGACCACTTCGTTGATGGTGCCGTCGCCACCCGCGGCGACCACCGCGTCGAAGGCGCCAGGGGCCACCGCGCGGGCCATCGCCTCCGCGTCGCCGCGCCCGCCGGTGGCCCGAAGCGTCACCGGGGCCCCGTAGCGCTGCTCCAGCAGTTCCAGCACCGCACCCAGACGGCGCGCCCGGCGGGCGCCGGCCACCGGGTTGTGGATGACCAGAAGACGACGCCGGGTCGCCGCGGCCGGCCCGGACGCCTCAGGCACCGATTCGCCCCCGTCAGCCACACCAGCCTCCAATATGACCATCCTGTGTCAGTTTTGATGAAGTCATTTTTCGCCTTTGTTACGCTAACAAGAAGTCTTATCGAAATTATAGGCTCCTACAAATGCGAACACTTGAAAACATTGTCAAGACAATGGCCCACGGATATAGGGAAGACGTTTTACCGAAACCTTGCCGGAACGGCGATGGAGCGGGGCATGAACGCATCACGCGACGTCAAGCGATACCGCAGCATCTGGATCTCCGACGTCCATCTGGGCACGCGGGGATGCAAGGCGGAGTATCTTCTCGATTTCCTGAAGCACAACGAGTCCGACCACCTCTATCTCGTCGGCGACATCGTGGACGGCTGGCGGCTGCGCAAGACATGGTACTGGCCGCAGGCGCACAACGACGTGGTGCAGAAGATCCTGCGCCGGGCGCGCAAGGGTGTGCAGGTCTATTACATTCCCGGCAACCACGACGAGGCCGCCCGCGATTACGTCGGCCTGCAGTTCGGCGGCGTCCAGGTGGTCGAGGAGATGATCCACGTCACCGCCGACGGGAGGCAGCTTCTGGTCACCCATGGCGACCGCTTCGACGTGGTGGTGAAGTACGCCCGCTGGCTGGCCTTCATCGGCGACAACGCCTACGTGTTCCTGCTCCAGGTCAACACGCTGTTCAACTGGGTCCGCCGCAAGCTGGGCTTCCCCTACTGGTCCCTGTCCGCCTTCCTGAAACACAAGACGAAGACGGCGGTCGAGTTCATCGGCAATTACGAGACCGCTCTCGGCGACGAGGCCCGGCGCCGCAGGGTGGACGGGGTCGTCTGCGGCCACATCCACACCGCGGAAATCCGCGACATGGAAGGAATCCTCTATTGCAACGACGGCGACTGGGTCGAGTCCTGCACCGCCTTGGTCGAGCATCCCTGCGGCCGGCTGGAGATCATCGATTGGGCGGCGGACATCCGCCGGCGCGTCGCAACGACGCTGCCCGCCCGCATCCCGGCCAAGGAGAAGCCGGAGACTGTGAAGGAGAAGGCCTCCAAGGAGTCGGTTGCGGCGTGAACATCCTGATCGTCTCCGACGCCTGGCTCCCCCAGGTCAACGGCGTGGTGCGCACCATCGGCACCGTCCGCTCGGAGTTGGAGGCCATGGGCCACCGGGTCGAGGTGATCGGCCCCGACCGCTTCCGCACCGTGCCCATGCCCACCTACCCGGAAATCCGGCTGGCGCTGGGCGCGGGGCGGCGGCTGAACGCGATGATCGACGCGCTGCGCCCCGATTGCATCCACATCGCCACCGAAGGGCCGCTGGGCTTCGCCGCCCGGCGCTATTGCCTGCACCGCGGCCGGCCCTTCACCACCGCTTACCACACCCGCTTTCCCGAGTATGTGCGCGACCGGGCGCCGGTGCCGCTGGCGCTCAGCTACGCGGTGGTGCGCCGCTTCCACAGGCCGTCCTCGGCGGTGATGGTGGCGACGCCATCCATCGAGAGCGACCTCGCCGCCCGCGGCTTCACCAACATCCGGCGCTGGACGCGCGGCGTGGACACCGACCTGTTCCGCCCCCGCGCCAAGGAGTTCCTGGCGCTGCCCCGCCCCATCGCCCTCTATGTCGGGCGCGTGGCGGTGGAGAAGAACCTGGAGGAGTTCTTGAAGCTCGACCTGCCGGGCAGCAAGCTGGTGGTCGGCGACGGCCCGGCCCGCGCGGAGCTTCAGCAGAAATACCCGGACGTCCATTGGGCCGGCGCCCGCCATGGCGAGGAATTGGCCCAGCATTACGCTGCGGCGGACGTCTTCGTCTTCCCGTCGCGCACCGACACCTTCGGTCTGGTGCTGCTGGAGGCGCTGGCCTCGGGCGTGCCGGTGGCCGCCTTCCCGGTGCCCGGCCCGCTGGACGTGGTTGACGGTTCCGCTGTCGGCTGCCTGGACGAGGATCTCAAGGGGGCGATCGAGCGCGCCCTGACCATCCAGCCAGAAGTGTGCCGGAACTATGCCCTGAACTTCTCCTGGCGCCGCTCCGCCGAACAGTTCCTGGCGAACCTGCGCCCATTCACCTGAGGACGACATGGAGCGGGGCCGGCACGCGGCCGGTCCCCGCCCATTCCGATCACGCGGCGCGGATGCGCTGCATGAACAGGTCCACGCTCTCGCGCAGGCGGTCGGATTCGCGGTGCAGGTTGCCGGCGGACCCCAGCACCTCCTCGGCCAAGCTGCCGGTCTCCGACGCGCCGCTGGTCACCGCCCCGATGGTGTCGGTCACGCTGCGGGTTCCGCGTGCGGCCTCCTGCACGTTGCGGACGATCTCCTGGGTGGCGGCGGTCTGCTGCTCCACCGCGGCGGAGACGGTGATGACGATGTCGTTGATGCTGCCGATGGTGGCGCCGATCCCGCTCAGCGCCTCGGCGGAGCCACGCGCGACCTCTTGGATGCTGGCGATCTGGATGGAGATGTCCTCGGTCGCCTTGGCCGTCTGGTTGGCGAGGTTCTTGACCTCCTGCGCGACCACCGCGAAGCCTTTGCCGGCCTCCCCGGCGCGGGCGGCCTCGATGGTTGCGTTCAGCGCCAGCAGATTGGTCTGCCCGGCGATGCTGTTGATGAGCTGAAGCACCGCGCCGATCCTCTGCGCGGCGTCGACCAGCCCGTTCACCGTGGCGTTGGTCCGCTCCGCCTCGGCCACCGCGCCGCGGGCAACCTGCGACGACTGGGCGACCTGCCGGCTGATCTCGGCGATGGAACTGGTGAGCTGTTCGGACGCGGCGGCGACCGTCTGCACGTTGGCCGACGCCTGCTCGGCGGCGGCGGCGACAGCGAGCGACTGGCGGTTGGTGGCGGCGGCGATCTGCGCCATGCGCTGGGCGTTGCCCTTCATCTCGTCCGACGCGGCCACCGTGTTGTCGGCGATACCGCGGACGCTGCCTTCCATGCTGTCGGCGAGCTGGTTCAGGATGGCGCGCTTGCTCTCCTGCTCGGCCGCCGCGTAGGTCTCCAGCAGCACCTCGAGGTCGAGCCAGGCGACGCGGCCCAGCGTGTCGCGCAGGGCTGCCCGCTCCGTCGCCTTTCTCGATCCGAACAGCGATCCGCGCCCGTCCGCCGCGTCGAGACCCAGTTCGCGCACAATGCCGTTGGACACGGTGTGATGGCAGATGGCGACCGCATAGCCCGGCACGCCGTGGTCGTAGAAGGCTTTGGCCAGACGATGGGCGGATTCCAGGAAGCCCGGCCCGAGATCGCCCGAGACCACGCGGCTCCAATGGGCGACACGCGCGGCGTGGACGTCGGGCAGGGTCAGGGCGTCGCGGATTTCCGGCCAAGCCGCGAAGGCGCTGTGCCACTGCTCCAGCAGCGCAGGCAGACGGTGCTGCGCGAAATCCCGGTTGGCGCGCAGACGCGCGATGTCCGCTTCGGTGATGTTGAAGGCCCGGAGCCGGTTTTCCTGGCCGTCACGTTCCTGTACGCCCGCCATGATATTATCATCCCGAAATGTTGGAGGCTGGCGCATTGCCCGCCTTCCTTGAAGTTGCCAACGTTTCTACGCCGTCAGGATAGCATCGGATTGCTTCAAAATTATCATAATGGGTCGCAAAATCGTCATACCCTGGTATGCCGACAGCCCCCATCCGGCCATCAGCCTTCCGGTGGGCGCCAGCGCAAAGCCTTACCTCTGCCACAGCCCCCCGTGCTAAAGTGGTGGGGACCGTGGCCGGGAAATCTGGCCGCGCTGGTTTTGTCGGATGGCGTTTCGACCCGCATGCTTCAGTCACTCTACCGCGGCCTGACGACCCTCGCCGGGCCGGCGGTTCGTCTGTATCTCGACCGGCGTCTGGCCGCCGGCAAGGAGGACTCCGCCCGCCGGGGGGAGCGGTTCGGCACGGCCGCGCGTCCACGCCCTCCTGGGCGGCTCGCCTGGATTCACGCGGCCAGCGTGGGCGAAGCCAACTCGGTCCTTGTCCTCATCGACCGCCTGCTCGACGAAACGCCGGACCTGACGGTCCTGATGACCACCGGCACGGTCACCTCGGCGGAGCTGATGGCCCGCCGCCTGCCGGAGCGCGCCTTTCACCAGTATGTGCCGGTGGACCTGCCGACGGCGGTGGACCGCTTCCTCGACCATTGGCGCCCCGATCTGGTGCTGTGGACGGAATCGGAGATCTGGCCCAACCTGCTCGGCGCCGTTCGGGCGCGCGGCATTCCGGCGGCGCTGGTCAACGCGCGCATGTCGGAGCGCTCCTTCAACCGCTGGCGCTGCGCGTCGGGCCTGATCACGCCGTTGCTTTCGACCTTCCAGATCACGCTGGCCCAGTCGGAGGGGGACGCCGACCGCCTGCGCCGGCTGGGCGCACGGGGCGTCGTCAGCGTCGGCAACCTGAAATTCTCCGCCGAGCCGCCCCCCGCCGATCCCGCGGCTCTGGCGGCGTTGCGCGCGGCCTGCGCCGGGCGCCCCGTCTGGCTGCTCGCCAGCACCCACCCCGGCGAGGACGAGTTGGCCGCCGCGGTGCATGAGGCGCTGGCCCCGCGCCTGCTTGGCCTGCTGACCCTTGTGATTCCGCGTCACGCCCACCGCGGCGCCGACATCGCGGCTCTGCTGCGCGGGCGCGGCCTGACCGTCTCGCGCCGCGGCGAAGGCGCCCTGCCCGCCGCCGCGGACGCCGTGCACATCGCCGACACGATGGGGGAGATGGGGCTGTTCTACCGGCTGGCCCCGGTGGTCTGCATGGGCGGTTCCTTCGTGCCCCACGGCGGCCAGAACCCGGTGGAACCCGCCCTGCTCGGCAGCGCCGTCCTCTACGGCCCGCACATGTGGAACTTCACGGAGATCACCCGCCAACTCGAAGCCGCCGGCGGCGCCCTTCCGGTGGCCGGGGCGGAGTCCCTCCCCGACGCGGTCGAGCGCCTGCTGAGCGACGAGGCCGTCCGCACCCGCGTCGTCGCCGGCGCGACCACGGTGACCGAGGGCAACCGGCGGATCGTCGACCGCGCGCTCGCGGCGCTCGCTCCCGTCCTCGGCGCCGGACGCGTCCGGCCCGCGGCATGAGGACTCCCGGCTTCTGGTACGGGTCCGGCGGAGCCGCCGGGGCGGCTCTCGGCTGGGCGCTCGCCCCGCTGGGCGCGCTCTTCGGGCTGGCCGGACGGCTGCGCATGGCGGCGGGTCAGCCGGAGCGGGCCGCAGCCCCGGTCCTCTGCGTCGGCAATCTGGTGGCGGGCGGCGCCGGCAAGACGCCGGTTTGCATCGCCGTGGCCGAAGCCCTGCGCGCCCGCGGCATCGCCCCCGCCTTCCTCACGCGCGGTCATGGCGGGCGCGAGCGTGGCCCGCTGGCCGTCGATCTCGGCATCCACGATTCGGCCGCGGTGGGCGACGAGGCGCTGCTGCTGGCCGCACATGGCCCCTGCTGGGTGGCGCGCGACCGCGCCGCCGGGGCACGGGCGGCCATCGCCGCGGGCGCCTCCGTCCTGGTGATGGACGACGGTTTCCAGAATCCCGGCCTCGCCAAGGATTTGTCGCTGATCGTGGTGGACGGGGCGGTGGGTTTCGGCAACGGCCATCTCATCCCCGCCGGCCCCCTGCGCGAACCGGTGGCCCGCGGGCTGGCCCGCGCCGGGGCCGTCGTGGTGCTGGGCGACGACCGCGCCGGGGTGGAGCGCCGGGTGGCCGGCGCCCTGCCGGTCCTACACGCCCGGCTGGAGCCGGTCGAGGAGGCCCGTGCCCTGGCCGGACGGACGGTCCTGGCCTTCGCCGGCATCGGGCGTCCGGCAAAGTTCTTCGCGACGCTGGAAGCTCTGGGCGCCCGGGTGGTGGAGCGTGTCGCCTTCGCCGACCACCATCCCTACCGCCCCGAGGAGGTGATGGCCCTGATCGACCGCGCCAACGCGCTGGGTGCCCTGCCGGTCACCACCGTGAAGGACGCCGTCCGCCTGCCGGAGTCCCTGCGCGCCCTGGTCCGGGCGGTGCCGGTGCGCGCCGTCTGGCGGGACCCCGCCGCCCTCGACCGCTTGCTCGCCCCTCTTCTGACCGGGCTTCCGACTGGAGTTCCCAATGGCTAAGCCGCGCGGCCCCCTGGTGTCCTGGCTGACCCGCCGGGTCGGCTACCCGCTGGAGGCCGTTCTCGTCCACGGCTTCTGCGGCCTGTTCCGCGCCCTGCCGCTCGACCGCGCCTCGGCGCTCGGCGGCTGGATCGGACGGACCGTCGGCCCGCGCCTTCGCAGCACCCGCACCGCCCGCCGCAACCTGGAGCGCGCCTTCCCCGAGAAATCCCCCGCGGAGATCGACGCGATCATCCTCGGCATGTGGGACAATCTGGGCCGCGTCATCGCCGAGTACCCGCATCTGGACGCTATCGGCGCGTACGGCCCCGGCGGCCGGACCGAAGTGGTCGGCGGCGAGCACATCGACGCCCTGCGCGAGGACGGCAAGGCCGGCATCCTGGTGTCCGGCCATTTCGCCAACTGGGAAGTGAAGCCCGTCTGCTCCCGCAAGATGGGATTGGAACTGGCTGTGGTCTACCGCGCGCCCAACAACCCCTATGTCGGCCGGCTGCTGACCGAACTGCGGGGGGCCGCCGGCGGCACGCACATTCCGAAAGGGCCGGAGGGGGCGCGCGCGCTGATCCGGGTCCTGACCAAGGGCGGGCATGTCGGCATGCTGATCGACCAGAAGATGAACGACGGCATGCCCGTCCCCTTCTTCGGGCGCGACGCCATGACCGCCCCGGCGGCGGCGCAGCTCGCCCTGCGGCTTGGCATTCCGTTGGTGCCGGCGCGGACGGAACGGCTGGACGGCGCGCGTTTCCGCATCACCGTCCTGCCGCCGGTCGAGCCTCCCGACACCGGTGACCGCAACGCTGATGTGCGGATTTTGATGGAGCGCCTGAACGGCCTGTTGGAGCAATGGATTCGCGAGCGCCCCGCCGAATGGCTCTGGCTGCACCGGCGCTGGCCCGACTGACGGAGAAAGTCCCATGGCCCTGCCGCTCGACCCGCATCTGCTTCAACTCTACCTCGTCGCGGCGTTGGTCCTGACGCTGGCGCCGGGACCGGATTCGCTGCTGGTTCTGTCGCGCAGCGTGATGGACGGGCGCAACGCCGGGGTGGTCGCCACCGCCGGCATCACGTTGGGCAACCTGATCCACGCGCTGCTGGCCGCCGCCGGCATCTCGGCGCTGGTCGCCGCCTCGCCGGCCCTGTTCGACGTGCTGCGCTACGCCGGCGGCGCCTATCTGGGCTGGATCGGCGGGCGGGCGCTGTGGAGCGCCCTGCGGACCGGCTTCGGCCGGCGCGGCGGCGCGGAGGAGGCGACGGTCAAGCCCGAGTCGGCCCCGGCGCACCGCGTCTTCCTCCAGGCGCTGCTGACCAACCTGCTGAATCCGAAGGTCATCCTGTTTTACCTCGCCTTCGTGCCGCAATTCGTCGCACCGGCGCTCGGCCACGTCGCGCTGCAGATCTTCCTGCTGGGCTCGATCCTCGGCGTCATCGGCGGCCTCTACCTGCTGGGGGTCGCGACCCTCAGCGCCGGTGCGGCGCGCCGCGCGCTGTCAAGCGCACGGGTGCGGGCGGTTCTGGACGGTGTCGCGGGGGTGCTGTTCCTGGGTTTCGCGCTGCGCCTGCTGCTGACCGACCGGCGCATCGCCTGACGGCAAATCCGTCAGGCGGGAAAAGACGTTGCGGAGTCAGTGGACGAGCGTGGCCGGGGGTGTCATAGTGCCGCCCGCGTTTAACCGGCCAGCCCGTCCGGCCGAATGGCTTACCGACCGCGAGCGACGATGAGCGAGAAAATCTCCCTGATCACCTGGATGGCGAACATCCACATCCGGTTTGTCACCTGGCGCCGGGGCAACAAGGTCGGCACCGACCGCTTCGGCAACACCTATTACCGTTGCCCCAGCGCCATCGCCGGCGTGAAGGAACGCCGCTGGGTGATCTATGCCGGGGAACCGGATGCCTCCAAGGTGCCGCCGGAATGGCATTCCTGGCTGCACCACACCACCAAGGAGCCGCTGCCGGAAGGCAACAGCGCCTTCCACAAGCCGTGGCAGAAGGAGCATCTGCCGAACCTGTCCGGCTCGCTCCAGGCCTACCGGCCGCCCGGGCACCAGTATGCGGGCGGGCAGCGCGTGCGCGCCACCGGCGATTACGAACCCTGGACTCCGGGCTGAGACGCCTGCGCGGTCCTTTAGGAATCCCTCATGCGCCGCAATGTGATTGAAACCGTGCTCGGCGGGGTCGTCCTCGCCGTGGCCGGCTTTTTTCTGGCTTTTGCCTACACCAGCGCCGATTTGCGCAAGGTGAACGGCTACGCCCTCACCGCCAACTTCACCAGCATCTCCGGCCTGCAGAGCGGGGCGGACGTGCGGATCAGCGGCGTGAAGGTGGGGTCGGTCACCGAACTGACGCTCGACCCGAAGAGCTATCAGGCGGTCGTCCACATGTCGATCCACCCGGACATCAAGCTGCCCAAGGACACCGCGGCGGTCATCGCCTCGGAGAGCCTGCTGGGCGGCAAGTTCCTGTCGCTGGAGCCGGGTGGCGAAGAGGACATGCTCAAGCCGGAGGGCCGCGTCGAGTACACGCAGAGCACCCCCGGCATCGAGCAGCTCCTGGGCCAGGTCATCTTCTCGCTGCAGAACATGAGCAAGCCCGGCCAGGAGGGCGGCGAGCCGCCCAAGCTGTAAACGCCGCGCAATGACACGACGAACGAAGGGGCCTCGCGGCCCCTTTTTTCGTTTGGCGCATCCACTTTTTCCCAACCCCTTCGGAACAGCCGCGGCCACGCTGCCGTTTCCTTGCCCAGACCCAACACGGCACACTCATCAAAGGAGATCAGCGATGAAAGCCCGTTTCCTGGTTCTCGGCCTCGCCCTGCTCGCCGCCGCCTGCGGCGTCAACACCGAGGAGAAGGCCGCCAGCGGCGCGCTGGGCGGGGCTGCGGCGGGCGCCGTGATCGGCGGGCCGGTCGGCGCGGTGGTCGGTGGCGCCGCGGGTGCGGCGGGCGGCACCGCCACCCAGAAGGTCGAGGAGAAGAACGGCACCGCCGGTCCGTCCACCACCAACGCCCCCTATGGCGGCACCCGTCCCAGCGGCAGCATCACCCAGTAAAGCGGGCCCAACAAAGCTGGCATGGAGTAGACGGGGAGACGCTTCCGGGCTAGAAGGCTGTCGGGTTTCGGCCCACGCCGTTCGACATCACGGAAGCGATCCCCAGTGACGACGATCCAAGTGACGACGACTCCGAGAAGCCTCGCCGGCCCGATCGGTGGCAAACGCGTTCGCGGCGCGGCCCTGGCGGCCGCGCTGCTCTGCCTTCCGGTCCTGGGCCTGACCGGCCCGGCCAGCGCCGCTCCGGTGCCGGAAGAGATGGTCAGCCGCCCCGCCGCCAAGCTGCAGGGGCTCGACAAGATCACCGCCCGCACCTCCACCTTCACCATCGCGGTCGGCGAGACCAAGGCGCTCGGCAGCCTGCGCATCACCCTGCGCGCTTGCAAGGAGAACCCGCCGATCGAGCCGCCGGAGACTGCGGCCTTCCTCGAAGTGATCGAAAGCAAGCCCGGTGAGCAGGCGGAGCCGGTGTTCAGCGGCTGGATGTTCGCCTCCAGCCCCGCCCTGTCGGCGATGGAGCACCCGATCTACGACGTCTGGGTCCTGTCCTGCGAGGGCGACTGAGTCCGGCCCAGCGCCCCGCCCTCAGCCCTCCGGGCCGAACAACGCCGTGATGGCCGCGTCCTGGTCGACGCCGCCGAAGTCCGTCGGCACAGCCAGGGCGGCCGCCAGCCGGCGGCGGTACTCGGCGCGCGGGATCTCCATGGCGCCGAACTGGCTCAGATGCTCGGTCACGAATTGCGCGTCCAGCAGCGTGTAACCTGCCGCCCGCAGCCGGGCGACCAGATGCACCAGCGCCACCTTGCTGGCGTCGGTGACGCGGCTGAACATGCTTTCCCCGAAGAAAGCGCCGCCCAGCGCGACGCCGTAGAGGCCGCCGACGAGTTGGCCGCCGCTCCAGCATTCCACGCTGTGGGCGCAGCCGCGCTCGTGCAGTTCGGTGTAGAGCCGCAGGATGTCGCCGTTGATCCAAGTCTTCGGACGGTCCGGCGTCGGCTCCGCGCAGGCTTCGATCACCGCGCGGAAGGCCGTGTCGAAGCGCAGCGCGAACGGGCCGCGCCGCACCGTCTTGCGCAGCTTGCGCGGGACGTGGAAGCCCTCCAGCGGCAGGACGCCCCGCCGCTCCGGATCGAACCAGTACAGCTCCTCGGAGTCGGCGTTCTCCGCCATCGGGAAAATGCCGGCGGCGTAGGCGCGCAGAAGCAGCGATGCGGACAGTTCGATCATCGCGGACACTATAGCCGTTTGCCCCCTCGCCCCCGCAACGTTATCTCAGCGCACCACTTCCGCGCGACAGGTGGCTCCCACCATGGTATGCAACGGAAAGAGGTGTTCACCGCAGGAGCTCCAACATGAAGACGGTTCTGTCAGTCATCACCATATCGGTGGTTGCGTTCCTCTCGATGACCGGCGCGTCATGGGCGCAGCGCAAGGCGGAGCCCGGCACCTTCGATTACTATGTGCTCAGCCTGTCCTGGTCCCCCACCCACTGCGCCAAGAATCAGGGCGACGCCGATCCCGACCAGTGCGGGGTGGAGCGCAAATTCGGCTTCATCGTCCACGGCCTGTGGCCGCAATACAGCAACGGCGGCTACCCGGCCACCTGCACCCGCGACCGCACGGTCCCCCGCACCGTGGTTGACGCCACCATGCCGGTGATGCCCAGCGTCGGGCTGATCGTGCACCAATGGACGAAGCACGGCACCTGCAGCGGCCTGCCCGTCACCGACTATTTCGCGCAGGTCCGCAAGGCCTTCGCCAAGGTGAAGATCCCCGAGGCGCTTCAGGCCCCGAAGTCCGACCTGTCGATCCCGGCGGCCCAGGTGGAGCGCCTGTTCGTTCAGGCCAACCCGGGGTTGGAACCGGAGTCGGTGGCGCTGATCTGCTCCAAGCGCGATGTGGCCGAGGTGCGGCTGTGCCTGAACAAGGACCTGTCCTTCATGCCCTGCGGCGCCAAGGTGGTCGACCGCTGCCGCCGCGACGCCCTGCTGACCGCGACGCCGTGACATCCCATCCAGGATGAACGCTTTCGATGTCCCCTCTCCCCTCTGGGGAGAGGGATAGGGTGAGGGGGTTGCGCGTTGCGATGGGTTCCGGCAAAAGCGCACCCCCCTCACCGGCCCTTCGGGCCACCCTCTCCCCGGAGAGGAGAGGGTTTAGAATCTGCCTTAAACAAAAAGAGCCCTTCCTCCCGATGGGGAGGAAGGGCTCTTTTTGTTGAACCGTTCAACCGCTTACTTCTTCATGCCCATCAGCTGTTCGAGCCAGTGGATGTCGTAGTTGCCATCGATGAAGGCCTGCTGCGCGATGATGCGCTGGTGCAGGGGCAGCGTGGTGTCGACGCCGCCGATCACATACTCCTCGATCGTCCGGCGCAGCCGCATCAGGCACTCGTTGCGGGTGGTGCCGTGGACGACCAGCTTGGCGATCAGGCTGTCGTAGTGCGGCGGAATGCGGTAGCCGTCGTAGAGCGCCGAGTCGACGCGCACGCCCAGGCCGCCCGGCGCGTGGTAGCCGTCGATCTTCCCCGGCGACGGGATGAAGGTCTCCGGATGCTCCGCGTTCACGCGGCACTCGATCGAATGGCCCTGGAACCGGATGTCCGCCTGGCCGTAGCCGAGCGGGGCGCCGGTCGCCACGCGGATCTGCTCGCGCACCAGATCGATGCCGGTGATCATCTCGGTGATCGTGTGCTCGACCTGCAGGCGGGTGTTCATCTCAATGAAGTAGAACTGCCCGTCCTCGAACAGGAACTCCATCGTGCCGACGCCGCGGTAGCCGATGGCCGCCGCCGTCCTGGCCGCCAGATCGCCGATGAAGGCGCGCTGCTCGGCGTTCAGGGCCGGCGACGGGGCCTCCTCGATGACCTTCTGGTGGCGGCGCTGCACGGAGCAGTCGCGCTCGCCGAAATGCACGCAGTTGCCGTGCTCGTCGCCGAGAAGCTGGATCTCGATGTGCCGGGGCCGGCCGAGATACTTCTCGATGTAGACCTCGTCGTTGCCGAAGGCGGCGCGCGCCTCGCCACGGGCGAGCTGGTAGGCTTCCTTGAGCTGGTCGGGGTTGCGGGCGACCTTCATGCCCTTGCCGCCGCCGCCCGCCGCCGCCTTGATGAGGATCGGATAGCCGGTCTCGCGGCCGATCTTCTCCGCCTCCTCCAGCGTCGGCACCGGGCCGTCGGAACCGGGGACCACGGGCAGCCCCTGCTCCATCACCGTCTTCTTCGCGGTGACCTTGTCGCCCATGATGCGGATGTGCTCCGCGGTCGGGCCGATGAAGGTGAAGCCGTGCTCCTCCACCATCTCCGCGAACTGGGCGTTCTCCGACAGGAAGCCGATGCCGGGATGGATCGCGTCCGCCCCGGTGATCGACGCCGCCGACAGGATCGCCGGAATGTTCAGATAGCTTTCGCGGGCCGACGCGGGGCCGATGCACACGCTCTCGTCCGCGAGGCGGACGTGCATGGCGTCGGCGTCGGCGGTGGAATGCACCGCCACGGTCTGGATTCCCATCTCACGGCAGGCGCGGTGGATGCGCAGAGCAATCTCACCGCGGTTCGCGATCAGGACCTTCTCGAACATCGCCAAGGGATGATCCCCGCTCACTCGATGATCATAAGGACTTCGCCGAACTCCACCGGCTGGCTGTCGGAGACCAGGACCTCGACAACCGTGCCGCCCCGCGGGGCCTTGATGGGGTTCATGACCTTCATCGCCTCGATGATGAGGACGGTCTGGCCGGCCTTCACCGTGTCGCCGACGCGCACGAAGGGCGTGCCGCCCGGCTCGGCCGCGGCGTAGGCCGTGCCGACCATCGGCGAGGTGACGGCGCCGGGATGGCTGGCGGGCTTGCCCGCCGGGGCGGCGGCCGCAGCGGCGACCGGAGCGGGAGCGGCGACCGGAGCGTGCACGGCCACCGCCTGGGCGGCCGTCGGGCGGGTGACGCGGATCCGCTTCTCGCCCTCGGCAAACTCGATCTCGCTCAAGCCCGTCTCACGCAGGAGATCCGCCAGCTTGCGGACCAGATCGCCGTCGATGTCGAAGCTTGCCATGGTGTTCGTTTTTCCCGTGTTCCTTAGTCGCGCTCGAGGATATTCGCCATGGCGTCCAGCGCCAGCAGATACCCGTGAGGGCCGAAGCCGCAGATCATCCCCTTGGCCACCGCGGAAATGTGCGAGTGGTGGCGGATGGCCTCACGCTTGTAGATGTTGGAGAGATGCACCTCGACGATCGGCAGCTCGGACAGGATCAGCGCGTCCATGATGGCGACGGAGGTGTGGCTGTAGGCGCCGGCGTTGATGACGATGCCGTCATGCTCCGTCCGCGCCTGCTGAATCCAGGAAACGAGTTCGCCCTCGTGGTTCGACTGCCGGAAGTCGATGGCCAGCCCAAGCTGTTCGGCGCGTTCCTGGCACGCGCCTTCCAGATCGTCGAGCGTCATGGAGCCATAAATGTGCGGTTCGCGCACGCCCAGCATGTTCAGGTTCGGTCCGTTCAGGACCAGAACGGAAGCGTCGATGGCCACGGGCCACGCCCCTTTTCCAAGATCGAGTCCGCGCGTTTATAGCACTTTGCGTCGCGCTGGCAATGCCGCATGGCGCAAACATTACGCCCATTCGGCGTGTCCTGCCCCCTTCGGCGCCAAACGCCTCACGGCGCGGCGGACAGATGGCGGCGCAGGATCCCCTCGAAGGTTCCACCATCCTTCAACTTTCTCAATCCGGCGTTGAAGGCGGCCAGGATCGCCGCCGCCTCCGGCAGCGAGCGGGAGAGAATCAGGTGCTGCCCGGCGCGGGCGTAGGGCAAGGGGGCGATGCGGATCTCGTCCCCGGCCATCGCCTTCGCCACCGCGCTCCGCCCGGTGAATTCGTCGATGACGAAGGCGTCCACACGGCCCGAGGCGACCATCCGCACGCAAGCCGGCAGGTCCGCCGGGCTTTCCCGCGCCAGCGCGCCCGCCGCGGCCAGGTCCGCCAGGTCCGTCGGCAAAGCGTAGCCGACCGGCGCGCAGACCGTGCGGCCCCGGAAATCCTCCGGCGTGTGGAACACCATGCTGCTGTGGGCGGACAGGTAGACGAGCTGGCGCACCTCCAGCAGCGGGTCGGAGAACAGCATCTCCATCTCGCGGTCCGGCGCGCGGACATAGGGAAAGGTGCCGAGGAACCTGCCCGCCAGGACGCCATCGTAGCCGCGGCGCCAGGGCATGAAGCGCACGCCATAACGCAACCCGACCTCGTCGAAGGCACGGCGCACGATGTCGGTCAGCAGGCCGCCCTCCGGAAGATCCTCTCCGGTGAAGGGGGCGAAGTCGTTGCCGGTGACCAGGTCCAGGGCCGAGTCGAGCGGGGCCGCCCGGACGGGACCGATCGCCGCCAGCAGCAGGAGCATGGCCAGAAGACACAGCCGCCCCGCCATCGCCTTTCCCCTACCCCCTCTCCTGCGGACGCCCGCTCATTCCGCCGGGGCGCGGTTGCGCCGCCCGGCGGGGTCGGTGAACAGGTCGTTGATGCGCTGGACATGCTCCGCCACCGCCTCGCGGATGGAGAAGATGCGCTTCTCGGCGCCGCCGCTCCAGCCCGCCGGCTTCTTGCGGAAGATCGAGCGGAAGAAGCGGGTGTTGCGCAGGAAGCCCTGCTGCAGGTTGAGGTCCACGTCGCCGTAGCGCTCCGGCAGGCTGCGGGCGACCCGGCGGCCCATGAAGGAGCGCAGCCAGAAATGGCCGGCGCCGAACAGACCGGCCAGGACCACCAGCGCCACCAGCACCCCGATCGGCAGGCCGCCGGTCCAGGCCGGCTGCGACTGGGTCAGCCAGGTGAGGAAGGCCGACACCGTGTCGCCGCCGGCGAGGCTGGCGATCCCGCCGAACAGCAGGGCGAGCAGGGCCAGCCACACCGCGTCGCCGATCAGCACCAGCTTGCGCCAGCGCTTCATCGCCGCGGCGAGCTGCGGGACGATCTCGCCCTTCAGCTCCTTCACGAGGCTGTCGATCATGCCGACGATGCGGTAGGCGCGGGCGACCTCCACCTCGTTGATGCGCACCTGGAGTTCGGCGAGGTCGGAGTCGCGCCGCGCCTCGTAGCGGGCGCGCACCGCGTCGTCGGCGATGGCGACCGCCGACTTGCTGTCGTAGAGCGCGTAGAAGCGGCCCGAGACCAGACCGGCCTGGGCGATGGCGCGCTGCCACGCGCCGAACACCGCCTCCAGATTGTCTTCCTTCGCCGTGGTGTCGATCTGGTTCAGGATGTAGCAGACCTTGCGCGCGTCGGCGCGGTCCACCGTCTTCGCCACCAGATGCTTCAGCGTGTCCTGCATCGCCCCCGGCTCAGGGTGGCGCCCGTCGAAGAAGACCAGCACGAGGTCGGACAGCTCGACGATGTGGTCAACCAGCCGCAGAACCGAGCGGCGCTGGTCGTCGGCGTCGAAGCCCGGCGAGTCGATGAAGATCTTGCCGCGCGCCCGGTCGCCGGACAGCGTCTTGAGCTGCAGGTAGTTGTCGATGCGCTTGCCCTCGCCCGCCGCGACCTTCTCGATCTCGTCAGCGATCCGGTAGAAGGGAAAGCGCGGGTCGGCGTTCAGCGCGGTACCCGGCAGGGCCTCCCGCCGTGTTTCCGGGCCGTGGCAGATCACCGTGAACTTGTCGTCCACCGCCTGGTTGCCGGTGTTCTGCAGCGGCGCGCCGAGATAGCCGTTGAGGAAGGTGGACTTGCCCGCGGAGAAGGTGCCCAGCACCGCGATCATCGGCCACCACGGAATGCGCGTGGTCAGCGACTCGTGCGGACCCAGCAGACCCAGCCGGACCAGGACCCGGTCGAAATTGCGGAAGGTCGGGATGACCGGGAGAAGGTTCGGGTTTTCCGCGCGGAGATGCGCGTCCAGGGCGGCGAGGCGCTGCTGGAGGGCTTGCCTTGGGGTCATGGCCGGCCGGGTCCCGTCTGCTGTGAATTGGGGTGACGTCTGGTGTCGGGGGCATTCTCTAGCACGAGGCGCCGTTGCGATGGACAGCGAAATCGCCGTGGCCGGAAACGCCATGACGCCGCCGCCGCCTTGTGACCTTCTTTGGTGGTATGGATCGGAAAGGGGGCCTGGAACGTTGCTTTCGGCATGACTGCCGAAAACAACCCCGACACCGATTCCCTGCGCCTGACCGCGGAGGAACTCGCCTTCCTTCTCAGCGATCCGCAGAGCCGCGCGGACCGGGAGGAACGCAACGCCCGCGCCAACCGGAACCGCACCGAACGGCGGCGCAGCGATCCCGCCTATGCGGAGCGGCTGCGCAACGAGGACCGCTTGCGCCAGCGGCGGCACCGCGCCAAGGCGGCCATCGGCCGGCCCGAGCGTGAAGCGGAGTCGCCCGTTGCCCTGCCCGCCCTGTCGGCGACGGACGCCCTGCGCCGCCTGGAGGCCCATCTGGAGGAGGCCGCCACCGCGCAGGCGGCCCAACTGCGCCGCCGTCCGGAAGCCTTGCGGCGCTACGCCGCAGCGTTCGAACTGTACCGCGCCCTGTCGGACCGCGGGGAGCGCCCGACGCGCGGCGCTCTCGCCGCCGCCTTCGCCACGAGGCTGGGCCTCACCCTCACCCCGTCGCAGATCCAGAAGTTGCGCGATCAGGTGGAAGGGTTTGCCCGTCCGGGCGGCCCCTGGCATGCCGGCTGACCGGCGGGGCGGAAAGGCCGATACAGCGCGTCACGCAGACGGGCCGATGCGGCCTCTGTTCAGCTCGCAAACGGTCGTTAACTCGTTATTAACCATGAATTAAGGGGCCGTTAAGCCTTTCCGAGGGCTCCGCTGGGCATCGGAAACCACATCGCCGCGCTGCGTGACAGACTGTATCGGGCTTTACCGCCGCCCTACAGGTCGGTCGGCGCGTTCGGCACCGGGGGTTCGGGGTTCGGCGGCGCGGACTTCGGTGGTGCGGGTTCGGCCGGTGCCGGATTGGGTGGTGCCGGACGGGAGCGGTCGAGCCGTCGGATGACGATGTCGCCTTCCGGCGTGACTTCGGGGGGAGCGAACATCGGCACCTGCCGCACCCACCCCTCCAGCGCCTTCATCAGCAGCTCCACCCCCTGGCGGGCCTGTTCGCCCGGCGTGGAGGGCGCGCCGGGTGGGGGCGGCGTGTCGGCCGCCCCCACCGGCCCCGCCCACAGGGCGCCGGCAAGGACCAGGGGCACCATGATCTTCACGGAGTTGAGGCGGCGCGCGGTCATGGGTTCGTCACTCCCGGTTGGTGTGATGGCCTTCCCTGACAAACGTCCGCGCCGCCTTTTCCATCGCACGCTTTTTTCAGCGCGACCCGGTCAGAACTCCTTCCAATCGTCCTCATCGGCGGAGGCGCGCTGCAGGGTCGCCGCGGCCGCCTTGCCCGCTGTCGCCGAACGGGCCGGAGCCGCCGCCTTGCGGGCCACCGGCTTGGCGGAGGCCGGCTTGGTCGGGGCGATGCTGCGCCGCAGAGCCGGAGCCCCGCCGCCTTGATGACCGGCGGGAGCCGCCATGAAGGCCGCGGCGTCCAGCTTGAAGAAGCTGACCAGCGACCGCAGGTCCGTCGCCTGGTTGGCGAGCGACTGTGCGGCGGCGGTGGTTTCCTCGACGAGGGCTGCGTTCTTCTGGGTCATCTCGTCCATCTGCGAGACGGTGGCGTTGATCTCGTCGAGCGCCGCCGCCTGTTCCGAAGACGCTGAGGCCATCTCGGCGATCAGCCCGGCGACCTGCTGGACGCCCGACACGATGCCCTCCAGCGCGTCGCCGGCCTTCTTGACCAGTTCCACCCCGTCCTTCACTTGGCTGTCGCTGTCGAGGATCAGGCCCTTGATCTCCTTGGACGCCTGGGCGGAGCGCTGGGCGAGGTTGCGCACCTCCTGCGCCACCACCGCGAAGCCTCGGCCCGCGTCGCCGGCCCGCGCCGCCTCCACCGCCGCGTTCAACGCCAGCAGGTTGGTCTGGAAGGCGATCTCGTCGATCACCCCGATGATGTCGGTGATCTTACGGCTCGACGCCTCGATGCGCTTCATCGCGTCGATGGCCGAGTCCGCCACCGTCCCACCCGACTCCGCGGCGGTGCGGGCGTCGGCGGCCATGCCGTTGGCGCGCTGGGCGTTGTCGGCGTTGGAGCGCACGGTCGCCCCCAGCTCCTCCATGCTCGCCGCCGTCTCCTCCAGCGAGGAGGCCTGCTGCTCCGTCCGCTCCGCGAGGTCGCTCGACCCCAGCGAGACCTCGGACGCGGCGCCGGAGATCGCGTCGGTGGCGCGCAGGATCTGGCCGACGATCTCCGACAGCTTGGCGGAGGTGGTGTTGACGTCGGTCTTCAGCGTCTGGAAGGCGCCCTGGTAATCGCGCTCCACCCGCTTGTTGAGGTCGCCCTGGGCGAGCGCGCTGAGCACCGCGCCGAGGTCGGCGATGACCGCCTCCACCGTGTCGGTCAGGCGGTTGATGCCCTCCGACATCGTCCGATAGAAGCCGTCCTTGCCGGTCAGATCGAGTCGGCGCGACAGGTCGCCCTTCGACACGCCGTCGATCAGCGCGGCGATCTCCTCGCCGATCGCCGTCTCGCGGGCGCGCTGCGCCTCGTCGGCGCGGCGCTCGGCCTCCAGACGCTCGCGCTCGGCCTCGTCCATCGCCTTCTTCTGGATGGCGTTGTCCTTGAACACCTGCACCGCTTGGGCCATCCGCCCGATCTCGTCACGGTTGGCCAGCGCCGGAATGGTCACCGTCAGGTCGCCGTCGGCGAGGTTGGTCATCGTCTCGGTCATCGACACGACCGGCTTCACGATGGACCGCGCCACCGCCCAGGCCAGCAGCAGGCCGAACAGGAAGGCGCCGGCCGCGATCGTCATGTTGGCCGACAGGGTGCGGTCCATGCTGCCGGTGGTTTCGGCCAGCACAGCGTCGCGGTCCTTGCCCTCGATCGCGACGGTGCGGTCGGAGAGGTCGGCGAACTCGACGCCGCGCGCGCCCATCACGTCGACCAGCCGGGTGTTTTCCAGCATGACGGCGGCGGTCTCGCGGAACAGCGAGACGTAGCGGTCGGCCAGCTGGTCGGCGGCCAGCGCCGTGGCCCGGCGCGCCGGGTTGTTCAACCGCTCCGTCGCCCGGCGGATGGCCTCGCCGAAGGCGTCGTCGCGGGCCGACACTTCGGTGATGATCGACTCGTTCGGGCTGGTGAAGAAGCGCGACGCGGCCAGCCGCGCCATCAACAGCTGCTCCTGCGCGAGGGCGGCGTTGGCCGCCGCCTCGTGCTCGCCGTCGGCGATCAGGGTGGAGACGAGCTGCGACACGGTCTCGCGCGCCTTCTCGCCCGCCGGGACGAGCTGCTCGGCGTAGAGGCGGTCGCGGCGCAGACGAAGCTCCGCCAGCGTGTTGAAGTCGGTCACGTAGTTGGCGAAGACCTGGTTCATCCGCTCCAGCAGTGCGCGGCGCTCACCGGTCGTGCCGTCCAGGGCACCCCTTAGGTCCTTCACCAGGGTCGCCTGGACGGCGCGCACTTGGTCCGCCACCTTCGGGTCGCCGAACGTGTTGAAGGTCAAGGCGAGGCGGCGCATCTGGGCGACCTGCGCGTCGATGGAGCTGACCTGGATCGAGTGGTTGCTCACCGTCGCATAGGACTCGAAGCCGTCCCGCGCCACCCCGAGGCCTCTCACGCCGATCGCGACGACCACCGCCAGCAGCAGCAGAACCACGAGGAAACCGAAGTAAATGCGGGTTCCAACCTTGAAGCGCCCCGCCAGACTGCTTGTCTGCATCGACCTGATCCTTTGATTGCGATCCGGCGGCGCAGGGGAGCGTCGCCGCCAACCATCGCCGCCCACCGGCACCCCCGCCCCGATGCTGCCGGACCGGCGCTGCCTGTGGCGCGAACTCTATCCCATGCGACCTATCCGAATTTGATTATCAAAGTGTTTCCACACCAAGCTGCGGGCTCCAAATCACCACAATTCGACATAATCAGCACGCATACCGCGCCGTTTCTCTTCGTTTGTTTCCCAACCATCACGCCGGACCGGCACCGCAACCGGCACGCGCGATGCTGGCGCTCCCCCGCAATCGGTGTTTTCAGCATCCCGCTGCAACAAGGGCTCCAGAGAGTCCATATGCCATTATGCCTGTCCAAGTCATGGCATCGGCGCAGTAATCTCGGAGATTCCGCTTGCCTGCTGAAAAGTTCTGTGCAAACAATCCAAGCGACATTCTCAAATCCTACATATTTATTCGCAAGCATTGGAGTTCCGGGTCCATGAGCGAACCTGCGGCACGCAAAAGAGGGCGACGCGGGTCGCCCGAATCCTGGTCGGTCGACGCTCATGTCGGGCAGCGCGTACGCATGCGCCGCACCTTGTTGGGTATGAGTCAGGAGAAGCTGGGCGAAGCCATCGGCCTGACGTTTCAGCAGGTCCAGAAATATGAGCGGGGCTCCAACCGCATTTCCGCCGGAACGCTTTATCGCCTGGGACAGGTACTCGACGTTCCCGTCAGTTTTTTCTTCGATTGTTACGACGACCCGCAGGCACCGGTCGGAAAAACGCCCGCAGCGGACAACGCCCGGATCAGCGACAGTTCGATCAGCCGCCGCGAGGCGCGCATGCTTCGCTTGTGGCGGGCGGCACCGGAAGGCGTGGGCGACGAGCTTCTCTCGCTGCTGAGTTCCCTGTCCCCCCATCTGCATGACGCACGCGAGGACGAGCATGACGGGCCAACGGAAGCCGCGTCCTCGACCGCCATACCGGCAAGGACTTTCCCGCGCGAGGCGATCATGCTGACGGCCCCGGCGGCGCCGAAGGCCGTTCCGCCGGTGCCGGCCGGCAAGATGGTCCTGAAGGCCACCGTCAAGCCCCGCGCCAAGGCCGAGACGACGACCGGTGGCAAGCGGCGGCGTCACGGCGCCGTCTGGGACCCGGCGGACATCTACCGCGCTGGAAAGGCGCCCACCGGCAAACCCAGCAAGGCGTCCACCTGACGGCGGAACGACAATGGGGCGGCGCCATCGGACACCACCCCGCTGCCGGAAAACTCCAGGACGTCAGAATCAGAAACGCAGGATCGCCGCAGTCGAGGCACCGGACGGCAGTTCCGCCTTGGTCACCACATGCACCTCTCCGCCGCGCAGCAGCGTTTCCGTGGCGGCCTCCTCGACGAGGTCGATAGCGCCGTCCGTCTCGTGATGCAACGGGAAGGCCCGGTGATAGTCCTCCCGGAAATGGCCCCAGACCTTGTCGTTCTCAGCCACCAGAAGAACCCCGACCCGCCCTTCGCGCGCCGCCACCATCACGTCCTCGGCCCGCGTCGTCGTACGCTCCGCCGTGTTGCGGTCGCCGTAGAGGGCGTTGAACCGTTCCACCGCCGTCCGCCGCGTCGATTCGAACATCGGCCGGACCACCGCATAGGCGCGTCGATGCAGGTCGTCGATCTCCAGGGCATCGGGGTTCGTCACGACCCCCTCTTCCAGCATCCCCTGAAGATGCGCATCCCTGCGCAGATGCCCCTGGATTTCCTCGTCGGCCACCAGCACCAGCGGACCACGGAACGGTTTCAGGTGATCGCGCGCGCGGCCGGCCACCCGCCCGAGATACTCGATGAGATGGGCCTTGCGCAGTTCTTCCGGGTCTTCGCCGAAGTTGTGCGTCTTGACCATTGACACGCCGCCGCGGTCCGTGCGGTCGGCATGGCGGGCCGGCGGGGCTGAGTGAAGGTTGTTCTCGTAATTGGTTTCGGCATGGATTTCCGCGACGCCCTGCGGCAGGTCGGCATCCTCCTCCGCGATGCCGTGGCGCGTGGCGCAAAACAGGCGGGCCCGCCCGGCAGTGACGGCCAGGATCATGAAGGCCCCGTCGTCCGCCAGCAGCGGCAGCAGGGGCCGCAGCGTGAAGCGGGAGTTGACGACCACCTCCTCCGGCAGTTCAACGGGCACGCGGTGGATGGCCGACACGCCCTTGGCCAGGAAGATGGCCAGACCACGGTCCATGTGGCGCCAGAACTCGTTCTGCTCCAGCAGGTCGGACGCCGGTTTCAGGAAGGCTTCGGCGTCGGGCCGGCGCAGGCCGTGCTTCTCGCACAGCTGGTCCTGGGCCTTGGCAAGCAGGTTGCGCAGCCGGATCACGTCTTGGCGGATGTCGCGCCCGGCGATGTGGGTGGGCAGGAAGATGGACACCGCCGGGGCGGCATCGACGGTCAGGAGTCGTTCCAAGTCGTGTTTGCAGAACATCGCCTTCGTCGCCCTCCGTGTTGCTCGTTCGGGGAATTCCGATTGGAGCAACCGGCGCGTCGGGCCATGGTTCCGGGGTGCCTACCGACTGGGCAGGCGCCCGGAACAGGGCGTACGGCAACTCAGCCTATGACGCCCGCAGCGATGCGTCATCCACATGGGCCTGCAGGTCACCAGGTGCGGACCGGCCCGGTGTCGATGTGCACGAAGCCGCTGCGCGGGTAGTAGCCGACGCCGCCGGCCTCCATGCCGCGGGCCGCGGTGGCGATGGCCTTCAACTCGACATCCGGCAGCATCACGTCGATGGCCATGCCGCGGGTGTGGTAGCTTTCCTTCGCCACCCCGCGCGAGCGGCGGCGGGCCATGGCGTTGGTGCGGCGCGACCGGTAGCCGCAGATGACCCGGAAGGGCTCGTCGCTGTCCAGCGTGTGGTGCAGGCGGGCCAGGACGTCGAACAGGCGCGGATCGTAGCGACCGACCTGCTTGGCCCGATGATCGCGCAGCAACACGTCCAGCTTCTTCAGCGCGTCCGGTCGATAGGCGCCGTCGGCCCAATAGACTCCGCTGAACTGCTCGTTGGTGTTGATGTTGTGCAGGGCCAGTCGGCGGACGCCGCCGGCCAAGGGTGCCGCAAGGGCCGGCCCGGCGGGCACCAGGACCGGAACGGCCAAGGCGGTCAGGGTCGCGGCGGCGAAGGTCAGAAACCCACGGCGGCCAGTCTCGCGCCCATTCATCGGCGCGGCACGGTCGTCACTCCCCAAAAGCATCACTCCCTATGCATTTTGGTGATCGGGCCGCACCGTTCCAGCGCCGGACGGCCCCCTAGGGATTGTTCGAATAGGACCAAAATATTGTGGTCATAGCGAACGACTATTTCCTATAGGCTAGGGCTTGACCGGGATCAACCCGAAAATGGCCCGAATCGGTCACATATCGGCCTCCGGCGCCCCCACGCGCAATGGTTGCCCCCTGGCCGGAGGCCGTACGCCGATTTCCCGACCCCTGGAACGCGCGTCCCCGCCTCGCCGGACGGGGCTTCACGTACTACATTCGATAGAAAGCACGGGGGATCGGGCCACCTGTCAGCCGAGGACGGATCATGCACACATCCCAGAGGCCTACCGACCAACGACGCCGCCCGGCGCCGGTCCTGGCCGCGCTGACGCTGGCGCTGTCCGTGATCGCCGGCACGGCCGCCACGCCGACCACCGCCGAGGCGGCCCCCTACCGCGACACGCTGACCGGCTGGGCCGACCGGCTGGACGCCGCCGCCATGGTGCTGGAGGCGGAACCGGAGCGTCCCATCACCCGAATCGGGTCCGGACCGCTTCTCAAGAGGGGCAGCAGCGGCGAGCGCGTGGAGCGGCTGACGCAGCGTTTGGCCGAACTGGGTTTCCTCGACCGGCTGCGCCAGGGCGATCTGTACGACGAGGATGTGGACACCGCGGTGCGCGCCTTCCAGTTCAGCCAGCGCATGAAGGTCGACGGGCTGGTCGGCGGCGGCACGCGGGTGGCGCTGGATCGCAGCCCGCAAGAGGCCGCCGCCCAGATGCGGCGCAGCGCCCTGTCCATGCGCGCCTTCCGCGACACCGCGCCGGAGACCGTGATCCTGGTGAACCTGCCCAGCCAGACCACCACGCTGGTCCGTGACGGGGAGGAGGCGCTGACCATGCGCTCGATCGTCGGACGCCCGTCGCGCGAGACGCCGCTGCTCCAGGACCAGATCACCCACGTCATCGTCAACCCGACCTGGACCGTGCCGCCGACCGTCCTGAAGGAGGACAAGCTGCCCCTGCTGCGGGCCAAGGGCACGCCGGGCATCGCCAACGCGGTGGTCTATCTGGACGGCGCCCCGGTCGAGCCGGGCGTCGTGGACTGGCGCAACGTCTCGCCGCGCCGCGTGCGGATCGTCCAGCAGCCGGGCGATCACAACGCGCTGGGCCGGTACCGGTTCAACATGACCAACCCCCACAACATCTATCTGCACGGCACCAACGAGCCGCGGCTGTTCGACCGCGAGATCCGCACCGTCAGCTCCGGTTGCGTTCGCCTGGAGGACGCGCGCGGCATGGCCGAGGCGCTTCTGGCGACCGAGCATGTCTCGACCGCGCGGCTCGACCGCATGCTGGACCGGCAGGAGCCGCAGTGGATCAAGCTGACCCAGCCGGTGCCGGTGCGCTTCGTCTACTGGACCGCGACGGTGGATGACCGCGAAGCCGTCCGCCTGCACCCGGACATCTACGACCTGAACGAGGATCCCGCCCCCACAGCCGCGCCGGACCCGACCGGTCCGACCTCGGCCGATCCGATGCCCCCGGCCCAGAGAGCCTGAATTCAAGGAATTCCGTTCCGAGAAAAGCCATTCCAAGAAAAAAGCCCCCGCCGATTGGCGGGGGCTTTCTCGTCAGGTGGCCCGCAATTCGGTGTCGGACCCGGACGCCCGCCAGACCTTGGAGGCGGTCGGGCCGGTGTCGCCCGCGGTTTCCACATATTTCACCGGGTCGCCGGTCTTGAGCTGGTCCATGTCGACGTTCAGGCAGCTGTTCCGGTGGAAATAGAGCTGCGTCCCGGTGTTGGTCGTGATGAAGCCGTGATCCTCGGTCGGGTTGAGCTGCGAGACCCGGCCCGGCTGTTCCGGATCATGGACCTTCACGTCGCGGCGCATCTTGTCCTTGTATTCCTTCAACTGCCGCTCCGCGGCTTCGAAGGCGTCGCGGATCGAGGTGCGGGCGTCGGGGTTGGCGTAGCGCTCCTTCGCCTTGTTCGGCTTGCGGCTGACCACGATGTCCTGGCCCGGCACCATCAGCTCGATGTGGACGTCGAAGACGTTGCCGGTCTTGTGCTGGCGATGCTGGGCTTCCACGGCGACCCGCATGCCGACCAGCCGGTCGAACAGCTTTTCCGTCTTCTCCGCCCGTTCGCGGATGTAGGCCTCCAGCTCCGGCTGGGAGTCCATGTTGTGGAAGGCGATTTCCAGGTTCGTGTCCATGGGGGTCCTCTCTAAGCACGACGTGAGGAAAGCGGTGGGAGCCGCCGTCAGGAGTCGCGGGCCTGGCCGGGAATGCGGAATTCCTCGCCCTGGTCGGCGATGCCGGGCATCTCACCCTGGCTTTCCATGCTCAGCACGGGTTCGACCGGCTCGGTCCGCTCCGCGGTGTCGTCGGGACCGCGCGCCGGATTCGGGCGCAGGGTGTCCCGGTAATTGTCCTCGATGGCGATTTCCTCGCTCGCCAGTTTCCAATGGTCTTCGGCGCGATCCTCCGGACGGCCTTCACGCTCCCAGATCTGGTGAGCGCGCGCTCTGATCCGGCTTTCCAAATCATCCGCCATCCGGGCTGCCTCCTTTCCGTTCTTGTTCCGCGCCGCCCGCACCCTGCTGCGGGATAGGGCTTTGGGCCGGGCGCGCTCCCCGTCAACCGCGCCGGAACACCGAAGGTTCCTCCCGAAGGGATGATCGGAGCGGGCGAACCGATGGAGGCCGCGCCGTTTGAATTAATCCCGAAGGGGTGGTATTCGACGACGGCGACGATCCGGAGGAGAAACGTGTGAATCGGCCTGAACACGGACGCTCCCTCACGTCCTCCCTCCTCACGTGCATGCGCCGTTTCCGCTCCTCCCTGTTCGTGTTGCCGCTGGCCGCGGGAGTGCTGATGGCGCTCCCGGCTGGCGCCGCCCGCGCCGCCGATGGACCGTCGCTGCTGCAACTGGGCCTCTTCCAAAGGGAAGGGGATGCCTGGTGGGCGTGGGACAGCCTGCGCCGCCGCTCGCCCGATCTGGCGGACGGCCTCAACCCGGCGGTCGTTCCGCTCGACGCGCGGCGCCAGGGCGAGGGCGTCGCCCTGCGGGCCACCGCCCCGGTGGGGCTGGACGTGACGGCGCTGTGCCGCCGCATGCTCGGCGCCGGGTTCGGCTGCCTCGTCCTTGACGCCCCCTCCGCGCCGCCGCCCGCGCCTTCCCTGCCCGCGCCGCCTCAGGCATCGCCCCAAGCACCGGAGACCAGACCGCCCGCCGACAGCGCGCAACTCCCCTGCCCCGCCCCAACGTGGACGGCAAGGCCGACGGCGCGATCACCTACCCCCCGGAAGCCGCCCGGACCATGGCCGCCATCGAAAAGTCGGTGCGCCGCAAGGGCCGGCTGGGCGCGGTGATCCCCGACACGGCGCTCGACGTCATGCCGGCGACGCTGAAGGAGGAGGGTTGGAACCTCTGCGCCCTCACCTTCGACGACGGGCCGCACCGGGTGGTCACCCGCCAGATCCTGGACGTGCTGAACCGCGAGAAGATCCCCGCGACCTATTTTCCGGTCGCCAGTGTCGCCGAGAATCAGGGCGAGGTGATCCGCGACTTCATCGCCGCCGGGCACGAGATCGGCAACCACAGCCTGACCCACGCCGACCTGCGCGCCATGGACCCCGAGGCGCAGCGGCACGAGATCGCCGAGGCCAACCGCATCCTGCGCGGGTTCGGCGCCAATCCGGTGCTGTTCCGCCCGCCCTACGGGCGATACACCCCGGACCTTCTGGCCATCGCCCGCGAGGAAAGCATGAGCCCGGTCCTGTGGACCGTGGACACCCGTGACTGGCAGGTCCGCGACCCCGACCGCATCGTGCAGCATGTGAAGACCGAGGCGGGAACCGGCAGCGTGCTTCTGCTGCACTCCACCTACCCATCCACCCTCAACGCCCTGCCCCGTGTGATCGCCGCGATGCGCGCGAAGGGCTGCGAGTTCGTCACCCTGTCGGAATGGATCGAGCGGATGCACCAGATCGCCACGCCGGCGACGGCCATGGCCCCGACCCTGGTGAACGCCGGGGTGAACGCCGGGGCGAACGCCGCTGTCAAGGCCGTGGGGAAAGCCGGCGACGCGGCGCTCCGCACCGCCAATTGAACGGCGGTCGTCCGGTCAAGACCGTGCCCCTTACTTTCCGGTCTTCTGCTTGCGTATCTGCAGGTACTTGCGGATGGTCGCCTCGACCTCCGGCGGCAGCATGTTCCAGGCACCGGACACCGACCCGCCCTTGACCTCCTCGATGGTCACGGTGGCGGCGAAGCTGAATTTGCCATAGGCATCGTCGACCCGCAGCGTGATGCGCGCGGTCTGGCTGGGGATCAGGGACCCGTCGAAGCCGGTCGCCACGAATCCTTTGTGGCTGACTCCGGCCAAGGGAAAGCTCTTGCCGTCGAACTCGATCGCGTTCGACGGGCTCGCGGACGCGTTGGGCCGGCGCGGCGCCGCCTTCTTCTCGTCCTTGACGGTCACCTTCAGAAAATCGAACAACCCCATGCACAGCCCCCGCCGAACAGCGCCGTTCATCGCCACGGCGTCATCACTTTATGCGCGGACTTACAAAAGGGGGCAACCGTGATTTCCCCGACCGATGGCGCTTCAACCTTGCGGCGAAGCCGTCCTCTCACGGCAATCCGATCCGGCCGCCAGCGCTTCCTGAGCCCGCCGGACACACAGCAGGGCAAAGGGAAGCAAGACCACCAGCACCGCCGCCATGCCCACCGCCACAGCCAGCACCCCGACCATGTCGGCCCCGCCCAAATGAGCGGCAAGCGTCAGCAAAAGATGGAGGATCAACGCGGACAGCATCACCGCCGCCAAGGCCGGACCTGCAAATCCTTGCACGCGTCTGCACCGTGGCTCACCGGTCGCCGCGCGCCACGACCATCGCGGACGCGCCGCCGGGCAAGACGTCCCATAGACATCCAGCATGGGCACCCCTCCCGTCATCACTCATCCAGGGCCGGTTGATTTGGAGCAATACGGCAGGATGAGGCGCGACCACTATAGCGGCAAAAACGCGCGAAGCCTAAAATCTGAAGTACTTATTCTGATTGGACGGGCCTCACGCCAAAGGTTATGGGCCGGGGGCTGGGGTCCTCACCTCCCGCTTAGGCTCTCCACAGAGTCTGTGGATAACTGTGTTGACAAGGGCCGGCTTTTCCCGATTCGAGCCAAGCGTGACAAGGCCATAGCGCGAATTGCCCAAATTTTGGGCATGTCACACAAACCATTGAAATGCATTGCCTTTCCAGAACTGAGGGGGTGTTGCAGCGCTCACGCCTGTCAATCGGATTCTGATGCCGAACTCCCGGCGCGGCGATTTCGCGCGGGTCTGTGCCCTGTTGACAACTGAATGTCCGAATCCCCCGCATGGGGCACCCCGATCCCACCACCCCTCCTCCGGCCGATGGCGTTGGTTTGCCCAGCCATCCGTTCGCTGGTGTTACAATCCGGCGTTTCCTCCCGGGGTCAGGGTCACCGTGACCGCGGTTCCGCCGCCCGGCTTGCTGAAAACACGGATGCCGCCGCCCATACGCTCGATCAGAGCCTTGCAGATCAGCAGGCCGAGGCCGCTCCCCACCTCCCCGTCGGCACCGGGCGCGGCGTGGTGCGGATCGATGCGGAACAGATGGGGCTGAAGTTCCTCCGGAATGCCCAGCCCGTTGTCCTGGACCCGCACGGTCACCCGTCCGTCCGCCAGGGTGGACGACAGCATGACCATGCTTCCCGAGGGCGAGAAGCGCACCGCGTTCTCGATCAGATGCTTCAGCACCGTGTTCAGCGCGGACAGGTCGCCCAGCACCGGGGTGGCGACGATGCGGTTGACGATCAGGATATCGCGGGCACGCGCCCCCGGCTCCAGGTCCTCCAGCACGTCCTGGAGCAAGCCGCCCAGCTCATAGACGCGCAGTTCGAGCGGCACCTGATTCAGCTGCAGGCGGGACCACAGCGACAGGTTCTCGATGGTCCGCATCATCTGCCGCCCGGCGTCGCTGCACAGCGCCGCGTAAGCCCCCAGATGCGCGGTCCCCGGGGTGGGGCTGCCGCCCGCCGGATCGGGCGACGCCACGTCGGAGGAGATCATCTGGGTGGCGCCGAGGATGGCGCTCAGCGGGTCCTTCAGCTCCTGGCAGATCTGCCCCAGAAAGCGGTTCATGCGCGCGACCGCGTCCGCCAATTGATCCACCCGCAGGGCGCGCTGCGCCTCCTCTTCGAAACGGCGGGTAATGTCGGTCACGAAGATGCAGAAGCCCGGCGCCATCCCACCATCTTCGCCGTCCAGCCGTGAGTCGTTGAAGATCACGCGGAGCGGCGTCCCATCGGAGCGTGTCAGGGTGACGTCGTAGCTACGGTGCGGGGTCAGGTCACGGATGGCCGCCTGCCGCTCCAGAACGCCTCGGCTTTCCTCGGCCACATAGGCCAGCAGGTGGGTCCCGACCAGTTCCCCGGCCCGATAGCCAAGCAACGCACACAGCGCCGGGTTGACTGCGACAGTGATCAACTCGCCATCCAACACCCAGCAGCCCTGCGCGCTCTGATCCAGAATTCGCCGGCTCAAGGCGTCCCAATCGACCACCGGGTGCTTTGCCTTCGACAGCAGTGCCAGCATGCCACCTCCCGTCATCATCCTACGCGGGCGGTCACACGGCTGTGTGTGTTCGTGAATTTTCTTTCCATCCCGCCACGAATGATAAGCACGGGCGGCAGAAACCTTCAACAGAATGTGGGTTTCACCGATGTTATAGCGCCGTCATCGATTCACAATTTTCCGGAGTCGCAGTTTTCTTTTCAGTAACCGGACAGGTTTTCCAACATCTCGCCTCAATTTCTTATGACGCTTTTCATAGGCGGTATGACGATCGCATCAGAATCATCGATCTTCCGCCGTTGCCGCCCAGCAACGCAGAACCTCCGCCACGCTCCAGGCCTGCGAGATGCAGCCGCGCGGGCTGAAGGGCGGCTCGGCGTCGAAGATCTCCGAGATGGTGCCGATCCCCGCCTGATCGAGATGTGGCAGGAAGCCCTGGAGCAGCTCCCGCGCTCCCGCCTTGTCCTCCGGATGCAGCTTCAGCCACGCATCGACATAGGGACCGATCAGCCACCCCCAGACCGTGCCCTGGTGATAGGCGGCGTCGCGGGCGCGAAGATCGCCGAAGTATTTCGGCTTGTAGTCGCGCTGCCCCGGCGCCAGCGAGCGCAGCCCGACCGGGGTCAGCAGCCGCTGCCGCACCGTCTCCACCACAGGCTCCCAGCGGGCGCGGTCGAGCACCGGGTTGTCGAGCGAGACGGCGAAGATCTGGTTGGGCCGGCAGGCGTCGTCGTCCCCCCGCTCCCCGTCCACCACGTCGTAGAGGTGCCCGGCGTGGGCGCACCAGAAGCGCGTGTTGAAGGAAACGCGGGCCTGCTCCGCCAGCGCCTCCAGCGGGCGGGCGGCCTGGGCGTCCCCTTCCTCGGTCAGCCAGCCGGCGGTCAGGCGCAGCGCGTTGTACCAGAGCGCGTTGATCTCCACCGCCTTGCCCCGGCGCGGCGTGACCACCCAGTCCTCGACCTTCGCGTCCATCCAGGTGAGCTGGTAGCCTTCCCGCCCCTGGCGCAGCAGCCCGTCACCGGGGTCGACGGCGATGCCGAAGCGGGTGCCGCGCCGGTGATGGTCGATCACCTCGACCAGCCGGGGCAGCAGCAATTGCAGCGTGTGCCGGTCCCCGGTCGCCTGGACGTAGCGGTTCAGCGCGTGGAAGAACCACAGGGTGGCGTCGGCGGTGTGGTACAGCCCCTCGTCCTTGCCATCGGGGAACATGTTGGGAATCAGCCCGTCGCGGATGTAGTGCGCGAAGGTGCGCAGGATCCAGCCGGCCTCCATGTGGCGCCCGGTGGTCAGGGTCAACCCCTCCAGGCTGATCATGGTGTCGCGGCCCCAGTCGGTGAACCAGTGGTAGCCGGCGATCACCGTGCGCACCTCGTCGCCCTCGGCGCGGGCGCGCATCTGGTCGGCGACGCGGCCCGCCGGCACGAACAGGAAGCTGTCCGCCGACAGCACAAGCTCCGCCATCGATCCTTCGCGCAGCGACGGATGGGCCGTCCCGACGATGCGCCGCCGCCGCTCCTTCTCGAAGCGCAGGACGTCGGCGGGCGGCAACGCCCACAGCCGCTGCCACGGCTCGGTCGCCGCGACGAAGCTCAGCGTCTGGCCCTGGCTGAGGGGACCGCTGAAATAGCCCGGCGTCCACAGCGAGCCGCGCGATTCATAGCCGCGCTCCGCCTCCACCGGATAGACGATGTCGCGCCGCGCCCCGCCGTCCAGGGTCAGGGGAAGCTCCGCCCCCTCGATGGTCATGCGCAGCACCGGCAGTTCCGGCCCGGCCCAAATCTCGTACTCGTGGCCGCGGGCGGTGACGCGGTAGTCGCGGGCCAGCGGTTCGTCCACCGCGGATTCCAGTTTGCGGAAGGCCATCACCGGGCGAAGCCGCAGAAAGATCGGCTGCGGCGCCTTGACCACCCGGTAGGTGACATGGACGATGTTCTGCAGGTGCGGCAGCACGATCTGCTTCTCGATCACCACGTCGCCGAATTCGTAGCGCCAGACCGGCAGCCCGGACTCCATGCGGAACTCGGCGAGGCCGGAGGGCGCGGCATCGGACGGATAGTTCGGGTCGGGCCACTGGTCCGCCTGCGGGTTGTGGCCGGTCAGCCGCCGCTCGGTCCCGTCGCGCTCGATCAGCACGTCGTTGAGCTGGCTCAGCATCACCACCCGGCCCAGCGGCGCCGGCAGGGCCGCCACCAGAAGCCCGTGATAGCGCCGCGTCACCGCCCCCGACAGGGAGGAGGAGGCGTAGCCGCCTAGCCCGTTGGCGACCAGCCATTCGCGGGACAGCGCGGCGTCCGGCGTGGATCGCAGGGCGTCGCGGGTGATCTTGCGGATGAAATCAGCCATGGGTCTCCTGAGCGCTCGTGCCGTTGCCTTCGCCCCGTTCCTCGTCCGGAACAACGTCCGTGGCGGCCAGGACGACCGCCGCGTGGCCGGGAAGCCGCCAGCCGCCATCCGAGGTTTCCAGCGGGGCGATGCCGCAGCCGCCGTAGCGGGGGTCCTCGCTGGACCACAGGGGCGTCCAGTCCCTGCCAACCGGCGGCGCCAGCAGCGGTTCCGGCAGGATGTCCAGCCGCAGGTCGCGGCCCAGATTGACCAGCAGCAGCCGGTCGTCCCCATCCTCTCCATAAAAGCGCAGGACGAACGCCTCTTGGCCCAGCACGGCACCGTCCAGCCCGCCGTCGCCCTGGGCGCGGAACACCGGGTCCTCGCGGCGCAGACGCAGAAGGTCGCGGTGCAACGCCCAGACCTCGGCGTGGGTCTCCCGCTCCGCGTGGTCGAGCTTGCAGCGCCGGAAGGTCTCCTCGTCCTGCGGGCGCGTCAGATGGGCGCGCATGGCGGGGGTGGCGAGGCTGGGAAACTGGGACAGGAACTCCGCCCGTCCCGTCTCCACCTTGACGGCCAGATCGGGCTCGTGGTCGGCGAAGTAGTAGAAGGGGGCGCTGGCCGCGAACTCCTGCCCCTGGAACAGCATCGGCGTGCCGGGACCCAGCAGCGTCAGCGCGGTCAGCGCCCGGAAGCGCCCCGGCGTGGTCAGGGCGTGGATCCGCTGGCCGCGGCCCGAATTGGCGATCTGGTCGTGGTTCTGCAGGAAGGTGACGAAGGCCGGGCGCGGCAGCCCATGGGTGGGCGTCCCCCGCCGCTTGCCCTGCCAGCGGTACCATTGCCCCTGGTAGAGGAAGCCGTGCTTGACGGCCGACAGCAGTTCCTGCGGCGTGCCGCGGTAGTCGGTGTAGTAGGCCTCGTTCCGCCCGGTCAGCGCGACCCGGGCCGTATGGTGGAAATCGTCGTTCCACAGGGCGTCCAGCCCGCAGCCGCCCCGCTCCACCGGTGTGGCCATGGCGGCCTGCTGGGATTCGTTCTCCCCGATCAGCAGAGTGCCGCGCCCGCGCGCCGCTTGGCGGACGGCCTGCCCGATCTCCTGGATGATGTGTGGGGTGGAGCGGTCGAAGATTTGCTGGGTAGCGTCCAGCCGCAGCCCGTCGAGATGGTACTCGTCGATCCAGAAGGCGGCGTTCGCCCGGAAAAACTCCCGCACCGGGCCGCAGCTCGGGCCGTCGAAGTTGAGCGCGTCCCCCCACTCGTTCTTGTAGCGGGTGGTGAAGTAGTCCGGGGCGAAGCTGGACAGGAAATTCCCGCTGGGGCCGAGGTGGTTGTAGACCACGTCGAGGATCACAGCGAGGCCCAGCGCGTGGGCGCGGTCCACGAAGCGCCGCATGTCATCCGGCCCGCCGTAGAGCCGGGTCGGGGCGAACAGGTTCACCCCGTCGTAGCCCCAGCCGAAGCGGCCTGGAAACTCGGCCACCGGCATCAGCTCGAGGACCGTCACCCCCAGTTCCGCCAGACTTGGCAGTTCGCGCGCCGCCGCCGCCCAGGTTCCCTCCGGCGTGAAGGTGCCGATATGCATCTCATAGACCACCTGCCCGCGCAGGCCGCATCCCGCCCAGCCGGCGTCGGTCCAGGCGAAGGCGGCCGCGTCAACCACCTGCGACGGCCCCTCCGGCCCGTCGGGTTGGAAGCGGGACGCCGGGTCGGGGAAGGCCGGGCCGTCGTCGAGCTGGAACCGGTAGAGGCTGCCCACCGGCACCCCTTCGACCATCGCGGAGAAATAGCCATCGCCCTCCGCGTCCAGCGCCACCGCGCGCTCCTCCGGCCCGACCAGCAGACGGACGTTGCGGCAGGCGGGCGCCCACACCCGCGCCAGCGCGCGATCGCCGGGCGCGGGTTCGACGCCTATGGGACAACGGCGGACGGCGAAAGCCGAACCGCCGGCGTGCGCTGCATCGGGAGGACTCGACACGGGACGTTCCACCGCACTGTTTCGACCACCGCCCCCAACAGGCGCCGACCGGCTTCGTCCCATGGGTGACGGGGTTGACGGCGAACATCTGCGGTATCATCGAAGGGAGCGCCACGAGATGTTGTGCGCGTTCGTCGTCACCCGCCCGTTGGGCGACTCCGCGGGAGCCGAGCCCGCTGTCGTTGCATGAGTCCTACACCCGCTCCCCGAAACTCTCCGCCGCGGCGTCGATCACCGCGGGGTGGGCGCGCAGCCGGTTGAGAGCGGTGTCCCGCTGGGAGTCGTCCAGTTCCAGCGTGACGATGACATCGACGGCGCCGCCGCGCTCCGCGTCGCGCTCCTCGCGTCCGGTCTGGAGGACGTGGCCGCAGCGGTCGCGCAGGTCCCCGACGATCTCGGCCTCGACGCCGCGCCCCTTCTCCGCCAAGTAGGCGTAGACGATCTTCATGGCCTTCCACCCTTCATTCCGGCCCGCCGTCACGGCGCGAAGACGACCCGCATGCAGTCGTCGGTCTTCTCCTTGAACATGCGGTAGCCCTGGGGGGCGTCGTCCAACGCCCATTTGTGGGTCAACAGGTAGGATGGGTCGAGGTCGCCCTTCTCGATGTGCTCGAACAGGCGTTTGACGTAGCGCTGGCCGTGCTGCTGTCCCATGCGGAAGGTCAGCGCCTTGTTCATCGCCGCTCCCATCGGGAACTTGTCGAGAAGGCCGCCATAAACGCCGACGATGGACAGCGTGCCGCCCTTGCGGCAGCACTGGATCATCTGGCGCAGGACGGCGGGCCGGTCGCTCTCCAGCCGCAGGGCTTGCTTGCCGCGGTCGTAGAGATCCTCAATGGCCGAGGCGCCGCTGTCCGCCTCCATTCCCACCGCGTCGATGCAGACGTCCGGCCCGCGCCCGCCGGTCATCGCCAGCAGGGCGTCGTAGATGTCGACACGGCTGTAATCCAGCGTCTCCGCCCCCGCCTTCATCTGGGCGGCGCGCAGCCGGTCGGGAAAACGGTCGATGCCGATCACCCGCTCCGCACCCATCAGGAAGGCGCTCTTCATCGCCATCTGGCCGACGCCGCCGCAGCCCCAGACGGCCACCACGTCGCCCGGCTTGATGTTGCCCATGTCGGCGGCCATGTAGCCGGTCGGCACGGCGTCGGAGACGAAGACCGCCTGCTCGTCCGTCACCCCTTCCGGCACGCGGAAGCAGTTGGTGTCGGCGAAGGGGACGCGGATGTATTCGGCGTGGCTTCCGGCATAGCCGCCGAAGGCGTGGCTGTAGCCGAAGATGCCGGCGGTGCAGTGGCCGTAGGCCGCCTCCTCGAAGGCCGGTTGCGGGTTGGAGTTGTCGCAGAGCGAGAACTCTTCGTGCTGGCAGTGCCAGCACTTGCCGCAGCCGATGATCGACACGGTGATCACCCGGTCGCCACGGTTCAGCCGCGTCACCTCCGGCCCCTTCTCGACCACCTCGCCCAGGAACTCATGGCCGATGATGTCGCCGGCCCGCATGGTGGGGACGTAGCCGCCGATCAGATGCAGGTCCGACCCGCAGACCGAGGACAGGCCGACCTTGATGATCGCGTCCTGCGGGGCAAGGATCGTGGGGTCCGGCACCCGCTCCACCCGCAGGTCGTTCACGCCGTTCCAGCAGAGCGCCCTCATCCCGTCACCTCCTGCGTTCGCGACCGCGACCCGCCCCGCTCGGCCCGCCCGCTCGGCTGGCCGTCGATGGTGGGAAGCTCGCCGACCTCCATGATCCGCTTCAGGCGGCGCAACGCCTCGCGCGCCTGCTGCTCCGGCGCGGTGCCGAACAGGCGGGACACCGCGTTGCCGCCGACACCGCCCGGCGGGTGGTAGGCCAGCGTCAGGCTCACCTCCGTCCCGCGCCCGCCCGGCGCCGGACGGAACAGGACGGTGCCGCGATGCGGCAGGTCGGCCCCCTCCAGCGTGTGCCAGGTGATGAGTTCGTTCTCCCGGACCTTGTCGAGCCGGCTGTTCCAGACCACCGGAACGCCGCCGGGGCCATGGGCCTTCCAGCGGCTTTCCGTGTCGGACAGGATCTCCACGGCGTCGAGGTGGGGGAACAGCGCCGCCAGATGGCGGACGTTGCGCCAGTGGCGGAACAGCTTCTCGGCCGGGACCGCGATGGTGACGTTCGCCTGGGTGGTCGTCGGCTCCCGGCGCATCGCCGGCAGCGCGGCCTGCCGCAGCGGACTGGACAGCGGAACCCCCGCCGCCCCGGCGAGGAACAGCCCACCGCCGAGCGCAGCCAGCGCCCAGCTTCCCCGCCGCGCCCCGGCGAAACCCAGCGCCGTGCCGCCAAGGATGGCGGCCCAACGTTCGAGCGTCCCGGCGGAGCCCTCCGGGCGCCGCCCGCCGTCCCGGCCCCTGGTCATTGCCCGTCCTTCTTCTTCAGCAGGTCCAGCTCGTACAGCCCCTTCATCAGGTCGCGGTGCAGGTCGATGCGCTCCGCAATGTCGGTGTAGTGGGTGGCGTCCGGGGCCCGCCCGGCCTCGTCCAGCGCGCGGTCCCACTGGTTTCCGGCGAAATCGCCGCGCCCGACGAACATGACCGCGCGCAGTTCCATCCGTTGTTCGGGGGTCAGGTCCTCCAGCATCCGGTTCAACTGGCTCAGCGCGCCGCTGGCGTCGGAGGACAGGATGCTGAGGGCGTCGAGATCGGTCGGGTTCCGCGAACCGCGCTCGCTGGTCTGTTCCCCGAGGTCGATGTTGCGCATTCCCGCGAGGAAACGCTGACGGTCGGCCACGGCCTCGTACGCGAGGTCGGCGGCCTGCTTCACGGTATCGACCGAAATCTGTTTGAGCATGTGTCGCACTTCTTTTCAGTTGCACGGCTTTGCCCGACGCCAACAGCCGGGCCGGGGGTTCGTCGCGGAAGCGGTGGCGGTCAGCCGTCCCGCTTGCGCTGCTCGTCGGAGGCGCCGCGGGACCCGCCGGAGCCCGAGCCGCGCTCGCGCCCCTGCCCGCTGGACTGGTTCTGGCCGGGCTTGTTGCCGGCGGCCTTGTCCGGGTCCTCATGGCCGGACTTGGCGGCCTTTCCGGCGCCGCCGGACTGGTGCTTTTCCTGCTCGGTGTCGCGGTTGCTGCGGGACATGGGGTTTCTCCCGGTCTGGTTTGTCGGATTGGCGGCGCCCGGCGCTGCAGGGCGTTGCGCGTGGCCCTGATCGCGGGTTTCGTGTCGCGGACCGCCTCCCGGCACAACCGGAGACGGTGCGACGAGGTTCCGAAGCAACACGCCGGAGCAACAGAGATGCCCCGTGGCTTGTTAACCCCCGCAAGACCTTGGCAAGCCGGAGAACACCCATGCCGCTCCTGTCGGCGCAGATCGGCGAAACCGTGGACGAGGGGTTCGCCCCCGTGCGCCTGGATACCGACCGTGGTGCCGTGGACGCCCGCCTCTACGTCGCCCCCGATGGGCATAAGGCGGCGGGCACGCTGGGCGTCATCTGGCTGGGCGGCGTCGGCGGCGGCTTCGACTCGCCGGCCCACGGGCTTTATCCGCGGCTGGCGGAGGATCTCACGCCGGACGGCATCGCCTCGCTGCGCGTCCGCTACCGCAAGCCGCGCGCGCTGGACGAGGCGGTCTACGACGCGCTGTGCGGACTGACCTTCCTCGGCCGGATGGGCATCCACCATGTTGCCCTGGTCGGCCATTCCTTCGGCGGGGCGGTGGCGATCCAGGCCGCGGCGTCCAACCGCGGCGCGGTCTGCACGGTGGTGACGCTGGCAACCCAGGGGCTGGGCACCGACGCGGTGGCGGACCTCAGCTGCCCGGTGCTGCTGGTCCATGGCGAGGCCGACGAGGTGCTGACGCCGATGTGCTCCATCCATGTCCACCGCATGGCGCGCGAGCCGAAGAAGCTGGTCCTGATGCCCGGCGCCGGCCACTGTCTGGACGAGACCGCCGAGGCCGTCTGCCGCGAGGTGCGCGACTGGCTCAAGGCTCAACTGCTGGCGCGGTAGGGCATATCCTCTCCCCCCACGGCAGGCTCCGGGATTAGGCTGCGGCCACCTCCCCGAAAAGCCCGGAGCCTGCCGATGCTCGGCACCCTGACCCTTCTTCTCTCCTGCCAGCTGGCAGGGGAACTGACCGCCCGCCTGCTGCATCTGCCCGTGCCGGGGCCGGTGCTGGGCATGGTCCTGCTGTTCGTCGGCCTGCTGGTCCGCGGCGGCGTGCCGGAGCCGCTGCAAGAGACGGCGGGCGGCATCCTGCGCCACTTGTCGCTTCTCTTCGTTCCGGCGGGCGTCGGGGTGATGGCGCACCTGAACCGCCTGGAGGCGGAGGCCCTGCCCATCGCCGCCGCCCTGCTGGGCAGCACGCTGATCGGAGTCGCGCTGACCGCCTGGGTGATGAGCGTGCTGAGCCGCCGCGGCCCCGACGCCGAGACCGGCAATGGGGAAACCGGCAGTGGGGAAAACGCGTCATGAGCCCCGATTTCCACGAGATCTGGGTCTATCTGTCGGCCAGCCCGCTTGCCGGCCTGACCCTGACGCTGGCCGCCTATCAGGCGGGAATGTGGGTGTTCGAGCGGTTCGGGCGGCGGCCCGCCCTGAACCCAGTGATGATCGCGGTGCTGCTGATCGCCGCGACGCTGATGGTGGCGGGGATCGACTACCGCACCTATTTCGACGGCGCGCAGTTCGTGCATTTCCTGCTCGGCCCCGCCACGGTGGCTCTAGCGGTCCCGCTCTACCGCCAGTTCCAGCAGGTCCGGCGCTCCGCCGTGGCGCTGCTGGTCGCCCTGCTGACCGGGTCCGCCGCGTCGGCGCTGAGCGCCGTCGCCATCGCCTGGGCGCTGGGCGCGTCGGAGCGGACCATGCTGTCGCTGGCGCCGAAGTCGGTGACCTCCCCCATCGCCATGGGCGTGTCGGAGCAGATCGGCGGCCTACCCTCCCTCACCGCGGTCTTCGTGATCCTGACCGGGATCATCGCCGCGTCCTTCGGCACCTGGGTGCTGAACCTCGTCCGGGTGAAGGACTGGAGGGCGCGCGGCTTCGGCATGGGGGTGGCCGCCCACGGAATCGGCACCGCCCGCGCGCTCCAGGTGAACGAGGTGGCGGGGGCCTTCGCCGGGCTGGGGATGGGGCTGAACGGGCTGGTGACGGCCATCCTGCTGCCGGTCCTCTACCGCCTGTTCTTCACGTAAAGCCCCATTCTGCGAAAGAAGATTTCATGGAATCGTGGCTTGACAGAGCAAGCCTGCCTGCGCACAGTGTGGCCCATGATCCGCATCGACCACACGAACGCCCTTCTGCGACTTATCACCCCGGCGCTTTGAGCGTCCGGGTCGTCTGCGTTCGTCTGCCCTGTTCCCTGGTCGAAGTGTCTGTTTTCCCATGAGCACCTATTGCACGCGCCCATTCGGCACGCGCCCTTGCGGGGCGAAGCGTGTCTCCCGGCTGGGGCCGGGGCTGCGACTTAGGAACGGTCGCTGAGCCGCCCGGCAGCTCGGCGACCGTAGTCCCGCCGGTCCCCACACGACACGAGACAACGCCCCGCCGCGAAACCGGGGCTCCCAAGGGATCACGAAGCGTCATGAACCACATCGCCACCCCCGCCGCCGCCACGTCTGCGACCTCTGCTGCCAAGCACGAGAAGTACGTCCCCTTCGCCCCGGTGAAGCTGACCGACCGCCAGTGGCCGAACCGGACCATCGAGAAGGCGCCGGTCTGGTGCTCGGTGGACCTGCGCGACGGCAACCAGGCGCTGATCGAACCGATGGGTCCGGACCGCAAGCGCGCGATGTTCGACGCGCTGCTGAAGATGGGCTTCAAGGAGATTGAGATCGGCTTCCCCGCCGCTTCGCAGACCGACTTCGACTTCTGCCGCGAGATCATCGAGGGCGGCAAGATCCCCGACGGCGTGACCATCCAGGTGCTGACCCAGGCCCGTGAGGAGCTGATCCGCCGCACCTTCGAGGGCATCAAGGGCGCCAAGCGCGCCATTGTCCACCTGTACAACTCGACCTCCGAGTTGCAGCGCCGCGTCGTCTTCGGGCTGGACCGCCAGGGCATCGTCGACATCGCCGTCGCCGGCACCAAGCTGATCAAGCAGCTGGCCGCCGAGCATCCGGAGACCGAGATCGTCCTGCAATATTCGCCGGAGAGCTTCACCGGGACCGAGCTGGAGTTCGCCCTGGAAATCTGCGAGGCGGTGATGGAGACCTGGGGCGCCGACGCCGCCAACAAGGTCATCCTGAACCTGCCGGCGACGGTGGAGATGTCCACCCCGAACATCCACGCCGACCAGATCGAGTGGTTCTGCCGCAACATGAAGAACCGCGACGCGGCGATCATCTCCCTGCACCCGCACAACGACCGCGGCACCGGCGTCGCGGCGGCGGAGCTGGGCATGCTGGCCGGCGCCGACCGCGTGGAAGGCACGCTGTTCGGCAACGGCGAGCGCACAGGCAACGTGGACGTCATCACGCTGGCGCTGAACCTGCTGACCCAGGGCGTCGATCCGGAGCTGCGCATCGACGACATCAACGAGATCGTCCGCGTCGCCGAATACTGCACGCAGCTGCCCGTCCATCCGCGCCACCCCTACGCCGGCGAGTTGGTCTTCACCGCCTTCTCCGGCTCGCACCAGGACGCCATCAACAAGGGGCTGAAGGCTCTGGCCAAGTCCAACCACGGCACCTGGGAGGTCCCGTACCTGCCCATCGACCCGCAGGACCTGGGCCGCAGCTACGAGGCGGTGATCCGCATCAACAGCCAGTCGGGCAAGGGCGGCATCGCCTATGTGCTGGAGAAGGATTACGGCATCCAGATCCCGCGCCGCCTGCAGATCGAGTTCTCCAAGACGGTGCAGCGCATCGCCGACGAGACCGGCAAGGAACTGGCCCCCGCCGATATCCACAACGCCTTCAAGGCCGAGTATCTGGACATCGACGCCCCGCTGGCCCTGATCGAGCATTCGACCGAGCCGCGCGGCCCGAACTCCGGCGCCCGCGTGCTGAACGTTGTGGTGTCGCGCGACGGCGTGGTCAGCACGCTGAAGGGCTCGGGCAAGGGTCCGATCGACGCCTTCCTGGACGCGCTGCGCCAGGGGGCCGGCATCGACCTGCATGTGGTGGACTACCGCGAGCACGCCGTCGGCGAGGGCGAGGACGCCCAGGCCTGCGCCTATGTCGAGGTGAAGACCAACGACGAGCGCACGTTGTTCGGCGTCGGCATGGACGCGGACATCGTGACCGCCTCGCTGCGCGCCCTGGTCAGCGCCGCGAACCGCGCCACCCGGTAAGAAGTTTGGGGAAAAGGAAAAGGGGCGCCCGCTGGGGCGCCCCTTTTTTGTTGGGTGGGTGGAGAGTGGTCGAGACGGGCCCCCACCCTGACCCTCCCCCATCACCCCTCGATGCGCGAGAAGTCCGCGACCGCGTTCAGCGTCGCCCGGATCTGGCTGAGCAGCCGCAGGCGGTTGGCGCGCAGGTCGGCCTGCTCGGCGTTCACCGTCACCTTGTCGAAGAAGGCGTCCACCGGGCCGCGCAGGCGGGCCAGCGCCGCCATGGTGCCGGTGAAGTCCTCCTGCGCCAGCAGCGGCCGGGCCGTCTCGCCGGCACCGGACAGGGCGCCGTAGAGGTCCTTTTCCTCTGCGAGCGTCAGCAGGGCCGGATCGACCAGCTGGTCGTAGGCCTTGCCGTCCTTCTTCTCCTCGATGCGGACGATGTTGCTGGCGCGCTTGTAGGCGGCGAGCAGGTTCGCCCCCTCCTCCGACCCGACGAAGGTCTGGAGCGCCCTCACGCGGGCCAGCAGGCGGACGAGATCGTCCTCGCCGCCCAGCGCGAACACCGCGTCCACCAGATCATGCCGCACGCCCTGGTCACGCAGCGTGACCTTCAGACGGTCGGCGAAGAAAGCCATCAGGTCGGTGGCGACGCCATCGGCCGCGGCGAAACCGCCCACCGAATAGGCGCCGTGCGCGGCCTTGAAGAGCTGCGTCAGGTTCAGCCGCAGCCCGTTCTCCAGGATCAGCCGGATGATGCCCAGCGCCGCACGCCGCAGTGCGTAGGGGTCCTTCGAGCCCGTGGGCTTCTCGTCGATGGCGAAGAAGCCGACCAGCGTGTCGAGCTTGTCGGCCAGCGCCACGGCGACCGACACCGGCGCCGTCGGGCAGCTGTCGGACGGGCCGAGCGGCTTGTAATGCTCGGCGATGGCCTCGGCCACCGCAGGGTTCTCGCCCTCGCCCAGCGCGTAGTAACGGCCCATGATGCCCTGGACCTCGGGGAACTCGCCGACCACCTCGGTCACGAGATCCGCCTTGGACAGCAGGGCGGCGCGGGTCGCGGCGTCCGCGTCGGCGCCGATGGCGCGGGCGATCTCGGCCGCCAGAACCTGGACGCGGGTGACCTTCTCCGCCACCGTGCCGAGCTTGGCGTGGAAGGTGATGGCGCCCAGCTTGGACACACGGTCTTCCAGCTTCGTCTTGCGGTCCTGGTCCCAGAAGAATTTGGCGTCGGACAGGCGGGCGCGCAGCACGCGCTCGTTGCCGGCGACGATGGCCTTGCCGCCGTCCGCCGTCACCGTGTTGGCGACCACGACGAAGCGCGGGGCCATCTTGCCGGCCTTGTCCAGCAGGGCGAAATACTTCTGGTGCGTGCGCATGGAGGTGATGAGGACCTCCGACGGCACGTCCATGAACGTCTCGTCGATGGTGCCGACCAGCGCGACCGGCCATTCGACGAGGCCGGCGACCTCCTCCAGCAGCCCGTCGTCGGGCGAGAGGGTCAGCCCCTCCTGCGCGGCGAGAGCCTCGGCGTCGGCCTTGATCTTGGCCTTGCGCTCGGCGCGATCCAGCACGACGTGGGCGGCGCGCATCTTGGCCTTGTAGTCGGCAAAGTCGGTGACCGTGAAGGCGTCCGGCGACAGGAAGCGGTGGCCGCGGGTGCTGTTGCCGAACACCAGCTTGCCCTGCGCGCCGCCCAGGTCGAACGAGCCCTCCAGCACCGCGCCGCCGAACAGCGCGATGATCGAGTGCAGCGGGCGCACCCAGCGCACCGTGCCCGTGCCCCAGCGCATCGACTTCGGCCAGGGGAAGTCGCCCATGACCGCCGGGATGATCTCGGCCAGCACTTCGGCGGTGGCGCGGCCCTTCTTCTCCGCCACGGCGAAGTAGAAGACGCCCTTGCCGGTGTCGCGCTGCTCGCACTGGTCGAGGCTGGTCAGGCCGGCGGACTTCAGGAAGCCGGCGACCGCCTGCTCGGGCGAGCCGACGCGCGGCCCCTTCTTCTCCTCGCGGACGTCGGCGGCGCGCTCGGGCAGGCCGTCGATCACCAGCGCGAGGCGGCGGGGGGTGGAATGGGCCTCGGCCGACGCGAAGGTCAGGCCGTTGGCGGCCAGCTTCTCGGTGACGAGGCGCTTGAGGTCGTCCGCCGCGCGCGCCTGCATGCGGGCCGGAATTTCCTCGGAGAAGAACTCGATCAGAAGTTCGGGCATGTTGACCGACATGTTACTTGGCCCCCCCGGCGGTCCACGCCTCGCAGCAGGCTTTCGCCAGCGCGCGCACGCGGCCGATGTAGGCGGCGCGCTCCACGACGCTGATGACGCCGCGCGCGTCCAGCAGGTTGAAGAGGTGCGACGCCTTGATGCACTGGTCGTAGGCCGGCAGCGCGACGCCCTTGGCGATCAGCGACTGGCACTCCGCCTCGGCGTCCTTGAAATGCTGTAGCAGCATGTCGGTGTTGGCGTGCTCGAAGTTGTGGGCCGAATACTCGACCTCGGCGCGCTTGAACACGTCGCCGTACTTCACGCCCTGTCCATTGAAGTCCAGGTCGTAGACGTTCTCCACGCCCTGGACATACATGGCCAGACGCTCCAGCCCGTAGGTCAGCTCGACCGCGACGGGGTCGCACTCGATGCCGCCGACCTGCTGGAAGTAGGTGTACTGGGTGACCTCCATGCCGTCGCACCAGACCTCCCAGCCGAGGCCCCAGGCGCCCAGCGTTGGGCTTTCCCAGTCGTCCTCGACGAATCGGATGTCGTGCAGGGACGGGTCGATGCCCAGCACCTTCAGGCTTTCCAGATACAGCTCCTGCGGGTTGGCCGGCGAGGGCTTCAGGATCACCTGATACTGGTAGTAGTGCTGGAGCCGGTTCGGGTTCTCGCCGTAGCGGCCATCCTTCGGGCGGCGCGAGGGCTGCACATAGGCCGCCTTCCACGGCTGCGGGCCGAGGGCGCGCAGCGTCGTCGCCGGGTGGAAGGTGCCCGCACCCACCTCCATGTCGTAGGGCTGGAGGATCACGCAGCCCTGCTCCGACCAGAACTGGTGGAGCTTGAGGATCAGGGCCTGAAAGGACAGGCCGCGGCTGTCTTGGGAAGACCCGCTCGGGGAGGCCATCGGCGGTCACTTATGATTGGTGTGGAAAAACGCGCCGCACGATACGCGGCGGTATCCCCGGAATCAAGCGCCCGCCTGGGTTTAAGGTTCAGCGCCCGTAGGGGCAGACCGGCCGGCCGCAGGCCACGGCGGAGCGCGGGGCGACGTAGGCGCCGCATTCCGGGCACTTCTCCATGTCCTCAGCGCCCAGTTGGGACGAGCCGGCGGTGGCGGTGGGCTTTCCGGAGCCGCGACGCTCCCGCTCGCGCAGGCGCTCCCGCCCGACCGCGCCGACGCGGTTGTACCAGCGCCAGCCGAACCACACGGCGCCGATCACCAGGATCAGGAACAGGATTTTGGACAAGCTGAACATGGATGCAGGATTAGGGGGTGCGAGGCCACCCGGTCAAGAGGGGCCTTCACCCCGAGCGCACCCCGAACGGCTGATCCGTCGAAAATGGATCGAACATCGAAAGATGCGCCCGTCCAGCGCAAAGAATCCTTGTCGTCCGCAGCGGAAGCGGCACCTAATGGATGAAAACCGTGCGCAGAGGAGACGCAACGTCATGAACGCCAGCGCCTATCCGGTCATCGTCCGCCCCCTGCCCCCGGAACAGGGTGTCGGCTATGTGGCCGAGGTGCCCGACCTGCCGGGCTGCACCGCGGGCGGCGCCACCCCCGCCGACGCCAGCACGGCGGCGCTCGACGCCATTACCGCCTGGATCGAGAACGCCCGCCGCACCGGCGCGCCGGTCCCGCCCCCGTCCGAGCGTTTGCGCGAAGTCACCCAGTGAGAGTCCGGGATATTATTTGCAACGGGACATAAGCCTTCGCACCGAGCCCCCACCCTAACCCTCCCCCGCTGCGCAGGGGAGGGGATTGAGGGTCGTGCGGCGGAGTTCCCTCCCCTGCGCAGCGGGGGAGGGCTAGGGTGGGGGCCTCACGGCGACCACAAACGGAAAACTCAGAGGCCGTAGCGCGACCAGAGCGCGCGCTCCTCGACGGCGGACAGAACTGCCGCGGGGAGGTCCGCCGCAAGACGGTCCAGCACCGCTGTGCCCACCGGCGCGTCAACGCGGAAGCCCATGCGGCGGAACCAGCGCCGGTCCTCCTGCACCACGCGCAGCCGGACCTTTTCGCCGAAGCGGCCGCGCAGCACGGTGCGCAGGTCGCCGATACCGTCGATCAGCCCCAGTTCCAGCGCGCGCCGCCCCGCCCAGAAGGCGCCGGAGAACAGCTCCTCCTCCGCTCCGGACAGGCGGGCGCCACGGCGGTCGCGCACCATGGCCTTGAAGGCGTCGTGGATCTCCACCTGGATCGCCTTGAGATGGGCCACCCCGTCCTCCCGCTCCGGCGAGAAGGGGTCGAGAATCACCTTCTTGTCGCCCGCGGTGTAGAGCCGCCGCTCGATGCCGTAGCGCTGGATGAACTCGTGTGCGCCGAAGCCCGACGACACCACGCCGATGGAGCCCAGGATGCTGCTCTCGTCCGCCCAGATCTCGTCCGCCGCGCAGGCCAGCCAATAGCCGCCGGACGCCGCCGCGTCCTCGCAGAAGGCGAAGACCGGCACCTTCTTCTCGGTGGCGAGGTCGCGGATGCGCTTGGCGATCAGAGCCGACTGCACCGGCGATCCGCCCGGCGAGTTGACGACCAGCGCCACCGCCGCCTGACCCTTTGGCGCGAAGGCGCGTTCGATCAGCCCGGCCATGTTGGCCATGGTGAGACCCTGGCGGAAGGCTCCGGCCTGACCGATGACACCGGACAGGCGGAGGACGGACACGATCGGCCCGGCGTCGCGCCAGGGGCCGAACGGGAGTTTGGCGAGCAGCTTCGTCATGTTCATCGCCGGTTGAAATGGTGGCGCTGACGCCGGATTGAAAGCGTTGGCTTAAGCGATCAGCGGTTCCATGTCGCGCAGAATCCGCTGCGCCTGCCCGCCGTAGGCGCCGTCGGAGCCGTGCAGCACCAGCCCGGCGCTGAATCGCGCCGGCGAGCGCCCACCCTTCCGCGCCGCCAGCAGGATGCGCCGCGCCTCCTCCCCCGCCTTCGGCCAGAGCGGGACGAGCGTCAGGGCCCCGAATCGGGCGCCGTGCAGCGCGGCCAGGATCTCGTCCACCCGGTCGGCGCGGTGGACCATGGTCAGCGTGCCACGCGGCTTCAGCATCACGGCGGCGAAACGCACCCAGTCGGCCAAGCCCGCCTCCCCCTCCACGTTGGCGGCGGCCTTCCAAGGGTCGGGCGGGACGCTGGCCGCCCCGGCGCGCAGATAGGGTGGGTTCATCATCACCCGGTCGAAGCTCCCCGCGACCAGCTGCGGCGGCGGGGCCAGCAGGTCGCCCTCAAGGACGCCCACCCGGCCATCCAGCCCGTTGAGGGCGGCGTTGCGCCGGGCGAAGTCCGCCGCCTCCGCCCGCTTCTCCAGCCCGACGACCATGACACCCGGCACACGGGCGGCGAGGCACAGCGCCGCCGCCCCGGTGCCGGTGCCGACGTCCAACACCCGCTCCCCCGCCCCGGCGGCGGTGAAGGCGGCGAGCAGCACTGGGTCGATGGCGGCGCGGTAGCCGGCCTGCGGCTGGTGCAGGCGGACGCGCCCGTCGAGAAGCGTGTCGAACGCCGCGTCGCTTTCCATCGTCACGCCCCCAGCTCCTCCCCGGCGTCGCGCAGCAGGCGACAGGCGGCCGCATGATCCTCCTCGGCCACCATCAGGCGGCGGGGGATGGCGCCGATGGAGCCCTCCAGGATGCTGGTGTGGGTGTCCAGCACGATCCCCTCGATTCCCGCGTCGGTCAGCAGGGCGAGAAGCCAGCTCAGACGGACCGGATCGGTGGTGCGCAGAAGTTCCTTCATGAAATCCCGGCTGTTCTGTGCCCTTATTCGCCTTGCGGACTTGACCGAAGAGGCTATGCCGTTATGCTCCCTGCCGGAATTCGTCACGTCAATCATCATTGGAGTCGACCTTGGCGGTCGTGACCAACCTCGAGCCGAAAAGGCGGAAGTCCACCCCGCTCGACGATCTGACCGCCCTGGTGGCCGATGACCTGAGCGCGGTGAACGAGATCATCGTCCAGCGGATGCATTCGTCCGTCGATATGATCCCGCAGCTTGCCGGCTACCTCATCGCCGCCGGCGGCAAGCGCCTGCGCCCCGTCCTCACCCTCGCCGCCGCCGAGCTGTGCGGCTACAAGGGCGAGGACCACAAGATGCTGGCCGCGGTGGTGGAGTTCATCCACACCGCCACCCTGCTGCACGACGACGTCGTGGACGAGAGCGACCTGCGCCGCGGGCTCGCCTCGGCCAACGCGGTGTTCGGCAACAAGGCCAGCGTGCTGGTCGGCGACTTCCTGTTCTCCCGCAGCTTCGAGCTGATGGTGGAGGTTGGGTCGCTCGACGTGCTGCGCATCCTCTCCAAGGCGTCCGCGGTGATCGCCGAGGGCGAGGTGCTGCAGCTGCGCACCACCAACGACACCGAGACCAGCGAGCAGGCCTATCTGGAGGTCATCAAGGCCAAGACGGCGGAGCTGTTCGCCGCCGCCTGCCGCGTCGGCGCCGTGGTGGCCGCCCGCCCGCAGGCGGAGGAGCTGGCGCTCTACGACTACGGCATGAACCTGGGCATCGCCTTCCAGCTCGTCGACGACGTGCTCGACTATTCGGCTTTCCAGGCGAAGCTGGGCAAGACGGTCGGCGACGACTTCCGCGAGGGCAAGATCACCCTGCCGGTCGTGCTGGCCTTCCGCCGCGGCAACGACGAGGAGCGGGCCTTCTGGCGCCGCACCATGGAGGAGCTGGACCAGCAGGAGGGCGACCTGGAACGCGCCCAGGAGCTGATGGCCAGGCACAACGCGCTGAAGGACACCGTGGAGCGCGCGCGCCATTATGGCTCCATCGCGCGCGACGCGCTGGGCCTGTTCCCGGACACGCCGGTGAAGACCGCCCTGCTGGAGGTGCTGGACTTCGTGATCGAGCGCGATTTCTAAGCTCTGGGAACTTTTTCGCCGCCGGGGGTGATTTTCACGTTGCAGCCCCCGGATCGAGCGGCTATATACGCGGCCCACGGTGACGCTGGCGACGGCGCCACCGACGGACCGGAGAGTAGCTCAGCCTGGTAGAGCACTGCTTTCGGGAGGCAGGGGCCGGAGGTTCGAATCCTCTCTCTCCGACCAGCACGAAAAGGGCCGATGCGGCAACGCATCGGCCCTTTCGCTTTTCCGGCCCGGCCAACCAGCCGTTGCAGCGGCCTCCGCACCGGCTTTCGCGGTCCCGGCAAAAAAACATTCCGCAAATGCCGCTTATTCCCATTGCAGCCCGCGGGCAATGGGTCTATACACCCGCTCCACGGCGACGCTGGCAACGGCGGCACCGACTGGACCGGAGAGTAGCTCAGCCTGGTAGAGCACTGCTTTCGGGAGGCAGGGGCCGGAGGTTCGAATCCTCTCTCTCCGACCAACACGAAAAGGGCCGATGCGGCAACGCATCGGCCCTTTCGCTTTTCCGCTCCGCCGCTGCGGCACAGGCCGCGCTCCCGCCTGTTCTCCCTGGTAAGCGACACAAGACGGGGAGCGGACCCATGGAACAGGCGATCGGACAGGAACCCCAGGCGGCGGGCGGCCCGGTGGGGACTGAGATCGACCCCAAGGCCGTCGTGGTGTCCCGCGCGGTGCGCGACCTGCTTCAGCCCCACGGCTTCCGTCCCCGCGACATCGGCAGCGGCGTGGGCGGCGGCATGGCCTGGAACCGGCGCGGCGGCGATGACACCCACGAGATGATCACCTGCAACGGACGGTTGTCCGGCGACCCCGACCGGGCGGAATGGACCGCCGGGCGCTACGGCAACCGCGGCGGCTTCGTGGAGGTCACCGGCCTGACGCTGCGCGGCGCGCTGGACGCCGTGGCGGTCCTGCCCCGGCCGGTGCGGGTGGACGGTTCGATGGCCGAGGGCATCTACCCGTCGCTGGAGGACGCCCTCGACGACATCGCGTGACGGGTACTTCAGCGCCTCGTCGATCTCCACCTGATAGCCCTTGGCGAGGCGGTTGGTCTCGTTCGCCATGCCGACGACGGCCATCAGCTCGCCGAACTGGGCGTCGGTCATGCCGGCGCGGCGCGCCGCCGCCTCGTGCGAGCGGATGCAATAGTCGCAGCCGTTGGTCACGCTGACCGCGACGAAGATCATCTCCTTGACCAGCGGGTCCAGCGCGCCGGGGGCCATCACCTCCCTCAGGCTCTCCCAGGTGCGCTTCAGCGTGGGCGGGTGATGGGCGGCCATCTTCCAGAAATTGTTGACGTCCGGCACGTTGCGGGCCGCCTTGATGTCGTCGTAGACGGCGCGCACCTCGGGTGCGGCGTCGGCGTGCTCGATGGGCTTCAGGGGCATGATGGTGCTCTCCGCGGCAGGTTGAACGGTCATGAGGACGTCCGGTGCTGCGGCATTGTCTCCGGTTCCGCCCTGCGGAGCCATGGGAAGGGCCATATCCCCATGGCGTCCCCCACTGAAAGTCATAGGGCCGCCGGAAAGTTCAGGTTGCCCCGGCTGCCACGGACCGGCATAGCTTCTGGGCCACGGTGGCCCGCGCATGGCGCCCCGCCCCATCGCCACCCGTGATCGCGTTCCCCGCCTCCAACACCGCAGCCCATGCCTCTTCGTTACCTCTCCGCCCTGGCAACCGAATCAGCGAGAATGGTGCGCCTTCTGCGCATCCTGCTGGTGGCCTCCGTCCTGGTCCCCGCCCTGCTGTTCACCGCCATCGCCTGGCGCGACTTTCAAGAGGAGGAAGCGCAGGCGGAGCGCAACATCCGCAAGACCGTGCTGATTCTGCACGAGCACATGCAGAAGGTCTTCGACACGGTCGAGCAGGTCCTGGACCGGCTGGACGAGCGGACCACCGGCATGAGTTGGGACGAAATCGGCCGGTCCGATGACCTGCACGGCTATCTGAGGACGCTGGTCGAGGAGCTTCCACAGATCGGCGTCGTCGGGCTGGTCGATCCCAACGGCACGCTGCGCAACGACAACCGCCTGTTTCCCGCCCCGTTGATCAACGTCGGCGACCGGGAGTATTTCCGCACCCAGGCGGCCGGCGACGCCGGCATCCTCGTCAGCGAGGCGATCACCGGGCGCGGGTCGGGCAAACGGCAGTTCAACGTCACGCGCCGCCGCGCCGCCGCGGGCGGCCCGGATGGGCCGTTCAACGGCGTGCTGCTGACCGCGGTGCTGACCGATTATCTGGCCGATTTCTATCAACTCGTCGTCGCCGGTCCGAAGGAGGCGATTTCCCTCGTCCGTGGCGACGGCTCGGTTCTGGTCCGTTTCCCCTCGATGGGCGACCGGCAGGCCCGTCATGCCTCGGACAGCTTCCTGCTCGGCGCCATGGCGGCCGGGAAGACCGAAGGCGTGTTCCGCACGCGGGGCCGCATGGACGGCATGCCGAGGCTCAACGGCTTCATGCAGGTCGCGCCCTACCCGATCTACGTCACCTATGGCATCCCGATCGCCGAGATCCGGGCCGGATGGGCGCACAACGTTCTGACATACGCCGCCTTCACCGTGCCGGCGATGCTGGCTCTGGTCGGCATCACCCTGTTGGCGCTGCGCCGCGCGCAGAGCGAGATGCGGGCCGTCCGCCGCTGGACCGACGAGGCCCGCGCCCGCGAGTCCCTGGAGAACGCGCTGCGCCAGTCGCAGAAGCTGGAGGCGTTGGGCCAGTTGACCGGGGGTGTCGCCCACGACTTCAACAACCTGCTGACCGCCGCCCTGGCCAATCTGCATCTGATGGAACGGCATCTGCCGGCGGAGGGCGCGCGCTATCTGGACGGCACCCGCACCGCGCTGGAGCGCGCCCGGACGCTGACCGGGCAGTTGCTGGCCTTCTCGCGCCAGGAGGCGGTGGACCCCAAGGTGGTCGATCTGGGGGATGCCCTCCGCGCCATGGCCGATCTTCTGGAACGCTCCATCCGCGCCGACATCGCGCTGGACTGGGCGCTTCCCAGCGCCCCGCTGCGAGTGGAGGTGGACCCGGTCCAACTGGAGTTGGCGGTGCTGAACCTCGTGGTGAACGCCCGCGACGCGATGCCGGAGGGCGGGCGCATCCGCATCGCCGTCCGGCAGGAGGAAACGCCCGACGGCCCGCTGGCCGTTCTGGAGATCACCGACACCGGCGGCGGCATGCCCCCGGAGGTCGCCGCCCGCGCCTTCGAGCCCTTCTTCACCACCAAGCCGCACGGCAAGGGGACGGGTCTGGGCCTGTCGATGGTCTACGGCTTCGCCCGGCAGTCGGGCGGCAACGCGACCATTTCCAGCGCGCCGCGCCGCGGCACGGTCGTCCGCGTGACCCTGCCGGTGTCCGGCCGGGCGCCGGAGCCGGAAGCCGTGCCGGACGCGGTGGAGGCGGCTCCGAGCGGCCCGGTCCGCCTGCTCGTGGTCGAGGACAACGCGCTGGTCCTGATGGCCACCGTGGAGGGGCTGACCCAGGAGGGCTTCGAGGTGATGACCGCCGACCACGGCGCCGCCGCCCTGGAGATCCTGGAGCAGGACACCGCTTTCGACGTGATCGTGACCGACGTGGTGATGCCCTACGGCGTGTCGGGAATCGATCTGGCGCGGCGGGTCCAGGAGCGCTGGCCCGGCATCCGGGTCCTGCTGATTTCCGGCTACAGCCCGGAATCGCTGACCGGCCTGAAGGCCGACGCCGCCGTCCTGCCCAAGCCCTTCACCCCGGACCAACTCGCCGCGCGCGTCCGCGCCCTTCTGCGCACCGCGAAGACCGCCTGACCGGGGCCGTGCGACCGGAAGGACGGGTCAGAGCAGGACGCTGATGAACATCGGCGCCCACAGCACCGCCGACCAGATCAACCCCAGGAAGATGCCGTGGGTGAGGTCGGTGAAGGTCGGTTCCGACAGGCAGTGCATGCGCCAGAACGCTTCGCGGTCGTTCATTCCCTGACGCTGCCCGTGACGCTGCGGGGTGTGGTTCTGAGCGTCCTTCATGACCGTTTCCTTGCTGGGGACCAAATGGAAGGAACCGGTGAAGGGCGCCACGGTTCCGCACCGCAACGGGAACAATGATGGGGCAGGATGGGGCATGCCGAAAAGAGAAAGGCCCCCTGCCCTTTCGGACGGGAGGCCCTCCGGTCGGATGGGATGAGCCGCTTACTTGGTGCGGATCATCGGGGTGAGCTGGTCGCCCCAGTTGCCCGTCGCGTTGTGATAGCGGGCGGTGCGCATCAGCTCGACCGTCACGCCGGCTTCCACGGCCTTGACGACGGCGTCGTTCAGGCGGTGCAGGCTGTTGGCGAGGACGCGGATGGCGCTTTCCTGCTCGTCCGTGAGGTTCGAACGCTCGTCCGGCGGCGCATCCTGGAAACCCGGCTGATTCGTCATGCGGCTATCCTTCCCTTGTTCTCCGGCCCGGGTCTTGCGGCCCCGGCTCTGGCCCTGGTTCACCGGCGCCGTTGCGCCGGCATGGCCGGGTGCTGCGCTGCAAACCCGGCATTCAACGTCTTAACACATCACGCGCCGGGAGCAAGGGCGCGGCAAGACAACCTCGTTCGAAAGAGTCATGCCTCCCGCGGCAGAGTGCCGCTGCCCGGGGATGCCGGATGGGGGAAGGACCCCGCCGCGCTTCAATCGCACTGCGTTCGACGGACGGCGTTTGATCGGGGCGCGCTCCCGGCCTAGCTTTGCCGTCCAAGGGCAGACGCCGACAAAAACGATCCGCAGCCGATACAACGAAGAAAGACAGGACCATGGCCGACACCGCGACCGATTCCCGCTCCGTCGCCTTTCTGGGGCTTGGCACCATGGGCTTTCCCATGGCCGGCCATCTGGCCGTCCGGGGCGGCCACCGGGTGACCGTCTTCAACCGCACCGCCGCCAAGGCCGAGGCCTGGACCGCCCGTTTCGGCGGCACCAGCGCCCCGACACCCGCCGAGGCCGCACACGACGCCGAGGTGGTCTTCCTCTGCGTCGGTGGCGACGACGACGTGCGGGCGGTCGCCGGCGAGGCGATGGGCGCCATGAAGTCCGGCACCATCGTCGCCGACCATTCCACCGTGTCCGCCACCGTCTCGCGCGAGATGGCCGAGCTGGCCCGCGAGCGCGGCCTGTTCTTCCTCGACGCGCCGGTGTCCGGCGGGCAGGCCGGGGCGGAGAACGGGGTGCTGACGGTGATGGTGGGCGGCGACGCCGACGCCTTCGCCCGCGCCCAGCCGCTGATGGCCTGCTACGGCCGCTCCGTCACCCATATGGGTCCGGCGGGCGCCGGCCAGCTGACCAAGATGGTCAACCAGATTTGCATCGCCGGGCTGCTCCAGGGGCTGGCCGAGGGCATGGCCTTCGCGCAGAAGGCCGGGCTGGACGGGCACAAGGTCGTGGACGTGATCGGAAAGGGGGCGGCGCAGTCCTGGCAGATGGACAACCGCGCCAAGACCATGCTGGACGGCAAATTCGACTTCGGCTTCGCCGTGGACTGGATGCGCAAGGACCTGGGCATCGTGCTGGGCGAGGCCCGCAACAACGGCGCCAGCCTGCCCGTCACCGCCCTGGTCGACCAGTTCTACGCCGATGTCCAGGCGATGGGTGGCAACCGGCTGGACACCTCCAGCCTGATGACGCGCATGACGCGTTGAACAAAAAAGGAAAGGGGAGCGCCGCGGCGCTTCCCCTTCTCTCACCTCAGATGCGGACGACCTTGCCGGGGTTCATCCGGTTCTCCGGATCAAAGGCACGCTTCAGCTCGCCCATCACGGCGAAGGCGTCGCCGGCCTCCTTCTCCAGGAACTCCATCTTGCCGTAGCCGATGCCGTGCTCGCCGGTGCAAGTGCCGCCCATGGCGAGCGCCCGGTCGACCATGCGGTCGTTCAGGCGCTTGGCCTCGGCCAGTTCCTCCGGCTTGTCGGGGTCGATGACGTAGACGAGGTGGAAGTTGCCGTCGCCGACATGGCCGACCAGCGGGGCCAGCATCGAGGATTCGGCGATGTCCTTCTTGGTCTCCAGGATGCAGTCGGCCAGCCGCGAGATCGGCACGCAGACGTCGGTCGGCCAGCCCTTGGAGCCGGGGCGCAGCGCCAGCGCCGCGTAATAGCCGTCGTGGCGGGCCTGCCAGAGCTTGGAACGGTCCTCCGGACGGGTTGCCCAGGTGAATTCGCTACCGCCAAACTCCGCGGCGATGGCCGCGACCATCTCCGCCTGCTCCTTCACCCCGGCGGCGGTGCCGTGGAACTCGAAGAACAGGGTCGGGGCGACCTTGTAATCCAGCTTGGAATACTTGTTCACCGCGTCCATCTGGACCTCGTCCAGCAGCTCGATGCGGGCGACGGGGATGCCGGACTGGATGGTCTGGATCACCGTGTCCACGGCGCCGCGGATGTCGTTGAACGGGCACACCGCCGACGAGATCGCCTCCGGAATGCCATAGAGGCGCAGCGTCACCTCGGTGATGATGCCGAGCGTGCCCTCCGCCCCGACGAACAGGCGGGTCAGGTCATAGCCGGCGGCGGACTTGCGGGCGCGCCCGCCGGTCTTGATGATCCGGCCGTCGGCCAGCACCACGGTCAGCCCCAGCACGTTCTCGCGCATGGTGCCGTAGCGCACGGCGTTGGTGCCGCTGGCGCGGGTGGAGGCCATGCCGCCGAGCGAGGCGTCGGCGCCGGGGTCGATGGGGAAGAACAGGCCGGTGTCGCGCAGATGCTCGTTGAGCTGCTTGCGGGTCACGCCGGCCTGGACGGTGACGTCGAGGTCCTCCGGGCTGACGCGCAGGACCTCCTTCATGTTCGACACGTCGATGCAGACGCCGCCGGCCAGCGCCGCGACGCCGCCCTCCAGCGAGGTGCCGGTACCGAAGGGGATGATCGGCAGCTTGTGCTTGGCGCAGAGCTTGACGATGGCGCTGACCTCCTCGGTGGAGGTGGCGAAGGCGACGCCGTCGGGCGGGAAATTGGGGTGGTAGGACTCGTCCTTGCCGTGATGCTCGCGCACCGCTGCGGCGGTGGTGAAGCGGTCCCCAAGCAGGGCCTTGAACTCGGCCTTCATCTCGTCGGTGAAGGCGACGCGAGGCTGGGTGGCGGGTACGGCGGTCATGGACGAATCTCCCCGGGGGTCCTTTTGGCACGATGCCGTGCGGTGGTAGGACCGGAGAAGCTAAGCCCCGCCGCCCGCGCAGACAAGCGACTCGCGCGCATGGGTGGGGGGCTTGCGCTTTGATCCCCTCTCCCGCCCCGGGAGAGGGTGCCCGCGCAGCGGGCGGGTGAGGGTTGCGCAAGGATCAGGTGCTGATTCTCGGTGTTACCCTCACCCTTCCCGCGCGTTGCGCGGGCCCCTTCCCTCTCACGGGGCGGGAGAGGGATTCTCCCCGTCACGCCTCCTCGTAGCCGCCGCCGCCCGGCGTCTCGACGACCAGCACGTCGCCCTCCCCCATGGCGGTCTTGTCCTGGGGGCCGAGCTCCTCCACCGAGCCGTCGGTGCGCTGGACCCAGGTGCGGCCGATCTGGCCGGGGGCGCCGCCCTTCAGGCCGAAGGGAGGCACCCGGCGGTGGTTGGACAGGATGGCGGCGGTCATCGGCTCCAGGAACTTCAGGCGCCGCACCACCCCGTCGCCGCCACGCCAGCGCCCCGCCCCGCCCGATTCGCGGCGGATGCGGAAGCTGTCCAGCAGCACCGGGAAGCGCCATTCCAGCACCTCGGGGTCGGTCAGACGCGAGTTGGTCATGTGGGTGTGCACCGCGTCCGTCCCGTCGAAGCCGGGACCGGCGCCGGAGCCGCCGCAGACCGTCTCGTAATACTGATAGCGCTCGTTGCCGAAGGTCGTGTTGTTCATCGTCCCCTGGGCCGAGGCCAGCACGCCGAGCGCGCCGTACAGCGCGTCGGTGACGCACTGGCTGGTCTCCACGTTGCCGGCCACCACCGCGGCGGGATAGCTGGGCGACAGCATGGTGCCCGGCGGGATGACGATCTCGATGGGCTTCAGGCAGCCCTCGTTCATCGGGATCTCGTCGTCCACCAGCGTGCGGAAGACGTAGAGCACCGCCGCCCGGCACACCGCCGTCGGAGCGTTGAAGTTGCTGGTGAGCTGCGGGCTGGTGCCGGTGAAGTCCACCCGCGCCGACCGCTCGTCCTTGTCGATGGTGATGCGGACCTTGATGACCGCGCCGTTGTCCAGCTCCTGCACGAACTCGCCGTCGGTCAGCACGTCGATGACGCGGCGGACCTGCTCCTCGGCGTTGTCCTGGACCAGCTTCATGTAGGCGTTGACCGTCTCCAGCCCGAACTGGGCGACGATGCGGCGAAGCTCGCGTGCCCCCTGCTCGTTGGCGGCGATCTGGGCCTTCAGGTCGCCCAGGTTCTGCGCCACGTTGCGCGCCGGCTGCGGCCCGGCGGTGAAGAGGGCGACGACCTCCTCCTCCAGGAAGCGGCCGCGCTCGACGAGCTGGATGTTGTCGAGAAGGACGCCCTCCTGATCGATCGTCGTGCTGTCCGGCGGCATCGAGCCGGGGGTGATCCCGCCGACGTCGGCGTGGTGCCCGCGCGAGGCGACGTAGAACAGCACACGCTCGCCGGCCTCGTCGAAGACCGGGGTGATGACGGTGATGTCCGGCAGATGCGTGCCCCCGTGGTAGGGGTCGTTCAGCATGTAGACGTCGCCGGGGTTCATTTCCCCTTGGCGCCGCTCGACGATGGCGCGCACGCTCTCGCCCATCGAGCCGAGATGCACCGGCATGTGCGGAGCGTTGGCGATCAGCCCGCCGTCCGCGTCGAACAGGGCGCAGGAGAAGTCCAGCCGCTCCTTGATGTTCACCGAGTAAGCGGTCTTCTCCAACGTGAAGCCCATCTGCTCGGCGATGGACATGAACAGGTTGTTGAAGACCTCCAGCATCACAGGGTCGGCCTTGGTGCCGATGGCGAGGCGCTGCGGCAGTTCCTCGAAGCGGGTGAGCACGAGGTGGTTCTTGCGCGTCACCTCGGCGATCCAGCCGGGCTCGACCACCGTCGTGGCGATCCTCTCCTTGATGACGGCGGGACCGGTGACGCGGTTGCCGGGCTGGAGCCGGTCGCGGTCGTAGACCGGCGCCTCGCGGTCGGCGCCGCCGGTGTGCAGGGTGACGGTGGCGAGGCGGCGCGGCAGGGCGCCGGTGACGCTGGGCAGGTCCTCGTCGTCGGCGCTCTCGGTGCGGCCCACCGCCTCCACCGACACGGCCTCGACCACCAGGGCCTTGCCCTCCATCATGAAGCCGTAGCGCTGGCGGTGCGCTGCCTCGAAGGCCGCGGCCATGGCGTCGAGCGGCCCGAAATCGACGACCAGCGGGCTGTCGGAGCCCTCCACCTTGATGTGCGCCTTGCGCAGCACGGCCAGCCGTCCCTCCGGAACGCCCTGGCGGAGCAGTTCCATGCGCCCCTCGGCCTCCAAGGCGGCAAGCGTGGCGGTCAGCTCCTCGACCAGCGCGGCGTCGAGCCGCGCCTCCACCGCGCGCTCGCGGATCGCCACCGTGTCGGCGAGGCCAATGCCGTAGGCGGACAGCACGCCGGCGTGCGGGTGCAGGAAGACCTTGCGCATGCCCAGCGCGTCGGCGACCAGACAGACATGCTGCCCCGCCGCCCCGCCGAAGCCGTTCAGCGTGTATTGGGTGACATCGTAGCCGCGCTGCACCGAGATCTTCTTGATGGCGTTCGCCATGTTGTCGACGGCGATCTTCAGGAAGCCCTCGGCCACCTGATGCGGGGTCATCTCGGTGCCCAGCGCCTCATTCACCTCCTCGGCCAGCTCGGCGAACTTCTCGCGCACGATGACAGCGTCGAGCGGCTGGTCGGCCTCCGGCCCGAAGACGTGAGGGAAGAAGTCGGGGTGCAGCTTGCCGACCATCACGTTGCAGTCGGTCACGGTCAGCGGCCCGCCGCGGCGGTAGCAGGCCGGGCCGGGGTTGGCGCCGGCGCTCTCCGGCCCGACGCGGAAGCGCGCCCCGTCGAAGAAGCAAACCGAACCGCCGCCCGCCGCCACGGTGTGGATGTGCATCATGGGCGCGCGCATCCGCACCCCGGCCACCACCGTGTCGAAGGCGCGCTCATACTCCCCGGCGTAGTGCGACACGTCGGTGGAGGTGCCGCCCATGTCGAAGCCGATGACCCGGTCGAAGCCGGCCATGCGCGCGGTGCGCACCGCCCCGACGATGCCGCCCGCCGGGCCGGAGAGGATGGCGTCCTTGCCCTGGAACCAGCGCGCGTCGGTCAGCCCGCCGTTCGACTGCATGAACATCAGCCGCACGCCGGAGAGGTCCCCCGCCACCTGCTCCACATAGCGGCGCAGGATCGGCGACAGGTAGGCGTCCACCACCGTGGTGTCGCCGCGCCCGACGATCTTCATCAGCGGGCTGACCTGATGGCTGACCGACACCTGGGTGAAGCCGATGGAGCGGGCCAGCGCCGCCACCTGCTTCTCATGGTCCGGGAAGCGGTAGCCGTGCATCAGCACCACCGCGGCGGCGCGGAAGCCGTCCTGGTAGGCCTGCTCCAGCTGGACCCGCACGGCGCGCAGGTCCACGGCCTTCAGCACCGTGCCGTCGGCCTTGATCCGCTCCGGCACCTCGGCCACCCGCTCGTACAGCAGCTCGGGCAGGACGATGTGGCGGGCGAAGATCTTCGGGCGGGCTTGGTAGCCGATGCGGAGCTGGTCGCCCAGCCCTTCGGTGATGAGCAGCAGCGTGCGCTCGCCCTTGCGCTCCAGAAGCGCGTTGGTGGCGACGGTGGTGCCCATCTTCACCGCCTCGACCGCCTCCGCCGGGATCGGCTGGCCGGAGGCGAGGCCCAGCAGGTCGCGGATGCCCTGGATGGCGGCGTCGCGGTAGCGTTCCGGATTCTCCGACAGCAGCTTGTGCGTGACCACCGACCCGTCCGGGCGTTTGGCCACGATGTCGGTGAAGGTGCCGCCGCGGTCGATCCAGAACTGCCACCGGCCCTGCGCTTGGGACGCCATACCCAACTCCCTGATGTCTTGTCTCGACGCCTGATGTCTTGACGGGAGTGTGACGATACGCCGCCGCGGGTCAAGACGGGGTGCACGAAAGGGTGGGATGCGCCCCCTCCTCCTGCCCGTCCGGTCAGGCCGCCTTGAGCAGCGCGGGCAATCCGTCCAGCACGGCGTTCACCGCACCCGCCCCGTCCTCGAACGCCTCCAGCGCCAGCGAAACCTGGGAGGGCCGCGGCAGATCGAAAGTGATGGCGAATTCGCCGCCGTCGCGCTCCATCGTTCCGCCGAAGCGGCGCGACAGGGTGCGCATGCGGGTGTTGTCGGACAGGCACATCAGGTGGACCTGCCGGATGCCCCGGTTGGCGGCGATGGACAGCGAGCGGCGAACCAGGGTGGAGCCGACACCCCGCCCCTGAAACCCCTTTTCGACGCTGATCGCCAGCTCCGCGGCACCCGGCCACAGCAGCCGGTCGAAGCACAGCTCCACCGCGCCGCGCAGTTCGCCGCGGTCGAACAGGCCGAGCAGCGTCGTCCGCGTCCAGTCGAGCGACTCGCAATGTTTGACGATGACCTCGTCGGAGACGGTGCCGGTGAAGCGGGCGTAGCGGTCCGCCTTGTCCAGCCGCAGCAGATGCGCGCGGTACTTACCGCGCTCGGTGGGGAGAAGCTTGCGGATGGCGGACATGGGAGGACTCGTGGCGCTGGTTATTCGGGACATCGCACCGCTTCGCGTCGTCCGCTTCCCCATCGGCGGCATGGACCGGCCGCCCTCTTTTGTTGCGATGCAACATGGAGAAGACGGGAACCAAGGGCAAGGCCCCTGGCGACGACGGCACGACTCTGTTGCAGCGCAGCAACATCCCGCCTCGCCGGAAAATCCCATACCTCCAACGGATGAAAAGGGCGCGGCGCACGAAGATTTTTGGGAAACAACGAAAAAGTATGGGCCGGTTGGCGCGATACCGGACTGCCGGTATGCTGCTCAAGCGGTCGAAAGGCGGATAAAAATGAGCATCTGGGGCAGCGTCCTGGGCGGGGCGGCCGGTTTCACCATCGGCGGGCCGATCGGGGGCCTGATCGGTCTGGCCGCCGGTTACGCGATGGGGCGCGGCATCCGCGGCCTGTGCGGCCCGGCGGACGCCACCAAGTCCATCGCCTTCACCATCGGCGTGATCGCCCTGTCGGCGAAGATGGCCCGCGCCGACGGCGTGGTGAAGCGGGTTGAGGTGGATACCTTCAAGCGCCTGTTCCGCGTCCCGCCGGAGGAGCTGGACACGGTGGGCCACGTCTTCGACCTCGCCCGCAAGGACACCCACGGCTTCGAGGAATACGCCCAGCAGATCGCCGGCCTGTTCGAGGACCGCCGCGCCGTGCTGGAGGAGCTGCTCGACAGCCTGCTGGCCATCGCCGAGGCCGACGATGAACTGCACGAAACGGAAGTCGAGTATCTGCGCACCGTCGCCCACATCTTCGGCTTCAGCGACGACGAATTCGAACGCATCGTCGCCGGCCACCACATCGCCGGCACGCCGAACGAGACCGACCCCTACGGCGTGCTCGGCGTCTCCCGCCGGGCCAGCGACGAGGCGATCAAGGCCGCCCACCGGCGCCTGGTGCGCGAGCATCACCCGGACGTGCTGATCGCCCAGGGCATGCCACAGGAGTTCGTGGATCTGGCGACGCAGAAGGTCGCCGCCATCAACGCCGCCTTCGACCGGATCGAGAAGGAGCGCGCGCGCGGCTAAAGCCAGGCGTCGCGCCTTCCTTCCCGGCCGACGCATCCCCGCCCCGGCGCAATCGGGTGTCGCGAGCCTGCGGACCGCACGCTATATAAGCACACCTCCGCACACCGTATCGTTGGGTCATGGCTCCTCCCGCTCCGATCACCGCGCTCCAGGGCGTGTCCGTCACCTTCGGTGGCCGTCCGCTGTTCGAAACCATCGACCTGTCCATCGGGCGGGGCGACAAGGCCTGTCTGGTCGGGCGGAACGGGTCCGGCAAGTCCACGCTGATGAAGGTGCTGGCCGGCATGATCCAGCCGGACGGCGGTACCGTCTTCACCCAGCCCGGCGCCCGCATCGCCTACCTGCCGCAGGAGCCGGACTTCACCGACTGCGCCACCGTCCACGACTACGTCGCCGCCGGCCTGCCCGCCGACGAGCGCGACGAGACGCACCGGGTGGACGCCGTGCTGGACCGGCTCCAGGTGCCCGGCCATCTCGACCCCAACACGCTGTCGGGCGGCGAAGCGCGGCGCACGGCGCTGGCCCGCACGCTGGTCGGCGCCCCCGACGTGATGCTGCTGGACGAGCCGACCAACCACCTCGATCTGCCCACCATCGAGTGGCTGGAGGAGGAGTTGCTGGCCTACCGTGGCGGCCTTCTGCTGATCTCGCACGACCGCAGCTTCCTGAACCGCCTGGCCAAGCGGACGCTGTGGCTGGACCGCGGCACGGTGCGCGCCACCGACCGCGGCTTCGCCGAGTTCGAGACCTGGCAGGCCGAGGTGTTCGAATCGGAGGAGATCGCCGCCCAGAAGCTCGACCGCAAGATCGAAGGCGAGATGAAGTGGCTGCGCGAGGGCATCTCGGCCCGGCGCACCCGCAACATGGGCCGCGTGCGCGCCCTACTCCAGCTCCGCACCGACCGCGCCGAGCGCATCAAGGGCGGCCAGCAGGCCAAGCTCGCCGTCGCCGAGGCCGATCGCGGCGGCCGGCTGGTCATCGAGGCCGAGCACATCGCGAAGGGCTTCGACACGGCGGACGGCCGCAAGACCATCGTCAACGACTTCTCCACCCGCATCCTGCGCGGCGACAGGGTCGGGCTGATCGGGCCGAACGGCGCCGGCAAGACCACGCTGCTGAAGATGCTGACCGGCCAGATGGAGCCCGACAGCGGCACGATCCGGCTGGGCACCAACCTGGAAACCGCCTATTTCGACCAGCGGCGCGACGGGCTCGACCCCGAGGACACCATCCGCAAGGTGCTGTGCCCCTTCGGCGGCGACAGCGTGATGGTCAACGGCCAGCCGCGCCACGTCGCCGGCTACATGCGCGACTTCCTGTTCGACACGCGCCAGCTCGACAGCCCGGTCAAGGCCCTGTCCGGCGGTGAGCGCAACCGGCTGCTGCTCGCCCGGCTGTTCGCGCGGCCCAGCAACATGATGATCCTCGACGAGCCGACCAACGACCTCGACATGGACACGCTGGACCTGCTGGAGGATGTGCTCGGCGACTATCAGGGCACGCTTCTGCTGGTCAGCCACGACCGCGACTTCCTCGACCGGCTGGTCACCAGCACCATCGCGGTGGAGGGGGACGGGGTGATCGCCGAGTATCCCGGCGGCTATTCCGACTATCTGGTGCAGCGCCCGCCGCCCAAGGAGAAGGCCGCCGCCCCGGCCAAGGCGAAGCCCGCCGCCGCCCCGGCGGCCGCCAAGCCGAAGGGCAAGCTCAGCTACAAGGACCAGCGCGAACTGGACGACCTGCCCGCCCGCATGGACAAGCTGACCGCCGAGGTGGCGAAGCTCGAATCGGCGCTGGCCGACCCCGACCTGTTCGCCCGCGACGCCGCCAAGTTCCAGAAGACGTCCGATCAGTTGCAGGCGAAACAAAACGAGCTGGCCGCCGCCGAGGAGCGCTGGCTGGAGTTGGAGGCCCTGCGCGAGGAGCTGGAAGGCGGCCGCGGATGAGTCTGCGCGACTCGCTGCTGGCGCTCCTGGTCATGGCGACCTGGGGCCTGAACTTCGTCGTTGCCAAATGGGGTCTGGCGGAATTCCCGCCGCTGTTCATCATGGCGCTGCGCTTCATCGCGGTGGCGGCGCTGATCCTACCCTTCAAGCGGATTCCCTGGAGCGCGGTGCGGCCCATCGCGATCCTGTCGGTGACGCTGGGGACCGTGCATTTCCCGCTGATGTTCACCGGGCTGAACGGCATCGATGCGGCCACCGCCTCGCTGGCCGCGCAGGCGCAGGTGCCCTTCTCCTCCCTGCTGGCCGCGCTGGTCTTCAAGGACAAGCTGGGCTGGCGCCGCGCCGCCGGCATGGCCGCCGCCTTCGCCGGCGTCATGGTCATCGCGGGCGAGCCGCGACTGTCCGGATCGTTGCTGTCGCTGTTCATGATCCTCGGCGCCAGCTTCGCCTTCGCCGTCGCCAGCATCCAGATGAAGCTGATCGTCGGGGTGGACGGCTTCGCGCTGAACGGCTGGATGGCGCTGTTCGCGGCCCCGCAGTTGCTTCTGCTCTCCCTCCTGTTCGAGGAAGGACAGATGGCCGCGCTCACCGACGCCACCCTGTGGGGCTGGGGCGCCATCGCCTACATGGCGGTGGGCGTCACCATCGGCGCCTATGGGATGTGGTACCCGCTGTTGCGCAAATACTCGGTCAACCAGACCATGCCCTTCCTGCTGACCGTGCCGGTCTTCGGCGTTCTGGCGGGCGTTCTGCTGATGGACGATCCCTTCACGCTCCGTCTGGTCCTGGGCGGGCTGTTGACCGTGGGCGGCATGGCCGTCATCGTGAAGCGGCGCCCCACGGCGCTGGCGGAGAAGGTGACGAATCCGACCTGAGGACACCATGACGCTTACGGGCCTCGGATGCATCGACCGCCCCTCCCCCAACCACGGGCCGCGGCCCGAGGGGGTGGGGGTGGAGCTGCTGATTCTCCATTACACGGGAATGCCCACCGCCGAGTCGGCGCTGAGCCGGCTGTGCGATCCCGCCGCCCAGGTCAGCGCCCATTACACGGTGGACGAGGACGGCGCCATCCACGCCCATGTGCCGGAGGACCGGCGCGCCTGGCACGCCGGCCTGTCCTCCTGGCGGGGCCGGGCCGACGTCAACAGCCGCTCCATTGGAATCGAGATCGTCAATCCGGGGCACGAGTTCGGCTACCGCCCCTTTCCCGCCGCCCAGATGGCCGCGGTGGCCGATCTCTGCCTGGACATCATGGGCCGGCATGGAATCGCGCCCGCCGATGTGCTCGGCCACAGCGACATCGCCCCGGCCCGCAAGGAGGACCCCGGCGAACTGTTCGACTGGCCGGGGCTGGCCGCGTGCGGAATCGGGCTGTGGCCCCAGCCCACCGCGGCGGACGACTCGCCGGTCGACTCGGCGGAGTCCGTGGAGGATGTGACGGCGCTTCTGGGACGTTATGGGTACGACACCGCCGAATCGCGGGTCCTGATGTCCTTCCAGCGCCATTTCCACCCCGAACGCCTGACCGGGGAGCCCGATCCGGAAACGCTGCGCCGCCTGCGCGCGCTGCTGCGGATGACCGGGCGCTGAGAATCCGAATCGCCCCCGAACACCGTTGCGAATCGAAGTTGCGAATCGAACGGCGACCCTATACACAGTGCCGCGCCAGATGGCCGGATGGCCGCCTTCGACCTTTTGGATCGGGGGAGGAAAGTCCGGGCTCCACGGAAACACGGTGCCGGCTAACGGCCGGCGGGGGCGACCCTAGGGAAAGTGCCACAGAGAGCAAACCGCCACCGGCCTCGTGCCGGCGGTAAGGGTGAAAGGGTGCGGTAAGAGCGCACCGCGCGCCTGGCAACAGGGGCGGCACGGTAAACCCCACCGGGAGCAAGACCGAATAGGGGCGGCACGGCCCGCCATCTCTTATGGGATGGTCTGGGGCCAAGCGCGTTTCCGCGCCGCCGCCCGGGTTGGTTGCGTGAGGCGCCGGGCAACCGGCGTCCCAGATGAATGGCCATCCATCAGGGTAACCTGAGGACAAAACCCGGCTTACAGGCCATCTGGCGTTTATCCCCACCACCTCCGGATCACCGGACCACCCCTTTTCCGCGGCGCGGGACTGGGATGGCCCTCCCTTGTCCACAGATGTCCCCAGCTTCATCCACAGGCGGTGGATAACTGTGGGGCAAATTCCCATGCCGTCCCATGCCACGCCTCGGCAGGTTACCCCAGCAGGCTATACCATTCGTAGGGTGCGATTCGCCTTTATGGAAAGCCACATGATGGGAACCATTCGCGGGACTCACGGAACATCCTGCGAACTCTGTGAGGCAATGCCGCGTAATCGCTCATTAGCGCGCTGATACGTTGCCGATTCTCGCCGATTCGGATCACCTATTTGCACGCTGGCAACACATCGGCCCAAAAGTCTTGACAGCACCATATGAATACTGGAGGGGGCGTTGACGCCCAAACTGTCCCATGCTATCCCATGAAAGCCCAGTTCGGAGGGGGAACTACCCAACCAAGGTAGCCAAACCGGGCGCGTTCAGCGGCAAGAGCGGATAGGGCTTCGCGGCGGCGAAGACCGGCAACGGGATAAGGGGGGGCGTTCGTCAGGCCGATGGCCATTTTCCTGTCCACATACGTCAACAAAGTTGACAGGAAAGGCCGCTGCTCCATCCCGGCGCAGTTCCGGCAGTCGCTTGCCAAGACGTCGGCTCCCGGCACCGTCTATCTCTGGCCTTCGCTGAATCATCAGGCGCTGGAAGGCGCCGATCAGGATTATCTCGACGTGCTCTCCGAAAGCCTGGAATCCCCCGATCTGGATTCGGACGAGCGCGACATGATCGAGACCTTCATCTTCGGCAAGCTGATCCCCGTCTCGCTGGACACCGAAGGCCGAATCGTCCTGCCCAAGGAACTCGCCGAATTCGCTGGAATCGACGAGGAAGCCGCCTTCATCGGCCGCCGCAAGACCTTCCAGATCTGGGAGCCCGGCGCCCTGAAGGCCCATGAACAGACGCTGCGCGACCAGGTCGTGCGCAAGGACATTTCGCTGAGCCAGATCGTCGCCAAGGCGTCCCGCGCCGCCGCCGGCCGGGGAGGGGAGGGCGCATGATCGTGAAGCCCCCTGGCCCCGCTCCCACCTCCGCCGCCGTCCCGGCCTCTCCCCACATCTCCGTCCTGCTGAACGAGGTCGTGGACGCGCTCTCCCCGCGCGACGGCGGCGTCTATGTGGACGGCACCTTCGGCGCCGGCGGCTATGCCCGCGCGATTCTCGACCGGGCCGACTGCCGGGTCTGGGGAATCGACCGCGATCCCGAAGCCATCGAACGCGGCCGTAAGCTCGCCCTCGCCTATCCGGGCCGGCTGGAGATCGTCGAAGGCCGATTCGGCGACATGGACCGGCTGCTCGCCGAGCACGGCGTCGAATCGGTGGACGGCGTGGCGCTGGACATCGGCGTCTCCTCCCCGCAGATCGACGAGCCGGAGCGCGGCTTCTCATTCCGATTCGACGGCCCGCTCGACATGCGGATGGGACGCGATGGGCCGACCGCCGCCGACGTGGTGAACACCGCCACCGAGGCCGAACTGGCCGACATCGTCTTCCATTACGGCGAGGAGCGCATGGCCCGCCGCGTGGCCCGCGCCATCGTCGCCGCGCGTTTGGACACCCCGTTCGCGCGCACCAAGCAGCTGGCCGACGTGGTACGGTCGGTGGTGCCGAAGGGGAAGGGCGACGCCATCGACCCGGCGACCCGCACCTTCCAGGCGCTGCGCATCCATGTGAACGACGAGCTGGGCGAGCTGCGCCGCGGCCTCGCCGCCGCCGAGTCGCTGCTGAAGCCCGGCGGCCGTCTCGCCGTCGTCTCCTTCCATTCGCTGGAGGACCGGGAAGTGAAGACGTTCCTGAAGGAACGCTCCTCGCCCCCGCCCTCCCCGTCCCGACACGCGCCGAGCCTTGCGGCGGACGCGCGTTCCCCATCCTTCCGGCTCCTGTCGCGCAAGCCCATCGTGCCGACGGACCAGGAAGCCCACAGCAACCCACGCGCGCGCTCTGCCCGGCTGCGCGCGGCTGAACGCACGGCGGCGCCGGCCTATCCGGCGCCCGGCAAGGAGGCGGCATGAAATACAAATCCGCACTTTTCTGGGGGGGCCTGATCGCCGCCGCCGGCTTCGTCCTGTTCGAGACCAGCTACGAGGTTCAGGAGCTGGAGGAAAAGCTGGGCTCGCTCAACCGCAAGATCATGGTGGAGCAGGAGGCCATCCAGGTCCTGAAGGCCGAATGGAGCTTCCTCAACGACCCGACCCGTCTTGAGAACCTGTCGCGCGAGCATCTGGCGCTGCAGCCGACCGAGGCGCGCCAGTTCGTGGCGATGAACATCGTCCCGATGCGCCCCTCCCCCACCGTCGCGCCGGAGGAAGCTCCGCTGCCGCCGATGGTCCGCAACCAGACGCCGGGCAAGGCGCCGAACGTGGCGACGGCCTCCACCGGGGACAGCGTCGTGGGCGGCGGCGCCATCGTTCAGGGCGGCATTCAGGGCGGCGTGATCATTCCGGCCTCGGCCTCGCCGATCAAGCCGGCCCCGATCAAGCCCTCGGCCATCGTGCCCGCCTCGGCCAAAGTGCCGCCCCTGCCCTCCGCCGCCAAATCGGCCCCGGCGCCCGTGGTGACGACCAAGCCGACGGAGGTCGCCACCAAGCCGCCGGTCACCTCCCGGACGCTGGCGCCGCCGCCCGTGGCCCGTCCGCAGCCGCAGCAGGCCGGCTTCCAGGCCGCCCCGCCGCCGGCCGCGCCGGCCCAGCATGACAGCATCGGTCTTCTCGTCGCCCGTCTCGGAGCCAACCGATGAACGTTCCGCCGCCCGGCGTCGATCCCGCGCACGGCGCCTACAGCGTTCCGCCCCCGGCCTCCAAGCCGCGGACGTCGCTGTCGGTCGCGCTGGAGCAGAGCCGGAACCGGTTGATGGTGACCGCGGCCATGGTCGCCGTGGTCTTTACCGCCATCGGCGTGAAGCTGGTGGACGCGACCCTGTTCAACCACGCGGCGGAACCGCGCCCGCGCATGGCCGCGGAGGTCGACGCCCCGCCGGTCAACCGCGCCGACATCGTGGACCGCAACGGCAACCTGCTGGCGACCTCGCTCGCCACGCAGTCGCTCTACGCCGACCCGAAGCTGGTGAGCCGCCCGGACGAAGTGGCGCGCAAGCTGACCACCGCCCTGCCGGAGCTGGACTACAAGGACCTGCTGACCAAGCTCAGCGGCGACAAGCGGTTCGTCTGGATCAAGCGCAACCTGACGCCCAAGCAGCAGGCGGCGGTGTTCCGGCTGGGCCTGCCCGGCGTCTATTTCGAACGGGAGGAGCGCCGCTTCTACCCGGCCTCCAACCTGACCTCGCATCTGGTCGGCTTCACCGGCGTGGACAACAACGGTCTCGCCGGACTGGAGCAGCAGTTCAACAAGCGGCTGACCACCGACCCGAAGCCGCTGCAACTTTCGATTGATCTGCGCCTTCAGCACATCATGAAGAAGGAATTGCAGACAACGATCGAAGAATTCAGCGCCATCGGCGCCGCCGGAATCATTTACGATGTCCGCAACGGCGAAGTCATGTCGATGGTTTCGCTGCCCGACTTCGATCCGCACAACCCGACAGGACTTGACCCGGACACGCTGTTCAACCGCGCGACGCTCGGCGTGTACGAAATGGGCTCCACCTTCAAGATCTTCAACACGGCGATGTCTCTGGATTCGGGCAAGATCCGCGTGTCCGACACCTTCGACACCATCAACAACATCAAGGTCGGCCGCTTCACGATCCGCGAATTCCACGCGTTCAAACACAACCTGACCGTGGCGGAGGTGTTCCAGGAATCGTCGAACCTCGGATCGGTGCGCATGGCGCTGACGCTCGGCGTGCAACACCAGAAGTCCTTCATGACCAAGCTGGGCATGACCCGCCCGACCTCGCTGGAACTGCCGGAGAACGGCTGGCCGCTGGTGCCGAATCCGTGGCGGGAGGTCAACACCATGACCATCTCCTTCGGCCACGGCATGTCGGTCAGCCCGATGCACACGGTCAACGCCGCGGCCTCGATCATCAACGGCGGCGTGCTGCACCCGCCGACCCTGCTGAAGCGCGACCCCGCGGTCGAGGTTCCGGGCGAGCAGGTCATCAGCCCGAAGACCTCGGCGATGATGCGTCGCCTCTTCCGCTTCGTGGTCACCGACGGCACGGCGAAGTCGGCCAACGCCAAGGGTTACGTCGTCGGCGGCAAGACCGGCACGGCGGACAAGCAGAAGGGCCGGAGCTATGCCCGGAACTCCCGCATGTCGTCGTTCCTCGGCGCCTTCCCGATGCACGACCCCCGCTACATCGTCTATGTCCTGATCGACGAGCCGAAGGGCACCAAGAAGACCTACGGCTTCGCCACCGGCGGCTGGGTCGCCGCTCCCGCGGTCGGCCGGATCGTGAAGCAGATCGGCCCGCTGCTGGGCGTCCAGCCGGTGGACGAGGCTTCCCCAGAGGTCATCAACGCCACCTACATCAACACCGCCGGTCAGACGACCCCTCCCGCACCGCCGCCTCCGCCCGCGCAACCGAAAGGCAGCACCGTTGCTTCTGTCCCACCTGCTGGCAACAAGCCGCGCTGACGCGACGTCCTCCTCCGTCGAGGGGTCCGCCGTCGAAGTGCCAGCCGTCGATGTGACCGGGTTGACCGCGGACAGCCGCGCGGTCAGGCCCGGTTTCGTCTTTGCGGCCCTGCCGGGCGCGAAGGCGGACGGGCGCGCCTTCATCGCCGACGCGCTCGCCAAGGGCGCCGTCGCGGTGGTGGCGCCCATCGGGACCGCCCTGCCCGCCGGCAGCGCCGCGACGCTGGTCGCGGATGAGCAGCCGCGCCGCCTCTTCGCGCGCCTCGCCGCCGCTTTCCACGGGCGGCAGCCGGACACCGTGGTCGCCGTGACGGGGACCAACGGCAAGACCTCCACCGTCCAGTTCGCCCGCCAGATGTGGGACCTGATGGGCCTGAAGGCGGCCAGCCTGGGCACGCTGGGGCTGATTGGGCCGGGGCTGGACGACTACGGCGGGATGACCACGCCGGACCCGGTGTCGCTCCACCGCGACCTCGCCGCCGTCAAGGACAAGGGGATCGAGCATCTGGCGATGGAGGCGTCCAGCCACGGGCTGGAGCAGTTCCGTCTCGACGGTGTGGTCCTCAAGGCCGCGGGATTCACCAACCTGACCCGCGACCATCTGGACTACCACGGCACAATGGAGGCCTACCTCCAGGCCAAGGCGATGCTGTTCGGACGGGTGTTGCCCGATGGGGGAACCGCCGTCCTGAACGCCGACAGCGGCACCTTCGCCGAACTTGCCGGGATTTGTTCACAGCGCGGTCACCGCGTCTTCGGATACGGTCTGGCCGGTCGCGAGATCCGGGTGAACGGGGTCGAGCCGCTGACCCACGGCCAGCGCCTGGACCTGACGGTCCTGGGCCGCGACATCACCGTGGACCTGCCGCTGGCGGGCCGCTTCCAGGCGTGGAACGTGCTGTGCGCGCTCGGCCTGGTGATCGGCTCCGGCGCGGACCGTGACGAGGCTATGGCCACCCTGACCCGCCTGGAAGGCGTGCTGGGGCGTCTGCAGCACGTCGCCACCCACCCCTGCGGGGCGGCGGTCTATGTCGATTTCGCCCACACGCCCGACGCGCTGGAAACGGTGCTGCTGGCGCTGAAGCAGCACGCCCGGAGCCGCCTGATCGCGGTCTTCGGGTGCGGCGGCGACCGCGACCGCGGGAAGCGGCCGGTGATGGGGGAGCTGGCCGGCCGTCTGGCCGACCGCGCCATCGTCACCGACGACAACCCGCGCACCGAGGTGCCGGCGGCCATCCGCAAGGAGGTCCTGGCGGGCCACCCGGCCCTGGAGGAGATCGGCGACCGGCGCGAGGCCATCCGCGCCGCCGTCCGCAGCCTTCGGCCCGGTGACGTGCTGGTCATCGCCGGCAAGGGACATGAGCATGGTCAGATCGTCGGGACGGAGGTCCTTCCTTTCGACGACGCGACCGAGGCACGAGCCGCCGTGGCGGAGGTTGGAGCAGCATGAGCGAGGCCAAGACCGTCCTGTGGACCGCCGAGGACGCCGCCGCCGCCACCAGCGGTCAGGCGACGCGCTCCTGGGCGGCGACCGGGGTCAGCATCGACAGCCGCAAGGTGGCGCCGGGCGACCTGTTCGTCGCCATCAAGGGGCCGAACTTCGACGGGCACGACTTCGTGGCGAAGGCGCTGGAGGCCGGCGCCGCCGCGGCGCTGGTCAGCACCGTGCCACCCGGCGTGCCCGGCGACGCCTCCCTTCTGGCGGTGGAGCAGGACACGCTGGCGGCGCTGGGCGATCTCGGCCACGTCGCGCGGCTGCGCACCCAGGCCAAGGTGGTGGGCGTCACCGGCTCGGTCGGCAAGACCAGCACCAAGGAGGCGTTGCGCCATGTCCTGTCGGCGCAGGGCCGCACCTTCGCCACCGAAGGCAGTCTGAACAACCATTGGGGCGTGCCTTTGTCGCTGGCCCGCATGCCGGAGGACAGCGAGTTCGGCGTGTTCGAGCTGGGCATGAACCACGCCGGGGAGCTTGGCCCCCTGTCGCGGCAGGTGATGCCCGACGTCGCGGTCATCACCACGGTGGACGCGGCGCATCTGGAGTTCTTCGACTCCGTCGAGGCGATCGCCGACGCCAAGGCCGAGATCTTCGAGGGCATGAACCCCAACGGGATCGCCGTGCTGAACCGCGACAACCCGCATTTCGCGCGGCTGCTCGCCGCCGCGCGCACCCAGGGGCTGAGCCGCATCTGGAGCTTCGGCTCCCACGCCGACGCCGACGCGCGTCTGGTGGAGTGCTCGCTGCACGCCACCTGCAGCGCCGTGACCGCGGTCGTCCGGGGCGAGCGCATCCAGTACAGCCTGGCGCTGCCCGGCCGGCATTGGGTGATGAATAGCCTCGCCGTGCTGCTGGCGGTGAAGGCGCTGGGCGCCGACGTCGCCGCCGCGGGGCGCGCGCTGTCCACCATCGCGCCGGTGAAGGGCCGCGGCACGCGCAAGCGCGTCCAGGCCGCCCGGGGCGCCTTCACCCTGATCGATGAGAGCTACAACGCCAGCCCCGCCGCCATGGCCGCGACCTTCGCGGTGCTCGGCAAGACCGACCCCGGGGCCGGCGGCCGGCGCCTCGCCGTGCTGGGCGACATGCGGGAGCTGGGCGACCGCGCCGACACCCTGCACGCCGCGCTGGCCGAACCGCTGCGCGCCGCGCATGTGGACGCGGTCTACGCCTGCGGCCCGCATATGCGCGCCCTGTTCGACCGCCTGCCCGCCGCCATGCGCGGCGCCTGGACGGAGTCCAGCGCCGAGCTGGCCCCCATCCTGGCCGGTGCGGTGCGCGGCGGCGATGTGGTGCTGATCAAGGGTTCGCTGGGCAGCCGCATGGCGACGGTGGTGGACGCCCTGTCCGCCCTGGACACCAAAGACAGCAAACAAACCGAAAAGAACAACAACGGCTCCTTGCCCGCGGCTGACACGGATCAGACCGCGGCGCACGGGCACAAAGGCTGACCGCTTCACGATGCTCTACAACCTGCTCTTTCCCCTGGCGGACGTCTTCACGCCGTTCAACCTGTTCCGGTATCTGACCTTCCGGACGGGAGGCGCGGTGCTGACGGCGCTCGTCATCAGCTTCGTGTTCTTTCCGCGCCTGATCGCGTGGCTGAAACGCAAGCAGGGCGAGGGCCAGCCGATCCGTTCCGACGGGCCGGAAAGCCATGCGAAGAAGAAGGGCACGCCCACCATGGGCGGCCTGATGATCCTGATCGCCGTCTCGATCAGCACGCTGCTGTGGGTCGACCTGACCAACGCCTACACCTGGATCGTGCTGCTGGTGACGATCGGCTACGGGCTGATCGGCTTCGGCGACGACTATCTGAAGCTGACCAAGCGCAACACCAAGGGGCTGTCGGGCCGCTTCCGCCTGACCTGGGAGATCATCATCGGCGTCTCCGCCGCCGCCGCCATCATGTATGTGTCGGCGCCGCCGCTGTCCGGCGGTCTGGCCGTGCCCTTCGTGAAGGACTTCCTGATCCAGCTTTCCTGGTTCTTCATCCCCGTGGGCGCCTTCGTCATGGTCGGCGCATCGAACGCGGTGAACCTGACCGACGGGCTGGACGGGCTGGCCATCGTGCCGACGATGATCGCGGCGGGCTGCTTCGGCCTGATCGCCTACCTCACCGGCAACGCGATCTTCGCCAACTATCTCCAGATCCACCATGTGCCCGGTGCTGGTGAGCTTGCCGTTTTCTGCGGGGCTCTGGTCGGTGCGGGGATCGGTTTCCTCTGGTACAACGCGCCCCCCGCCATGGTCTTCATGGGCGACACCGGCTCGCTGGCCCTCGGCGGCGCGCTGGGAGCCGTCAGCGTGGTCACCAAGCACGAGTTCGTGCTGGCGATCATCGGCGGCCTGTTCGTGCTGGAAACCGTGTCGGTGATCGTCCAGGTCGCCTCGTTCAAGCTGACCGGCAAACGGGTGTTCCGCATGGCGCCTCTGCACCATCACTTCGAGAAGAAGGGATGGGCGGAGTCCACCGTGGTCATCCGCTTCTGGATCATCGCCTCCATCCTGGCCCTGGTCGGCCTGTCCACGCTGAAGCTCCGTTGAGGGTCGCCGCCCGATGATCAACCTGTTCTACATGGAAGGACTGCCGGTGGCGGTCATGGGGCTGGGCAAGTCCGGCCTCGCCACGGCGGAGGCGCTGACCCAAAGCGGCGCCGACGTGTGGGTGTGGGACGACAACGAGTCCAGCCGCGCCGCCGCGCTGAGCAAGGGCTACAAGGTCGTCGACCTGACCACCGCGGACCTGACCGAGCTGACCACCATCGTCTGGTCGCCGGGCATCCCGCACACCCACCCGAAGCCCCATCCGGTCGCCCTGCGCGCCCGCGCCGCGAACATCGAACTGGTCTGCGACATCGAGCTGCTGGCCCGGTCGGAGCGCGATTCGGCCTACATCGGCATCACCGGCACCAACGGGAAGTCCACCACGACGACCCTGATCGGCCATGTGATGGAGGCCGCCGGGCGGCGCATCGCGGTCGGCGGCAACCTGGGCACCCCGGCGCTGACCTTCCCCTCCGTGGGGGCCGGCGGCAGCTACGTGCTGGAGATGTCGAGCTACCAGCTTGAGCTGACCTACTCGATCACCTTCGACGTGGCGGTGCTGCTCAACATCACGCCGGACCATCTGGCCCGCCACGGCGGCATGGACGGCTACGTCGCCGCCAAGAAACTGATCTTCCACCGCCAGACCAAGCCGCGCACCGCAGTGATCGGCGTGGACGACCCGACCTGCCGGGCGATCTGGGAGGAGCTGAAGGCCAAGGGCGACCAGGTGATCTGGCCGGTCTCCGCCCTGGGTCCGGTGCCCGGCGGCGTCTACGCCGAGAACGGCTGGCTGGTCGACGACACCTTCGGCGCCGCGGAGCGCGTGGCCGAGCTGGCCGCCTTCCCGGCGCTGCTCGGAACGCACAACTGGCAGAACGCCGCCGCAGCCTATGCCGCCTGCAAGGCGGCGGGCGTGCCGACCCCGGCCATCGTCGCCGCCATGACCACCTTCCCCGGTCTCGCCCACCGCCAGCAGCTGGTGCGGACCATCGACGGCGTGCGCTTCGTCAACGACAGCAAGGCGACCAACGCCGACGCGACGGAAAAGGCGCTGGCGACCTTCGACCCGATCTACTGGATCCTCGGCGGTCAGGCGAAGGAGACCGGGCTGGACGGGCTGGAGGCCTACGCGCCGCGCGTCCGCCACGCCTTCCTGATCGGTGAGGCGTCGGACCGCTTCGCGGTGTGGCTGGAGGCCAACAAGGTTCCGCACACCCGCTGCGGCACGCTGGACGTGGCGGTCAACGCCGCGGCGGAGCTGGCGCTGGCCGAGGCGCTGCCCGGCGCCTGCGTGCTGCTGTCGCCCGCCTGCGCCTCCTGGGACCAGTTCGCGAATTTCGAGAAGCGCGGCGAGGCCTTCGCCGACGCCGTGAACCGCCTCGAAGGCAACGCCGTTCCGGGGGACCGCGCCTGATGATGACCTTCGACCGCACCGATCAATCCATCTTCGGCCGCTGGTGGTGGACGGTCGACCGCTGGCAGCTCGCCGCGCTGGCGGCGCTGATGGCGCTCGGCACGGTCCTGATCACCGCGGCCAGCCCGCCGGTGGCGGAACGCATCGGCATCCAGGACACCTTCTACTTCGTCGAACGCCACCTGATGATGCTGATCCCCAGCGTCGCCATCATGTGCGGCGTCTCGCTGCTCAGCCCGCGCGGCGTGCGGCGGGCGGCGCTGGTGGTCTTCCTGATCGCGGTGGCGATGGTCTACGCGACGCTGGTCGTCGGCGTCGAGATCAAGGGCGCGCGGCGTTGGATCCACATCCCCGGCCTGTCGATCCAGCCGTCGGAGTTCGTGAAGCCGGCCTTCGCGGTGGTCGGGGCATGGCTGTTCTCGCTGTCGCGCACCAACCCGGGCTTCCCCGGCACGATCCTGTCGATCCTGCTCTACGGCCTCACCGTCGGTGGCCTGCTGCTCCAGCCCGACCTTGGCATGACGGTGGTGGTGTCGGCGGTGTGGTTCTCGCAGTTCTTCCTGGCAGGTCTGAACATCATGCTGGTCGGCGGCCTGGGCGTGCTGGGCGTCGCCGGCCTCGTCGGCGCCTATTTCACGCTGCCGCACGTCCACAGCCGCATCAACCGCTTCCTCGACCCGTCGAGCGGCGACACCTATCAGGTCAGCCGCTCGCTGGAGGCCTTCGCCAACGGCGGGCTGATGGGCACCGGCCCCGGCCAGGGAACGGTGAAATACTCGCTGCCGGACAGCCACGCCGACTTCATCTTTGCCGTCGCCGGCGAGGAGATGGGGCTGATCTTCTGCCTGATCATCATCCTGCTGTTCGCCTTCATCGTGCTGCGCGGCTTCGCGCGGGTGTTCAACGACACCAACTACTTCGTGCTGCTGGCGGCGAGCGGACTGCTGATCCAGTTCGGCCTGCAGGCGGCGATCAACATGGGCTCCGCCCTGCATCTGATGCCGACCAAGGGCATGACGCTGCCCTTCATCTCCTACGGCGGCTCCTCGCTGCTGGCGCTGGGCTTCGGCATGGGCATGGTGCTGGCGCTGACCCGCAAACGCTTCGGCCCGGCGGAGTGACGCGCATGGCCGACACCCAACGTCCTATTGTCCTCGCCGCCGGCGGCACCGGCGGCCACTTCTTCCCGGCGGAAGCGCTGGCGCGCGAGCTGCTGGCCCGCGGCGAGGCGGTGGCCCTGGTCACCGACAAGCGCGGCCAGGCCTTCGGCGACAGCCTGCCGGAGGTGACGGTCCACCGCATCCGCTCCGCCGCCCCCGGCAGCAACCTGCTGGCCAAGATGAACGCGGCGTGGCAGATGGGCCTCGGCCTGCTCGGCGCCAACGCGCTGATGCGTCACCTGAAGCCGGCGGCGGTCGTCGGCTTCGGCGGCTACCCCTCCGTCCCCACGGTCTACGCCGCCGCGCAGAGCCGCGTGCCGGTGATGCTGCACGAGCAGAACGCCGTGCTGGGCCGCGCCAACCGGATGCTCGCCGCCGCCGCGCGCCGCATCGCCGTCGCCTTCCCCGAGGTCGCCTCGGTGAAGGAGGAGCACCGCCCGCGCCTCGTCCGCACCGGCAACCCGGTCCGCCCCGCCATCGCCGCCCAGCGCGACGCCGCCTACGCCGTTCCCGCCCCCGGCGGCCCCGTCCGCATCCTGGTGATGGGTGGCAGCCAGGGCGCCCGCGTCTTCTCCGAAGTCATCCCCGAGGCGCTGGGCCGGTTGCCAGCCGACCTGCGCGCCCGCATCCATCTGGCGCAGCAGTGCCGGCCCGAGGATCTGGAGGCCGCCCGCGCCGCCTACTCCGGCATGGGCCTCGGCGGGCTGGAACTGGAGAGCTTCTTCCGCGACGTGCCGGACCGGCTGGCCGCCTGCCACCTCGCCATCACGCGGGCCGGCGCCTCGACCATCGCCGAACTGACCTGCATCGGGCGCCCGGCCATTCTTGTGCCATATCCCCATGCCATGGACGACCACCAGACGGCCAACGCGCGGCAGCTTGCCGCCGCCGGGGCCGCCTGGGTGATGGCGCAGCCGGACTTCACCGCCGACGCGCTCGCCGCCCGCCTGACGGCGCTGCTGGAGTCGCCCGACGCGCTGACCGCCGCGGCGCAGGCCGCCCACGGCTGGGGCATGGCCGACGCGGCGCGCCGGCTGGCCGACGCCGTGCTCGACATGATCGCCAACCCCAACCACGCCCGAACCAAGGAAGCCGCGGAATGAACAAGGCAACGCGCAGCACCATCGCACGCCCCCGCTCGTCCCGGCCCCCCTCGTCCCGGCCCCTGGGCGACTGGCCGGCGGACATGACCCGGACCGAAGGCGCCTGGAGCAACCGGCCCGACTGCCCGCTGCTGCCGCGCGCCGGCGCCGGCTTCCTGCGCGACCGCCTGCACGTCACGATCGGTTCCCAGCCCCTTCCCTACGGCCTGTCCGACATGGCCGTGGACGCCACCCTCAGCCTGATGCTCCGCCGCGGAAAGTAATCCAGACATGCGCGCCCTCCCCCTCTCGATCGGCACCATCCATTTCGTCGGCATCGGCGGCATCGGCATGAGCGGCATCGCCGAAGTGCTGCGCAACCTCGGCTACACCGTCCAGGGCTCCGACTTGGCGGAGAGCGCCAACGTCAAGCGCCTGCGCGGGCTGGGCATCCAGATCAGCATCGGCCACCGCGCGGAGAACATCGCCGGGGCCGCGGTCGTCGTCGTCTCCTCTGCCGTCAAGCGCGACAACCCCGAGGTCGTCGCCGCCCGCGCCGCCCTGGTCCCGGTCGTCCGCCGCGCCGAGATGCTGGGCGAGCTGATGCGCCTGAAATGGGCCATCGCCATCGGCGGCACCCACGGCAAGACCACGACGACCTCGATGGTCGGCAACATGCTGGAGCACGCCAACCTCGACCCCACGGTGATCAACGGCGGCATCATCAACGCCTACGGCACCAACACGCGGCTGGGCTCCGGCGACTGGATGGTCGTCGAGGCGGACGAGAGCGACGGCACCTTCATCAAGCTGCCGGCCTGCATCGCCGTGGTCACCAACATGGACCCGGAGCATCTCGACTATTACGGCACCTTCGACAACATGCGGGCCGCCTTCGACAGCTTCGTCCAGAACATCCCCTTCTACGGCTTCGCCGCGCTCTGCATCGACCATCCGGAGGTGCAGGCGATGATCCCGCGCGTGTCGGACCGCCGCATCATCACCTACGGCTTCAGCCCGCAGGCCGACGTGCGCGCCGTGAACATGCGGCTGGGCACCGAGGGCGCCGAGTACGACGTGGTGATCGACGACCGCCACACCGGGGAGAGCCGGACGATCATCGGCGTGCGCCTGCCGATGTACGGCCCGCACAACGTCCAGAACTCGCTGGCCTGCTTCGCGGTGGGCAACGAGATGGGCCTGCCCGACGTGGTGATGCGCGACAGCATGGCGAAGTTCCAGGGCGTCAAGCGCCGCTTCACCAAGACCGGCGAGTCGAACGGCATCACCGTCATCGACGATTACGGCCACCACCCGGTGGAGATCGCCGCCGTGCTGAAGGCCGCGCGCACCGCCGGTACCGGCCGCACCATCGCCGTCGTCCAGCCGCACCGCTATTCGCGCCTCGCCAACCTGTTCGAGGAGTTCTGCACCTGCTTCAACGACGCCGACGCGGTGATCGTGGCCGACGTCTACGCCGCCGGGGAGCAGCCGATCGAGAACGTCAACCGCGACAGCCTCGTCGAGGGCCTGCGCATGCACGGCCACCGTCAGGTGCTCGCCCTGCACGGCCCGGACGAGCTGCCGCAGCTGGTCCGCGAGATCGCGCGGTCCGGCGACCTCGTGGTCTGCCTGGGCGCCGGCAACATCACCCAGTGGGCCAACGCCCTGCCGGGCGAGCTGGACAAGCTGTCGGGCAAGGCGTGACGGGTTTTTCTCCGATGACAGCCACAACCGCCTCCCTCATCGACCGGATGCCCGCCTGCCGCGGACGGCTGACCGCCGCGGCACCGCTGGCGAACGTCACCTGGTTCCGCGTCGGCGGACCGGCGGAGGTCATGTTCCGTCCGGAGGACGCCGACGATCTGGCCGGCTTCCTGGCCGGACTGCCGGACGACGTGCCGGTGACGGTGCTCGGCGTCGCCTCCAACCTGCTGATCCGCGACGGCGGCATCCCCGGCGTGGTGATCCGGCTGGGCCGCGGCTTCGCCGGCATCGCGGCGGACGGGCTGACTCTGGAGGCCGGGGCCGCGGCGCTCGACCTGAACGTCGCCGCGGTGGCGCGCGACGCCGGCGTCGCCGGGCTGGAATTCCTGTCGGGCATCCCCGGCACCATCGGCGGCGCGCTGCGGATGAACGGCGGCGCCTACGGCCACGAGATCAAGGACGTGCTGGTCTCCGCCCAGGGCGTGACCCGCCGCGGCGAACGCGTGTCCTACGACAACACCGGCATGGGCTTCACCTACCGCCACGCCGGGGTGCCGGAGGACGTCATCTTCACCGGCGCCACCCTGCGCGGCACAGTCGGCGACCCGGCGGCGATCGCGCAGCGCATGGCGGAGATTTCCGACCAGCGCGCCGACACCCAGCCGGTCCGCTCGCGCACCGGCGGCTCGACCTTCAAGAACCCGCCCGGCCACAAGGCGTGGGAGTTGATCGACAAGGCCGGCTGCCGCGGGCTGACCATCGGCGGCGCGCAGGTGTCGGAGAAGCACTGCAACTTCCTCATCAACCAGGGCACCGCCACCGCGGCGGAGCTGGAGGCGCTGGGCGAAGAGGTCCGGCGCCGGGTGTTCGAGACCTCCGGCGTCACGCTGGAGTGGGAAATCAAGCGGGTCGGCGTGGCCCGCGAAGGAGCGTCCGCATGACCACCCCCCACAAGAAGCATGTCGCCGTCCTGATGGGCGGCTGGTCGGCGGAGCGCGAGGTGTCGCTGGTCAGCGGCGCCGGCGTCGCCAAGGCGCTGGAGGAGGAAGGCTACCGCGTCACCGCGGTGGACGTGCAGCGCGACCTGGAGGGGCTGCTGCGCGCGCTGACCGACCCGCGCCCCGACGCGGTCTTCAACGCCCTGCACGGGCGCGGTGGCGAGGACGGGACGATCCAGGGCGTCCTGGAATTCCTCGGCATCCCCTACACCCATTCCGGCGTGCGCGCCGCCGCGGTCGCCATGGACAAGGCGATGACCAAGGCGCTGCTCGCCCCGGTCGGCGTGCGCTCGCCCAAGGGGCTCGTCCTCACCAAGGGCGAGCTGACCGGCGGTGCTCACCCGATGCCCGCCCCCTACATCGTCAAGCCGGTGGACGAGGGTTCGACCGTCGGGGTCACGCTGGTGCGCGAGGGGCAGAACAGCCCGGTCGGCGACGCCTGGACCTTCGGCGAGCGCGCCCTGGTCGAGGAGTTCATCCCGGGCCGCGAGCTGACCGTGGGCGTCATGGGCGGGCTGGACGGCGAGTGCCGCCCCCTGACCGTGACGGAGATCCGTTTCGAAGCACAGGTGTATGACTACACGGCTAAATACAGCGCCGGTCATGCCGTTCATACTGTGCCCGCGCAGATTCCCGAGAACGTCGCGGAAGAAGCCAAGAGGTTGGCGGTCCTGGCCCACCGAACCCTGGGGTGCCGCGGCGTTTCGCGCAGCGACTTCCGCTGGGACGATCGTAAAAGTGGGACGGACGGACTCTTTTTCCTGGAAATCAACAACCAGCCGGGCATGACGCCGCTGTCGCTGGTTCCCGAACAGGCCGCTGCCGTGGGGCTCACCTACGGGGCTCTCGTCGCTTGGATGGTGGAGAACGCCGCATGTCAACTCGACTGAGCATCGATCCGCAGTTCCGCGCCGGTTTCGGGGGCTCTGCGAACCGGGCCCGCGACGACATGCCCGTGCCGCCGCGCGCCATGGCGAAGTCGGCCCAGAAAGGCAACCGCCGCCGCGCCTGGCCGCGCTGGACCCGTCCCGCGGTCAAGGCGGCCATTCTGCTGACGCCGGTCCTGGTCGTCGCCGGCATGGCCGTGTCGGCGTGGCAGCGCGGCACCTTCGCCGAGACCACCGCGGCGTTGCAGGAAAGCCTGATCCAGACCAGCGCGTCCGCCGGCTTCGCCATCGCCGACGTTCTGGTCGAGGGCCGCACCGAGACCGACCCGGCGTCCATCCTGCGCGTGCTTGGCGTGCAGCGCGGCGACCCGATCCTCGCCGTCACGCTGTCCGACGCCAAGGAGAAGCTGGAAAGCCTGCCCTGGGTCGCCTCGGCCTCCATCGAGCGCCACCTGCCCGGCATCCTGTTCGTCCGCCTGACGGAACGGGAGCCGATGGCGATCTGGCAGCACGACCGCAAGTTCACCGTCATCGACCGCGAAGGCCGCCCGCTGGCCGACGCGACCGAGCTGGCGCGGCGCGGCAACCGGCGGATCGAGACACTGCCGCAGGTCGTCGGCGCCAACGCGCCGATGCAGGTGCCGAAGCTGCTCGCGGCCCTCGACAACGTGCCGGCTCTGCGCGACAAGGTGAGCGCCGCCTCCTGGGTCGGCGACCGCCGCTGGGACCTTAAGCTGAAGAACGGTGTCGTGGTGAAACTGCCGGAAGCCCGCATGCCGTCCGCGCTGCGCCAGTTGGCGGAGATGGACGCGACGGGACAGGTCCTCGACCGCGACATCGTGGCCATCGACCTGCGCCAGAACGACCGCGCCGTGCTTCAGACCTCCGCCACCGCCGTCCTGCCCTGGACGGAGGAGGACAACAAGAAGAAGCCGGGCAAGAAGACGTGATCCTCCGCCACACCTCCTCCTGAACCCCTTTTCTGAAACGCGGACGACCGGACGCATCGAGGCCATAGGGTTGTGCTGAACATGGGCTTCAACGGGGCGAAAAAGCCAAAACGAGCCACCCGCGGCGGGATCATCGCCGCGCTGGACGTTGGCTCGACCAAGGTGTGCTGCCTCATCGCCCGCGTCGAGGATGCGGGGGCCGTGCGCATCGTGGGGATCGGCCACCAGATCGCCACGGGCGTCCGCGCCGGCGCCATCATCGACATGGAAGCGGCGGAGACCTCCATCGGCGCCGCCGTCCACGCGGCCGAGCAGATGGCCAACGAGACGATCCGCGACGTGATCGTCAACGTGTCCTCCCCGATCTCCCACGGCTTCAACGCCGAGGTCCCCGTTTCCGGCCAGGAGGTGACGGAGAGCGACGTCCGCCGCGCGCTGGCCCACGCCCGCAGCCTGCAGGTCGGCCCGGACCAGGCGCTGGTCCACGCGATCCCCGTGGGCTTCGCGCTGGACGGCAGCCGCGGCATCCGCGACCCCAAGGGCATGTACGGCGAGCGGCTGGGCGTCCAGGCCCACGTCATCACCTCGCCCGCCGGGGCGGTGCGCAACCTGCAGACCTGCGTGGCCCGCTGCCATCTCGACATCGAGGGTCTGGTCGCCAGCCCCTACGCGTCCGGCCTCGCCTGTCTGGTCGACGACGAGATGGAGATGGGCTCCGCCTGCATCGACATGGGCGGCGGCACCACGACGATCTCGGTCTTCTCCGAAGGCACGCTGGTCTGGTCGGACTGCATCCGGCTGGGCGGCAACCACGTCACCAACGACATCGCGCGCGGGCTGACCACGCCCGTCGTCCATGCGGAGCGCATGAAGACGCTGCACGGCAGCGCCATCACCAGCCCCGCCGACGAGCGCGAGATGATCGACGTCCCCCAGGTCGGCGAGGAGGAGCGCCTCGGCGCCAACAACCTGCCGAAATCCTATCTGGTGCGCATCATCCAGCCGCGGCTGGAGGAAATCTTCGAGCATGTCCGCTCGCGGCTGGAGCATTCCGGCTACGCGAAGCTGGTCGGCCGGCGCGTCGTCCTGACGGGCGGCGCCAGCCAACTTCCGGGCATGCGCGAGCTGGCGCAGCTGATCCTGGACAAACAGGTCCGCATCGGGCGACCGACGCGGATCACCGGTCTGAACGAGGCGCAAGGCGGTCCGTCCTACGCGACCGCCGCGGGCCTCCTTCTCCACGCCGTGCGCAATCCGGCGGAACTTCCCGTGGCGGGCCATGAGGCTGGTGCCGGCACGGGGTTCTTCGGGCGTGTCGGCCTGTGGCTGCGGGAGAACCTATGACCCACCGGACATGGTTCCCGGCCCCAAAAAGGCTCCCGCAGCACCACCGCATTCCTGCCTAAAAACACCACCCGGACCCAACCGGGCAAAGAACCCGCGACGCAAAGCATCGAACCAATCAAAAGGTTGTGGAGGCCATAACATGATCAACGTGACCATCCCCAGCATCGAGCCCGAACTGAAGCCCCGCATCACCGTCTTCGGTGTCGGCGGCGCCGGCGGCAACGCCGTGAACAACATGATCAAGTCCAACCTGGAAGGCGTGGACTTTGTCGTGGGCAACACCGACGCGCAGGCCCTGAAGGGCTCGCTCTGCGAGAAGCGCGTCCAGCTCGGCACCACCATGACCCGCGGCCTGGGCGCCGGCTCCAAGCCGGACGTCGGCCGCGCCTCCGCCGAGGAGCAGCTCGAGGAGATCATCGGTCACCTCGAAGGCGCCAACATGGTGTTCATCACCGCCGGCATGGGCGGCGGCACCGGCACGGGCGCTGCCCCGGTCATCGCCCGCGCGGCCCGCGAGCGCGGCCTGCTGACCGTCGGCGTGGTGACCAAGCCCTTCCATTTCGAGGGCGCGCACCGCATGCGGCTGGCCGAATCGGGCATCGCCGAGCTGCAGCAGTATGTCGACACGCTGATCATCATCCCGAACCAGAACCTGTTCCGCATCGCCAACGAGAAGACGACCTTCGCGGACGCCTTCAAGATGGCCGACGATGTTCTGCATTCCGGCGTGCGCGGCGTGACCGACCTGATGGTGATGCCCGGCCTCATCAACCTGGACTTCGCCGACATCCGCTCGGTCATGACCGAGATGGGCAAGGCGATGATGGGCACCGGCGAGGCCGGCGGCGAGCGCCGCGCCATCGAGGCCGCGGAGGCCGCCATCTCCAACCCGCTGCTCGACGACGTGTCGATGAAGGGTGCCCGCGGCGTCCTCATCAACATCACCGGCGGCTACGACATGACCCTGTTCGAGGTCGACGAGGCGGCGAACCGCGTCCGTGACGAAGTCGATCCGGACGCCAACATCATCTTCGGCTCGACCTTCGACAGCTCGCTGGACGGCGTGATGCGCGTGTCGGTGGTCGCCACCGGCATCGACGCCGCGGCCATGTCCAACCCGCGCACCCTGCACCCGGTCAACCTGTCGCTGGTCTCCGACCGCAACGGCGGCAATGGCGGCGCCAAGAAGCCCGCCGGCGCGGCCGGCCTGACCCAGGCCGCCCCGGCGCCGCTCGCCTCCCCCGGTCAGCTCGCCCCGGCGATCCCCGGCGCCGGTCTGGCCCCGCGCCCGATGGGCGGGGTCGCGCAGCCCCAGGTCCAGCAGCCGCATCCGTCGGAGTTCCAGCAGCACGTTCCGGTCCAGCAGCCGGCGCCGCAGCCGGTCCAGCAGCCCATGGACCCGATGGTTCAGCACGCCCCGCAGCATGCGCCCCACCCGCACATGCCGATGGGCCATGACGGCATGCAGCCGGTGGAAACCGCCCCGGCCCGCAACGTCGCCACCGGTCCGCTGCACAGCGAGCGCCGCGACGGCCACTTCATCGCCCCGAAGGCCGCCGATCCCGGCCCGCGCCAGTCCTCGGTCCCGATGTCGAGCCAGCTCGCCGCCGCCGCCCAGGCTGAGCCGCCGGCCCGCAAGCCGAACTTCCTGTTCGGTCTGGTAACCGGTCTGGCCGGCCGCAAGGCCGAACCGGCTCCCCAGCCGGCCCCGCAGCATCAGCCGCAGCAGCACCATCAGCCCCAGCATCACCAGCCGCAACACCAGCAGCCGCAACACCAGCAGCCGATGATGCCGCAGCCGCCGATGGCCGCCCCGCAGCAGCCGATGGCCCAGCCCCCGCGCCCGCAGGCGATGGGCGACGGCACCACCCAGAAGATCGACGAGGAAGCGCTGGACATCCCCGCCTTCCTGCGCCGTCAGGCCAACTGACGCGTCACCGAGGCTGGCCCAATTGATCTGAGGGCAACAGCAACCCGCCGGTCGCCGCCGCCTCTTTCGAAGCGGCATCGGCGGGCATCCACAACCTGTTAGACTTCAACCGCCTCCAGAGCTTCGCAAGAACGCTCCGGGGGCGGTCTTTTCGTGTCTGGGGAGCGCCCTGGTTTGCGCCCGGCGACGGTGCTCTACCGTCCTGCAACAAACGGTAACAAAGAGTGATTTGTCGTCCACAGGGGGCAGTGATACCTAGCATATGCGGTCATAAGCGCTGACCCGCCCCTCCCAAGGGAGACCGGCGGCAAGTCGCGGACCGATCGCACCAAGACCAAGATTGAAACGGGACAGACACCGTGGCTCAGAATCGCATCAAGACCGAAGGCATGCTGCAGCGTACCCTGGCCAAGCCGGTGCGTTGCTCGGGCGTCGGGCTGCATACGGGCGCGACGGTCACCCTGACGATTTCCCCGGCCGAGCCGAACACCGGCATCGTCTTCCGGCGCACCGATCTCAGCGGCCCCGCCGCGGTGATCCCGGCGCGCTGGGACCATGTGGTCGACACCAAGCTGTGCACGGTCATCGGCAACGCCCACGGCACCACCATCGGCACCATTGAGCACCTGATGTCGGCGCTGGCCGGCTGCGGCGTGGACAACGCCGTGGTCGCGCTGGACAACATCGAGGTGCCGATCATGGACGGCAGCGCCGCCCCCTTCGTGGAGGCCATCGAGCGCGTCGGCACCGTGTCGCAGAACGCGCCCCGCCGGGCCATCCGCATCCTGAAGCCGGTCACCGTGACCGAGGGCAACAAGAGCGCCACCTTCACGCCGGACCACACGACGGGCTTCAGCTTCGAGATCGACTTCGCCAGCAAGGCGATCGCCCAGCAGAGCCACGAGATGGAGCTGGACGCCGAGACCTTCCGTGACGAGATCAGCGCTGCCCGCACCTTCGGCTTCCTGCACGAGGTCGAGGGGCTGCGCAAGATGGGCCTCGCCCGCGGCGGTTCGCTGGACAACGCGGTGGTCATCTCCGGTGACGAAGTGATGAACGAGGGCGGCCTGCGCTTCGACGACGAGTTCGTCCGCCACAAGATCCTCGACGCGGTCGGCGACCTCTATCTGGCCGGCGCGATGTTCGTCGGTCATTTCCATGGTGTCCGGTCCGGCCACGCCCTGAACAACCAGCTGCTGCGCGCTCTGTTCGCCGACGCCAGCGCCTGGTGCTACGAGACCCCGCCGAGCACGGCTCTGCCGGGCGCCGTCTGGCACGCGACCGAGCGGCTGGCCGTCGCCTGAGACGCGCCTCACAGCGTCGCGTTGCCCCTGCCCTCCCCTTCCGGGGAGGGCATTTTCGTTTTGCGCCCCCTCCCCTCTCGGGTTCGCGCGAGGCGAGGCACACGCACACTCCCCTCCCCTTCCGGGAGTGAAAGGATATGATTTCTGCGCCGTTTTCCCAGAATCACAATAAAATTGAATTATATCAATATTTTATGTTGTGTTTTTGAGACTTCGGCTGAGGTGGCTTCGTCGAAATCCCCTCTCCCGGGGCGGGAGAGGGGACATGAGACAACTCACTGCTCCGCGGCGTAGGCGCCGAAGCGGGTGTCTTCCTTCAGGATGTGCTTGCCCAACCAGTCGGCACAGAATTCGAACACCTCGTTGCCGGTGATGGTGTCGCGCTGGGCGTGGAAACGTTCGCGGTAGGATTCGACGTTGCGCGTCAGGGTGTCGTGCAGAGCCTTGTGTGCGGCGAAGGTCGGGTAATTGGTCTGGGCCATGTGCGCTTCTTCGCGCGCGAAATGATCCTTGGTGTAGTGGATCAGTTCGTCCAGGATCGCTTCGACGACATCAGGAGAGTCGCGGTTTTCGCACGCACCCAGCTTGTTGACGATGTCCACGAGAACACGATGATCCTCATCGAGTTCTTCGATGCCGACGCTCATCCAGCGCGACCATTGAATGGAGTCCATAGCGATCCCCCGTCTCATTTTTCTTATGGTGCTTCTCCCCTTTATGGAACCGGCGGCGAGGGGCGTCAACGCGGCACTCAGCCGCGCCGCCCCTCCCCTTCCGCCCCCCGGGCCACCCGGCGATCAGCCGGCGATCAGCTCGGCCCACTCCTGCTCGCTGAGGATGGTCACGCCCAGGTCGCGCGCCTTGGCGGCCTTGCTGCCCGCGTCCGCTCCGCAGATGACGTAATCGGTCTTGGCCGAGACCGAGCCGGCGACCTTGGCCCCCAGCGACTCCGCGCGGGTCTTCGCCTCGGTGCGGGTCATGGTCTCCAGCGTGCCGGTGAAGACCACCGTCTTGCCGGCGACCGGGGAGCCGCCGGCCGCCTTCGGGCGCTCGGCATCGGCCACCCGCACGCCTGCGGCGCGCAGGTTGTCGATGATGGCGCGGTTGCGCTCCTCCTGGAAGAAGCCGGCCAGTTCCTCCGCAGCGACCTCGCCCACGTCGGGGATGGCGACCAGTTCGCCCCAGCCGGGGCCGGGCTGCGCGTCGACGGCGGCGAGCATTGCCGCCTTCCAGTCCGCCAGCGCGCCGTAGCGCTCGGCCAGAGCCTGGGCGGCGCGGCTGTCCACCTTCTTGATGCCCAGCAGCTTGATGACGCTGTCCAGCCGCAACGCCTCCTGGCCGGCGTAGAAATCCAGCTTCGGCAGATTCTCCGGGTCGGCGAACCAGGCGAGCAGAGCGTCGGCCTTCACCGGGCCGAGGCCGTTCAAAGCGTGCAGGTCGCGCCACGCCTCCCCCGGCATGTTGGCGACGGCGCGCTCCATCCCCTCCAGCCAGCCGTCGATCGAGCCGTAATGGCGGGCCAGCGACTTGGCCGTCACCTCGCCGATGTGGCGGATGCCCAGCGCGAAGATGAAGCGGTGCAGGTCGATGCGCTCGCGCCGCTGGTTGATCGCGGCGAACAGGTTCTCGACCGACTTCTCCTTCCAGCCCGGACGGCCGAGGATGGCGATCTCCCCCGCCGCCACCCGGCGCTCCAGCGTGAAGATGTCCACGGGGGAGCGGATCAGCCCGTCCTCCCAGAACTCCTCGATGGTCTTCTCGCCCAGCCCTTCGATGTCGAAGGCGTTGCGCGACACGAAATGGCGCAGCCGCTCCTTGGCCTGGGCGGCGCAGATCAGGCCGCCGGTGCAGCGGCGCACCGCCTCGTCCGGTTCGCGCACGGCGAGGCTGCCGCAGACCGGACAATGGTCGGGGAAGACATAGGGCACGGCATCGGCGGGGCGCTGCCCCTCCACCACCCCGACGATCTGCGGGATCACGTCGCCGGCCCGCTGGACGGTCACCAGATCGCCGATGCGGACATCCTTGCGGGCGATCTCGTCCTCGTTGTGCAAGGTGGCGCGGCTGACCACCACGCCGCCGACGGTGATGTCCTCCAGCTCGGCCACCGGGGTCAGAGCGCCGGTGCGGCCGACCTGGATGGTGATGCCCTTCAACCGGGTCTGCGCCTGCTCGGCCGGGAATTTGTGGGCGATGGCCCAGCGCGGCGCTCGGCTGACGAAGCCCAGCCGTTGCTGAAGCTCCAGGCTGTTGACCTTGTAGACCACCCCGTCGATGTCGAAGGGAAGCGCCGAGCGCTCCTCGCCGATCTTGCGGTAGTGGGTCAGCAGGGCCTCGGCGCCGTCGCACAGGTTGGCCGGACGGTTCAGCGAGAAGCCCCAGCCGCGCAGCCGCTCGCGGATGCCCCATTGGGTGTCGGCGATCGGCTCCGACAGCTCGCCCAGCGCGTAGCCGAAGAAGCAGAGCGGGCGCGATGCGGTGATCCTCGAATCCTTCTGGCGCAGCGACCCGGCGGCGGCGTTGCGCGGGTTGGCGAACAGGTCCTCCCCCCGCTCCGCGTAGGCGCGGTTCATGCCCAAAAAGTCGTCGCGGTTCATGTAGACCTCGCCGCGCACCTCCAGCACCTCGGGGAACGGCGCCTCCAGGGTCTGCGGCACATCCTTGATGGTGCGGACGTTGGCGGTCACGTCCTCGCCCTCCGTCCCGTCGCCGCGTGTGGCGGCCAGGACCAGCCGGCCGTTTTCGTAGCGGAGCGAGCAGGACAGCCCGTCGATCTTCGGCTCGGCCACGAACTCCAGCGGGGCGTCGTCGGACAGGCCGAGGAAGCGGCGGACGCGGGCGACGAACTCGTGCGCCTCCTCCGGCTCGAAGGCGTTGCCGAGCGACAGCATGGGCAGCGCGTGCCGCACCTTGCGGAAAGCCGCCGCCGGGGTCGCGCCGACGCGCAGCGACGGCGAATCGGCCCGGCGCAGCTCCGGATAACGCGCCTCGATCCCGTTGTTGCGGCGGACCAGCGCGTCGTAGGCAGCGTCGGAAATCTCCGGCTTGTCCTGCTGGTGATAGAGCCGGTCGTGGTGGGCGATCTCCTGGGCCAGCGCGGCCAGTTCCGCCTGCGCCTGCTCCACCGTCAGCTCCTCCACGGGGATGCTGCGGAGCGCGGCGGGGGTATCGAACAGGTCGTTCATGGCGGGTCTCTTCGGTGCCTTCTCATGAGGATGACGCTGGAGGACGGCGCTGGATCGGCGGGCGCCGCCGGGGGCGCAGCATAGCGCCGCGGGGGCGTGCCGTGGAGTCCGGCCTTGAGCCGGTCTGGCATTCGGCTCCGGCCGCGCCAACCTTGAAACCGCGGACCTTGAGCAGACCTGGAAAGGTGCGGGGACGCGAGGGTTGCGTGTATGATGAACCGGCGCCCGTGAACGGATGTGCTGCATGAACGAGCCGACCAGCCGTGCGACCGCCGGCAGCCTGACCATCGACGATCGATTCGTCATCGCCGCGGCGCTTGACCGCATCCTGTACGACGATCCCGACCATTTCGCGACGGAGGACGCGCGCCTGCTGCGCCGCATGATCCCGCGCACCCGGTCCCCCTGGCTGCGGCTGGGTTTCCGGGCGGAAAGCCAGGGGCCGTCCATGTCGGGCCGGGCCGCCGGCGTGGGCGACGTGAAGATGGACGGCGACAAGAAGGTGGTCGAGGGCGGCGTGGGCGAGGCTCCGGTCTGGCGCTGCGGCCAGTACAAGATCTCCAACCACGGCGACGACCTGGAGATCTGGCAGGTGATGAGCGACGAGTTCGCCGAGGAGCCGAAGGGCGCCCGCCTGGAATACGGCGCCACGGGCACGCCGGAACGCCTAACCTTCTTTCAGCCCCGCGACCTGGAGTTGCGCATTCCTTTCACTGGCATCGCGATCGGGCTTCGTCTGGGCGGCTGGCAGCCTTGGAAGAGCGCCGCCTGAGACCGGCATAGACCTGCGCTTGGTTGTCGCATACCAGAGTATTAAAACGTTCCGGCAGTGAACAGCCAGACGGCGGGCAAACGTTTCCTCGCGGCATCTTTGCGAAGATTTCCAGCAACTTGATAATCTGCCTTATTTCCTATAACTCCGGCAAAAGACGGGCATGGGAAATTATGTGATTCCCCTGGTTTTCTCTTTTTATCTCCGGGAACTCGATTAATTTAATATTTTACAGAACCGCAATAAAGCATGAAACCAATCGTTAAAATTGTCATGTCCATGATGCCCGCATGGTGATAGCCGAGCGGTGATCAGCCGGGAGGAGCCCCGGCCCAGCCGCAGCTCAACGCTTGCCAACCAAGAACAAAGAGACGAACACCATGGACAGTGGCATTCAAGGCGGCATTCAAGGCAGCGTTCAGGAACGCCTCTCCTTTCTGCGGATTGGCGGTGAGACGGCCCCGCTTCTGAAGGAAGCCTGGAGCATCGCCGAACCGCACCTGCCCGTCATTCTCAAAGACTTCTACGACCACCTTCTCGCCATTCCCGAACTCCGGAAGATCCTGGATGGGAAATCCGTCGCGCGATTGAAGGACGCCCAGGTCAATCACTGGCGACATCTGTTTTCCGGCAGCTTCGACGACGTCTACCTGACGCGCGTGAAGGCGGTGGGCCAAGCGCATTACCGCATCGGCCTGCACCCGCGCTGGTATTTCGGAGCCTACCGGCTGGTCATGGGACGGCTGGGCGGGCTGATCGGCGAGCGGCACCGCCGCGATGCGCCGCGCGCCATGAGGATCATGGGGGCGGTGGAAACCGCGATCTTCCTCGACCTTGACCTATCCTTCGACGCCTATAGCACCGCCGTGATGACCATGACCAACCGGATGCTGGTCGAACTGGCGGAGAATTTCCGAGACACGGTGCAGGGCGCCATTGATAGCGTCGGCCAGTCTGCGGCGGCGGTCAACGCGGCGACCGGCGCGGTGCGCGGCATCGCCCAGGACACCGGCGTGCGCACGGAGCATCTGACCGGCGCGGTTTCCGGCACCGCCAGCAACGCCCGCGCCATCGCCGCCGCCGCCGAGGAACTGACCGCCACCAACCACAGCGTGGTGTCGCGCATGGAGAGCGCCTTCTCCATCGTCAACGAGGCGCAGGCCGCCACACAGCGCTCCACCGAGGCGGTCACCGCGCTGGCCGGCATCGCCGGGCGGATCGGCGGGACGCTGAAGCTGATCAACGCCATCGCCAACCAGACCAACCTGCTGGCTCTGAACGCCACCATCGAAGCGGCCCGCGCCGGCGAGGCCGGGCGCGGATTCTCCGTGGTGGCGGCGGAGGTCAAGGTGCTCGCCAAGCAGACCGCCGGAGCCACGGAGGACATCACCCGCCTGCTTCAGGAGATCGACGGCGCGACGGGCCGGACCCGCGACGAGATCGCCGGAATTGGCTCAGTGGTTGGAGCGTTGCGCGCCCATTCGCAGGACGTGCTGTCTATCATGGGCCAGCAGAACGAGGCGACACGGGAAATCGCCCAGAACATTCACGAGGCCAGCCAGTCCGCCGAACGGATGTCCGACGAGGCCGGGCACCTCGCCGACGGCGCACGGTCGGTCAGGGCGTCGGTCGAGGACGCCTTCCACACCACCGCCCAATTGAGCGGGATGGCGGAGGAACTGCGCGCCGCGCTGGACAAGTTCCTGTCGCACATGATGTCCCTGCGCGTGGCGGCGTGACCGGACGGGGGCGTTTCCACCCCTCGTCCTGATGACACGGCTCAGGGCGCCGTCGCTCAGGCCGCGTCGAACGGATGCAGCGGGTCGAGGTGATGATCCGTCGGCGCGGCGTGGGCGTGGAAATCCCCCGACAGGCCGAGATCCGCCATAGACGGCGCCGTGTCCGCATGGACCGGCGCCGCGGCCTCCAGCCCCTGGGCGACGAGGTGCTGCCACACCGTGTCCTGCCCGTCCGCCGACAGGGCGGAGGCTACGGCACCACTTCCCGAGGCGGTTCCGGAAGACGGGAACCAGGACTTGTCGGCGTCAACGACCAGCGTGCCGTTCCACCACAGGCCGGCCTGCCCCTTGACCACGTCCTTGCCGTCGAGTGCGCCCTTGTCATAGGTGACGTTCGACGCCGTCGGCGCGACGGCGTGGCCGTTGATGGTGAGTTTGTTGACGAACAGCGAGCGGTCCTGCCCATTCACCACGGCGTCGTTGTCGTACTGGACCTGGACCTTGTGCGCCTGATCGGCGGTCAGGTTGGTGGCGAAGGTGAAGTCCTTGCCCGCCGTGCCGACCGTGGCGCCGCCGATGGCCTTGCCGTCCACCAGCAGGTTGAAGTGAGCGTTCACCCCGCCCGCCGCGGCGCCGGAGGCGTTGACCGTGATGGTCGTGTTGGCGGGCACCGCCACAACCGGAGAATTCTGGGCCGGGAAATCCTTGGCCGGAGCATCGACCACCAGCGTGCCGCCCCACCACATCGACGACTGGCCCTTGACCACGTCCTTGCCGTCGAGAGCGCCCTTGTCATAGGTGACGTTGGCGGCGGTCGGGCTGTGGGCGGTGCCGTTGATGGTGACCTTGTTGACGAACAGGTTGCGGTCCTGGCCGTTCACGAAGCCGTCGTTGTCGTACTGGACCTGCACCTTGTGGGCCTGGTCGGCGGTCAGGTTGGCGGTGAAGCTGTAGTCCTTGGCCGCTGAATCCACCGTGGCCTGCCCCACCGTCTTGCCGTCCACCAGCAGCTTGAAATGGGCGTTGACCCCGCCGGCTGGCGCGCCGGAGGCGTTGACGGTGATCGTCGTGGCGCTCTGCGCCGTGGAGACCGGGGCGGACTGGGCGATCTTGGCGAGCAGGGCATCGGTGTCCAGCTCGAAATAGCCGGCGGTGCCCATGGCCTTGCCGGTGCTGCGGACGAGATCGAGGAACTCCCCCTGGGTCAGCCGGGTGCCGGTCTGTTCCACCCACGCCTGCTGCGCCTTCGCCACTGCCGCGGTGACCGCCGGGGCGGCGAAGGAGGAGCCGTTGGCCGTGTAGGTGACGCCCGACAGATTGGTGATGCGCACGTCGGTGCCGTCGGCGCAGACGTCGGTCAGGGTCGGGCTGCGCTGCGCCCAGGACGGGAAGGCTCCGTCGCCGGTGGAAGCCGAGACGCAGATCTGGTTCACGTCGGCCGAGTAGCTGGAGACGCTCTGCGACGCCCCGCCGTCGCCGCTGTTGCCGGCGGCGGCCACGGTCAGCACGCGCTTGGCGGTCAGCGCCGCCAGCTCGTCGGAGATCGAGGTGGTGGCCGCGGTCGTCTGCGCGCCGCCGCCCAGCGACAGGTTCACCGCCGTGATGTTGTAGGCGTCGGCGTTGGCGACGACCCATTGCAGGGCCTTCTCGATGTTGGCCTCGCTGGCGCCGCTGCCGTCGTCGGGCATGACCTTCAGCGCGATGATGCCGACGTCGGGCGCGTTCTCCAGGATCTCCGCGGTGACCAGGGCGCCGTGCGTGTTCGCGTTGGCGACCATGACATCGTTGTCGTTTCCGTAGAAGTCATGCTGGTAGACCAGCTGGCCCGTGTTCCAGGCGGAGGACAGGCCACTGTCGATCACAACGACGTTGCCGGCGGAAGCGGAGCTGTTCGACATCTTGCCAACCTTGTTCGTTCTTGGGCGAACGGCGCCCGGTTACCGGACGCGCTAGGCTGGACTATGCGTGTTTTGCTGTGGCCGCCGTATGACCGCTGCGGGCGATTGCTGTGACCTGAACGGAGGATTCAGCCCTCCCCCCTCTGGGGAGAGGGTGGCCCGAAGGGCCGGTAAGGGGGATGCGCTTCTTGGGAAGCTATCCCCGCCCGGCGATCAGGCTGTCGGCGGCGGCGCGGGCCTCGGCGGTGACGGTGGCGCCGGACAGCATGCGGGCGATCTCCTCGCGGCGGTCGTCGCCGTCCAGCTCGACCACGCCGGTCGTCACCTGCTCGCCCTTCACCGACTTCTGCACCTTGAGGTGGATGGAGCCGCGGGCGGCGACCTGCGGGCTGTGAGTGACGACAAGCACCTGGAGCCCCTGCCCGAGCGTCTTCAGACGCTCGCCCACCGCGGCGGCGACGGCGCCGCCGATGCCGGTGTCCACCTCGTCGAACACCAGCGTGCCGACGGTCGAGGTCTGGGCCAGCACCACCTTCAGCGCCAGCATGAAGCGCGCCAGCTCGCCGCCGGAGGCGATCTTGTTCAGCGCGCCGGGGGGCGAGCCGGGGTTGGTGGCGACCTGGAAGGCCACGCGGTCCATGCCCGACGCCGTCCAGTCCGACTCGTCGGCCAGCGGCTCGACCAGCGTGCGGAACTTCGCCTTTTCCAGCTTCAGCGGGGCAAGTTCGGCGGCGACCGCCGTGTCCAGGCGGCCGGCGGCCTGCTGGCGCTCACGGCTCAGCGACTCGGCGGCCTTGCGGTAGGCGTCGCGGGCGACCTCGGCCTCGCGGGCGAGGCGGGCCAGCAGATCGCCCTGGTCCTCGATCAGCAGCAGCCGGTCGGCCATGTCCTTGCGCAGGGGGGCCAGGGCGTCCACGTCCACCCCGTGCTTGCGGGCGGCGGCACGCAGGGCGAACAGCCGCTCCTCCAGCTTCTCCAGAGCCTGCGGGTCCATGTCCACGTCGGAGGACACGGCCTGGAGACCGGCGATCGCCTCCCCCGCCTCGGTCGCGGCGCGGTCCAGGGCGGCGATCACCGGGTCGAGCTTGCCGGCGGCCTTGTCGGCGATGCGGCTCAGTGTGCGGATGGCCGAGGACAGGGCGCGTTCCACCCCCCGGTCGCCCGACAGCTCCCCATAGGCGGCGTTCAGGGCGTCGACCAGCTTCTCCCGGTGCATCAGCACGGCGCGGGTCTCGGCCAGCTCCTCTTCCTCGCCTTGCTTCGGGGCAAGGGCATCCAGCTCGGCCACGGCGTGGCGGAGATACTCCTCCTCCGAACGGGCGCGGGCGATCTCGGCGGCGGCGTTGGCGCGCGCGTCCTCGACCTGCCTCCACGCCCGGTGGGCGGCGGCGACCTGGGCGGCATGGCCGGACAGCCCGGCGTAGGCGTCCAGCACGCCGCGGTGGGTTTGCGGATTCAGCAGGCCGTGGGTGTCGAACTGGCCGTGAACCTCGACCAGCTCCTCGCCCAGCCGCTTCAGCAGGCCGACGCCGACCGCCTGATCGTTGACCCAGGCGCGGCTGCGCCCGTCGGCGCTGACGGTGCGGCGGACGACCAGCCGCTCCTCGGGATCGAGCCCCTGCTCCCTGAGGATGGCGAGCGCCGGGTGGTCGCCGGACAGGTCGAACTCCGCCGTCACCGACGCCTGATCGGCGCCATGGCGGACAAGGCCCGAATCGGCCCGCGCACCGAGCGCCAATCCCAGCGCGTCGAGCAGGATCGACTTACCCGCACCGGTCTCGCCGGTGAGGACGCACAGACCCTTGCGGAAGCCCAGCCCCAGCCGTTCGATCAGGACGACGTCCCGGATCGTCAGCGACGCCAGCATGGATCGTCCTAGAACAGGGAGCTCCAGGCTCTGCTGATCCAGGACTTCTCGTTTCGCTCCGGACGCACGTTGGCGTCCACCAGCAGTGCGTAGCTGTCCGTGTACCATTCGCTGCCGGGGAAGTTGTGGCCGAGCACGGCGGCGGCGGTCTTCGCCTCGTCCGTGATTCCCAACGCCAGATAGCACTCCACCAACCGGTGCAGCGCCTCAGGGACGTGGGAGGTGGTCTGGTAGTTTTCAATCACCGTGCGGAACCGGCCGATGGCGGCGGTGTACTGACCCTGCTTCAGATAGAACCGCCCGACCTCCATCTCCTTGCCGGCGAGATGGTCGTTGGTCAGGTCGATCTTGATCTTGGCGTCGCGGGCGTACTGGCTGTCCGGGAAGCGGCGCACGACCTCCGACAGCGCGTCGAGCGCCAGACGGGTCATGCGCTGGTCGCGGCGGACGTCGGTGATCTGCTCGTAATAGGACAGCGCCCGCATGTAGTAGGCGTAGGAGACGTCGGGGCTGCCCGGATGAAGCTGGATGTAACGGTCGAGCGCCAGGATCGCGTCGTCGTACTTCAGATCCTGGTAATGGGCGTAGGCCGCCATGATCTGCGCCTTGCCCGCCCATTCGGAATAGGGGTGCTGGCGCTCCACCTCGTCATAGAGCTTGGCGGCGACCTTGAACCGCTCTTCCCGCATCGCGGCGTCGGCCTCTTGGTAGATCTGCTCGGCCGGACGCTCGACATACTGGTCCTCGGGTTTGGTCGAGGAGCAGGCGGTCAGGGCGGAAGCCAGGAGGAGGGCCGCAAGCGGCAGACGGGAAAAACGGCAGGGCATGGTCGTCGCGATGCTTTCGAAGTTGGCCCTATATAGCACGCCGGGGCGCGGGGGCGGCAAGCCGCTTCGGCGAACAAATTTCGAACCTCGCCGTCACGGTGCGACCCGACGTTCGGCGCGGAGGGCCGGAATGGACGGCGATCAGCCGAACTGATCAGCCAAAGAGGGCGTCGATGTCGGCCTGGCTGATGTTGCCCATCTCCTGATGGTCGGCCGGGCCGTGCAGCTCCAGCGTCTCGTCCATCTTGGTGACGGTGGGCGGCAGCGGCATCGCCTCGAACTCGCGCTTGTTCCAGTGGCTCATCATCGCGTCGACGCGCTCTTCGATGAAGGACAGGGCGCGGACGACCTTGGTGATGCGCTGGCCGGTCAGGTCCTGGAAGTTGCAGGCCTCGTAGATGCGGACGATCACGTCGTTCATGTCGTTGACGCGGTCGGCGTGGTAGCCCTCCGGCAGCGACGACTTCAGTTCGTGAACGACCTCCTCCAGCTCCTCGGCACAGGCCATGATGGTGTTGGTCGCGGCCTCGGTCGCCGAGACGACGGCGTTCAGTTCCTGCGACGCCTGCACGAACTTGTCGTCGCCGGCCAGCGGGTGGCGGATCGCCGCCATCTCCACCTTGGTGGCCTTGATCCGGCCCGAGATGTCGGCGATCTCGACCTGGATCTGGTCGATCTGCTGGGCGTCCATGGTCAGGAAGCGGTCGAGCTTCGCGCCAAGATCGCCGATGGCGCGGATGACGTCGCTGTTGTCCACGATGACCGGACCGGACGGCAGCGACGCCAGCGCCGGCGCCAGGGCAGAGGCGTCATCCACCACCGCCTGATAGGGATTGCCGGTCCGGCGGGCCTTCTGAAGCTCCGCCATGAAGGGTTTCGAGAGATTCCTCATGCGGGCTGCGCCTCTTTCCGAAGGGACGTCCGGGGCATCCGCGCACGCCGGCCCGTCTGGTCAGGATTGCCCGCTAAGGCCGGCATCGGCCCGGCGGGCGACGATCGTCATAACAAACTTCATGTCCCAATTCGCCCGCCGATTGGAGCGGCGGCAACTCTTCACAAATCCGACGCCGAACCGTCTTGTCGACCGTGAGGTCAGCCGAACAGAGCGTCGATGGCCGCCTGATCCAGCGGCGTCGGAGGCTCGTCCGCCGCGGGCGACGGGGCGGCCGCCGGCTTGGCCGCCGGCTTCGGGGCGGGCTTTGCCGCCGAGGCCGGCTTCGGCACCGGCTTCTTGGCGGCGGGGGCCGCAGCCGCAGCCGGAGCGGGTGCCGGCGGAGCCGCGGCCGGAGCGGGAGCCGGACTGTCGAACAGGCTGTCGATATCGGCTTGGCTGGCCTTCGCCGGGGCAGCCGGTGCCGGTGCCGGGCTGTCGAACAGGCTGTCGATGTCGGCCTGACTCGCCTTGGCTCCGGCCTGGGCCGCCTGGGCGGGAGCGGGCGCCGGTTCGGGCGGCGGCGGAGGGGGAACCGCCATCGCCGGGCTGTCGAACATGCTGTCCACGTCGGCCTGGCTGACGCCGAGGCCGTCGAGCTGGGGACCGTTCAGCAGATGGGAATCCGGCCGGGTGTCCGTGTTCTCAGGCGCGATCTGGAGGCCGGCGAGTTTCTCGACGCCCCAGATGTTGATCATCGCGTTGACGCGCTGCTCGATGTAGCGGAGCGCGTTGACCACCTTGCTGGTGCGCTGGCCGGTCAGGTCCTGGAACGAGCAGGCGGTGAAGATGTTCGTCACCTCCCCCTCGATCTCGGAGCACAGGCCGGGGTCGGCGCCGTCCGCCTTCAGCTTGCCCGACAGGTCCATCAGCCGCTCGGCGGCGTTCAGGATCTCGAAGGACGCGCGTTCGGTCGAGATGACGATGGCGTCCAGCTCGTTGGTCGCCGACATGATCTTGTCGCCGCCGGCGTCGGGCGGACGCAGGGCCGCGACCTCGCGCCGCGCCTGCTCAATGGAGGCCGCCATCTCCATCAGCTCCAGCCGCAGCACCTCGACGTGCTTGGAGGCTTCCACCGCCTCGCTCTGCTGATGCCAGGAGCTGCGGAACTCCAGCAGCATGTTGCGCACCTCCTCCGCCGCGGCCCCATGGGCCCGGCGGTGGAAGCGGCGCAGGAAGGCTCGCCCCTTGGTCGTGCGGGCGATCGCTTCCTCGATCTGGTCGAACTCTTCCTCGGAAAGCTGCGGAAGCTGATCCAACCCAACCACTCCTTACCCGCCGATGACGGCCTGGATCTTCTGCTTCAGGGTATCGGCGTTGAAAGGCTTGACGATGTAGTTGTTCACACCGGCCTGCTTGGCGGCGATCACGTTCTCGGTCTTGCTTTCGGCGGTGACCATGATGAACGGGGTCGAGGCGAGCTTGGCGTCGGCGCGGATCTCCTTGAGGAGCTGCAGGCCGGTCATCGGTTCCATGTTCCAGTCGGAAATGATGAGGCCGAACTTGCTCTCGCGCAGCTTCTGCAGGGCCGAGACGCCGTCGCCGGCCTCGTCGATGTCCGTGTAGCCGATCTGGGTCAGGAGGTTCCGCACGATGCGCCGCATGGTGGCGTAGTCATCGACGACAAGGATCTTCATCTACGCGTCTCCGCATTCTTCCGTTGCTAGGCCCCGGCCCGGCGTTCAGCCCGCCCGGCGCGGCATGGCGTGCGCCGAGGTCGGGCTGGTCCGACTGTGATGCCTTAAGTCTGCCGAAAAGTCATCCCTCACGGCCACACTGACGTACGCCCGTAAATATCGGGTTACCAAGACCGCCGAATTTGCGCCTCGCCCCGATGCGATGAGGCATCGCTCCAAGGCACGGATACGCGTCCGGCGGCGGTCCGATCAGACATACCCCTGCGCCGGGTGGGGACCTTGCCAGATTTCACAGGCGAACGCACGGGCTGATTCTCGCTCCACACACCCCCGCCAGCAACGGTCCACCCTGGGCCATTTCCCTCAAACGATGATCGGAGAGGTCGCCTGCCTCAACCAATGCGACACTTCCACATCTCCCTCACCCGCGAGCCGCGGCTCCAGCGCCTCGCGCACCTGTGTGTGGTAGGCGTTCAGCCAACCGATCTCTGCCTGGGTCAGCAGCGCCGGCTCGACCAGATTGCGGTCGATGGGGGCCAGGGTCAGCACCTCGAACCCCAGCATGGGCCGCTCCGCCATGGGCAGGTCGAGCGGCTGGACGACGATCAGGTTCTCGATGCGGATGCCATAGGCGCCGGTCTTGTAGTAGCCGGGCTCGTTGGACAGGATCATGCCGGGCTGCAGCGCCACGCTGTTCGGCACCTTGGAGATCCGCTGCGGCCCCTCATGCACCGAGAGGTAGCTGCCCACCCCGTGGCCGGTGCCGTGGTCGTAGTCGAGCCCCAGCGACCACAGCGGCAGGCGGGCCAGCGTGTCGAGCTGCGATCCGGTGGTGCCGCGCGGGAATCGCGCCGTGCTGACGGCGATGTGCCCCTTGAGGACCAGCGTGAAACGCTCGCGCATCTCCGGAGTCGGCGCGCCGATGGCGATGGTGCGCGTCACGTCGGTGGTGCCGTCTTGATACTGGGCGCCGCTGTCCAGCAGGAACAGGTTGCCCGGCTCCAGCCGGCGGGCGGTCGCTTCCGACACCCGGTAATGGACGATGGCGCCGTTCGGCCCGGCCCCGGAGATCGTGTCGAAGCTGAGGCCGCGGAAGCGGTCGTTGGCGCGGCGGAAGGCCAGCAGCTGGTCGGCTGCCGCGATCTCCGTCACAGTGCCCGAAGGCGCCTCCTGCGACAGCCAGTGCAGGAAGCGGACGAGCGCCGCGCCGTCGCGGATGTGGGCGGCGCGGGTACCGGCCAGCTCTGCCTCGTTCTTGCAGGCCTTGGGCAGGGCACAGGGATCGGGGTCGCGCTCCAGCTTGGCGCCGGCCATGTGCAGCCGGTCGAAGATCCAGGCTGAGGTGCTGGCCGGGTCGGCCATCACCTTGCGCCCCTCGCGCCCCAGGCCGTCGAGCGCGGCCCCCAGTTCGTCCGGGGCGCGCACGGCGACCTGGTTGCCGAGATGGGCCTCGACGCCCGGCGCCAGCTTGCGACGGTCGATGAACAGGTCCACCTGCGCGTCGTCCTTCAGGATCGCGAAGGACAGCGGCAGCGGCGTGCAGGGCACGTCCGCTCCGCGCAGGTTGAGCAACCACGCGATGGAGTCGGGCTGGGTCAACACCACGGCGCCGATTCCGTTGCGCGTCAGGTCACCGGCAATGCGGGCACGCTTGTCGGCGGCGCTCTCCCCGGCGAAGACAAGGTCCTGGGCGACCACCGCGGCCAGCGGGGGCGGCGGCTGGTCCGTCCACACCCGGTCCACCGGGTTGTCCGGGCAGGGCACCAGCGACAGGCCGATGCGCTCCAGCTGCTGGCGGGTGCGCTCCACCCAGCCGGCGGTGTGCAGCCACGGATCATAGCCGAGCCGTCCCCCGCGCGGCAGCGCCTCTCCCGCCCATTCGGTCAGCGGATCGTCGACCAGATGCCGGTATTCGTAGAGATCGCCCGACACCTCCGTCTGGACCTGGAGAGTGTAGCGCCCATCCACGAAGATGGCGGCGCGCTGCCGTCCCACGATGGCATGGCCGGCCGATCCGGTGAAGCCGGTCAGCCAGGCAAGGCGCTGGGCGCGCGGCGGCACATACTCGCCCTGATGCTCGTCGCCGCGTGGCACGATGAAGCCGTCGAGGTCAGCGCGCGCCAGCACGCCGCGCAGGGCGGCGATGCGGGCGGCGTAATCCGGCACCGCAGTGGGACGGCTATCGGCGATTTCGGCCTTCAGGGCGCGGAGCTGCCCGGCGAGATCCTCTGGGAACCGCACCCCGACCAGAACCATCCAGCCGTCGGGGTCTTCCCCCTCCGGCGCGGCGAGCACCCCGGCGACGAGGCTGCGAATGTCCGCGGGGGTTTGAGGCAGGCCCGCTTGGGCCAGAAGCTGCGCCAGGGTTTCGTCGCCGCGGTAAGCGCTGGACACGGGGGCTGATCCTCATCCGGTGAAGCCGTCCGCGACAGGCTAGGCAGGGACGCCCCACCGCGCAAGCGCGGGAAAGGGCATAGCCGCGCGAAGGCCCCGGCGGGACGCCTTACAGCCCCGAATCGTCGGGCAGGCCCAGCCGCTCCAGGACGCGCTTGCGGGCGAGGCCGCGGTCGACGTCGGGAACGTGCAGCAGGCCGCCGATGCGGCGCAGCAGGTTGGCCTCGAGGTCGTTCAACTCGCCGTCGGCGTAGGCGACCTCCCACAGCATCTCGATGATCCACAACCGCTTGTCCGGCGGGCAATGGTCGTTGATCACCGTGACGTAGCGGTAGTAGGGCGAGGCACCCTCCGTGTCGAAGACGGCGGCGGACAGCAGGTCCTGCGCTTCCTCCTCGCTCAGGTGGAAGTGGCGGCGGGTGACGTCGAGGATGCGCTCGCGCTCCGCCTGGGAAATGGTGTTGTCGGTGCGTGCGGCCTCGACCAGAAGGGCGGCGGCGGCGGCCTCCAGCCTGTGGCGGTCGTCGCCGGGGTCGTTCTCCTGGAACAGCGCCCTGATCCGGTTCAGCATCGGTCCTCCGCGGGTCGTCCATATATCCGGAAGACATTGGCGACGGGAGGACCGAAATCCAGGGGCTTCAGCCCTTTACGGCCTTCCGCTTCGGGCGCTTCACCACAAGGGTGGTCCATTCGCCGACCGGGATGCGCGCGACCAGATGAAGGCCCTGCGTGCGGTGCGCCTGGATGACGTGGCGCTCCTGCCGGTTCAGCAGGCCGGCCAGAACGGCCACGCCGCCGCGCTGCAGATGGCGCTTCAGTTTCGGCGCCATGCGGGCCAGCGGGCGGGCCAGGATGTTGGCGGTGATCAGGCGGTAGGGCTTGTGCTTGCCCACGATGGCGGTGTGGTAGCCGTCGCCGCCCTGCGAGCGGATGCGGGCCTTCACCCCGTTGAGCGCGGCATTGACGCGGGTGACGCGCACCGCCTCCGGGTCGATGTCCACGGCGGTGACCGGCACCCGCCAGCGCTTGGTCACCGCCAGCGCCAGGATGCCCGAGCCGCAGCCCATGTCGAGCGCCCCGCCCCGGCCGCGGCGCGGCAGGCTCATCCGGCGGGCCAGCCGGTCCAGCGCCATCAGACAGCCTTTGGTGGACCCATGCTCGCCCGTGCCGAAGGCGGTGGCGGCGTCGACCAGCAGCGGGATGCTGCCCGCCGGGACGATGCCCTCATGATGGGAGCCATGGACGAAGAAGCGCCCGGCCTGGATCGGCGGGAAGCCTTGATAGCTGTGCGACACCCAATCGATGAGCGGCAACTCCTCGACGATCAGCTTCGGCTCGGGGATGCCCATGGCCTCCGCCAGGACGGCGACGCGGGCGTTCAGCCGCGGCTCGTCCGGCTGCCCGTAGACCGTCGCCTCGACCAGCCAGTCGCCGTGCTCCTCCAGCTCGAAGGTGGACACCGCGTCGGCATGATCGCCAATCGCCTCGGCGAACGCGGGGGCGTGGGCTTCGGGAATGACGAGCGCGATGCGCCAGAGCTTGGAGGAGGACATGGGGAAGGTCGCCGATGATGGGGTGGTCGTTGTCTGGTGGGAGACTTAACCACAGAGACGCCGAGACACAAAGATTTCCTGCGGCCGGACGCACGGCTCCATCGCCGCACAGGGTTGCCGCATTCGGAAGCGGGCTGGCCAGAATGGATCGACCGCAGGGTGCGACGTTTTGGCCGACGAAAACGCGGCACGGGCCTGCCACCACTTTTCTTACCACTTTTGAGCGGGCACACTGTACCCGGGGATCAGCGGACCAGGGATCCGCAAGTGGCTGTTTTGTGGGTGCAGGGGGAGACGGGCTTGATGCAGCGTGCTTGCAAAGCGGCCAGGGCATGGATGACCGCGCTGGTGGCGGTTTCGGGAGCGGCGATGGTGTCGGGCTGCGCGCTCGATCCGGTCGGGCTGGCGATCGGAGCGGCAGGCTCGGCGTCTGGATCGGAGGCGTCGATGACGGCCGATGTCGCGTCCGCCTATCGGGGGACGGATTGCCCGACGCTGGCGGCGTTGCTGAAAGCCTACAACGACCCGCTGCCCACTCTGAGCGGCAGCGAACGCCAAGCGCAGATGATCCACATCACCGCGGTGCGGCAGCTCATGGCGGAGCAGCGCTGCCCGGCGGAGGGCACCGCGGCGGCGGCGAATGCGGGCTCCGCTCCGGCGGCGGCGCGCGAACCGCAGGGGGCGATGGGGGCGGCCGTGAGCCCGTTGACCGCCCAGCTGGCGCAGGCGGTGGGGCTGGAGGTGCCGCGCGGCCTGGTGGTGACGGCGCTGATGCCGGGCAAGGCGGCCGAACTGTCGGGCATCCGCGGGGGTGACGTGATCCTGGAGGTGCGCGGCGTTGCGGTGGACGATGCGGTGCAGATGCGCCGCGTGCTGGGCGCGGTGCCCAGCGGGCAGAGCGTGCTGGTGAAGCTGTGGCGCGCCCGCGAGTTGCGCGAGTTGATCGTCGGCCCCATCACCAGCACCACCCCGGCCCTGCCGCCGGGCGCGGTGTACGCCGAGGCGCCGGTCCTGCCCGCCGCGCCGGTGCGGGAGCGCTTCTGCGTGGCCCAGGTGATCGGTTCGGGCCTGTTCGCGAGCGGCGTGCACTCGCCGCTGTTCACGGTGCGCAACGACGGCAGCGAGGCGGAAAGCGCCAAGCTGACGGCAGCCTTTTTGGAGGCGGCGCGGAAGGCTCAACCCGGATACTGGCTGGCGCCGCACCCGCGGCCGACCTGCACCCGGGATTCGAAGGTCTGCACGTCGGCCAACGCCGACTCCGACGTGCTGATGATGATGTGCGAGACGGACCGCGGGAAGGGCGCGGAGATCTACGAAGCGCTGCGGCGGGAGCAGCCGCTGATCGAACTGGCCTGGTCGCCGTCGGCGCCGTGAGGCGAAGCCCCGGTCCGACCCGGCACCACCGCTCCGCCGCTCACCGACCCGACAGCCGGTCCGCGATGTCGTGCATCCCCTGCTCGCGCAGGATCGCCTGACGGTGGCGGATCAGGCGGCGGGCCAGCGCCTTCTCCACCTCGGCGCCGCCGAGCAGGCGCCCCTGCGGATCGCGCAGATGGGTGGCGAGGTGGTCGGCCAGCAGCGCCTCCTTCTTCGGGTCACGGCGGTCGAGCGGCTGGGTGCCGTTCAGCGAGTGCTGGATGCGCTCCAGCAGGACGGCGCGGCAGCAGGGCGCGCGCCCCCGGACGATCAGCGCCCCGACATGGGCGAGCAGGGGGCTGACCGGCTCGCTCTTCGGCTGCGGGTCGCGGCCCAGGATCAGGTCGGCCAGAGCGCACAGCCCCAGGGCGAGGTTCGGCTGCGCGCCCAGAAGCTCCTTCACCAGCTCGGCGGAGCCCAACGCGTCGGCCATCACCCCATCGAGTAGGGCGAGGTGCCGCGGCTCCACCTCCGGCCCGATCAGGTCGAGCAGCATCGCCAGCTTGCCCGCCAGCGAATTGCGGTCGGCCAGCTGGACGGTGAGCTGGCTGAGAAAGGCGAAGTCGTGTCCCTCCTCCCCCACCGCGGCGGCAAGGGCACGGCTGGAGCGGGACAGGTCGGCGGGATCGAAGGCCGGCAGGGACTTGCGCTCGGCCTGGAAATCGCGGGCGCGCGCCATCACGACGTCAGCGAAAGCCCGCAACTCGCGCGCCCGCGCCGGAACCGCGACGCCATGCCGGTCCGCATGGTGGCGGGCCACCGCCTGGAGCGCCGCCCCCAGCAGCAGGCCCTGCTCGTCGAGCTTGCGCAGGTAGGTCCAGGAATGGAGAAGCTCGGTCGGGGTGATGCGGAACTTGTCGAGGAAGGGGCGCAGCAGCCGGCCGGCGACCACCCGCGACTCGAACCCGTAGAGATCGCCGGGGGCCGTGCAGTAGGGCGCGCCCTCCGCCGTGCCGCCCAGCGCCATCGGCTTGTCCTTCACCACCGGGACGGCCTTCTGGAAGATCACCGTCTCCAGCGACAGTCCGGCCAGCGAGCGGAACTTGATGGCCTTGACCTCCTCAACCCCGCTGACCGCCAGCCAACTGCGGGCGGAGGCCAGGGCCCGGCGCTCGTCGTCGTAGGTCCCCTCGATGGTCCAGCGGCTCTCGCGGCGGATCTGGACCTCGAACGCGGTGCTGCTCTTGCCGAACACTGGGCGGGTTCCGTGGCTGTGGGTGCGCTGTCTGGACCCCACCAGTAGCCGAACGCCGCCGCCCGGCCTGTGACGATCGTCACCGCAGCGGGGCGCTGCGGCAATCGGTCACCCTGCCCCGACCATCCCGCCTGCGTCAGCCCGCCTTCTCCGCCGGCACCACGAAGCTGTCCATCACCTTCTTGCTACCGGCCTGGTCGAAGTCGATCTCCAGCTTGTCCTGGTCGACCGCCGTGACGGTGCCGTAGCCGAACTTCTGATGGAACACCCGCGCCCCCTTCGGGAAGGGCGCGTTCGGGCGGGCGCGGGGAGCGACCTGATAGGAACCGCTGTCCAGCGTGATGGTGCGCGGCGACGGGGGCTGCTGCCGGCCCGCCGCCTGCTGGCCGGCGCGGAAGGCGGCGTAGCTCGACGAGTCGCGGAAGCTCCCTCCTCCGCCGAAGCCGCCGCCGAAGCCGTTGCCGGCGTTGCCGCCGGGGTAGAGGCCGCTCGCCGCCTCCGCCTCGACGTCGCCGCCGGGGATCTCCTCGACGAAGCGGGAGGGGATGGCGCTGACCCAATTGCCGTAGAGCCGTCGGTTGGCGGCGTGGCTGATGTAGGCCCGCTTGCGCGCCCGGGTCAGCCCGACATAGGCGAGGCGGCGCTCCTCCTCCAGCCCGGCGATGCCGGTCTCGTCCAGCGCACGCTGGTTGGGAAACACGCCCTCCTCCCAGCCGGGCAGGAAGACCATGTCGAACTCAAGCCCCTTGGCGCCGTGCAGGGTCATCACCGTGACCTGATCGACGCCGGCGGCCTCGGCGTTCTCCATGACCAGGGCGACATGCTCCAGGAAGCCCGACAGGTTCTCGAACTCCGCCATGGCGGTGATGAGTTCCTTCAGGTTCTCCAGCCGGCCCGGCGCCTCGGGCGTCTTGTCCTCCTGCCACATGCGGGTGTAGCCGGACTCGTCCAGCACCATGCGGGCCAGTTCGGTGTGCGGCATGGTCGCCGACAGGGTGCGCCAGCGGAAGAAGTCCTGAAGCAGGTTGCGCATCACGCCACGCACCTTGGGCTTCAGCTCGTCCGTCTCGGTCAGCGCCCAGCCCGCCTCGGTCAGCGGCATCCCGCGCGAACGCGCCGCCTGATAGAGGCATTGCAGGGCCGCCGGGCCGACACCGCGCTTGGGCACGTTGACGATGCGCTCGAAGGCCAGATCGTCGTCGGGGGAGTTGACGACGCGCAGATAGGCCATCGCGTCGCGGATCTCCTGCCGCTCGTAGAAGCGCGGGCCGCCGATCACCCGGTAGGGCAGGCCCAGCGTGATGAAGCGCTCTTCGAACTCGCGGGTCTGGAAGCCGGCGCGGACCAGCACGGCGATCTGGGCGAGCGAGACGCCCTGGCGCTGCAGCGCCTCGATCTCGTCGCCGACCCAGCGGGCCTCCTCCTCGCCGTCCCAGACGCCGCGCACGCGCACCGGCTCGCCGCCGTCCGCCTGGGTCCACAGCGTCTTGCCGAGCCGCCCCTTGTTGTTGGCGATCAGGCCGGAAGCCGCGGACAGGATGTGCCCGGTGGAGCGGTAGTTCTGCTCCAGCTTGATGACGGTGGCGCCGGGGAAGTCGGCCTCGAAGCGCAGGATGTTGCCGATCTCGGCACCGCGCCAGGCGTAGATCGACTGGTCCTCGTCGCCGACGCAGCAGATGTTCTTGTGGGCCTGCGAGAGGATGCGCAGCCACAGATACTGGGCGACGTTGGTGTCCTGATATTCATCCACCAGGATGTATTTGAACTTGCGGTGGTATTCCGCCAGCACGTCCGGGTGCTTCTGGAACAGCGTGATGTTGTGCAGCAGGAGATCGCCGAAGTCGCAGGCGTTCAGCGTGCGCAGCCGCTCCTGGTAGGCGCGGTACAGCGCCACCACGCGCCCGCCGGCCACGTCGCCGCCATCGCCCTCGTTCAGCCGGTCCGGGGTCAGGCCGCGGTCCTTCCAGCGCTCGATCACGCCCAGCACCTGCCGCGCCGGCCACTTCTTGGAATCGACGTTCGCCGCCTCCAGAAGCTGCTTGATCAGGCGGATCTGGTCGTCGGTGTCGAGGATGGTGAAGTTGGACTTCAGCCCCACCAGCTCGGCGTGGCGGCGCAGGATGCGCGCGGCCAGCGCATGGAAGGTGCCCAGCCACCAGCCCTCCGGCTCGATCCCCACCAGATGGGCGACGCGCTCCCGCATTTCGCGGGCGGCCTTGTTGGTGAAGGTCACCGCCAGGATCTGGAAGGCGGCGGCGCGGCGCGTCATCAGCAAATGGGCCAGCCGGGTGGTCAGAACGCGCGTCTTGCCCGTGCCGGCGCCGGCCAGCACCAGAACCGGGCCGTCCATGGCCTCGACCGCCTCGCGCTGCACGGGATTCAGCCCGTCCAGATAGGCGAAACGCTGCGCCGGCGCGGGCGCCGGGGCGCCCGCGTGGCTGAGGGGATCATGGCCCAGCGGATCGTCGTAGGCGTAGGGATCGGACATGCGGCACCGGAGTTCCTGGGTGGGCTCTCCCGCGGTCGGGAGACGCCCTTCATCGAATGAGGACACCGTATATAGCACGCCCCCCGGCGCATCGAACCCCTTCCCTTGACGGAACGGCCGGGACGCTCCGCCAATGGGCATGGAACTAGGCCCATGGGCCAGGATGAACTCTGTCCGCACTATGTCCGACACCATAGCGCTTGTCTTATCACAATCGCTCGAAGTCACATCGGCCATAGGATCCCAAGAATCACCCACAGTCACAGACAAATCACAGGCTGAATCGAATTCAGGACCGATTGATTATTCCAGGTGAGACATTCGTGAACGGTTCGTTGGACGTTTTGTCTTATTTCGGCTTAGGGCATATGCCCATTGCGAGACATAATTTTTCCTTTGGGGAAATTTTCTGTTCCGCAAATCCGGGGTAAGGTCCAATCAGATCGTGGCACCCCGGAACCAAACGGACAGCCGCGGAGAGCGGCCCTCCCCCCGGACCGGATGTCCACGGAGGCGCCAGACGAACGACCGAATTGAAACAAACAGAGGGCGGGTAGGAACAATGGACCCCGTGAACGTTTTCCTGATCGACGCGAACAAGCTCTTCCGCGAAGGCATGAAGCGTCTGTTCGAGAACACGCCCTTCAAGGTGATGGGCGAGGCCGGCACCCTGCGCGAGGGCGTCCCCGCGGTCGAGGCGGCGGGCACCCAGCCCGACCTGGTCCTCATCGACCTCGTCAACGGCGGCGAGGACGAGGCCGACCAGCTCCGCGCCCTGCGCGACGGCCACCCCGGCATCCGCGTCGTCATCCTGACCACCGACCTGTGCACCCGCCGCCTGTCGGGCGCGCTCGGCGCCGGCGCCCACGGCTACCTGATGAAGGACATCGCCTGCGAAGCGCTGATGCAGTCGCTGAAGCTGGTGATGATGGGCGAGAAGGTGTTCCCGACCCATCTGGCCGAGCTGCTGATCAACGGCCGCAGCGAAGAGCTGGCGACCGAGGTCCCGGCCCGCCGCAAGGGCCTGTCCCAGCGCGAGATCCAGATCCTGCGCTGCCTGCTGAACGGCAACTCCAACAAGATGATCGCCAACCACCTCCACATCACGGAGGCCACGGTGAAGGTCCATCTGAAGAGCCTGCTGCGCAAGATCAACGCCTCCAACCGCACCCAGGCGGCGATCTGGGCGCTGAACAACGGCATCGGCGACCAGCCGGCGGAAGCCGCCGGGGTCAGCGCCAACGTGGTCTGATCCATCGTCTTGCGGTTCTGCCTTCCCGGCATCCACAGCGCCGGCCGCGCCATCCCGCGGCCGGCGCTGTCGCGTCCGGAGCACCCGCTTTGGGTGCGACGGCACGCCATAAGTGGTGCGCCATAGGACCAAAGGCCCTCTTCCGCCTCGAAATGATGATGGCTATTTCGGCAATACGCTCCGAATTTGTTTGGATCGCAGCCCCGACACGATGAGCATCATGGAATACAGCGCGGAAAAGCCGACCCTGAACGTTCTGCTTGCCGACGATCACCTGCTGTTCCGGGACGGGCTGCGGCGCCTGCTCGCCCAGTCGGACGACAGCATGGTGTTTCACGAGGCCGGGACGTTCGACGACGTCCGCCGCCTGTGCGACGGCGCCATCGCCTTCGACCTGATCCTCCTGGATCTCGGCATGCCGGGATGGAACGGCTTCTCCCTGCTCGGCGAGATCCACCAGCGGCTTCCCAAGGCGCTGCTGGTCGTGGTGTCGGGGTCGGAGAAGCGGTCGGACCTGCTGGCCGCGCTGGAAAACGGCGCCGCCGGCTTCATCCCGAAGTCGAGCAGCGCGAAGGTGATGATGGGTGCCCTGCAGCTGGTGCTGGCCGGCGGCGTCTATCTGCCGGAACAGGCAATCCGCGGCGACCGGATGGCCGATAGCGCGGCGCACGCCGGCAACGGTGCGGGGGACGCCGGTCCGCTGGGCTCCCTGGCCGACGGGGCGGGCGACCAGCTGACCCCGCGCCAGCGCGATGTGCTGAACCGCCTGCGCGACGGCAAGTCCAACAAGCAGATCGCGCACGAGCTGGGCCTGACTGAAGGCACGGTGAAGGTGCATGTGACAGCGATCCTGCGCCAGCTCGGCGTGCGCAATCGGACCCAGGCGGCGATCACCGCGAACGGTCTCTGACCGGACGCCCTTTTCCGGGCCTGTCCCGCTCAGGCCCCTCCCCGCTCCACCGAAGCGACCAGCGCGGCCAGAGCGCCGCGGATGGCCGCTTCGTGCTTGGCGGGCAGAACCTGCTGACCGGGAACGGTCACCACCGTCAGGTTGCGGCAACCGGTCAAGCGCTGCTCCAGAAAGGACGCGCCCGCAAAGCCGTCCGGCACGTCCTTCCCCTGCACCAGCGTGACCGGCACACGGACCGCGTCGAGCGCGGGCGCCATGGCCTGAAGCTCCGCCGCGCTGTCGCGGACGACCGGTGGCAGGATGCGGGCGGCGATGCGGCGGAACACGCCCGGCCGGGCCGCCTCCTCGGTCATCGGGTCGATCAGCAGAAGGCCGCCGATCAGTTCCGGAAATTCCAGCACGGCCCGCAGCGCCACCGGCACGCCGTTGCCGCAACCGATCAGCAGCGGCTTGCGCGAACGGCGGAGCGTCAGCAGCGGGCGCAGCGCCGCCGCCGGCACGCCGGGGTCGCCGCCGCGCAGACGGGAGGCGCCGCCGATCGGCGCCGGATCGGGACGCGGCACGGCCACCCACTCCTGCCCCGCCGGAACGGCGCGCAGCAGGCGGGTCCAGGCGCGGGATTCGCTCGACGCCGCATGGACCAGGATGATGCGCCGTCCGGTGGGATCGCCGGCGACGACGCAGCCCGGCCCCACCTCCCGCGATGCGCCGCAGCGTGACGTCGGCGCCTCGCCAGGCGACGACGGCACGATGCCGAACGCGGCCCCCGCGGGCCGCCCGGCGCTGCTGTGTATGGTCAAGGCTCCGCTCCCCGATTCCCGAACACGTCGCGGAGATCGTCTCCGCCAATTGACAGGGAGCCTAATGGAGGGTCTGCAGCCTTGTCCCGTACCATAAAAAGGCCCGAAATGGCGCGAACGGTGGCCGCAAATCCCGAAAATCGCAGGTTTTTACCCCAATTGTTGTGCAGTCCCGCCATTATAGGCGGAATCCACACAAGAATTGGGACTATCAAGGGCCGGAAACGTCAGTCAGCCGGCACCATCAATGAATGGTGTTGCCGTCGGGAAGCGCCTCGACCGGACGGTCGTCGCGCGGCTCGGACGGCCGGTGCAGCTCGCGCATCAGATCCCGCCAGTCCGGCGACCCGCCGAGCTGCTGGATCAACTGCGTGGAGAAGGCGAAGACGGCCATCTCCAGCGGTCCGTTGTCCTCGGCATGGGCGTTGACGGTCAGGCAGGATTCCGCGGCGCTGACGAAGATGGCCGACGCGATGGCCACCCCCGGTCCCGGCTCGGGCAATGGCACCGGGACCGGGGCGGACCCGGTGGTGCGCAGGGCCGACAGGTTCTCCACCAGCAGGCGCGTGCGGATGGCGGTGTCGATCGCCGCCCCCATGGTGTAGCCGGCCTCCGATTCCGCGGCGGAGCGCAGCAGGCGCAACCCCGCGATCACCCCGTGGGCGACGTCGGCGGTGCCGGCGCGCTTGGCCGCCGCGGCAATGGCGGTGCCAAGGATGGCGGTGACCACCGGCGCCATGCTTTCGGCGTCGTCGCCCATGACGGCGGCGTCGGTGGACTCTTCGTGGTTCTGGACCTCGTTCATGCGGCCTCCGATCCGGTGATACCCTGGATGGCGTGCGGCGCGGACCCCGGTTCCCTGCGGAACCGCTTTTTGCTCAAAGGTCCCTCTTTCGATCTGTGGCCTTTCCGGAGGGCATTCAAGCCACCGGAAGCCGGGAGGGGATGAATCTTTCGATGCGCCACTTTCGCCGATCCCTCCTCTGGGCGAAGCCGCCCGCCATCCCCACATGTGCGGGCAAAAGGAGAAACACCCGATGCCCTTCCTCAGCCTTCTTCTCAACATCCTGTGGGTGGTGACCGGCGGCATCTGGATGGCCGCGGGATGGCTCTTCGCGGCCGTCCTGATGGTCCTCACCATCGTCGGCATTCCGTGGGCGCGATCCGCCTTCACGATCGCCTGGTACACCCTGTTGCCCTTTGGACAAACCGCCGTCCGCCGGGATGAGTTCCGTGGCCGCGAGGACATCGGCACCGGCCTGCTCGGCACGCTGGGCAACATCCTGTGGTTCGTGCTGGCCGGCTGGTGGCTGGCGCTCGGCCACTTGGTGGCCGCGGTCGGCCTCGCCATCACCATCATCGGCCTGCCCTTCGCCTGGGCGCACCTGAAGCTCGCCCTGCTGGCCCTGTGGCCGGTCGGCACCGAGATCGTGACGGTGGACGAGGCGGAATCCCGCCGCCGCCTGCTTGGCCGCGGGGCCTACTGAGCGGACGGCTCCCGCTCCGCCATACCCTTCAGCATGACCGAGGCCCGCCAGAAGCCGAGGTCCGCCCCATCCACGAAATGGACGTGCCGGTCGGCGGCGAGGTCGCCGACCAGGCAGGTCACCGTGGAGGCCATCGCCCGCGCCGTGCCGTAGCGGATGCGCCCGGCCGCCGCGTGGCCGGCCAGCATGGCCTCGATGGCGCTGGCCTCCGCCTCCGTCACGTCCAGGACGAGGCGCGGCCCGCCCGCCGACTTGCGGAAGTCCGACCGTTCGGCCATGCCGCGGCGGTAGCGGTCCGGATCGAAGCCGGCCACCCGCCACCCGCCGCCCAGAATCGCGGCAAGCAGCGCGGATTTCCCGAGAAGCGACAGGGCGCAGGCCAGCCGCCGCCCGCGCGGGCGCGTCCGCGCCTCCAGCCACAGCGACCGCCAGGAGGGCGGCCAGCGCACCGCCAGCCGTTCCCCCATGCCGAGCGGCGCCGCCGTGACGGTCGGCACGATCCGTTCGATATCGGCCTGGACCCGGGCCAGAATCGACAGCCCCGGACTGCCACCGGGCAACGGATCGACGATCACGCACAGGATCACCCCGCGTCCGCTGTTCACCGGATTCCAGCGGCAGGATACACCCTCCAGCCCGGTCAGCGGGCCGGGCCGCGGCTCCAGCCGCCAGCGCGGATCGGCCTTCACCCAGGCGTCCGCCGCCGTGACCCCGCGCCCGAGGAACAGGCCGAAGGCGTCGCCATTGCCGAAATCCTGCAGGGCGACCAAGACCTCCAGCCCCTCGTCGAGAAGCGCCTGCACCGGCACGAGGCCGACGCGCAGAGGCACGTCCATCTCCGTCGCCGCCCAATGGGCGAGCGCCGACAGCGCCTGCTCCGCCGCCGCGCGGCGGCCCGGCGGAACCGCGGCGATGGCGCCATCCCCACCGAACTGGCAGGCGGGGGCCTGTTCCGGCTCCCGCACCGCCTCCGACAGGACGGCGACCACCGCGGCGGCCACGAAATTCACGTCGCGGTGCCGCCCCTCTCCGGCCAGACGGGTGCTCGCCACCACGTCGGCGACGGCCAGCGACCAGTCGCCGTCCAACGCCGCGTAATGGGTGGGATCGGCGGCTTCGGCGGTGAAGTCGCGGATGGACGGCAGAAGCATCGCCTTCCTCACGCCAGGAGTTTCCGGAGACGGGCCGCTCCAGTCTACGCCCCGGCCCGCGCCCTGTGAATCACTCCCATGAATCGCTTCCTGAACCCATCCGCAATGGACCCATCCCGGATTGTCGCTCAAAGCCGTCCGTTCCATCGTGCCGCCGTCCAATCCGGGGAGGAACGCCATGGGATTCGCGAACGACTGGAAATCCGCCAAGACGGCTTTTGAAACCGCCACCGGCAAGAAGAAGCCGAGCGCCAAGTTCATGGGCGTCTTCCACAAGTCCGGGCTGGAGGACGTGACCAAGGCGCTCGACAGCGCGCTTGGCAAGAGCGACGCCAAGGCGCTGGAGAAGGCGCTGCTCGACTATGTGAAGAGCGCCACCGCCTATCAGACGACGCTGGAGAAGTCGGCCAAGGCCGAAGGCGTCGCGACCATCGCCGCGGAGCTGAAGAAGCTCGGGCAGTCGCTGGACGACATCGGGCGCCGCGCCGGCGTGGCCGTCAACGAGCGCATCGCCGAGATGCGCGAGGACGCCGAGGCGGAAAAGGCCAAGGAGGCCGAGGAGCAGGGCAAGGCCGCCCGCGCCATCGCCGACAAGGTCGCGGTGCAGATCGACGGGCTGCTGAAGACCGCCAACGCCGACGTCAAGCTGCTCGATCAGGCCGCCGCCAACGCCGACCTCGCGCTGCGCAACGTGCTGGAGGCGCAGGGGGCGGGCAACGCCAAGGAGGCGAAGGCCCAGGCCGCCGCGGTCCAGACCGCCGCCAAGGCGGTGGACGCCCAGGCGAAGAAGATCGCCGCGACCGCCGTCCAGGCCGCCAAGCTGTTCTCCCAGGGCAAGGCCGCCGTCGCCAAGATGAAGCTCGACCCCAAGCAGTATGGCGGGCGCGACCCGGCCCAGGGGGCCTTCGACCGGGCGGACGGAATCGTCATGAAGCTCGACCAGATGAAGGATGACGCCGCCCAGGCCGCCAGCGAGGCCGCCGGCATCGTCAAGGAGGCCGCACAGGCGCTGAAGGGCGCCCTGGACCTGCGCGCCACCTACCTGTCGAGCTGCCGCAAGCTGGCCAAGCGGGCGCAGGACGCCGACGCCTTCTACGACACCGTCGCCCGCGACGTCGGCGGGCAGGCCGACCGCGCGCAGCAGGAGCAGATGGTCGCCGAGGAGGCGGAGGACGACAAGCGGGCAGCCTCGATCAAGACGGCGACCTTCTACATCACCCAGGTGCGCCAGCAGGCCGCCCAGGCGAAGAAGGAGATCCTCGCCGCCGCCAACGAGATCACCAGCACCCGCAAGTCCTTCCCGACCATGGTTTCCGACAAGGATCCCGACTTCGGCCCGCTGCTCGCCGAGGCGAAGGTGTCCCTGGACGGGCTTAAGGAATCGCACGCCGCCCTGACCAAGGCCGAGACCAAGATCGACAAGGTCGAGACCGCTCTCAAGAAGCTGGGGTAAGAAGCGCGACCGCCGAAGCCTCCCGCGCTGCCCGGAGTGCGTGGGAGGCTTCGGGCGCGGTCACATCATGACTTCGGTCAGGCTGTCCATCATCTCCCGCTCATGCTCGATCAGCATCAGCTCCTCGCCCATGAAGTCGCGCATGGACACGACGCCGACGACGCGGCCGTCGCGGACGACAGGCAGATGCCGCAGGCCATGGTCGGCCATCCGGCGCAACGCCTCGCCCACCGTGATGTCGTGGGCCGCGGTGACCGGGCACGGGGTCATCACCTCCGACAGCCGGGTCTGATCCGGATCCAGCCCGTCGGCCACCACGCGGTCGGTCAGGTCACGCTCGGTGAAGATGCCTTCGATCTGTTCGTCGACGGAGGCGGTGACCACGACGGACGCCACATGGGCGGCCTTCATCTGCCGCGCGGCATCCCGCACCGACGCCCCCGCCGGAAGGCTGATCACGCGGCGGCGGTTCAAAAGATCTCCGATGTTGCGATGCATCATGGCTTTCCTCCTCCAAGTGCGGATGTTTTGGAAGACCACGGCGGCTGTTTTCATTGGTCTGACCGCCGCGCCCGCGCCTCGTCGTCGGCGCGCGCCTCCTTTTGCTGTTCATTTGCGAACGCGAAAAGAATGCCGCATCTGCGAAATGCCGAAATGGGCGGAATCTGCCCACAGACCTATTTATCAAGTGTTGAAAAGGTAATCACTTTCTCATCACTTGACGAGCAAAGCCACCGTAAAACAACCTCATGGTTGCCATGACAGCGCAACATGCGACAAAACCACTCACCATTGCCTGACGGTGGTGGTTCTGGCACGGAAAATCAGACCATTTTCGCTGGCGGATCAAGCTTAACCATTATTAAAGGAAATAGGTCCGAAACTCCGGACAATTGCAGTTCTGTCACGATGTCGTCTGGAAAGGGCCTGGGCCGCCATGTCGTGGTTGTCGAAATTGAGCGGACGAGGCAAATCCACCGCGGCTTCCGCGTCCAACGCCAAGGAACGCCCCACCGATCCCCCGACCATCCGGATCGACAGCCACGAATATGTGCCGGAGGAATTCGTCCTCGGGTCTTTCCGCATCCGCCCCTATGACGGGGACTTGATCGCCAAGCAGCAGTTCGACTTCCGCATCCTCTTCCGGCTTGGCGAGGAACATTCGGATTTCGCCTGCCGGGGCGTCGTCGTGAAGATGGACGAGCAGGCCGGTCTGGTTGCCCGCTTCCACCAGCCGCCGCCGCTCCACACGCGCAAGTTGATCGAGTATCTGAAGCTCTGGAAAGGTCTGTAAACGCCGACCGCTCTCCCCCGCAAAAGGAAGGCCCGCCGTCACGACGGCGGGCCTTCTTCATTCAGCCTTCATTCGGCGGCCCCGGACGGACCGCCGGTCAGGCGGATTCCAGCGCCTTGCGGCTGTGCAGGGCGATCATCTGCTCCTCGTCGGTCGGGATGACGTAGACGGGGATGCGACTGTTCGGGGCGGAGATCAGCGGGCCGTTGGCCTCGTTCGCCGCCGGGTCGAGGACCACGCCGAGCCAGGCCAGCTTATCGCCCACCCGCGCCCGCACCGGAGCGGAGCGCTCGCCGATGCCGGCGGTGAAGACCAGGGCATCGATGCCGCCCATCGACGCGGCGAGCGCGCCCGTCTCCTTGGCGATGCGGAAGCAGAACAGCTCCACCGCCTCCTCGGCTTGCGGGTCCGCGCTGTCCAGCAGGGCGCGCATGTCGTTGGACAGGCCCGACACGCCGAGCAGGCCCGACTTGTTGTAGAGCAGCTTCTCGATGGCGTCGGCGCCCATGCCCTTCTGGCGCATCAGGTAGATCAGTACACCGGGGTCGATGTTGCCGCAGCGGGTGCCCATGGGCAGCCCGTCCAGCGCCGTAAAGCCCATGGTGCTGTCCACGCTGCGCCCGGCGTGGATGGCGCACATGCTGGCGCCGCTGCCCAGGTGGGCGACGACCACGCGGCCGTCCGCCAGTTCGGGCGCCAGCTCCGGCAGGCGGCGGGCGATGTACTCGTAGGACAGGCCGTGGAAGCCGTAACGGCGCACGCCCTCGTCGGTCAGCTCCCGCGGGATGGCGAACATCTGCGACTGCCAGGGCTGGCCGCGGTGGAAGGCGGTGTCGAAGCAGGCGACCTGCGGCAGTTCCGGATGGGCCTCGGCCAGCGCGCGGATGGCGGCGAGGTTGTGCGGCTGGTGCAGCGGGGCCAGCGGGATGAAGCTCTCAAGCTCCTCCATCACCGCCGGGGTCAGCAGCACCGGGGCGGCGTGGCGGGTGCCGCCATGCACGACGCGGTGGCCGGCGGCCAGCAGCTTCGCCCCGTCCAGCCGCCCTTCGATCCACTCCAGCAGGAAGGCCAGCAGGGCGGTGCGGTCGGACGGCTCGCCGGCCGCCCAGACCCGCTCGGCCAGCGGGCGCTTGGCGGCGTCCTTGGCCTCGAACTTCGGTTCGGTGCCGATGCCGGAGATCTGGCCGTTGATGGTCACCCGCAGCCCCCCCGCCCCGCTTTCCCGGAAGACCGAGAATTTCAGGCTGGAGGAGCCGGCGTTGATGACCAGGATGGCGTTGCCGCCACCCGCGTTCTGGCTGGTCATGACGGTCGCCCCTCTCACTCGGCCGCGGCGGCGGCGCCGCGGCGGCGGGCGGCGGCGGCCAGAACGGCCACGGCGCAGGACGCCAGACGGGTGCGCACATTGTCGGCGCGGCTGGTCAGGATGATCGGCACGCGGGCGCCGAGCACGATGCCGGCGGCGTCGGAGTTGGCCAGGAAGGAGAGCTGCTTGGCCAGCATGTTACCGGCCTCCAGGTCCGGAACGAGCAGGATGTCGGCTTGGCCGGCGACCTCGGACACGATGCCCTTGGTGCGGGCGGCTTCCAGGCTGATGGCATTGTCGAAGGCCAGCGGGCCGTCGAGGATGCCGCCCTTGATCTGGCCGCGGTCGGCCATCTTGCAGAGTGCTGCGGCCTCCAGCGTCGAGGCGATCTTCGGGTTCACCGTCTCGACCGCCGACAGGATGGCGACGCGCGGCGTTTCGACACCCAGAACCTTGGCGAGGTCGATGGCGTTCTGGACGATGTCGACCTTGTCTTCCAGCGTCGGGTAGATGTTGATCGCCGCGTCGGTGATCAGCAGCGTGCGCGGGTAGGTGGGCACGTTCATCACGAAGACGTGGCTGAGCCGCCGGCCGGTGCGCAGGCCGGTCTCCTTGCGGACGACCTCGGCCATCAGCTCGTCGGTGTGCAGGCTGCCCTTCATCACCGCCTCGCACTCGCCGGAGCGGGCCAGCCGGACGCCGGTCTCGGCCGACGCGTGGGAATGCGCCACGTCGACGATGCGGTAGCGGCTGATGTCCAGCCCGTGGGCCTCGGCGACCGACTTGATCTTGGAGGCCGGGCCGATCAGCACCGGGTCGATCAGGTTGGCCTCGGCGGCCTCGACCGCGCCCTTCAGCGAGCTTTCGTCGCAGGGATGGACGACGGCCGTCGGCACCGGGGGCAGCGATTCGGTCTTGCCCAGCAGCTCGTCATGGCCGTCGTGGCGGATGACCTGGACCTGCGGCAGCTCGTGCGCGGCGCGGCGGACCTTGCGGGTCGGCGCGATCACCTCGGCGAGGCCGGAGACGACCTCCTTGCCGTCCTGGTTGCGCGCCACGCAATCGAAGACGACGATGTTCTTCTCGCCGTGCTTCTCCTTGGCGGTGACCGTCACGGTGATGACGTCGCCCAGGCCCACCGGTCGCTTGAAGCGCAGGTCCTGGCCCATGTAGATCGTCCCCGGGCCCGGCAGCAGCGTGCCCAGGACGGCGGAGATCAGCGAGCCCGACCACATGCCGTGGCCGATCACCTTGTGGAACTGGCTGTCCGCCGCATACTCCTCGTCGAGGTGCGCGGGGTTGATGTCGCCGGACACCGTGGCGAACAGCTCGATGTCGGACATGGTCAGACGCCGCGACAGGCTCGCCTGCTGGCCGATCTGTATTTCCTCGAAGGTGACGTTCTCGATCATGGCTGAGCCGTTCTTGCCGAAGTCGGGGGTGGCGGGCGCGGTAACACGGTCCATTGGAGAAGCTCCTCAATCGGATAGCGGCTCGGAATCGTCTGATCCCCGGGCCGAATCCTCCCGGCCTGCGGATCGCCCTGTCGTCCGCGGCCTTTTTGTTGGACCCCTGGATTGGCCGGCCCTGGAAGGGCCGCCCGCCAGGGGCCGGTTCGGGGTGCCCTGAATAGCCTGGCACCGTGAAAGAGATGTGACAGGGTGGCGCATTTCGCGGTTCCGTTGCGGTGCAACAATGTCGCACCCCGTCGCCGCGCCGGTCCCGCCGCCTCACCGCACCCCGCGCCGACCGTCTTCGACGACCAGCGGAAATGTCGTTCCGTCACGGTCTTACGACGGCCCAAGGTCTCACCCCATGACCTATGTCAAGCGGTTGGAAGACGGAAACTGTTTACTTTCCAGCACCGCAAACCGCTCGCGCAGCATTGTATCACTGAGCAGGCGCAGCATGGCAAGACCTTGCGTGCGGAGACGCAGGATTGACGGATCGTTGGGATTTTCGTGGAAAGGCGAAGAAGGCGCCCGTCCATCCCTGCCGATTTTGCGGCGCACACACCCGCCGCACGCATGGCGAAGATGGCGAGGCCGGACAGGCTCAGGCGCTCACCGCCGACGAGGTGGGTTCCTCGGGCAGCGGGTTGTGGCGGTCGCCGATCATCAGCACGGAAATCGAAAAGACCGTGCCCTTGCCCACGCGCGACCGCACGTCGACCTGATGGCCCAGGATCTGCGCCGTGCGCCGCACGATCGACAGCCCCAGCCCCAGCCCGCGCCCGCTGTCCCGCTGGTCGGTGCCGCAACGGTAGAAATCGTCGAAGATCAGCTTGAGCTGGTCGGCGGGAATGCCCGGCCCGGTGTCCCACACCTCGACCAGCGTGTGGCCGTCGCGGCGCCGGCAGCCCAGCAGGATCGTCCCGGTCTCGGCGTAGCGCAGCGCGTTGACCAGCAGGTTGCGCACCATGCGCTCCAGCAGCACGGGATCGCTGAGCACATAGGCCGAGGTCGGCACCATCCGCAGGTCCATGCCCTTGCTGGCCGCCTGCTCCGCGAACTCGCGGCTCAGCCGGTCGGCGATGTCCTGGAACGGGAAGACCGTGGGGCGCGGCTTGACGTTGCCGGCCTCCAGCGCCGAGGTGTCGAGCAGCGTGTTCAGCAGCGTGTTGCCGGAGGCGATCGCCTCCCCCAGCTTGTCGGCCACCTCCATCTGCTTGGCGTCGGACAGGCGGGCGGACAGGATGTGATGGAACAGGCTCATCGCCTGGAAGGGCTGGCGCAGGTCGTGGCTGGCCGCGGCGAGGAAGCGCGACTTGGCCCGGTTTGCCCGCTCCGCCTCGGCATGGGCCTCGGCCAGCGCCTCGCGGATGCGCACCCCGTCGGAGATGTCGATGGCGGCGCAGATCACGCCCGACACCGCCCCGGCCTCGTCCCGCAGCGGTTCGACGATCAGGTCGAACACCTGCTCCGCGCCGGGCGCCGCGCCGACGCGGACCTCCTGCCGGGCTCCGGTGCCGGAGTCCAGAACGGCCCTCTTCACCGCGTCCAGCCGCGCCGCGTCGTCCGGCGCGTGGATGTCGGTGTTGGTCCGCCCGATGAAGGTCTCCGCCGCCCGCCCGGTCTGCGGGTTGTACATCCACATGTAGCGCAGGTTGCGGTCCAGGCTGAACACGGCGACTCGCGAATGGCGCAGCGCCATGCGGAACCGTTCCTCGCTTTCGCGCAGCGCGCGGGCCATGGCGGCGCGGGCGCGGGCCTCGGTCACCAGAAGGCGCTTGGCCTGCGCCTCGCGCCGGGTGTAGCCGGCCAGCGCGCCGGTCAGCAGAAGCCCCATCACCAGGACGATCCAGGCCGGATAATCCACCGACGCCAGCCCCGGCTCGGACGAAATCGCCAGCGCCAGGGTCCAGCGCCGGCCACCGATCACCAGATCGCGCTCGAGCACCGCGTCCCCGTCCTTGCGGAGTTCGCCGAAGGGAACGCCTTCCCGGTTCTCGGACGCGCCGGTGAGGTCGCGGGACGCCAGGACGCGCCCGCCGCCGCCCGCCGGCCCGTCGAGCAGATGCACGGCCCCATGCAGGCCGTCCACACGGTTGCCCGCCTCCTCCAGGAGGCGGGTGATGCCGAAGACCGAGGAGACGTAGCCGGCGACCTCCGCGCAGCGGTCGGCCCCGTCCATCTCATCCACAGGGTAGCGGTAGACGGGAAGATACAAACCGATGCCGCGCCCGGTCTCCCCCCGCGGACGCGGCGGCAGGGCCTCCGTCGCCGTCAGGTCACCCGACGCGCAGGCCCGCGCCAGAACCTCCGCCCGGTTGGGCAGGGAGAGGATGTTGATCCCCTGCCCAAAGGCCCCCCCGCGCTCCGGCTCCACCAACGTGTTGACGAAGAGATCCCCTTGGGCAGCCGCCGGGACCAGGCCGGGACCCTCATCTCCCGTCTCGCCCGCATTCCGAACGGTGAAGTCCCGGCGGCCGGCGGCCCGCATCGCCGCCTCCAGCGCGGGCACCTCCGCCGAGGACACCCGGCTTACCCAGGCGACCGACCACAAGCCGGGATAGAGCGGCATGATCGGCCGGACCGCCGCCGCGAAGCCGTCGCGGTCGGCCGGGCGGGGGTCGGAAAAGGCTGAGCGCAGAGTCCGCAGCAGCAAGGTGTGACTGCCGATCCGCTCCGTCAGGGCGTCATGGAACTGGGCGAACTGCCGCTCGTGCTGTGCGCGCTCCGCCTCGCGGTTGGCGGCGCGCATCTGGAAAAAAGCGCCAAAGGTCAGCGTCAGGCCGGCGGCGACCAGCACCGGGACCGCAAACGAGACCCTTCTCCTTCTGTCCAGCAGCGCCATCCCACCCGTTCCCAATGGCGTTTTCACCGAAATCGTCGGATCGTTCGACTATAGCAAGCGGTCCTGCGCCTCGATAATGGAAAAGCCCTTATCCTCCCAAATGGATAGTCGGTTCCAGCAAAAACACCGGGCGCGCTGACTATTGATTGTCGTTTGCATGGGCATTGAGCCCTCACTTTGATGTCAATTCTGCAATACAAGGTGAAGCGCCCCGCCCAAGCATTGGCAGCGACCCGAAACGTTTTCACGACTTCAGGCGTTCGCGGCCGAGAAGCCGCGCCACGGCACCCCGCAGGGCCATTGGCGCCACCGGCTTGTGAAGCAGCGGATAGCCGGACAGCCGCGCCTCGCGCAGGCGCATCGGGTCGGTGTCGCCGGTCAGGATCAGGCCGGGCAGCGTGGCGTCGAGCGCCTTGCCGATCTGGCGGATGGCGACGATCCCGTTCATCGCCCCCTTCAGCCGCAGGTCGGAGATGACGAGGTCGGGCGGCTGCGGGCCGGGGCCCAGCCGCTCCAGCGCGGCGTCCACCGAGTCCGCGGCGACCACCGCGCAGCCCCACTGGCCGAGCAGCGCGCCAAGCGCATCCAACACCATCGGGTCGTCCTCGATGACCAGCACGCGGGCGCGGCTGACGTCCTCGCCGGGCGCCGTGGCGTTGAGTGCGGCAGGCTCCGCGAGCGCCGGCGGCTCCTCGGCGCCGTCCGCGGCCCGCGGCACCAGAACCGCCAGCATCGTGCCGCGGCCGGGCGCCGAGTCCACCTCCAGCCGGTGCCCCAGCCGCCGCGCCAGCCCGCAGGCCAGCCGCAGCCCGAGGTCGATCACCGACGGATCGCCCGCCCCGTCCGGGCACCGCAACTCCTCCCGCAGGATGCGCAGTTGTTCGGGCAACAGGCCGCGCCCGGTGGACCACAGCTCGACCCGCAGGTCCGGCCCCTGGCGACGGCAGCCGAGCACCACCCGGCCCCGCTCGGTGTGGCGCAGGGTGTTGGCGATGAACCCCTGGAGAATGCGCTCCAGAAGCGAGGCGTCGGTGGCGATCCGCACCGAGCAGGGCAGCACCGAGAAGCGCAGCCCCCGCCCGTCGAAGCGCGGGGCCGCGTCCAGCGCCACCCGCGTCAGGATGCCGTTGACCACGGGGGCGCCGATGTCCGGCTGCACCAGACCGGCCTCCAGCCGCACGAGGTCGAAATGCCCGTCCACCATGCCGCGCAGCGACTGCACCGCGTTGCCCATGGCGCTCAGCAGATCGCGCGCCGCCGGGTCGGCCGGGGCGTTTCCCCGACCGGGAACGCTCTTCCCACCACCACCCGCGGCTCCGTCGAGGCGCCCTTCCAGCGCTCCAAGCAGCAGCGACAGGGCGGCCAGCGGCTGGCGCAGGTCGTGGCTGGCCGCGGCGAACAGGCGGCCCGACAGGTCGGCACCCGCCGCGGGTCCATTTCCGGCGGCCGCTTCGCCGGCAGCGCCCTCGCCAGCGGTGCGGCGGACGAACCCGCCGCCGCTGAGCGGCCAGTCGGTGACGGTGTGGCCGGCTGGCAGGCCACGGAAAAGAGGGGCCAGCGTTTCCGGCAGGGCGCCCTGGACCAGAAGACGCGCGGCGCTGGGCAGAGCCTCCGCCTCATCGTTCCAGGCGGACAGCCGGTCGTTGGTGTCGAAGACCAGGACCGCGCCATGCCGCCCCGCGCCTTGCCGATAAGCTCCCTCGCTCGTCACGGGCGGCGCCCCCCTGCCTGCACGCGGTTTCCTGATGACCGGAAGCGGTCCCGAGCAATCCAGGCTACGGAAGCGGCGCCAAGGATCAAGCCCGCCGTTCGTCCGATCCCCTGCAGGATAATCGGTTTGCAGGATGACCCAGCCGCGCAGCGTTCCGGCACGGCGCCCAAAGCCGCTGGCCTTCAGAACATTTGTGCGCATTTTTATATAAAAGTCAAGAAAAGGCACTGAATTGACGGCATAACCACGCAATAACACGATGGATTGTCGCAATTTGTCGGTTGCATGTTTCTCGAATCTTTTCGACTATGCGATCAATGGATGCCGTGACCGAAACCCCTTTCCGCGACCGACAACCGGAGGCGGCAACGCCGGCTGGCGCGGGGCATTCTGTGCTTTCGGACCGGGGTGAGCCGGAGGCCGGCGGATCGACCGGCGATGCGTTGGTGGGTGCAGCAATGGCGGCCCTTGCCGATGGTGTCGGTGTGCTGGCCGCGGTGCGGGATGCCACGGGTGCTGTCGGCGATTTCGAATGGCTCACGGCCAACCGCGCGGCGGAGCGGCTGTTCGGGCACCCCCTCGCCGGGCGCCGGCTGCGCGCGGACGATCTCCAGGATGGCGAGGACGCCGGTCTGTTCGCCTGCCTGGCCGATTGCGTGGCGGAGAAGCAGACGGTGCGCCGCCTGGTGATGGCGCCCGGAGGCGCGCGCTGGCGGATCGCCGCGACCCCGTTCGACGCCGGCATCGCGTCACCCTCCGTCTGCGTAACCCTCGTGGAACTCGGCCCCGAGGTTCCCGCCGTTCCGGAATCGGACCGCGCGCACCGAGCCAAGGCGGAATTCCTGGCGCACATGAGCCACGAGCTGCGCACCCCGCTGAACGCGGTGCTGGGCTTTTCCGAAGTGCTGCTGGCCGAGACCTTCGGCCCGCTCGGCTCTCCCCGCTACCACAGCTACGCCGCGGACATCCACGCCAGCGGCACGCATCTTCTCTCGCTGATCGACGGCATTCTCGACCTGTCGCAGAGCGAGGCCCCGCGGACGGAAATGCAGGAGGAGGCCATCAACGTGGCCGACGCCGCCCGTCAGGCGCTGGCCCAGGTCGGCGACAAGGCCGCGGCCCGCGGCGTCGACATCGGAGAGGATCTGTCCGGCGACCTGCCCCTGCTCTACGGCGACGCCCGGGCGCTGCAGCGGATGCTGACCAACCTGCTGTCGAACGCGGTGAAGTTCACCCCGTCGGGCGGGCAGGTGATGCTGTCGGCCAGCCCCATGCCGGACGGCGGGATCGGGCTGATGGTGGCCGACACCGGCGCCGGCATCGCCGAGGACGAGATGGCCCGCGTCCTGGAACCCTTCGGCAGCGCCGACATGACCGTTCCCCGCGGCACCACCGGGACCGGCATCGGCCTGCCCGTGGTCAAGCGGCTGATGGAGATGCACGGCGGACGCCTGGACCTGTACAGCGAGCCCGGCGCCGGCACGACCGCCATCCTGATGTTCCCGCCGCGGCGCAGCCTGCCCCACGCCGCCTCTCATGGCGCTCCCCTCGGCATGGCTTGAGCCGGCGCCCGCGCCTGCCCCTTTCGCGCGGCCCGGATTCGGCAGAAGTCCCTTGGCAAAGCCGCGAAGCCGGGTCATGGTGCCTTGTCGTTCCCGAACTGTTCCGTTTCAAATGGCTGATATCCTCTTGCAGGGCGACGAGCCGCCGCTCCCAGCGGGCGGCGCCGTCCCGATCTTCCGTGGGGTGCGCCGGGCGCTGGCCGCGCGCGGCTTCGTCAGCATGGCGGAGTTCCGGTTGGCCAGCGGGCGCCGCGCCGATGTCCTGGCGATGGACGGCGCCGGCACCGTCGTCATCGTCGAGGTGAAAAGCTGCGTGGCCGACTTCCGCTCCGACCAGAAATGGCCGGAGTACAGGGATTGGTGCGACGCCTTCTACTTCGCCGTGGACGACGCCTTTCCGCCGGAGCTGATTCCCGACGACTGCGGCCTGATGGTGGCCGACGCCTACGGCGCGGAAATTCTGCGCGAGGCGCCGGAACACCGGCTGGCTCCGGCGCGGCGCAAGGCGCTGACCCTGCGCGCCGCGCTGACCGGGGCCGGGCGCCTGCACCGGATCGAGGACCCGTCCTGGACCCAGGCCACCTCGCCGGTGTGATCGCCCCCCTTTGACTCTTTAACGCGTGATTGTCGGGCATGACCGAAGTCCCATGGCAAACCCTTGCCAAGCCGGTGTAAGCTCCGCCAGGAACGGGAACCGTCGGGCGGACATGCACGCACAGGATGCCAGCCCATCCACAGCGGCGGAACCACGCCGCGAGCGCCGGATTGCGCGGCTGAGCGCTCCCAGGGCTGGAGCTCCACGGCTCCGCGCACCCTGGGTCGGTGCACCCTGGGTCGGTGCGCTGGCCCTGGCCGCGCTGCTGACCGGTGCCGGCGCCGGCGGCTCCACATGGCTCGCCTTGGCCGAGACGGACGCCCGTGCCCGCGGCCAAGCCGCCCGGAACCTGGATGAGGCGCTCGACCTCATGCGCATCGCGGAGTTGGCCACCGGGCTGTCCGCCGACGCGGCCGAGCTGGAAGCGGCGGGCACCGCCCAGCGCCGGCTGACCGCTCACAACGCGTTGCGCCAGAAGACGCACCGGCTCGGCGCCACACTGGAGAGCCTGCCGCGGGAATGGGGCGCGGACCTGCGCTTTGCCGCCTTGGCCATCCGCGCGGAAGCGGACGAGCTGAACGCCACGGTGGAGCGCCGTCTGGCCGCTCAGCGCAGCCTTCAGGACCTCACCGAACAGGTGGCGGACCGCAGCGAGGCGCTGGCGGAGGCGCTCGCCACCCTACGCACGCCGTCACCAGGCGACGAAACCATGCGCCGGATCGACGGCTCACGGCAGGCGGTGGCTCTCCGGCTGCTCGCCGCCGGGACGGCGCCGGCCTCGGCCACCTCGGCGCGGGCCGAATTCCGCAAGGCCACGGCGGCGCTGTTCGACGCCCTGAACGATCTGCCGATCGACGCCGCCAGCCCCCGCCGCGCCGACGCCGCGCGCCAGCTCGTCGCGCTGGGAATGGACGAGCAGAACGTCTTCGATCTGCGGCAGGAGCAGGAGGGGCTGACCGCCAAGGCGGTGGGGATCGCCACGCTGCTGCGTGGCACCGCCAGCGACCTCGCCCACCGGGCCGGCCGCGGTGCGCAGGCCCTGCGGGACGGGCTGCGGGATGGGCTGGCCGCACCGAACACCCCGCGGTCGGGGGCCGAATTGTCCGCCGCCGCCCCCGCCGGGGTCGGGCTGCTCACAGGGTTGGCGGTCTTCGCGGTCGGCCTGGGCATCGCGCAGAGCCGCGCCCAGCGCACCGCGCCGCCCGATCCGGACAGGACGGAGCGGACCGGCGCGACGAACGAAGGGCCCTCGCTGCGCGTCCTGCTGGCCGAGGACGAGCCGGTCAGCCAGCAGGCCGCGGCCGCGCTGCTCCGCCGCGCCGGTCACGAGGTGACGGTGGTGGGCGACGGCCGGGCCGCCCTGTCGGCGGTGGAGCGGGATCGCTACGACCTCGTCCTGATGGACGTGCAGATGCCGGACATGGACGGGATCGAGGCGACCCGCCGCATCCGCGCCCTGCCCCATGGCGCCGGAAGCGCGGCGGCGGGGCTGCGCATCGTGGCACTGACCGCCTCCGCCGAGCCCGGCTCGGCGGAGCGTTGCCGGGCGGCGGGGGCCGACGCCGTTCTGGAAAAGCCGCTGCGCCTGTCCGCGCTGGACGCCATCCTGGACCACCGGTCCTCCGGCGCCGGCGTCGCGTCCGCGCTGGCGGGCATGCTCGCTCTGCCGGGCGGCGAACCCGGCCTTCCCGTGTTCGATGAGGACGCCATCCGCCAGATGCGCGAGCATCTGCCGGCGGAGCGGGTCGCCACCCTGGTGACCAACACCCTCGTCACGCTGCGCGGCTATCACGCCGCCCTGGAGCAGGCCTGGAACGCCGGGGACCGGGCGACCGCCGGGGCCATGGCCCACAAGATCGCCGGGGTGGCCGGCATTTACGGCTGCATGGCGCTGCGCAGCGCGGCACGGTCACTCGAAGTCGCGCTGGAAACCGGCGAGGGCGATCCCGACACCCTGTGCCGTGCGCTGGACGCCGCCGTTCCTCCGGCGCTCGCCGCGCTGGACCGGTGGAGCGACGGCGCCTAAAGCGAACTTCCGTTCGCTTTAGGCTCATATCGCCTCATTCGCCGGCTCTCAGCGGATGCCGATGGCATCCGCCTGCCGCCAGCGGGAACTCTGTTCCCGCGAGAGGCGGGCTCCGGTCGCATGTGCGACCGGGACCGCCGGCGCGGTCCAAAGCGGATTGCCATCCGCTTTAACGCACCGCCACCGGCTGGCTCGGCCCCGCGCCTTGCGGAATGTCCGACCGCCCCGCCCCCAGGTCCTTCTGCATCATCACTACGTCCAGCCAGCGCCCGAACTTCAGCCCCACGGCCTCGACCACGCCGCAGGTGCGGAAGCCCAGCGCGGCGTGCAGCCCGACGGACCCGGCGTTCTCCGACCCGCCGACCAGCGCCACCATCTGGCGGTAGCCCTGCTCCACGCAACGGTCGATCAGCGCCTGGAGCAACAGACGGCCGAGGCCCTGGCCGCGCGCCTCCTCGGCGATGTAGACGGAGTCCTGGATGGTGAAGCGGTAGGCGGAACGGACGTGGTAGGCGCTGCCATAGGCGTACCCCAGGACCACGCCGTCGCGCTCGGCGACCAGCCAGGGCAGGCCGGCGCCGGTGATGGCGCGGAAGCGCCCTTCCAGCTCCACTACGTCGGGCGGCTCCTCCTCGAAGGTGCCGACGCCATGAAGGACATGGTGCTCGTAGATTCGCTGGAACGCGGGGACATCCTCGATGCGGGCGTCGCGGACGGTGGGGATGCTGGTCATGGCGGGACGAGTCCGACGGGTGAAGGGGTGGACGACCATCCTGCCGCACGCATTTTGCTGTCGCAACCGTGCCACCCAGCCGATATGTACAGAACTGGAACGCGCTGTGTGCAACAGGGCTTTAGGGCAGGTCTTTTCAGGGCAAGGGGTTGGAAGCGATGAAGATCAACGGCCGGACGGTGCTCGTCTGCGATTGCGCCCACAGCATGGCGCTCGACGGCAAGGCGTTGGCCAGGGCCTGCGGGGCCGCGGCGGGGGCCGAGGGCGATTTGTCCGTCGCCACACAGCTCTGCCGCACCCAGCTCGACCGGTTCGAGGCGCGCATGGCGGAGGGCGCTCCGCTGCTCGTCGCCTGCACCCAGGAGGCCCCGCTGTTCGCGGAAATCGCGGCCCAGGACAATCCGGACGCCTCCTTGGCCTTCACCAACATCCGTGAGCGCGCCGGCTGGTCGGACGAGGGTGCCCTGGCGGGACCGAAGATCGCCGCGCTGCTGGCCGAGGCGGCCATGGACATCCCGCCGACCGGCACGATCACCCTGGCCTCGGAAGGCACCGCGCTGGTCTACGGCATCGACGAGCGCGCCATCGAGGTGGCCCGGCAGCTGTCCGGCAGCCTGGACGTCACCGTTCTGCTGAAGTCCCCGAAGGACGTCGCCCCGCCGCGCGTCATGGACGTGCCGGTCTTCAAGGGCACCATCCGCGCCGCCAAGGGCTGGCTCGGCAACTTCGAGATCGTGGTCGACGACTACGCCCCGGCCATTCCGGCCTCGCGCGCCGTCCTCGGCTTCGAGACGCCGCGGCACGGCGCCGCCTCGCGCTGCGACGTCATCGTGGACCTGACCGGCGGCGCGCCGCTGTTCCCGGCGCACGGCAAGCGCGACGGCTATCTGCGCCCCGACCCCGACAGCCCGGCAGCCGTCGCCAAGGCGGTGTTCGAGGCCGCCGATCTGGTCGGCGAGTTCGAGAAGCCGCGCTACATCGACTTCAAGGCCGACCTGTGCGCCCATTCGCGCAGCCGCAAGACCGGCTGCACCCGCTGCCTGGAGGTCTGCCCGACCGGCGCCATCACGCCGAACGGCGACCATGTGGCAATCGACCCGCACATCTGCGCCGGCTGCGGCTCCTGCGCCTCGGTCTGCCCGACGGGGGCCAGCACCTACGCCCTGCCGCCGCTCCAGACCGTCTACGAGCGGCTGCGCACGCTGCTCTCCTCCTACGCCAAGGCCGGCGGGACGGAGCCGGTCCTGCTCGTCCACGACCCGCGGCACGGCGACGAGATGATCTCGCTGATCGCGCGGTACGGCCGCGGCCTGCCGGCCCGCGTGCTGCCCTTCGCGGTGAACGAGGTGACGCAGCTCGGCTTCGACGTGTTCGCGGCGGCGCTGGCCTATGGTGCCGCGCGGGTGCGCGTTCTGGTCGGGCCGGGCAACGCCGGCGAGACGGCCGGGCTGGCCAGCCAGATCGGCTTGGCTGAAACCGCCATGGCGGGCCTGGGCTACGGCTCGGGCCGGGTATCGATCATCGACGCGCAGGATCCCGACGCGGTGGCCGCAGAGCTGTGGAGCCTGCCGCGCGAGGGCGCTCCCGCCCCCGGCACCTTCCTGCCGATGGGCGGCAAGCGCACCGTGACCATGCTGGCGCTGCGCCACCTGCACAAGGTCGCTCCGGAACCGATCGAGGTCCTGCCGCTGCCGCCGGGCGCCCCCTTCGGGCGGGTGCAGGTGATGACGGAGGGCTGCACGCTCTGCCTGTCCTGCGTCGGCGCCTGCCCGACCGGGGCGCTGCTCGACAACGCCGACAAGCCGATGCTGTCCTTCTCGCAGGACGCCTGCGTGCAGTGCGGCCTGTGCAAGACCACCTGTCCGGAGAAGGTCATCGCACTGGTTCCGGAGATCGATTTCCGCGACAGCGCCCGCGGCGCCAAGGTGCTGAAGGAGGAGGAGCCCTTCTGCTGCGTCAAGTGCGGCAAACCCTTCGCCACCAAGTCCTCGATCGACAAGATCGTCGCGGTGCTGGCCGGACGGCACGCCATGTTCGCCACGCCGGAGGCCGCCGACCGCATGCGCATGTGTGGCGACTGTCGCGTCGTGGACCAGTTCGAGCGGGGCGACTCGCCCTTCGCGCTGGGCGCCCCACGCGCGCCCCGCACCACCGAGGACTATCTGCGCGAGCGGGAGCTGGCCCAAAACGGCAAGGACGGCGGTCCGGACGGCGGCAGCGTCCACTGAGCGCGGTCGCTGGAAGGCGCGCGGTGCCGGGATTTGATTCCCGTCAAGTCCCGGCTCGGCGCTTCGTGGTCTCCTGCGCCTGAAATTCCAGGTGGCGAAAAATCCGTAACTCGGACCTATATATCAGGATCGGGTTCGGGGTCATAATCGCCGCCCGGACTGCACGATACGGACCCCCTTGGGGAGAAGCCTGACGATGACGACCGTTCCGCCGACCGCCGCCGCCCCGCTCGTCGATCCTTTCGGGCGGACCGTCAGCTATCTGCGCGTGTCCGTCACCGACCGCTGCGACCTCCGCTGCGTCTACTGCATGGCGGAGGACATGAGCTTCCTGCCCAAGGCGGAGGTGCTGACGTTGGAGGAGATCGACCGCGTCTGCTCCGCCTTCGTCAAGCTGGGCACCCGCAAGCTGCGCCTGACCGGCGGCGAGCCGCTGGTCCGCAAGGGCATCCATGAACTGATCCACAGCCTGGGCCGCCATGTGAAGGCCGGCGATCTGGACGAGCTGACCCTGACCACCAACGGCACCATGCTGTTCAAGTATGCCGGCGATCTGGTGGAGGCCGGGGTGCGCCGGATCAACGTGTCGCTGGACACGCTCGACCCCCATAAGTTCCAGGCGATCACCCGCTGGGGCCGGTTGGACAAGGTGCTCGGCGGGCTCCAGGCCGCCAAGGAGGCGGGGCTCCAGGTCAAGATCAACACGGTCGCGCTGAAGGGCGTGAACGACGACGAGTTCCACCGGCTGGTCGGCTGGTGCGGCGAGCAGGGCTTCGACCTGACCTTCATCGAGGTCATGCCGATGGGCGAGATCGGCGACGAGACGCGGCTCGACCAGTATCTGCCGCTCAGCCTCGTGCGGGCGGAGCTGGCCAAGCGCTGGACGCTGGACGAGATCGACTACCGCACCGGCGGCCCGGCCCGCTATGTGCGGGTGGCCGAGACCGGCGGGCGCATCGGCTTCATCACGCCCCTGACCCACAATTTCTGCGAAAGCTGCAACCGCGTGCGGCTGACCTGCACCGGTACCCTCTACATGTGCCTGGGCCAGGAGGACGCCGCCGACCTGCGCACCCCGCTGCGCCTCAGCGACGACGACGGGCTGCTGGTCCAGGCGGTGCGCGACGCCATCGCCCGCAAGCCCAAGGGCCACGACTTCATCATCGACCGCCGCCACCAAGGCCCGGCGGTGCCCCGCCACATGAGTGTGACAGGCGGATGATGGGCCACTCCGGCGCTGCCTCCAATCCCTCTCCCGCCCCGGGAGAGGGTGCCCGCGAAGCGGGCGGGTGAGCGTCGTGCGAGAAACAGGGCTTTCTTCCTGGCGGTACCCTCACCCTTCCCGTGCTTCGCACGGGTCCCCTCCCTCTCCCGGGGCGGGAGAGGGATGTGAAGTGCAACCGCGCCACCCTTCGACCGAAGCGGCCTTCTGCAACCGGGCACTCTGCGCTATGGTCCTCTGGACATGACCGAAACCGCCGCAAAGCTGCCCGCCGATCCGACCCTGGACCCGCTGGCGCCCGATTCCTCGGCCCGCAAGCCCGCCGATCTCCGCATCGCCTTCTGCGCGGCGAACACGGAAGAGGCGATGCGGGCGCGCACCCGGCTGGTCCACCGCTACGGCAACGCGCCGCTGGAGGACGCCGACGTCATCGTGGCGCTGGGCGGCGACGGCTTCCTGCTGGAGACGCTGCACCGCGCGCTGAAGCGCGACGGGCAGAACCCGCCGCCGGTCTACGGCATGAACCGGGGATCGGTCGGCTTCCTGCTGAACGTCTTCCGCGAGGACGAGTTGGCCGAGCGGCTGGCCAGCGCCCAGAGCGTCACGCTGCACCCCCTGCGCATGAAGGCCACCCGCTGCAACGGCGAGCAGATCGAAGCGCTGGGCATCAACGAGGTCTCGATGCTGCGCGAGACGCGGCAGGCCTCGAAGCTGCGCATCACCGTGGACGGCGTCGTCCGCCTGCCGGAGCTGATCTGCGACGGCGTGCTGGTCGCCACCCCCGCCGGCAGCACCGCCTACAACCTGTCGGCCCACGGCCCGATCATCCCGCTGGGCGCCGGGGTGCTGGCGCTGACTCCCATCAGCTCCTTCCGGCCGCGGCGCTGGCGCGGCGCGCTGCTGCCGCACAGCTCCAAGATCACCGTGGACATCCTGGAAGAGGTCAAGCGCCCGGTCAGCGCCGTGGCCGATTCGACCGAAGTGCGCGAGGTCATCCGCGTCGATGTGGAAGAAGCACGCGACGTCGCGCTGACCCTGCTGTTCGATCCGGAGCTGAATTTCGAGGAGCGGATCCTCAAGGAGCAGTTCTCGCCGTAACGCCCCTGCCCCGCCTCTTTGGCCCGGCCGTTACTCGGCGGCGCGGCGCGCGGTGCTGGCCTGCGCATGGGCGCAGATGCGCCGGGTCAAGGTGGTCAGGTCGGCCTGGAGCCGGGCGAAGCCCTCGTTCCGCTCCAGCGTTTCCTCGTTCATGTAGAGCCGGCGGTTGATTTCGAGCTGGAGGGAATGGCGGCCCCGCGCCGGGTTGGAATGGCGGGACACCAGCTCGACCCCCTTGAAGGGATGGTTCCGCGTGACCGTGTAGCCAAGCCCGGTCAGCACCTGCTCGACCAAGACGGTAAAGCCCGGTTCGCAGGTGGTGCCGTCGCGGTCGCCCAGCACGAAATCCATGCCCAGCTTGTGCGCCGCCCCCGGCCCGACCGCGGAGGGCATGGAATGGCAGTCGATGTGCCAGACGGCGCCGAACCGGTCGGCCAGATCGTCCATCACGCTGGCGACCTGGAAATGATAGGGCCGGTAGTAGCGGTCGATGCGCTCCGCTACCTCGGCCACCGACAGCCGCCCGTCGTAGAGCGGCATTCCCGGACGGCACAGCGTGCGGATCAGCCCCATGCCGGCGGCGCTCTTCTCGGTCGGGCGCAGCGGCTCGGGCCAGCGCCCGTCGAGAAGCGCCGGGTCGATGTCGTCGATGGCCCGGTTCGCATCGATGTAGGTGCGCGGAAAGAGGGCGCAGAGCAGCGTCGCGCCGTGCTCCGGCGCGTGGGCGAACAGCTCGTCCACATGGGTGTCCTCGGCCTGCCGCAGGGTGGACAGCGGGCAGACGAAGGCGAAGTCGCGCGGGTAGACGGTGCCGCTGTGCGGTGAATCGAAGAACACCGGCAGGCGCGGGACGATCGGATCGTTGCGGACGAGCACGTCCTCGATCACGAAACTCATGGCTGACCCCGGTGTACCAACTGCGCCGACCGACCACGGCACCTGCCCGGATGGCATAGCAGGGCGCTGCGGCGGATGGATTCGGGTATAGACGATGGCCGGGTGCCCGTCGACCAAAAACCGTCATACACCGGTAAGGCAAAAGACATGATCGGCCAGGGAAATGGCGGGGCTGGCGCAGCGCCGGACTCTCCGCCATACTGACCATTCAGCGAAAGCGCCCGGCACCGGCCAGACCCGCAAAGGCGAGATCCGCTTGACCGAATCCCTGCCACCGATCGAATTGACGCCGCCGGACATCGGCCCCTACCGTCGTGGAAACACCGGCATCGACCATGTCACGACGCTGGAGTCCGGACGCCCCGGCCAACACGCCGTCATTGTCTCGCTGATCCACGGCAACGAGATCAGCGGCGCGGTGGCGATGGACCGGCTGTTCCGGATGGGCTTGCGGCCCACCCGCGGGCGGCTGACTCTGGTCTTCGCCAACACCGCCGCTTATCAGAGCTTCGATGCCGAGCGCCCCTATGCCTCCCGCTTCGTGGACGAGGACATGAACCGCGTCTGGTCGCCGGAGGTTCTGGACGGACCGCGCGACAGCGCGGAACTGCGCCGCGCCCGGCAACTCCGCCCGGTGTTCGACGCCGCGGACGTCATCCTCGATCTGCATTCCATGACGGCGGACACCCCGCCCCTGACGCTGTGCGGACGGACGGACCGCGCCCGCGCGTTGGCCCGCCGGCTCGGCCACCCGGCCTGGATCGTCGCGGACGAGGGGCACGCGGCGGGGCGGCGCGTGATCGACTACGCGGATTTCGCCGAAGCGGACGGGCGGCGCACCGCCATCCTGGTCGAATGCGGCCAGCACTGGCGGAATGAGACGGCGCTGGTCGCCCTGGAAAGCGCCATGCGCTTCCTGCTCGCCCAGGAGATGATCGACCCGTCGCTGGCCGATCGCCACATCCGCCGCCACCCCGATCCGCTGCGCACCGTCGAGGTGACCGAGGCGGTGACCGCGGAAACCGACGAGTTCTTCTTCGACCAGCCCTATGTGGGCATGGAGATCATTCCCCGCGCCGGAACGGTCCTGGGCCATGACGGCAACCGCCCGATCGTGACGCCTTACGACGACTGCGTGCTGATCATGCCGGCGCGGCGACCCAAATCCGGACAGACCGCCGTCCGGCTGGGGCGGATCGTTCCTTGAACCGGACACAACGAGCGGCATGACCATCGGACCGGGGCTCCGGCCCTTCGCGCTCGCCCTCGCGCTGGGGACGGCGGGGGGCGCGCTGTTCAGCTATTTCCATCTGCCGCTGGCCTGGATGATCGGCGCCATGACCGCCACCACGGTCGCCGCCATGGCCGGTGTCGCGCTGCATGTGCCGAAGCCGCTGCGCAACGCCATGATCATGATCCTCGGCGTGATGCTGGGCAGCGGCTTCACCCCGGACATCCTGGGGCGGCTCGGCGAATGGAGCCTGTCGCTGAGCGCGCTGGCCGTCTATCTCGTGCTGGCGACCACGCTGGGCGTGCAGTACCTGCGCCGCGCGGCCCGGCTGGACCCGCCCACATCCTTCTTCACCGCCACCCCCGGCGGGCTGAACGAGATGGTGATGGTCGGCACGCAGATGGGTGGCGACAGCCGGACCATGGCGCTGTCCCACGCGCTGCGGGTGATGCTGGTGGTGCTGGTCATCCCCTTCGCCTTCCAGGCGCTGGGCCTGTACGACCCGGCGCGGCGCGGCGCGCTCGGCCCGCCTCTGCTGTCGCTCGCCCCGCTGGACGTGGCGCTGCTGTCCGCCTGCGCGCTGGGCTATCCCCTGGCGAAGCTGCTGCGCATCCCCGCCGCCCAGATCGTCGGGCCGATGTTGCTGTCCGCCGCGATCCACCTCGCCGGCCTGACCGAGGGCAAGCCGCCGGGCGTGCTGGTCGCCGCCGCCCAGGTGGTGATCGGCGCGTCGCTGGGTTGCCGCTTCACCGGGCTGAACATTCGCCGCATCGGGCGCGACGGGCTGACCGCGCTGGGTCTCACCGGGTTGATGCTGCTGGTCACCACGGCGGCGGCCTGGATGGTTGACGAGGCGACGGGGCTGGGACTCGCCGCGCTGATCCTCGCCTTCGCACCGGGCGGGCTGGCCGAGATGACGCTGGTCGCGCTGGCGCTGAACATCGACGTGGCGCTGGTCGCCACCCACCACATGGTGCGCATCATCCTGATCGTGACGCTGGCGCCCGGCTTCTATCTGCTGTGGCGCAAGTGGCGATCCCGCCGCGGCAAGACCTGACGAAACGCCTCGGGTTCGGCCGGCCAATCCGTCGCACACGCATGCGTGGAGTTTCCGTTGCGCCCGTCCCGCACCCCGTGCGAGGTGGAGGCGCGGACGGGTGGTGGGTGGCCACCACCCCGCCGCTCAACAAGGAGGCTCGGAGGATGAAGGAAATCCTCGGTCTCCTGATCCTGCTGCTCCAGATCGTCAAGGCGATCCTTGATCTTCTGAACCGGCAGTGATCGGGCCGGGAGGCGGGGGATAGGAGCCCCTGCCTCCCAAGCCTGATGATGGCGCCGCGCCCGCCCGATTGCAAGCCATCCGATCATTTCACGGCAGGCTTACCCTTTTCCCACTGAGGGTTCGTATCGATCAGCGGCACGCTGGAGATGGACATCTTCGCCGAGGCGTCCTTCACCTGCCGGCTGTAGACGACGTAGATCAGCGTGTCGTTCACCCGGTCGTAGATGCGGCGGATGGCGATGGACTTGAAGACCAGGCTCTTGCGCTCGGAGAAAACCTCCTCGCCCTTCTGCGACAGCTCGATGTCGCCGATCACCAGCGGCCCGGTGCGCCGGCAGGCGATGGAGGCGTTGGACGGGTCCTCGAACCAGTTTCCCTTGGTCAGCCGGTCGAGCACGCTGCGGTCGAAATCCACCAGATGGCAGGTGATGCCCTTGACCTTCGGGTCCTCGATCGCCTGCACCTGAAGCCCGTTGCCGGTCCAGTCGTTGGAGAAGCGCCCGACGACCGGATCGTCGGCCAAAGCAGCGGTGGAGGCGGCCATCGGTGGCAGCACGGATAGCGCCAGGACCATCAGGCCGCGGCGGATGTTTATCGAAGGGAACGGGCTGCGCATCTCGTGGAACTCCGGTCATCGCGAAGCGGGGCCGCGTGGGCGCGGTCCTGGAATACCCCTAAATCGGGCGGGGGTCCGGCGCCGTCAAGCGCTCCCCGGCCCGCTACTCCCGGAGTCCCTGCCCCCGATGAGCGACCGCACGATCGATCCGCCCCTCACCCCGCCACCGGAGCCGGTGACCGAGCCCCTGCCCCCGGCCCGGAACCCCCGCGACCCGGTGCGGGTGGCGGTTGTGGGGCTGTTCGTCATCGCGCTCCTGTTCACGCTGTATTTCGGGCGCGACGTTCTGCTGCCGATCATGCTGGCGCTGATCCTCAGCCTTCTGCTGCGCCCCTGCGTGCGCGGCCTCTACCGGCTCGGCCTGCCGGAGGCGCTGGGCGCGGCGGTGGTGGTGATCACGGTGTTCGGCGCCGGGCTGGGGGCCATTTACACGCTGGCGACCCCGGCGACCGAATGGGTCAACCGGATGCCCCGCGTGGTCAACGAGCTGGAGTTCAAGCTGGGCGACATCCGCGAAGGGATCGACCGCGCCCGCGAAGCCTCCCGTCAGATCGAGCAGATGGCCTCCGACCGCAATGGTGCTGCGCGGGAAGTCGTGGTGCGCGGCCCGTCGCTGGCCGAACAGGTGCTGCATCAGGCGGAGGCGGTGATCGCCAACGTGGTGATCCTCCAGGTGCTGCTCTATTTCTTCCTGGCCCGCGGACGGCAGAGCCTGGAGGCGCTGATCGGCACGATGCGCGACGTGGACGACCGCGTGCATTACGCCATGGTCGCCGCCACGGTGCAGCAGAACATCGCCGCCTATCTGGCGACCATCACGGTCATCAACATCGGGCTCGGCCTCGCGACGACGCTGGCGATGTGGCTGTGGGGGGTGCCCAACGCGGCGCTGTGGGGAACGCTCGCCGGACTCATCAACTACGTCCCCTTCATCGGGCCGGCGGTTATGACGGCGGTGCTGTTCCTGGTGTCGGCGCTCAGCTTCGACGGGAGCCTGAACATCTTCGGGCCGCCGCTGACCTTCGTGGCGCTGACCATGATGGAGGGCAACTTCCTGACCCCGATGATCGTCGGTCGGCGGCTGGCGCTCAATCCCATCGCGGTGTTCGTGTCCATCCTGTTCTGGGGCTGGATGTGGGGCATTCCCGGCGCGCTGCTGGCGGTGCCGATCCTGGCGATCCTGAAGATCCTGTTCGACGCGCACGAGCCGCTGAAGCCGATCGGCGCCCTGCTGGGCTGACGCTGTAGCTCTGGCCGGGGCGGCCCCGCCGTGGCATGGTCCGAGGGAGGAAACGACCGGATGGGAGGTGGGGTGATGGTGCTCAGCGGCCTGACGCTCTTCGTCATCGCGCTCCTGATCTTCGCGCTGGCGCTGGTTCTGCTGGGGGTGCGAACCGTGGCGCAGGGTCAGGAATGGACGGTGGAGCGGTTCGGCCGCTACACCCGCACGCTCCAGCCCGGCCTGCATCTGATTCTCCCGCTGATCGACCGCATCGGGCGCAAGCAGAGCATGATGGAGACGGTGCTCGACGTGCCCTCGCAGGAGGTCATCACCCGCGACAACGCCATGGTCACGGCGGACGGCGTGGTCTTCTTCCAGGTGATCGACGCCGCCAAGGCTTCCTACGAGGTCAACAACCTGGAGCTGGCGATCCTGAACCTGACCATGACCAACACCCGCACGGTCATGGGCTCGATGGACCTCGACGAACTGCTGTCCCAGCGCGACCAGATCAACGCCCGCCTGCTCGGCGTGGTGGACGAGGCGACCAGCCCCTGGGGCGTCAAGGTGACGCGCATCGAGATCCGCGACATCCAGCCGCCGCGCGACCTCGTGGACAGCATGGCCCGCCAGATGAAGGCGGAGCGCGACCGCCGCGCCTCCATCCTGGAAGCGGAGGGCCAGCGCCAAGCGGCCATCCTGCGGGCGGAGGGCGCCAAGCAGGCCGCCATCCTCCAGGCCGAGGGCCGGCGCGAGGCCGCCTTCCGCGACGCCGAGGCGCGCGAGCGCTCCGCCCAGGCGGAGGCCGAGGCCACCCGGCTGGTCTCCGACGCCATCGCCGGGGGCAGCGCCCAGGCCATCAACTATTTCGTCGCCCAGCGCTATGTCGATGCTCTGACGGCGGTGGCCGCCGCCCCGAACCAGAAGGTGCTGTTCATGCCGCTGGAGGCCGCCAACGTGATCGGCGCCATCGGCGGCATTGCGGAGATCGCCCGCGAAGCCTTCCCGAACCGCCCGCCGAACCAACCGGCGCCTTCCGGAACGGCCGCCGCCCCGCCGCCGGCACCGCGCAGCTCCTGGAATCGCGATGAACGGAATCAGGACGAGCCGAACAGGCGCGATGCGCCGATGCCGCCGGAGTCGTAAGATTGGGCGAAACCCCGAAGGCGGACCCGCAATGATCGAATTCTGGCACTGGTGGGTTCTGGCCGTGCTGCTGGGCGCGCTGGAAACAGTGGCGCCAGGGGCGGCCTTTCTCTGGCTGGGCGGGGCCGCCGCTCTGGTCGGCTTGGTGCTTCTGGTCTGGCCGTCGCTGCCGTGGGAGCATCAGGGACTGCTGTTCGCCCTGCTCGCCATCGCCGCGCTGGTGGGAACCCGCTTCCTGTCCCGCGGGTCAGCGCATACGACGCACACGCCGCATCTGAACCGCCGGACGGCGCAATACATCGGGACGCTGCACACGCTGGACGGCCCCATCGTCAACGGGCGGGGCCGGGCGCAGATCGGCGACGGGCTCTGGACCGTCGAGGGACCCGACCTCCCCGCCGGAACCCGCGTCCGCATCGTCGGTGCCGAGGGCACTCTGCTGAAGGTGGAGAAGGCCTAGGCGCCAGCCGAAACGGCGCGTCGGGGCTTCGGCCAGATCGTGCCGGATCTGTTCGGCGTGGCGTTCCAGCCGTTGTGCCAGAGCGTCCATCCTGCCGTCGCCGGTGGCCGCCGCGCGCTCCGCCGCCTGACGGCTGAACGCTTCCAACTCCCGCGCCATGGCGCGGTAATCGGGAACGTCGCCTCTCGATCCGGAAGTCCCGTCCATGGCCTCGCCATGCTGCATTGCCACAAATTACGAGGGTATGCTGGCACAGCGTGGAAGCGTCTGGAATCGGGCTTACGGCGGGTCCGGCTTCTCTTTCGGCACAGCGGCCAGGGACGCCTGGCTCTTCGGCCTATACCGTTCCGGAGAGTGGAGGTGTCAGTCGATCAGTTCGTCCAGGGTCGCGCGGACGACCTGCACGATCTCGCCGCCGAAGTGGCCCACGCCAAGGTCGCGGGCGCCGACGATGATGGACAGTTCGCGCTCCGTCGTAGGGGCGAAACGGGCGATTTCCGGCACCAGCTCGTCCGACAGGACAGCGTCGCGCGACAGCCCTTCACGGGCGGCCGCGCGATCCCGCCAACCGTTGAGGGCGGCGTTGATCGCGGCTTCGATCTGGAGGGATTCCTCCTTGCGCTTCAGATCCTTGTAAAGGACGAGAACACGCCAGCCGCCGTCGGCGTAGGCCGTGTCGATGCGCTGCACCTCGACCGTGCGCAGGAAGGAGGAGAGGTGCCCCTGGGCCTCGTCCGCGCTCGCGTCGGGGATCGTGAAGGTGCGGATTTCGGTGCTCATCCTGTGCCTCGATGCGTGCCTCGTCTTTCGCGCAAGACTACACGAAAGCGCCCGTATCCGGCTACTCCGGCACGATCCGGACGGATGCCCCCTTCGTCATAGGAAAACATGGCGGCACACGGGACCCTGCTCCCTCCCGGAGTGTTTGAGTCATAGGACACCGCGCGTCACTTGGGCGCGTCACTTGGGCGCATCACTTGGGCGCGTCGCTTGGGCGCACCGCTGGGAGGAGCAGAGGGACCATGACCGGGCCTGTTGAACCGCAAAAGCACCGGAAGGAAAGGAGCAGGCCGCAAGCGAAGCCGCGGCGGTTGTGGATCACCCTTCTGGCGGTGTTCCCCGCCCTGTTCGCGGCCGGGACGGCGGGGGCCTTCTGGACCGGTTACAGCCTCCATGACCGGCCCTTCGCCTGGTACAACAGCAACCGCATCGCTGCGACGGCGGAGCGGGCGGCGCGGGACCTGTCCCCCGTCGTGGTGGTGGCGCTGGGTGATTCGGCGCTGCGCCACGCCACCCTGGATGAACCCGGCATGGCCGCGCTGGCGGCGAAGCACGGGGTGGAAAGCCTGCATTTCCTGCGCATCGTCCACGACCACGCCCGGATCGAGGACTTCGAACCGCTGCTGGGGGACGTGCTGAAGCTCAAGCCGGCTTTGGTCCTCCTGGACGTGGACCTGCTGTTCGCGGAGCGCGGCGACTTCGCCGGCTTGCGCCGCTATGGCTCCCACCTGACCGAGGTGGCGATGCTCGGCCGTTCCTACCTGCCCGACCAGAGCACCCTGCAATACGCCAAGCCGTGCCACGCCGTCGGCCCGCAGGGCTGGACCGCCGCCGCCGCCGACCGTTGGGTCGAGACCCGCGACGACGCTGTCCGGATGAACGACGACTCGCCCGCCTTCGAGCGGGTGCGCCGTTTCGCCGATCAGGCGCGCGCCGCCGGGGTCGGAATCGCCCTGCTGCTTCCGCCCCGCCCGGCGGCGGTGGAGGAAAAGCTGTACGGCGCGGGCAACGGCTACCGCCCGGCGGCGCTTGACCGGCTGAGCGGGCAGGCCGACCTGCCGCTCTGGCGTTTCCCCGACTCGGCGCTTTCCAAGCCGGCCAAGGCGTCGGCCTTCTGCCGCAACGGCATGCTCGGACCGGAGGGCCGCGATGCCTATTCGGCATGGCTGGCCGGCGGGATCGCCGAACGCCTGTCGCATCCAAGGGTGGAAGAGGCCGCTCTCCAGTAAAAGTTGGCCCATCCCCGCCCGATGACCCGGTGCCGACACGGCAGCGTCATCAAAGTGCAATTCCCGGCGACCTAGAATGCGCCCGCATCCCCGCCGGACCCAGACCCACTGGCCCGACCGGCGGGGGATTGCGCCTCTCTTCGGCCACGGGGGAACCACAGATGAGCGCCGCCATGGATTTCTCCGTCCGCGAGGCCCCGGCCAGCACCGAGATCGTGCTGAGCGGGCGCATGACCTTTGCCGACCACGACACCTTCCGCGACGTGATCGCCACCTTCGAGCGCCCGGCGGGGCACCGGGTGGTCTTCGACCTGTCGCGGCTCGACTTCGTCGATTCCTCCGGCCTCGGCATGTTCATCATCGCCCGCGACACCGCGCAGCGGCGCAACCTGGACTTCGCGATCCGCGGCGCCCGCGACGAGGTGCGGCGCCTGATCACGATCGCCAAGTTCCACACCATGTTCAACATCGCCGACTGACGCGGCGGGAACGGACGCGATGGGGCACGCCCGCGCCATGACGGTGCCGCCCGGCACGGACGCCGCCGCTCCGCCGCGCCCCGCCCGCCCCGGCGCCGGTGCGTCGGTCTACGGGATGGAGCTGGGCATTCCGCTCGGCGGCTGCCGGGTGCTGATCGCCGACGACAGCGCCTTCAATCGTCGGACGTTGTCCCGCTTCCTGCAATGGGCCGGCATCACCCAGGTCGCCTTCGCCTCCTCCGCGGAGGAGGTGATGGAGCGGCTGGAGAGCTTCGCCCCCGACCTGCTGCTGCTCGACGCCGCCATGCCGCGGATGGACGGGATCGGCGTCTGCCGCAGCCTGCGCGGCGACCCGCGCTGGCGCGACCTGCCGATCCTGATGCAGAGCGCTCTGCACTCCGACCAGATGAGGACGGTCTGCTTCAGCGCCGGAGCGACCGACCTGATCGCCAAGCCGATCAACCCCGGGGAATGCATCGCCCGCGTGCGCTATCACCTGGAGCGCCGGTCGATGGTGCAGGAGCTGCGCGCCTTCCACGAGCGGGTGGAGCGCGACCTGCGGCAGGCCCGCGCCATGCAGCTCGCCCTGGTCCCGGAGGCGGCGGAGCTGGCTGGCCTCGCCGAGCGGAACGGGCTGGCGGTGGATTCGGTCTTCCGCGCGTCGGACGAGATCGGCGGCGATTTCTGGACGGCCTTCGCGTTCGATGAAAGCTGCGTCGGGGTCTTCGCCGCCGACCTGTCGGGCCACGGCATCGCCGCGGCGATCAACGCCTTCCGCCTGCACACGCTGCTGACCCGCACCCCGCCGGAGGAGTTGCGCGATCCCGCCCGCCTGTTGCGCCAATTGAACGGTCGGCTGTGCGAGATCCTGCCGCTGGGCCAGTTCGCCACCGCCTTCTACGGGGTGATCGACCGGGCCGACGATACGCTGCTCTACGCCGCCGCCGCGTCGCCCAGCCCCCTCCTGATGACCAACTTCGGCATCCAGCCGCTGGACGCCTCCGGCCCGCTCCTCGGCGCCTTCCCGGACTCGGCCTACACCAACCAGCGCGTGCCGCTGCGGCGCGGCGACAGCCTGTTCCTCTATTCCGACGGGCTGAGCGAAGCCCGGGACGCCGAGGGCGCCATGCTGGGCGAGGACGGCCTGCTCCGTCTGGCCGAGCGGGCGGCGGCGGAAGCCCCCGACCGCCCCCTTCCCGCCGTGATGGCCCGCCACGCCGCGATCCATGGCGACCACTTGAACGACGACGTGACCGCGCTCTGGATCACCCGCCGCTGACGCGCCGCAGCAATTTATCCATTGGCCCCATACCCTTATTCGAGTTATGGATATTTCTGCGTCGGGCGACGTGTAACAGGAGACGGAACGGATATGGCTTCGATCATGATCAAGAAGGCCGGCGAGGGCCTGATTTCCCAGGCTCACCGCAACGCCGACGTTGGCCCGACCAGCGGCAGCTCGGTCGTGTACGAGATTCTCAACGTGCCGGCGGGCGTGTCGGTGGACGACGTCATCGCCGCCTTCAAGACCTTCAAGCCGGCGGACAAGAAGTACGAGTACGACTACGCCGACCTGTCCAAGTAAGGCGCTCGTTCGCCCTTCCCGCGGTTCCCGCAAGGGCGGAAACCGCGGGAAACGGCCTTTACCCCTTCTTGGGGAAGCGCTCGATCCAGCGCTCCAACTCCGCCACATGCTCCGCCTCTTCCGAGGCGAACTCCTCGGCCATCATGCGGACCTCCGGGTCCGTGGTGGAGGCCGCCACGTCGGCGTAGAAGGCGTGCCCGCGCTTTTCGCTGTCGAGCGCCAGTTCCAGCGCGTACTCCACCGTCATCAGATAGTGCGAGCCTTCCATGGAGGCCGCTTCCGGGCTCTCGTCGTCCGGCCACTGGAAGTCTTCCGGGGCGAGCACCGGCACGTCGCGGAAGGCGGAGCGCTTGCGGGCGTCCGCCAGATGCAGGCGCGAGAACTCGGCCATCTTGGCGAAAAAGGCGGCGACGTCCGCGTTGCCGTAGGTCTTCATGGCCTCCGACAGGTCGGCGAAACGGTTGGCGGCGTTCTCCTCCAGCGCGCAGGCGTGGGCGAGGAACAGGGCGGGGTCGTGAATGTTGGCCATCGGGTCCCGAGATCGTTAAGTCACAAATGTATTGTGGTTATTTGAACCATAACGCCTTGTTGCGAAAGGTTCTCGGATCGCTGGCCGGTTGCGGGCGTCTGCGACACTTTGACACGCTCTCGACGATCTGCATCCGGAGGCGCAGCCCTCGCTCCGACGGCGAAGGGCGGGCAACATGAAACCTCTGCAATGATCGCCAAGAAACGCCGCCACGCGCTTGACCGGCTTCAATTCCAGGAATAGATCAGCACCAACGTCACCGCATGATTGACGGGCGTCCGGACGCGCGGTCCGGTCCCGCGCCGAGAAAGCAAGAGATGGACAGCCACAGTCGTCGACCCCGACCAATCTTCGGTACTCTGCCGATCCTGGGCTGACCTTTTCGCAGGTTTGCCACGGCCGGCCGCGATGCCGACAGCCGCACAGGTGAACCATGGTGACGTCTTCCATCACCATTCCGATGCCGTTCCGCGCGCTCACACACCAGGGCGCGTGCGTGCCCTTGCCGCCGCCAGCGCCGGGCTGACCGCCATCCTCCCCCTTTGACGCCCGCCCGACGCCGCACAGCGTCGGGTGCCTGCACACGCCGATTGCGCATGCCGAACGCGGCCGGACTCCGATCCGGCCGCAGGATGGAAGGGCCATGGTCTGGACCCAGACAAGCGTTTCCGTGAAAACGGCGGCCGCCACGCCCAATCGCTGGGACCTCGTGGCCCTGCCGCTGGTCGTCGGCCTGCTCGCCCTGGCCGCCGTCGGCGGTCACCAGATGACAGCACCATTGGCGAGCCTCGACGCGCCGGCCGTCGCGCTCGACCCCTGGAACCTGCCGGACTACGCGCTGCGCTCGACGCTGCGCATGCTGGCGGCGATGGCGGCCTCGCTGCTCTTCACCTTCACCTACGCCACGCTAGCGGCCAAGAGCCGCCGGGCCGGCATGGTGCTGATCCCGGTTCTGGACGTGCTCCAGTCGGTGCCGGTGCTCGGCTACATCTCCTTCACCGTGGTCTTCTTCCTGTCGCTGTTCCCCGGCAGCGTGCTGGGCGCCGAATGCGCGGCGATCTTCGCCATCTTCACCAGCCAGGCCTGGAACATGACCTTCAGCGTCTACCAGTCGCTGCGCTCGGTGCCGCGCGACCTGGACGAGGCGGCCACCAGCCTCCGCTTCTCCGGCTGGCAGCGCTTCTGGCGGCTGGAGGCGCCCTTCGCCATGCCGGGGCTCGTCTGGAACATGATGATGTCGATGTCCGGCGGCTGGTTCTTCGTCGTCGCGTCGGAGGCGATCACCGTCGGCGACCACACCGTCACGCTGCCCGGCATCGGCTCCTATCTGGCTGAGGCCATCGCGCAGAAGAACCTCGGCGCCGTCGGCTGGGCGGTGCTGGCGATGCTGGCGGTCATCCTGCTCTACGATCAGTTCCTGTTCCGCCCGCTGGTCGCCTGGGCCGACAAGTTCCGCTTCGAGCAGACCGGCGCGCAGGAGGCGCCCGAGTCCTGGGTGCTGCGGCTGTTCCAGCGCACCCGCGTCTGCCGCTCGCTGCTGGCGCCGGTCGAGGCTCTGCTCGGCCGGGTGGCGTGGCTGCGCCTGTCCCCCTCTCCTCACTCACCGCCGCCCTGCCCCCGGCCCTGCGGTGTCGGATCACCGGCCCGCCCTCCCCGCGCTTGAGTGCACGCTCGACCAAGTGTGGTACGCGGTCGTCGCGGCGGCAGCGCTCGGCCTGGGCTGGACCCTGGTGAGCTTCATCGCCGGCGGCGCCGGCTGGAGCGACGTCGGGACCGCGCTGCTGCTCGGGGCGGCGACCCTGCTGCGCGTCGTGGTGCTGATCGCCATCGCCTCGTTCGTCTGGGTGCCGCTCGGCGTGCTGATCGGGCTGCGCCCGCGCCTCGCCGAGGCGGTCCAGCCGGTGGCGCAGTTCCTGGCGGCCTTCCCGGCCAACCTGCTGTTCCCGGTCGCCGTCGTCGCCATCCTGCGCTTCGACCTGAACCCGGACGTCTGGCTCAGCCCGCTGATGATCCTCGGCACGCAGTGGTACATCCTGTTCAATGTCGTCGCCGGAACCTCCGCCTTCCCCAGCGACCTGAAGGAGGCCGCGTCCAGCTTCCGCATCCGCGGCTGGCAGTGGTGGCGCGACGTCATGCTGCCCGGCGTCTTCCCCTACTACCTGACCGGTGCGGTGACCGCGGCCGGCGGTTCGTGGAACGCCAGCATCGTCGCCGAGGCGGTGCGCTGGGGCGACGCCGAGGTCACCGCGCACGGGCTGGGCAGCTACATCGCCCAGGCGACCGCCGCGGGGGACTACCCGCGCATCGTGCTCGGCATCGCCGTGATGTCCCTGTTCGTCACCCTGCTCAACCGGCTGCTCTGGCGTCCGCTCTACGGCTACGCCGAACGCCGCCTGCGCCTTGCCTGACGGAGGCCGTACCCATGACGCAGAACTCGCCCCTTTTCGAACTCCGCGACGTCCGGCAGGCCTACCGCAAGCCGTCCGGCCAGCAGTATGTCGTGCTCGACAGCGTGGACCTGACGCTGCGCGACGGCGAGATCGTCGGGCTGCTCGGCCGCTCCGGCTCGGGCAAATCCACGCTGCTGCGCATCGTCGCCGGGCTGGCGCGGCCGACCTCCGGACAAGTCCTGCACCACGGCGCGCCGGTGGCCGGGCCGACCGACGGGGTGGCGATGGTGTTCCAGTCCTTCGCGCTGTTCCCCTGGCTGACCGTCGAGGAGAATGTGCTGGCCGGGCTGAAGGCGCTGCGCGTTCCCGCGAACGAGGCGGCGGCGCGCGCCGAGGAGGCCATCGACCTGATCGGCCTGTCGGGCTTCGAAAGCGCCTACCCCAAGGAGCTGTCCGGCGGGATGCGCCAGCGCGTCGGCTTCGCCCGTGCGCTCGTCGTCCAGCCGGAGATCCTGCTGATGGACGAGCCCTTCTCGGCGCTCGACGTGCTGACGGCGGAGACGCTGCGCACTGACCTGCTCGACCTGTGGATGGAGCGCAAGCTGCCGACCCGGTCGATCCTGATGGTCACCCACAACATCGAGGAGGCGGTGCTGATGTGCGACCGCATCCTGGTCTTCGCCTCCAACCCGGGCCGCGTGGCGGCGGAGATCCGGGTGGACATCCCGCACCCGCGCAACCGGCTGGCCCCGGACTTCCGCGATCTGGTCGATGACATCTATGGCCGGATGACCACGCGCAAGCCGCTGACCGCACCGGCGACGGCACCGGGGACAACGGCCGGGCGTCCGCGGCCGGTCTACGCCGAGCCGCTCCAGCACGTCTCGACGAACCTGCTGTCCGGCCTGATGGAGACGCTGGCCGCCCCGCCCTACCAGGGCAAGGCGGACCTGCCGCACCTCGCGGCGGCGCTGCGGCACGAGATCGACGACCTCTTCCCCATCGCCGAGACGCTCCAGATGCTCGGATTCGCCGAGGTGGCGGAGGGCGACATCCGGCTGACCGAACCGGGCCACCTGTTCGCCGAGGCCGGGGTGGACGACCGCAAGGCGCTGTTCGCCGAGCATCTGGTCCATTTCGTGCCGCTCGCCGCGCACATCGACGCCGCCCTGGCGGAGCGCGCCGACCACCGCGTTCCCTACGCCCCCTTCGCCCGCGAGCTGGAAGCCTTCATGAGCGAGGACTACGCCGAGGAGACGCTGAACGCGGTGACCGGCTGGGCCCGCTACGCCAAGCTGTTCACCCACGACACCGAGGCCGGGGTCTTCTCCCGGGAGGAGACCGAATAGCCGCCAGGACCCGGCGGAAGGCTTGACCGGGGCGCCCGCCGCTGCCAGGAACACGGGCGGCGCCCTTTTCCACCATCTTGCAGTGTCCATGAGCATCCCGCCCCTTCCCATCGCCCCCGTGCTTCCCGAGCTGCTGGCCGCGCTGGACGGCCGCGGCGTGGCGGTGCTCCAGGCGCCGCCGGGGGCCGGCAAGACAACCCGCGTGCCGCTGGCCCTGCTCGACCGGCCCTGGCTGGCCGGGCGCAAGGTGATCGTGCTGGAGCCGCGGCGGCTGGCCGCCCGCGCCGCCGCCCGCCGCATGGCCGCGATGCTGGGGGAAAGCGTCGGCGAGACGGTCGGCTACCGCGTGCGGCTGGACACCAGGGTCGGGCCGAAGACCCGGATCGAGGTGGTGACCGACGGCCTGTTCCTGCGCCAGCTTCAGGAGGACCCCGAACTGCCGACGGTCGGCGCCGTGCTGTTCGACGAGTTCCACGAACGCGGCATCGACAGCGATCTGGCGCTGGCCCTGGTGCAGGAGGCGCGCGGCGCATTGCGCGACGACCTACGGCTGGTGGTGATGTCCGCGACGCTGGACGGCGCCCCCGTCGCCGCCCTGCTCGGCGACGCCCCGATGGTGACCAGCGAGGGCCGGGCCTTCCCGGTGGAGACCCGCCACCTCGATGCTCCCGCCACCAACACCAGCGGCGGCACCCGCGTCGAGGACGCCGTGGCCGCCGCCGTCCGCCGCGCCCTGCGCGAGGAGAGCGGCAACGCGCTGGTCTTCCTGCCCGGCGCCGGGGAGATCCGGCGGGTGCAGAGCCTTCTGGAGAGCGGGGACCTCGGCCCCGGCACGGTGATCGCCCCGCTCTACGGCGACCTGACGGCGGACGCCCAGGACCGCGCCATCGCCCCCAGCCCGCCGGGCACGCGCAAGATCGTGCTCACCACCCCCATCGCCGAAACCAGCCTGACCATCGAGGGCATCCGCATCGTCGTGGACGGCGGGCTGATGCGCGTCCCCCGCTTCGACCCGCGCAGCGGCATGACGCGGCTTGTCACCGCCAAGGTTTCCCAGGCGTCGGCGGAGCAGCGGCGGGGCCGCGCCGGCCGGCTGGAGCCCGGCGTCTGCTACCGCCTGTGGCCGGAGCCGTCGCACAAGGCGTTGGCCCCCTTCACCCCGCCGGAGATCATGGACGCCGACCTCGCCCCGCTGGCGCTGGAGCTGGCGGTGTGGGGCGTGTCCGACCCGGCGTCTCTGGCCTGGCTCGACCCGCCGCCCGCCGCCGCCATGGCCCAGGCGCGGGAGCTGCTGCGCGAGCTGGGGGCGCTGGACGCCGGCGGCGGCATCACCGCCCACGGCCGCCGCATGGCCGGCTTCGGCGTGCATCCGCGGCTGGCCCACATGATGCTGAAGGGCAAGGCGATGGGGCTGGGCGCACTGGCCTGCGAGGTCGCCGCCCTGCTCGGCGAACGCGACATCGTCCGCGCTCAGCCCGGTTTCCGCGACGCCGACCTGCGGCTGCGGGTGGAACTGCTGCGCGGACTGGACGATGACGGGCGGATGCGCGGCGCCGGGCGCGGCCTGACGGTGGAGCGCGGCGGCGCCCAGCAGGCGTTGAAGCAGGCCCGGAACTGGAAGCGGCAGTTGGGCGTAAAAGGCAATGGTGGTGATCTCGGCGCCACCGGCCTGCTGGTCGCCCTCGCCTACCCCGACCGCATCGGCCAGCGCCGTCCCGGCGGCAACACGGGTGGGGCCGCCGCGCAATACCGGCTGTCCAACGGGCGCGGCGCGTATTTCCAGGACGCCGAGCCGCTGAGCGCCGAGGACTGGCTGGCCGTCGCCGACCTGGACGGCGCCGCCCGCGAGTCGCGCATCTTCCTCGCCGCCCCGCTCTCCCGGGCCGAGCTGGAGGAGGCCTTCGCCGAGCACATCCGCAGCGAGACCGTGGTCGCCTGGGAGGGACGGGAGCAGACGGTGCTGGCCCGCCGCCGCCGCATGCTGTTCGCCCTGGCGCTGGAGGACAAGCGCCTGCCCAACCCGCCCGCCGAGGCCATCGCCGCCGCCATGCTGGAGGGCATCCGGGAGATGGGGCTGACCGCCCTCCCCTGGACCGACGAGCTGCGCAAGTGGCAGACGCGCGTCCTGTTCCTGCGCCGCCGGGAGGGCGAGGAGTGGCCGGACGTCTCCGATGCCGCCCTGCTGGAGACGATGGAGGAGTGGCTGGCGCCCTTCCTGAACGGCGCGTCGCGCCGCGCCCATCTCGACCGGGTGGAGTTGGGCAACGCGCTGCGCGGGCTGCTGCCCTGGGCGATGCAGCAGCGGCTGGACAAGGAGGCGCCGACCCATGTTGAGGTGCCCAGCGGTTCCCGCATCCCCATCGATTACAGCGGGGACGAGCCGGTGCTGGCCGTCCGGCTCCAGGAGATGTTCGGGCTGGCCGAAACGCCGCGCATCGCCGGCGGGCGGGTGCCGCTGCTGCTGCACCTGCTGTCGCCGGCCCGCCGCCCGGTGCAGGTGACGCGCGACCTCGCCAGCTTCTGGGCCAACGCCTACAAGGCGGTGAAGGCCGACCTCAAGGGCCAGTATCCCAAGCATTATTGGCCCGACAACCCGCTGGAGGCCGAACCCACGGCGCGGGCGAAACCACGCGGACGGTAACAGGGAGGCGGATGGATATGGCGATCATCGGGGTGATGGGGTCGGGGCAGGAGGAATGGGCGGACTACGCGGAGCCGCTCGGAGCGTGGATCGCCGGGGCCGGGCACGACCTGCTGACCGGCGGCGGCGGCGGGGTGATGCGGTCGGCCGCGCGAGCCTTCCACGGCACGCCGGGGCGCCGCGGCCGCTCCATCGGCATCCTGCCGTCCGAGCCCGACCCGATCCGCGGCCATGCGCCCCTGCCCGGCTACCCCAACCCCTACATCGACCTGCCCATCCTGACGCCCTTCGCGCGCAAGCCGGCCGGCGCGCCGCCGACGGAGCTGAGCCGCAACCACGTCAACATCCTGACCAGCGACGTGATCGTCGTCCTGCCGGGCCGCCACGGGACCTTGGACGAGGTGCGGCTGGCCCTGCGCTTCGGAAAGCCGATGATCGGTTTCGGACCGGAGCTTGACTTTCAGGCCATGCCCGCCGAATTGCGGACAACCGGCGACTTCGGAACGGTCACGGCCTTCATCGCGGACGCCCTGTCCCGCCGCTGACCCTCCGTTCCCGGACAATACGACCTGTGGCAGGATGGCGGGCATGGATGCGCAAGGGATTCTCGACCTCAGCCGCTGGATCGCGGAGGCCGGGCTGCGGGGGGTGCCGGAGACGGACCTCATCGGCGGCTTCTGCGAACGGCTGGTCGCGGCGGGCGTGCCGCTGACCCGGACGGTGGTCGGGGCGGACACGCTGCACCCGACCATCGCCGGCCATGTGGTCACCTGGGACAGCAGCGGGCGCAACGCCGCGGAGGTGCGCCGGACCGAGTATGGCGGCGACGGCAGCGATCCCGACATCGACGAGAAATGGCTGCGCAGCCCCTTCCACCGGCTCTACACCTCCGGCGAGACGATGCTGCGCCTGCGGCTGACCGACGGCACGGAGGGCGGCGAGTTCCCGATCGTCGACGAGCTGCGGGCGCAGGGCGCCACCGACTACATGGCCATCGTCAACCGCCTCGGCCCCCGCGCCGCCATCGGGGAGCTGGATTGCATCTTCTCCTCCTGGGTGTCGCACCATCCCGACGGCTTCAGCGACGCCCAGCGCGACGCCCTTCTCACCCTCACCGGCAGTCTGGCGCTGGCGCTGCGCGGCCACGCCATGGCGCACATCGCCAACACGCTGGCGGAGACCTATCTGGGACGGGACGCCGGCCACCGGGTGCTGCGCGGTCACATCCGCCGTGGCGTCGCGGAGGAACTGGACGCCGTGCTGTGGTTCAGCGACCTCCAGGGCTTCACCCGCATCACCGACACCGCCGCCCCGGAAACCATCCTGCCGCTGCTGAACGACTATGCGGAGCTGGTGGTAACGGCGATCCATCGGCACCACGGGCAGGTGCTGAAGTTCATGGGCGACGGCATCCTGGCCGTCTTCGACCGCTCCAACGCCGAGGACGCCTGCCGGGCCGCCCTCGACGCGGCGGAGGAGGCGCGGGAGCGCTGCAAAGAGCTGAACGCCCGCCGCTCCGCCGCCGGGCTGCCGGTGACGCGCTTCTATCTGGGGCTGCACCAGGGGAAGGTGTTCTACGGCAACATCGGCGGGGTGGACCGGCTGGACTTCACCGTGGTCGGCCCCGCGGTGAACGAGGCCAGCCGCATCGCCGCCATGTGCCGGTCGCTCGACCAGGACATCCTGCTGTCCTCCGCCTTCACCGAGTCCGCTCCGGAATGCCGGGAGCGGCTGATCTCGGTCGGGCGCTACCTGCTGCGCGGCGTCGGCCGCCCGCAGGAGCTGTACACGCTGGACCCGGAGGCGGTGCCCCCACCCTGACCCTCCCCGCTAACGCAGGGGAGGGGACTGCCGCCGCCCCGCAATCATCTCCCTCCCCGCCCAGCGGGGAGGGTTGGGGTGGGGGCAACACGCGGCCCCACCCCGCCCCCAATCACCCCCGATGCCGCTGGGCGCGGTGACCGCGTGCTCCTTCAGGATGGCGTCGGACAGGGCCGACACCTCGACGAGCTGGACCTCGTAGCCCCACAGGTTGGCGATGTGGCGCAACACCGCCTTGGCGTCGCTCTCGTCCAGCAGCACGCCGTTGGTCACGCGGTGGTGCAGGATCAGCTTGCGGTCGCCGGCCAGATCCACGTCGACGATCTGAATGTCCGGCTCCAGGAAACCCAGGTCGTACTGCCGCGCCAGCAGCTTGCGAATGCCGCGGTAGCCGCGCTCGTTGTGGATGTTCTCGACCAGCAGATAGGGGTCTTCCGCGTCGTCGCGCACGCTGAACATCTTGAACTTCCGCATCAGGTGCGGGCTGAGATACTGGAGCACGAAGCTCTCGTCGCGGAAGTTGGCCCAGGCGTCGCGCAGGGCGCCCATGCCATCGCCCCGCCCGGCGAGATCGGGGAACCAGTAGCGGTCCTCGTCGGTCGGGGTCTCGGCGATGCGCTGGATGTCCTGCATCATCGCAAAGCCGAGCGCGTAGGGGTTGATGCCCGAGAAGCGCTGGTCGTCGAACTCCGGCTGGAACACCACCGAGGTGTGCGAATGCAGGAATTCCAGCATCGCGCCTTCGCTGATCATCCCCCGCCGGTGCATCTCGTTCAGGATGGTGTAGTGGGTGTAGGTCGCACACCCCTCGTTCATCAGCTTGGTCTGCTTCTGCGGATAGAAATACTGCGCCATGTGGCGGACGATGCGGAGGATCTCGCGCTGCCAATGCTCCAGCCGCGGCGCCTTCTTCTCCAGGAAATAGAGCAGGTTCTCTTCCGGCAGGCCGAGCAGCTTCTTGCGCTCCGACACCGACTTGGACGGGCGGTTGCCGCCGACAGCGACCTTCGGCACGGTGCGCCACAGGTCGTTGAAGGTCTGCTCCTGGTACTCCTGCCGCTCCCGCTCGCGCTTCTGCTCCAGCCGCAGGTCGAGGCTGCGCTTCTTCGGATACTTGTGCACGCCCTGGTTCATCAGCGCGTGGGCGGCGTCGAGCACCCGTTCCACCGCGTGGTGGCCGTAGCGGTCCTCGCACTGGGCGATATAGGACTTGGCGAATTCCAGATAGTCGAGAATGCCCTCGGCGTCCGTCCACTGCTGGAAGAGCTGGTTGTTCTTGAAGAAGTGGTTGTGGCCGAAGGCAGCGTGGGCGATCACCAGCGTCTGCATCGTCATGGTGTTCTCTTCCATGATGTAGCTGATGCAGGGGCTGGAGTTGATGACGATCTCGTAGGCGAGGCCGCGATAGCCTTTGCGGTAGAGCATCTCGTCGCGGGCGAAATGCTTGCCGAAGGACCAGTGCTTGTACATCAGCGGCATGCCGATGGACGAATAGGCGTCGAGCATCTGCTCGGCGGTGATGACCTCGATCTGGTTGGGATAGACGTTGAGGCCCATGTCCTTCAGGGCGATGTCCTCGATGGCGTCGTAGACGCGCTTGATCTGGTCGTAATCCCAGTCCGCCCCGTCGTAGAGCAGGCTGTTGGGCTTGTCGATCACAGCGCTCATGCCTCACATCCTCTCAAAACTCTGCGGGGCGTTGGCCCCGATTCTTGGTGTGGCCTCGCGGTGGCGGGCATTGCCCCCTCCCTCACCCTCCCCGCTTCGCAGGGGAGGGAAACGAAGCCCCCTCCCCTGCGTCAGCGGGGGAGGGTTGGGGTGGGAGCAAGGAGACGCCTACGCCCCCGCCTTCTCGCGGGCGAACAGGTCACGGAAGACCGGGAAGATCTCCCGGCGGGAGCGGACGCGGCGCATGGCAATCGGCAGGTCCGGCCCCTGGACCGTCTTGTAGGTCCGCCACAGCTCCGTCTCGCGGCCCAGCGCCGACAGGCCCATGTTGTGCTCCGCCGCGACCTCGATGTAGGCGAAGTACTGGCACAGCGGCAGGATGCCGTCCCGCAGCAGACCCGCCGACCGCGCGTTGTCCGACGACATGTTGTCGCCGTCCGACGCCTGGGCGGCGTAGATGTTCCACTCGTTCTCCGGATAGCGCTCCTTGACGATGCGCTGCATCTCCTCCAGCGCCGTGGAGACCACGGTGCCACCGGTCTCGGTTGAGTAGAAGAACGTGTCCTCGTCCACCTCCTTGGCCTCATGGGTGTGGCGGATGAAGACGATGTCGACCGAGCGGTAGCGCCGCTTCAGGAACAGGAACAGCAGCATGAAGAAGCGCTTGGCGAGATCCTTCATATGCTCGGTCATCGAGCCGGACACGTCCATCAGGCAGAACATGACCGCCTGCGCGATGGGCTTCGGCACCGTCTCGAACCGGTTGTAGCGGACGTCGATCGGGTCGATGAAGGGGATGCGCTTGGAGCGGAGATAGTGCCGCTCCAACTGGTCGCGCATCTCCCGCAGCTTCTCAGGGTCCTCGCCGCGGTCCTCCGCCTCGCGCAGAAGCGCCTCCAACTCCAGCATGTCCGCCGGCTTGGGCCGCTTCAGCGCGATGCGCCGGCTGAGGCTGTTGCGCATGGTGCGGACGAGGTTCAGGTTGGCCGGCGAGCCGGTCACCGAATAGCCCGCCCGCGTCAGCGAGTGGGACTCCGTCTGCTTGACCTTCTGCTTGACGAGGTCGGGAAGCTCCAGGTCCTCCAGGAAGATGTCCAGGAACTCCTCGCGGGACAGGACGAAGCGGAAATCGTCGTCGCCCTCCCCGTCCGGACTGCCTTCGTTGCCGCCGCGACCGCCGCCGCTCTCGGGCCGCGCGATGGTGTCTCCTTCCACATACTCCTTGTTGCCCGGCACGACGTAGTCGCGCACGCCGCCGGCGCCGGAGCGGTGGAAGGAGGGCTCCCGCACGCCGCCGGTCGAGATGGTCACCTTCTCGCCGTTTTCGATGTCCTGGATGCCACGTTTGCCGGAGGCATCCCGCACCGCCTTCACCACCTGCTCCTTGGCACGGCGCAGGAAACGCTGGCGGTTGGCCAGGCTCTTGCCTTGCGGATTCAGGCGACGGTCGATGATGTTCATCAAGGGGGAGCCCCTCCTACCCGTTCACGCTCGTGTGGCGAAGCGGGCCGTCAACCGGCCTGCTTCACGCGCATGTACCACTCGACCAACCGGCGGACCTGCCGCTCGGTGTAGCCGCGCGACATCATGCGCGACACGAACTCGTTGTGCTTCTTCTCGGTTTCGCCGTCCTTCTTGGACCCGAAGCTGATGACCGGAAGCAGATCCTCCACCTGGGAGAACATGCGTTTCTCGATCACCTCACGGATTTTCTCGTAGGACGTCCAGGAGGGGTTGCGCCCAGCGTTCGCCGCCCGCGCGCGCAACGCGAACTTGACGACCTCGTTTCGGAAGTCCTTCGGGTTGGCAATCCCGGCGGGCTTCTCGATCTTGGTCAGCTCCTGGTTCAGAAGCTCGCGGTTCATCAGCTGGCCGGTGTCCGGGTCCTTGAAGTCCTGGTCCTCGATCCACGCGTCGGCGTAATCCACATAGCGGTCGAACAGGTTCTGCCCATAGTCGCTGTAGGATTCCAGATACGCCTTCTGGATCTCGTTGCCGATGAACTCCGCGTAGCGCGGCGCCATCTCGGCCTTGATGAACTCGATGTATTTCTTCTCGGTGTCGTCGGGGAACTGCTCCCGCTTGATCGACTGCTCCAGGATGTACATCAGGTGGACGGGATCGGCCGAGATCTCGTTGGAGTCGTAGTTGAAGGTCGCGGCCAGAACCTTGAAGGCGAAGCGGGTGGAGATGCCGTCCATGCCCTCGTCCACGCCCGCCTGGTCGCGGTATTCCTGCATGGACTTGGCCTTGGGGTCGGTCTCCTTCATGCTCTCGCCGTCATAGACGCGCATCTTGGAGTAGAGGCTGGAGTTCGGATGGTCGCGCATGCGCGACAGCACCGAGAACTTCGCCAGCATCTCCAGGGTCGACGGCGCGCAGGGCGCGGTCGCGAGGTCGGAGCCCTTGACCAGCTTGTCGTAGATCCGCTGCTCCTCCTGCACGCGCAGGCAGTAGGGGACCTTGATGACGCAGATGCGGTCGATGAAGGCTTCGTTGTTCTTGTTGTTCTTGAAGGACTGCCACTCCGCCTCGTTCGAGTGGGCGAGGATGATGCCTTGGAACGGGATGGCGCCGATGTTCTCCGAACCGACGTAGTTGCCCTCCTGGGTCGCCGTCAGCAGCGGGTGGAGCATCTTGATCGGGGCCTTGAACATCTCGACGAATTCCAGCAGGCCCTGGCTGGCCCGGTTCAGGCCGCCGGAGAAGCTGTAGGCGTCGGGATCGTTCTGGCTGTAGACCTCCAGCTTGCGGATGTCGACCTTGCCGACCAGCGAGGAGATGTCCTGGTTGTTCTCGTCGCCCGGCTCCGTCTTGGTCACGCAGATCTGGCGCAGCTTGCTGGGGTGCAGCTTGACGACGCGGAAGCGGGAGATGTCGCCGCCGAACTCGTCCAGCCGCTTCACCGCCCACGGGCTCATCAGGCCGGTCAGGCGGCGGCGCGGGATGCCGTAGCGGTCCTCCAGCAGGTCGCCCATCTCGTCCGGGTTGAAGAGGCCGAGCGGGCTTTCGAAGACCGGGCTGATCTCCTTGCCGGCCTTCAGAACATAGACCGGGCACTTCTCCATCAGCGACTTCAGCCGCTCCGCCAGCGACGACTTGCCGCCGCCCACCGGGCCCAGCAGGTAGAGGATCTGCTTGCGCTCCTCCAGACCCTGCGCGGCGTGGCGGAAGAAGCCGACGATCCGCTCGATCGTCTCCTCCATGCCGTAGAAGTCGGCGAAGGCCGGATAGATCTTGATCGTCCGGTTCATGAAGATTCGGCCAAGGCGCGGGTCCTTGGCGGTGTCGACGATTTCCGGTTCGCCGATGGCGGCGAGGATGCGCTCCGGTGCGGAGGCATACATCATCGGGTCGTCGCGGCATTCCTGGAGGTATTCCGTGAGGCTCATCTCGACCTCACGGCGCCCCTCGTAGGACTGTGTGTAGCGCGTGAACAGTTCGTCGGCCGGGAACATTCCGCTCTCCGTGTCTCTTAGTCCGATGCGTCGGGGCTGCCGCCGGGAGACCCGGGCGGCGGGGGCGGCACCTGCCGCAGGTGCGAACTCTGGGGTGTCACGGACACAACGGTCCCGCGGCACCCCCGCTCACCGTCGAAAGCCAGACCTTTTATCCAGTTGCCCTTCAAATGAAGCGCCCCCTTCGGAGTGCTAAACTCGAATGCTTCAAAACTGAATGTAATGCTCGACCTAGAGCTTTCCAGGAGGAAAGCCTTGATAGTCTGAAAAGAGAGGCGGCCGGAGACACCGGTCATTTGTAATAGACCACGCGGCCGGGTTGTCCGGAATGGCCGGGGTGCAAGCACCGGCGGAGCGGGCAGCAAGAAAAACGAAGGTCGGCCGGGCTGAGACTTGCAACCGGCTTCCGGAGCACAGCCCGGATGCCGTTTGTCGGGGACTCGCTGGACCTTGCCGATCACCCATCGACCTCCAGTGCATCCTCGCGCCTTAACCAACTAAGGCGCTACGGTTAACAGCAAGCGTGACGGATATTCCTTAACAACCCGCTTCCACGTCCATCGCCGCCGCCTTGCCTCAGGATATTAACGCATGGGCGACGGGCATGGTCCACACCTTCCAAAGAAGGATGGTGAGCCTCATCACAGCAGATCAACAAGGCAGAATTTGGGTGAGCCGCCTTTGCCATTGCGGCGCACAATCCGTAGGGAATCCGGAAGGCGGCTTGAATCAAGCACTTGGCCGCGTTTTTGCAGTCCTGCCACAGGTCGGGGAAAAAGTGTGACCGACGGGGCCGCCCCAGATCGCCTCGCGTCCTCAGCCGAGCTTGGCGCCCAGCGTCCCCTTCAACGACTCCGGCGTGGCCGGCTTGACGATGAAGGTGTCGGCGCCGAAGGCCGCGGCCTCGTCCATGCGGCTCTGGTCGGCGCGGTTGGTCATGAAGACCACCGGCAGCGCGCGGTGGCGGGCGTCCGTGCTGGCCCGCAAGGCCTTCAGGAACCCCAGCCCGTCCATCGGCTGCATTTCCACGTCGCAGACGACCAGATCGGGTTCGTGCGCCTGCACCGCGGCCAGCCCGGCCTCGCCGTCGGCGGCCTGATGGACGGAGCGGAAACCCAGCGTGGCCAGCATCTTCGCCAGCACCATGCGGGTGAAGCTCTCGTCCTCGATCACAAGAACCGAAAAATCCCCGAACGCCGCCGACATCGCCTTGTTCCCCCGAGTCCGATAGGTCGTGTGTGTACGCCGCAAGCACGTCCTTTGCAACCGGCTCGCAACGCCTCCGGCCGGCTGGGAATCAGCTCGCGGAAGAACGGTTGCACGGCGGGGGGCGCTGGGGCTACACGGAGTCGCATGAGCTATCTCGACCACATCCGCGCGTGCAACGCGCACGACCTCTCCGGCTTCCGTCCGTTCGAGCTGGAAGGCCATCGCCTCGGCTGGATCCGCCACGCGCTGGCCGAGCAGCTTCCCGGCGTCGATCCCGGCTTCGTCGTCACCGCCGACCGGGTGACGCTGGCCCCGGAGGTCCGCGATTTCGAGGCGCGATCCTCGGTGCTGGCGCACGCCGCCCAGTTCCTCGTCGAGACGGGGGCGGTCTCTGCCCTGCGCGGCGAGTTTTACCCGGTCATGCCGGCCTGGGGAGCGGAGCCGCTGATGCGCATCGACCGCGCGGTGGTGGCACAGTTCGGCACTCCTGCCTATGGGCTGCACGTCAACGGTTTCGTCCGCCAGCCGGACGGCGGCCTGTCGCTGTGGATCGGGCGCCGCGCCCGCGACCGCGAGGTGGCGCCGGGCAAGCTCGACAACATGATCGCCGGCGGCCAGCCGATCGGCCTGACGCTGGCGGAGAACCTCGTCAAGGAAGCGCAGGAGGAGGCGGGGATCGACGCCGCCCTGGCGTCCCGCGCCGTCCCCGTCGGGGCCGTCACCTACCGCATGGAGACGGAAGCCGGGCTGAAGCAGGACACGCTGTTCCTCTACGACCTGGAACTCAACGCGGATTTCGTCCCGCAAAACACCGACGGCGAGGTCGAGCGTTTCGAGCTGTGGCCGCTGGACCGCGTCGCGGAGTCGGTGCGTGCGACGAAAGACTGGAAGTTCAACGTGAATCTCGTCGTCATCGACTTCATGGTCCGTCACGGCTGGCTGACGCCGGATGAGCCGGACTATCTGGAGATCGTGACCGGCCTTCGGCGGTAGACGCCGCCTCGGCAGCCATCGCCACGGTCACTCCGCCGCGGCCCGCGCCCGCGCCTCCTCCAGGTGGGACGACAGCTCGGACAGGGTGACCGGCTTGTGCAGGACGGTGAAGCCGCTGCGCCGGGCCTCGCGGATGCGGTCGGGGCTGGTGTCGCCGGTCAGCAGGATCGCCGGGATGAGGTCGCCGGCGAAGGCGTGGATGTCGCGGATGGCGTCCACCCCCGTCCGGCCAAAGCGCAGGCGGTAGTCGGCGATGATGACGTCGGGGAGCCGCTCCGCCCCGTCGAGTTGGCGTAGCGCCTCCTCCCCCGATGCGGCGGCCAGCACGTCCCATCCCCACTGTTCCAGCACCAGCCGCAGGCTTTGCAGGATCAGTTCCTCGTCATCGATGATCAGGGCCAGCGCGCCGGGACGGTCCAGGGACGGCATGGCGCGTTCCGTCCCGTTGGGATTCCAGGAAGCGTGCAAGGGAACCTCCACCGTAAAGCATGTGCCCCGCCCAGGACGCGACCGCACGCGAACCGGCAGGCCGAGCAGACGTGACAGCCGCTTCACCACCGCCAGCCCGAGGCCGAGGCCGCGGCTGCGGTCGCGTTCGGCGTTGCCGAGCTGGACGAACTCCTCGAAAATCTCGTCGAGCTTGTCGGTGGGAATACCGACGCCCGTATCCGCCACCTCGATGCACAGCATCATGCCGCGCCGCCGGCAGCCCAGAAGCACACCGCCCGACGCCGTGTAGCGCACCGCGTTGTCGAGCAGGTGGCGCAGCAGCCGTTCCAGCAGAGTGGCGTCGCTGCGGACCTGCGCCTTGAGCGGGCGCACCCGCAGCTTCAGCCCCTTGGCGGTCGCGCGCGGACCATAGTCGGCCTCCAGCCGCTCCATCATCTCGGCCACCGCGAAGGGCGCCATGTCGGGCGACACGATCCCGGAGTCGAGCCGGGCCACGTCCAGCAGCGCGTCGAGCAGGCCGCGCATCGCCTCGACCGCCCGGTTCATCGTCTGGACCAAGGGCAACTGCGGATGGCCGGACAGCCGTTCCGCCAGGACCGCACCGAACAGGGTCAGCGACTGGGCGGGCTGGCGCAGGTCGTGGCTGGCGGCGGCCAGGAACCGCACTTTGGCTTGGCCGGCGCGCACCACCTCATCCCGCGCGGCGCGCAGGGAATCCTCCTGCCCACGCAGCCGTGCCTCCACGCCCATGCGGCGGCTGGCGTCCACCGCGGTCATGACGATGCCCGTGGGCTCGCCACCGGGCTCCGCCGTCAGCGGCGTCAGCGCGATGTCGAACCAGTTTCCGTCACCCGTCAGGGTCAGTTCCTGGACCAGTCCCCGGCCCGCGGCGGCCATCGCCTGGGCGAAGCGCTCCGCCGCGTCCTCCCGGCCGCCCCAGACGAACGCGCCAACCATGGGTTGCCCGATCAGCAGAGCTTGCGGACATCCGATGGCGCGCAGCATCGCCGCGTTGAGATCGGCAATGCGTCCCTGTCGATCGAGCAGGGCGATCGCCACGCCGATCGTGTCAAAAACCCGCCGCAGCCCGGCGGGGTCGGCGGGACAAGGGTTGTCCTCCGCCTCCTCCTCTCGCATTGCTTGCCTCCTTCGGATTGCAAGCCGACCGACCGTTTGGCGCCAACCATTGGGCGGTGCAAACAATCGGTCGCGATTCAAAAGATACGTGCAAGAGGAAGAAGATTCCAGACAACCCGCCTCAAACGGATAGTTTGATCATCGTTGTAATACACACTTGGTGGTAGATCATAACTCTTCCGGAAAGCCGGCCTGGGCGCGGACCGCCGCCGCCGTCAGCCCTGATTCCCGAAGGGATCGCAAGGTCTTGGCGTTGTCCCGCTTGGCAAGACGCTCGCCCCGCTCATTCACCAGCAGAGAGTGATGATCGTAATCAGGAGGGACGACTCGAAGGAGTTCCTGAAGAAGTCGATGCGCGTGTGTCGCGAAAAAGAGATCGCTCCCGCGCGTAACCAGCGTCACGCCCTGGAGGTGATCGTCCAGGGTGACCGCCAAATGATAGCTTGTCGGGACGTCCTTGCGGGCCAGGACGATGTCGCCGAGGAGGCTCGGCATGGCGTCCTGCCAGCCGCGCCGCCGGTCGTGCCAGCGCAGCGGCCCGGTCATCGCCATGGCCTTTCCCACATCCAGTCGCACGGCATAGGCCGCCCCCGCGGCGATGCGGTCCTGCCGCTCCGGCTCCGACAGACCGCGGCAGGTGCCTGGATAGAGCGGACCGTCCGGACCGTGCGGCGCGTGGCCGGCGCGGGCGATCTCCGCGGCGATGTCCTTGCGGGTGCAGAAGCAGGGATAGACGGCGCCCAGATCGGCGAGCCGCGCCAGCGCGGCGCGGTAATCGTCCAGATGCTCCGACTGGCGGCGCACCGGCTCCTCCCAGGTCAGGCCCAGCCAGGCCAGATCCTCGCGCAGGTCGCGGTCGAACTCGGGACGGCAGCGCTGCGGATCGATGTCCTCGATGCGCAGCAAGAAACGCCCCCCGGCCTTGCGGGCGGTGATCCAGCCGAACAGGGCGGAATGGGCGTGCCCGAGATGGAGGTGGCCGGTCGGGCTCGGCGCGAAGCGGGTGACGACGTCGGTCATTCCCGCCTTATACCCCAACCGCGCCCGGCCCGCATGCGGGACCGCGGGCGCAACGGGTGGGAGTGCAACGGGCGGTCAGATGTGGGGGCGGTCAGATGTAGGGATTGTCCTTGATCGGTTCGACCGGGATGTCCTCGCCCTCCAGATACATGGCGAGGCGGCGGCGCAGTTCGCGGTCGAAGGCGTCGATGCGGCGCTGGCGGTCGCGCTCCTCGCGCTCGGCGCGTTTCTCGGCAAGGTCGATGATCGTGGCGCTCATGGATGTTCCCTTTGAAAGCGTCCCCCTCGGGCGCCGTCACCATCTCAGAGCATGGTTAACGCTCAGTAACCACGATGTCGGAAAATGCATGGTCAAGGCACCACAACCAAATGTCACAGGTTTCCGGTCGGCCTGCCGGAAACGCTGGAACCCGGTCCATCGAAAGGGTTACAGGATCGTGAAGAAATGACGCAGTGCGGCGCGACATATTGAGTTCGAAGCACAAATCAACTATGTATCTGGTGTTCCGGTCACCCGGCGGCGTGTCATCCCGCAAGGGGGAGCGGAACACCAGAAAGGTTCCAGACACGCCTCAGATAAGGGAGTGGCCATTGGCTCCACCACCCGATCACTGTCCGGCCCTGGTGCTGAACGCCGACTTCCGGCCGCTCAGCTACTTCCCTCTGTCGCTCTGGTCCTGGCAGGAGGCGGTGAAGGCCGTCTTTCTGGACCGGGTGAACATCATCTCCGAGTATGACCGCGTCGTCCGCTCCCCCACCTTCGAGGTCAAGCTGCCGAGCGTCATTTCGTTGAAGGAGTTCATCCCGGCGACGCGGCGGCCGGCCTTCACCCGATTCAACGTTTTCTTGCGCGATCGCTTCGCCTGCCAGTATTGTGGTCACCACTTCCCCACACAGGAACTGACCTTCGACCACGTCATTCCACGGTCGCGCGGCGGGCGCACCACCTGGGACAACGTCGTCACCTCCTGCTCGGCCTGCAATCTGGCGAAGGGAAACAGGCTGCCGCACAGTTGCGGCATGATCCCCCTCAGTCCCCCGTTCCAACCGAGTGCCTACCAGCTTCAAGAGAACGGACGTGCATTCCCGCCAAACTTCCTTCACGAAAGTTGGCGGGATTTTCTTTATTGGGACACCGAACTCGATCCGATGTAGAAACGCCGCGATCGGAAAGGCTGGACCGGGGAAGATTTGGGTATGGACGACGAGAACCCCTGCGTGGGCATCTGCATCATCGGCGAGGATGGCTATTGCGAAGGCTGCGGGCGGAGCGAGGACGAGATCTACGGGACTCCGCCCGCCCCGTCCCCCATTCCGGCGGAAACGGGAGTGGACGATAAGGCCGCCTGAGTCTGCTCGGTCCGCCCCCGGTCACACCCGCTCGGCCACCCAGATGACCGCCTTGGTGCCGGCCTTGATGGCGGCGGACAGCACCGGATAGGCCGGGGCCTGCTCCGCGCCGTTGAGAAGGCCGATGTCGCGGTGCTCCACCTCCTCCGCCTGGAATTTGAGAATGGAGGTCTTCAACTCCTCCTCCTCCGGGCCGAGGTGCTTCAACTGCGCCTCGTAATGGCCGTCGATGACCTGCTCGACGGCGACGGTGCAGGCCATGGCCGCCCGCTCGCCCATCACCGCGGTCCCGGCACCCAGCAGGAAGCCGGCCACGTGCCACAGCGGCTGCAGCACGGTCGGGCGCACCTGACGGGCGACGAGCTGCTTCTCGAAATACTGGAGATGCTCCAGTTCCTGATCGGCCATGTGGCGCAGGGTCTTGGCGTGCCGTCCCCGGCCCATGACGGAGAGCTGGCCTTCGTAGATGCGCTTGGCCCCATACTCGCCGGCATGGTCCACGCGCACGATCCGCGCCAGCCGTTGCTCCGGAGTCGGGTCGCCGGGCAAGCGCCCGCGCGGACGGGGCCGGGGGGCGGGAGACTCGCCGGTGGACGGGGCAGCGGCGGACGGGACAGCGGCAGCGGTGTCGAGCGGGGTCATGCGAAGGTCCTGGAAACCGAGGTCCGGATGTAGGCGGCGCGGGCCGCCGCGAAGGCGAAGGCGGACAGCGCCAGCGAAATCACGACGTTGTAGCCCGCCATCGAAATCCCGAACAGCGACCACGCCACTTCGTCGCAGCGGGTGACCGGGGCAGCGAGCACCTGGGCGCGCAATTCCTCCAGAGTCTGGGGCGCGCGCCCGCCGGCGCCGCAGGCCGAGGTGCCGGCCCACCAATGCTGCTCCACCCCCACATGATAGGCGGCGATCCCCGCACCGGCCAGCAGGGCCAGCCCGCTCGCCACCAGCAGCGCGTCGCCCAGCCCGCGCCATTGGCGGAACAGCAGGGTGACGATGCCAAAGGCCATCACCGCGCCGTAGGGCACGCGCTGCCACAGGCACAGGACGCAGGGCTGGTAGCCCAGCACGAACTGGAAAAACAGCGCGGCGGCCAGCACGCCGGCGCTGGCGATGGCCAGAAGCCCGGCGGTGTAGCGCGGATCGTCGATGGGGAGGCGGTTCATCATGCGGGTGAGATTAGCGCGCCCCACAGGCTTAGGCCAGACACGCCGACGCATCCGCACAAAACACTTTGTCCCAGGGCGATTTCCCCTCTATATAGCGGGCACCGGTCGCCGCGAGCGCCGGGTCCGGCAGGCACCGTGCGGGCGTGGCGGAATTGGTAGACGCAGCGGACTCAAAATCCGCCGTCCTCACGGATATGTCGGTTCGAGTCCGACCGCCCGCACCATCTTCCCTCCTGTGCCTACTCCACGGACCGCCGCAAGGCCACATCCGCCCTCCCCGCTTGTTTCCGTCACGCAGCCCCGGTCTTGGGGACCACAGCGGAGGACTCGACCATGGAGATCACTCGGGTTGGCGCTCAGCCATCCGTCACCGGACCGGCCGACTGGTTCACCGGCACGGTCCGCATCGACCCCATAATTCAGGCCAACGCCCCGGCCCGCACCGCGGCGGCCAGCGTCACCTTCGAACCCGGCGCCCGCACGGCGTGGCACACCCACCCTCTGGGGCAGACCCTGATCGTCACCGCCGGCTTCGGCCGGGTCCAGCGCGAGGGCGGCCCCATCGAGGAGATCCGCCCCGGCGACGTCGTCTGGTTCCCGCCCGGCGAGAAGCATTGGCACGGCGCGTCGCCGACCATGTTCATGACCCACATCGCCATCCAGGAGCAGTTGGACGGCAAGGCCGTCGACTGGATGGAAAAGGTCACCGACGAACAGTACGGGGCGTGAGGCAACAGGACCGCCCCAAAACCTCATTGCGTATGCGGGCTTGTTCCAAAGTCCAATTCGGCGGCCCGCCCCAGCCACTTAAAATGCGCGGCATCGACCGCCGCCGCGACCGGCGCCGCGGAGTTTTGGCTGGGGAGCCATCTCACATGACCGTTTCCAGATTCGTCATCGCCGCCGCCCTTCTGCTTGCCGCCGGCACGGCCAACGCCGAAAGCGGGCCGCAGCCCAAGACGGCCGAGGAGGCCGCCGGCAAGCAGATCTTCCATCAGTGCGCGGCCTGCCACTCGCTGGATTCCAGCAAGAACGCCTTCGGCCCGAGCCTGTACAACGTCGTCGGGCGCAAGGCCGGCTCGATCCCGCGCTTCGACTATTCCAACGCGCTGAAGACGTCCAACATCACCTGGACCGAAGACAACCTGCGCCATTGGATCGCCGGCAACGACAATTTCGTCCCGGGCACCCGCATGCGCCACGTCGCCATCACCGACCCGGCGGAGCAGGACTACCTGATCGCCTTCCTGAAGTCGCTGAAGCAGTAAGCATCGAAAAGCCGGTTACGGTGCGGCGACCGGAACCGGCTTTCCCTCCTCGGTGGGCAGGCCCGCCTCGGCCCAGCCGTCCGCCCCGTCGCGGTACCAGAGGACGCGGCGGTAGCCCATCGCCAGGGCGCGCTTGCCCGCGTTCCACGACATCCAGCAATCCGCCAGACAGTAGAACAGCAGGCCGCGCCCGCGGTCGCCGCCGGTCAGCCGCTCCAGGCTGGACCGGAAATAACCGTCCAACTCCGGCGTCAGAGTCCCAAGCCCGACGTTGGGAAGCCAGACGCTGCCGGGGATCTGCGGAAAGGGCTTCGGCACCAGCCAGGGGCCGCCGGGCAGCGTGCTGCGGTCCAGTTTCATCACGTTGATGGGAAGAGCGGCACCCGACTCCACCAGCGCGCGGGCCTGCGCTGTGTTCACCGTCTCCGCGCCGGGCAGCGACGCCGGGGTCGGCGACCGGTATTCGGTCATCCGGTAGCCGTCGGGCACCGGAACCGCGTCCGCTGCGGCGCCTCCCGCCGGCCCGGCCAGCAGCAGCGCCAACCCGGCGGCGCTCAACCAACGTGCGCGCACCACATCCCTCCCCCATTGTTCTGCGGCATCCACGAAATCCCCCCGTGCCCGACAGGGTCAAGTTGCCCGATAGTCGAATACCGGGGACCGATGGGCGGGGCCTAAGCTCAACGTTCGCCATCGTGGGATTCCCGCGTTCCGCTGCGCCACCGCACCGCAGAGGCCTGCCTTGCAAACGACCGCAGGACGCATCATCATCAGGCTAGGGAGGCAGGGGTCTAGCCACCCCTGCCTCCCGGCCCGATCCTTAGCGGTTCAGGAGATCAAGGATGTCCTTGATCAACCGAACCAGCAGGATCAGGAGAGTGAGGATCTTTTCGATCCTCGACGCCTCCTTGTGATGGGACACGGGCGGTGGCCAATCCGCCGCCCGGTCCACCGCGCAACCATGACGCGGCCCACCTTCCACACAAATGCAATTTTTGACGCAGGGGCGGTGCCATGCGCCTGATGTCCCTCGTCCGGCTGTTCCTGCTCCTGGCGCTGGTCTGCGTCGCCTCCGTGGCCCGTGCGGCGGACCGGCCCGCGGTGACCATCGGGGTGCTGAAATTCGGCACGGTCGCTTGGGAACTGGACGTCATCCGCCACCACCGGCTGGACGAGGCCGCCGGCTTCGAGCTGAAGCTGATGGAGCTGGCGAGCGGTCAGGCAGCGCAGATCGCCCTGCAGGGCGGCGCGGTGGACATGATCGTCAGCGACTGGCTGTGGGTGGCCCGCCAGCGCGCGGCAGGGGCCGACCTGACCTTCATTCCCCATTCCGCGGCGGTCGGCGCGCTGATGGTGCCGGCGGCCTCCCCCATCGCCTCCGTCGCCGACCTGAAGGGCAGGCGCATCGGCGTCGCCGGAACCCCCATCGACAAGAGCTGGCTGCTGCTGAAGGCGCTGGCCCGCGACCGCTACGCGCTCGACCTCGACGCCGCGGCGACACCGGTCTTCGCCGCCCCGCCCCTGCTGAACCAGAAGGCCACGACGGGGGAGCTGGACGCCGTGCTGAATTTCTGGCCCTACGCCGCCCGGCTCCAGGCGGCGGGGATGCGGACGGTCATCGGGGTGGACGGGATGATGCGGGACCTCGGCCTGACGGCCCAGGTGCCGGCGGTCGGCTTCGTCTTCCATGAGGGCTGGGCCAAGGCCAACCCGGCGGCGCTCGACGCCTTCGTCGCCGCCTCGCGCAAGGCCAAGGCGATCATGGCGCAATCCGACGCGGAGTGGGACCGGCTGCGCCCACTGATGAAGGCGGAGAACGAGGCCACCTGGGCGGCGCTGCGCGACCAGTTCCGCGCCGGCATCCCGAACCGCTGGACGGAGGAGGAGCGGGAAGCCGCGGCCAGGCTCTACGGGCTGATGGCCAAGCTCGGCGGGCGGGAGCTGGTGGGCAACGCCATGGCCCTGCCGGACGGCACCTTCTGGCCGGGGGTCCGCTTCTGATGCGGTGGCGGCGGCTGGCCCCGGTCCTGTCGCTGGCTCTGCTGGTCGGGCTGTGGGCCGTCGCCGCCGAACTGGCGGCCAGCCGCAGCCTGCCCGGACCCGCCGCGGTGCTGTCCGTGCTGGTCCGCGAGGCGGCGGACGGCGTGCTGTTCCATCATCTGGGGATCACGCTGGCGCGCATGGCCGCGGCCTTCGCTATCGCCATGTCCATCGGGTCGGCGCTGGGCATCCTGCTCGGCCGCTCGGCCACCGCCGACCGTCTGTTCGGTCTGTGGCTGACCGTGTTCCTGAACATCCCGGCGCTGGTCGTCATCGTGCTCGCCTATGTCTGGTTCGGCCTGACCGAGGCGGCGGCGGTCGGCGCGGTCGCCGTCAACAAGATCCCCAACGTCGTGGTCGTCCTGCGCGAAGGGACGCGCGCCATCGACGAGCAGTATGTCGAGATGGCGCGGACCTTCCGCATGGCGCGGTCCGACGTGCTGCGCCATGTGCTGCTGCCCCAACTCACCCCCTACTTCGCCGCGGCGGCGCGGTCCGGCCTTGCGCTGATCTGGAAGATCGTGCTGGTGGTCGAGCTTCTGGGCCGCAGCGACGGGGTGGGATTCCAGATCCACCTCTACTTCCAGATGTTCGATGTGGCCGGCATTCTTGCGTACACCGTCGCCTTCGTGGCCGTCGTCCAACTTCTCGAGCTGTGCGTCCTGCAACCCGTCGAGCAGCGGCTCACCCGCTGGCGGCCGGTGCGCGCTGAGGCTTGAGATCCGCTCCAAGCGCTTTGCCGGGCGGGAGGTCATCCGCGGCCTGTCGCTGACGGCAGCACCGGGCGAGTTCCTGGCGCTGGTCGGCCCGTCCGGCTGCGGCAAGACCACCGCGCTGGCTATCGCCGCCGGGCTGGACCGTGATTTCGATGGAACGCTCGACTTCGGCGGGCCGGAGCCGGTGCTTGGCTGCGTCTTCCAGACGCCCCGCCTGCTGCCCTGGCGCACGGTGCGGCAGAACGTGGCGCTGGTGCTGCCCAAGATGCGGCGGAGCGACGGCACCGCGGAGCGCTGGCTGGCCGCCATGGGTCTGGAGGCGGTGGCCGACGAGTATCCGGCCCGCCTGTCCGGCGGCATGGCGCGGCGGGTGGCCCTGGCCCGCGCCTTCGCGGTTGAGCCGGGCCTGCTGCTGATGGACGAGCCCTTCGTCTCGCTGGACGAGCCGACGGCGCAGCGGATGCGCAGACTCCTCGCCACCATGCTGGAACGGTCCCCGGCCACAGTGCTGTTCGTCACCCACAATCTGCGCGAAGCGATCCAACTGGCCGACCGCATCCTGGTGATGGCCCCCGGCCCGACGCGGGTGGCGGCGGAGGTGCCGCTCGGCACACCGCGCGCGCTGCGCGACGATGCGCTGGTCGAGCGCGTGCGGGCGGAGCTGTTGGCCCGACCCGACCCGGCCTTCCGACTGCTCGCCTGACTCTTTCGTCGAAACTGTGAAGCGGCTCACACCCGCGGCCGTCCACCGGGCGCAGTCTGTCCCGCTGCGATGAAACCGGCGGAGACGACGATGCGCACCCTGTTGCTGCCCCTGTTCCTGCTGGGCGCCGGCCTGGCGCTCCCGTCCGGCGCGGCGCGCGCCGGGGAGATCGTGATTTTGCAATCCGGCTCCCATGGCCCCAACCACGCCGACCGGTCGCGCGATCTGGCGATCATCGGCGATTTGGTCACCGGGTCCTCCATCATCATCGAACGGACGACGCGCGACGAGCAGCTCGGGCGGCGCGACCCCGGCCTGGAGGCCCGGCGCGCCGTGCGCAAGGCGGAGGCGAAGCGGCGCAGCAAGGACAAGGATTGGTCGGATTGGGCGGAGTTCGACGGCCACGCCCTGGACGGCTTCGGCTGGCTGGACGGCCCGGTGCCGCTCGGCTTCGGGCGTGGCGATCCGGGACAGGAGGCGGCGCGCGCCGCCGCGGACGCGCGGCGGATGCGGAACCGTTAGGCAAACCCCCGCGGGGCTATCGCCGTTGGCGCTCCATCCCTCTCCCGCCCCGGGAGAGGGTGCCCACGCAGTGGGTGGGTGAGGGTCGTGCGAGGATCAAGCCACCGATCCTTGGCGGTACCCTCACCCTTCCCACGCTTCGCGCGGGCCCCTTCCCTCTCCCGGGACGGGAGAGGGAACCTCAGATGCCGAAGCGGGCCTTTTCCAGTTGCAGCCGGTTGGCGAAGACCACGGCCTGGGTGCGGCTGTAGACCTTCAGCTTTTGCAGGATCGCCGAGACATGGGCCTTCACGGTGGTTTCCGTGATGCTCAGCTCATAGGCGATTTCCTTGTTCAGCTTGCCGGTGCCCAGCATCTCCAGCACGCGGAGTTGCTGTGCGGTCAGGGTCGACAGGCGGCGGGCGATCTCCGCCGTTTCCTCGTCCTCCGCCGCGGCGCCCTCCTCGACCGAGGCGGGCAGATAGACCTCCCCGGCCAGGATCTGGCGCAACGCGCCGGCGATGGCGTCCCGCGGCGTCGATTTGGGGATGAAGCCGGCGGCGCCGCAGCGCACCGCCTCCAGCATCACCTTGCGGTCCTCGTGCGCCGAGACGACGGCGACGGGGATGGCCGGGAAGCGGCGGCGCAGGGCGATCAGCCCGGTCAGACCGTTCATGCCCGGCATGTTGAGGTCGAGCAGGACGAGGTCCGGCTCCCCCTTGCCGCCGTGCATGGAATCGAGGATGGAGATGGTCTCGTCCAGGCAACCGGCCTCGTGGATCTCCTGCGCCTGGCAGGAATAGAGGACGGCGCTGCGCAGGGCGTCGCGCACCAGCGGATGATCGTCCGCAATCAGAATTCGGCTCATGGCGTGGTTCCCACGCTCATCGTTTCGGGGCGTTTCCGGGTGCGATCATGCCGGACTGTTCAAGAATGCGCAAGGACGGGAACGGGTATTCCCCAAAACAGCCGATCGCAGGCAATTCCGTTTCAAATCCATGCCCAAATCCTCTTGCAAGCGGTTCGCAAGAAAAGACGGCCCGAAGCTTTCGGGCCGCCCTTTCGTGGTCCGGTCACGGCACGGGGTTTCCCCGTCAGGCCTTCGGCAGCTTGAAGACCCAGAGCGAGCCGCCCTGGTTGATGTCCTTGACCAGCTTGGCGACATCGCCGCCCCACAGCGGCACCGCACCGCCCCAGCCGGAAACCACGGCCACATACTGCTCGCCGTCCTGTTCCCAGGTGACCGGGGAGCCGACGACGCCGGAGCCGGTGTTGAACTTCCAGACCTCCTTGCCGGACTTGGCGTCGAACGCCTTCAGATAGCCTTCCGGCGTGCCGGTGAAGACGAGGTTGCCGCCGGTGGTCAGCACGCCGCCCCACAGCGGCGCCGGGTTCTTGTATTCCCAGACGATCTTGCCGGTCTTCGGATCGATGGCGCGCAGCGCGCCGATGTAGTCATCATACAGCGGCTTGATGGTGAAGCCGGCGCCCAGATAGGCCGCACCCTTCTTGTAGGTGATCGGCTCGTTCCAGATGTCCATGCCCCACTCGTTGGCCGGGACGTAGAACAGCTCGGTCGCCGGGCTGTAGGCCATGGGCATCCAGTTCTTGGCGCCGAGGAAGGCCGGGGCGGCGAAGACCGACGTGCCCTTTTCAGCGCCGACCGGGGTGCCCGGACGGTTGTCGTCGTTGTAGACCGGCCGCCCGGTCTTCACGTCGATCTCCTTGGCCCAGGTGATCTTGGTCACGAAGGGCGAGGCGCTCAGCAGCTTCCCGTTGGTGCGGTCGAGCACGTAGAAGAAGCCGTTGCGGTCGGCCTTGGCACCGGCCTTGATGGTCTGGCCGTCCTTCTTCAGGTCGAAGGACACCAGCTCGTTCACGCCGTCGAAGTCCCAGCCGTCGTGCGGCGTGGTCTGGTAGTGCCACTTGATGTCGCCGTTGGCCGGATCGATGGCCAGGGTCGAGGAGGTGTAGAGGTTGTCGCCCGGACGCAGGTGCGAGTTCCAGGGCGCCGGGTTGCCGGTGCCGAAGAACAGCGTCTTGGTTTCCGGGTCGTAGGTGCCGCCCAGCCAGGTGGCGCCGCCGCCGGTCTTGTAGAGATCGCCCGACCAGCTGGCGTTCATGACGCCGGTCATGGTCGATTCCTTGCCATTGAGGGTGCCCATGTTGCCCTCGATGGTCGGGCGCTGCCAGACCAGCTCGCCCGTCTCGGCGTCGCGCGCCTCGACCATGCCGATGATGCCGAACTCGCCGCCGGAATTGCCGGTGATGACCTTGCCATCGACGATCAGCGGAGCGGCGGTCGCCGAATAGCCGGCCTTGTAGTCCTCGATCTTCTTCGACCAGACGACCTTGCCGGTGTCCTTGTTCAGCGCGACCAGACGGGCGTCCAGCGTCGCGAAGTAGATCTTGTCCTTGTAGAGCGCGGCGCCGCGGTTCACGACGTCGCAGCAGGGCATGATGCCCTCCGGCAGGCGGTGGTCGTACTGCCACTTCTTCTGCCCGGTCTTCACGTCCACGGCATAGAGACGCGAGTAGGAGCCGGTGACGTAGATCGTGCCGTCATGGATGATCGGCTGCGACTCCTGCCCGCGCTGCTTCTCGCCGCCGAAGGAGAAGGACCACACCGGGGTCAGCCCCTTGACCGTGTCCGGGTTCAGCTTGTCGAGCGGGCTGAAGCGCTGCGCCTGATGGCCCATGCCGTAGGTCAGGACGTCGCCCGTCGACTTGGCGTCGTTCAGCAGGTCGTCGTTGCTCGGCCCATCGGCGGCCAATGCGGGGCCGCTCAGGCCAAGGCCGGCGGCCATGGCGCTCGCAAGCAGGCAGGTGCGGAAGAGACGCTTCATGGTGCGGATACCTCCCAGGGGAATGGACAGCCGGAGTCGCGGGCAGAGATCATGCGCAGACGAATTGGCGGAACCCGCCTGCTTCGCCCGCCCGGCCTCGGCTTCTTTTCGGAACAATCAGGGGTTCGACGCGGGGCGACGCGGTCTCGCGAAGCCCCTATCCTTTTGACAGTAAAGCAGTTTACCGGCGCCCCGGATGGGGTCCATTGGCAAATAGTAGGATGGGCGGAGCGTTCTGCTGGAGGACGAGAACCGTTTCATTACGAACGGCTTCAATTCACCCGCGGCAACACGGCCTGCTCGATCCGCGGCCAGAGGTGCGAGACGGAGCGCCGGTACTCCTCGCGCAGTACGCCCATCCCGGCGAAGCGCTCGGGGATCGGCGCGTCGAGCAGTTCGGCCATGTCGGCCCCGGCCTCCGCCCGTTCGCGCAGCGTACGGTCCAGCCAGTTCAGCCAATCGCGGGTCTGGGCGATGGCCGCCTTGTCGGTGCGGATGCGCCCGTGGTTGGGCACCAGAACCGTCACGTCCAGCGCGTCCAGGGCATCCAGCGCCGCCAGCCATTGGCCGATGTCGGCGTGGGGCGTCGTCGGCGTCCGGTCGGAGAAGACGACTCCACCGGCGAACAGCACGCCCGTCGTTTCGTCCAGGATGGCGAGATCGGCGGCGGTGTGCCCCTCCAGCGGAATCAGCCGCAGCCGGTGCGCGCCGAAGACGACGGTGGAGCCGTAGACCGTCTCGGTCGGGACCAGCGGCTCGGTGCCGCGCATCCAGTCGCCGACGAGGCGGTACATGTTCTCAGTCATCCCCTGCCCCTCGGCCTTGATGCCCTCGATGGTGCCGGGAAGTGCGGCGATGGGCACGTCGGCGAAGGCGCGGTTGCCCAGCCAATAGTCGGGGTGCAGGTTGCTGACGAAGACCTTGCGGATCGGCTTGTTGGTGACCGTGGCGATGGCCGCACGCATCTCCTCGCCGAAGCGACGCGACGGGCCGGTCTGGATCACGATCACCCCGTCGTCGGTCACGATGAAGCCGGGGTTCAGGATGTTGCCCCCGTTGGTGCGGGTGAAATGCTCCCGCGTGCCCTCGAAGACCCAGGTGTCCGGCGCGATGGCGACGGGCTTCAGGTGATAGCTCAGCGGGCCCGCGGCCCAGCCGGGCGCGGCGGAGGCGATCAGAAGGAGAAGGGCGACGAGCGCTCTCATGGCAGCGCCCCTTGGACCCAAGGCAGCGGGATGGCCGCCTTGACCTCGCCGCCCTGGTTGTCGCGCCCGTCGAGCGTCAGGCTGCGCGCGCCCGCTGCGGGCTGAACCTCCAGTGTGAAGACGGGGTTCTCGGACAGCGGCTCTGCCGTCTGCAGCCGGGCCAGCGCCCGCCCGTCGGCGTCGCGCAGGGTCAGCGCCTCGATGAAGTAGGCGGGGATGCCGGCGACCAGACCGGTGTCCATCGGGTGGCGGACGAGGAAGCGCACGCGCGTCGCCTTGTCCTCTCCGCTCGGCGCCCAGGCACGGCCTTGCACCTCGCCCACATGGTCGGCCCAGTCGGTGGCGGCGTAGGTCGCGGGCGGCGCGGTGCAGCCGCCGCCCGCCGCGTCGAGCAGCTTGCCGCCGATGTGCCAGACACCGTCCGGCGTGCGGGCGGCGGCGCGCAGCGGTGTCGCCTGCTGCACCTTGAAGCGCGTGGCGATCACCGGCTTCGCCGCCAGTGGCTGGAAGCGCAGGATGACCGGGAAGGGGTTGAGGTCGGCGAACAGCACCATCTCCTCCACCGTGCCCAGGGCGGTGGCGTCGGCCATCACCGGGACAGCGGCGGCGTTCTCGGCGTTGTCGGGGGCGGTGACGGTCACGCGGTCGTCGAATTGCACGGGAGCCGTTCCGAACAGCTCCGGCCGCAGCACGTCCCACATGACGGAGGCGAGCGGGTCGGCGGGGTCCGGCGGGCCGGCATAAGCCGGGTTGGAGAGCGCGGCCAGGAGTGCCGCGGCGGCGAGATGGCGGTTCATGGCGGTTTTCCCCTCCCTTGCGTCGTAGTTTTTGTGCGGGCTCTTGCCCCCCACCCTGACCCTCCCCCGCTTTGCAGGGGAGGGCCGGGGTGGGGGGCAAGCGCCGTCACTCCACCGGAATCGCGTTGTGTGTCACCCCATGTTTCCGGAAAATCTCCGGCAGCGTCCCGTCCTCCAGCATCGCGGTTACCGCGTCGCCCACCGCGTAGGCGAGGTCGCGGGAGTTCTCCTTCACGGCCATGCCGATGTCCCAGCTCGACGCCATCATCCCGGGGAAGGTCACCGGCGTGATCGGGAAGCCGGCAGCGCGGTCGCCCAGCGCGGCCTCCACCTGGCTCTGCGTCGCGACGACGGCGGCGAGGTCACCCTTGACCAGGGCCTCGACCGCCTCGGGGATCGTCATGTAATGGACCAGACGCTCGCGCAGCCGCCCGCCGAAGGCCCCCAGCAGGTAGAAGTCGGGGATGCTGTCGATCTCCACCCCCACCGGCTCGTCGGGCAGGGAGGCGAGCATCGGCTGGGTCATGCGCATCGGGTTGCGGGCCAGCGCGAAGCCCTCCCGCTGATAGGGGCCGAACAGCACGGCCTCGGGGTTGCGCAGCCCGAACTCCTTCTGATAGGGCACATGCATCATCACGTCGGCCACGCCGCCCCCGACGACCGGACCGCGCCACACCGCGTTGCGCAGGTCGTCCGACACGGCCTCACCGGCGGTCAGCTCCATGAACTCGACGCCGACGCCCAGCCGCCCGGCGATGGCGCGGGCGAGGTCCACGTCCACACCGACCAGGGCGCCGCCCTTGCGGTGGGAGAAGGGCGGGTTGTCGCGGTAGACCGCGACCATCAGCCGCCCGGCGGCCACCACGTCGTCCAACGGGCGCGCGCCGGCGCGCCGGGGGAGAACCCCGGCGGCCAGCGCGGCGGCGGCGAAGGACAGCAGGTGGCGTCGCGTCGGAAGCCCCGTCATTCCAAACGCATTCATTCCTCGTGCACCGTCTCCAGCCACGACCGGATGGCCCACAGCGCCTCCTGGCCCAGCGCCTCGCCGAAGCGCGGCATGTAGGTGACGCCGTTGCGGATCGAGCCGTTGATCACCCGCTCCTTGAACCACTCGTCCCCGGTGTCGCCCTTGTCCAGAAAGCGCAGGTCCGGGGCGATGCCGCCCGACACCGCGCCCAGCCCATGACAGCGCGCGCAGTTCTGGTTGAAGGCGGAGGAGCCGATCTCGATCGCCCGCGGGTTGCCGCGGTAGGGGTTCGCGTCGCGCCATTCCTCGCCCAGCTTGTCGAGGCCGGTGGTGTCCACCGCCTGGGGGGTCACGTCGCCGTGGGCGAAGGCCGCCGTGGGGACAATCGTGGAGGCGACGGCGGCCGCGCCGGTCAGGAAACCGGCCATCGCAAGCCGGAGAAGCCGTGCGTTCATAAGGGGCGTCCTCATTCAGAGAAGATGCGAAGGGAGCGTTGTCCGTTGCCCCGGAGCATAGCGGGCGGTCCGTGCCGCCAATAATTGGACTTTGGTAGCAACCGTGCGTGGAGTCGGTCGCGATCGGACCGAACCGCAATTTTCCGACCGCGCAATCGTACCAAAGTTGCATTCCGGGACGCCGCCCGGCGGGGATACCCTGGTCTCCCGAAACCAAGCGAGTGCAAGCCCGCGATGCGTTTCAGCCTTTGGTTACCCTCCTTGATGCAGATCGCCTTGCTGGCCGGCGGGCTTTGCGCCTCGCCGGCCGCCTTTTCGCAGGAGGCGGCGCCCGCGGACAACTCCACGGTCCGCATCGCCTACCTGACGCAGGAGGTCGAGCATCCCCCCGCCCTGTCCAACCTCGACGAACCGCCCGCCGACGAAGGGTTGGCCGGCGCCCATCTCGCCGTGGCGGACAACAATTCCACGGGCCGCTTCCTCAAGCAACGCTTCGACCTGGAGGCGGTGACCGTCCCCATCGACGGCGACCCGGCGCAGGCGTTGCGCGACCTCGCCACCGCCGGGCACCGCATCGTCGTGCTGGACCTGCCCGGCGAGGCGCCCGGCGCGCTGGCCCGCCTGCCCGAGGCGGCGAACCTGCTGCTGTTCAACGCCGGATCCACCGACGACAGCCTGCGCAACGCGCTGTGTGCGCCCAACCTGCTGCACACGGCACCCGACCGCGCCATGCTGGCCGACGCGCTGGCCCAGTATCTGGCGGTCAAGCGCTGGACGAAATGGCTGCTGATCGTCGGCACCCGGCCCGAGGACCGGCTCTACGCCGCCGCGGTGAAGCGGGCGGCCAAGCGCTTCGGCGCCGAGGTGGTCGAGGAGAAGACCTGGAGCGAGGACCACGACGCCCGCCGCACCGCCCAGGCCGAAATGCCGGTCTTCACCCAGGGCAAGCGCCACGACGTGGTGATCGTCGCCGACGAGATCGGCGACTTCGGCGACTATGTGCTGTACCGCACCTGGGAGCCGCGCCCGGTCGCCGGAACGCAGGGCCTCGTCCCCACCAACTGGCACCGCGCCCACGAGGCCTGGGGGGCCGCACAGCTCCAGTCCCGCTTCAAGGCCGCCGCCCAGCGCGTCATGTCGCCCCGCGACCACGCGGTCTGGGCCGCCATCCGCGCGGTGGGCGAGGCGGCGACGCGCACCCGCTCCACCGATCCGGCGGCGCTGGCCGCCTACATCCGCGGGCCGGATTTCACGCTGGCCGCCTTCAAGGGTGTGCCGCTGTCCTTCCGCAGCTGGGACGGGCAGTTGCGCCAGCCGGTGCTTCTCGCCGCCGACCGCTCGCTGGTGTCCGTCTCGCCGCAGGACGGCTTCCTGCACCCCCGAACCGAACTCGACACGCTGGGCCACGACCAGCCCGAAACAGGCTGCCGCCGTTGATGGGCCGCCGCTGATTCTTCCCAATCATTTCCGCCAAGAGGACGCCGCCCCGATGACCACCGCCCGCTCCCTTCTTCTCGCCGCCCTGCTGGCCGGCTGCGCCGTTCCCGCCTTGGCGGAGACCGTGTATGTCTCGAACGAGAAGGACAACACCCTGTCCATCATCGACGGCGCGACCCTGACGGTGACGGAGACGGTGAAGGTCGGGCGGCGCCCTCGCGGCATCACGCTGAGCGCGGACGGCAAGCATCTCTACATCTGCGCCAGCGACGACGACACGGTGCAGGTGATGGACCTCGCGACGAAGAAGATCCTGCACAACCTGCCTTCGGGCGAGGACCCGGAGCTGTTCGCCCTGCACCCCGACGGCAAGCACCTGTTCATCGCCAACGAGGAGAGCAACGTCGTCACCATCGTGGACGTGCCCAGCCGCAAGGTCGCCTATCAGGTGGATGTCGGCGTGGAGCCGGAGGGCATGGCGGTCAGCCCCGACGGCAAATGGGCGGTGAACACGTCGGAGACGACGAACATGGTCCATTGGATCGACACCGAGAAGCGCGCCGTCGTCGACAACACGCTGGTCGACGCCCGCCCGCGCTACGCCCAGTTCAACAAGGACGGCAGCCGCCTGTGGGTGTCGGCGGAGATCGGCGGCACCCTGTCGGTGATCGACACGGCCGACCGCAAGGTGACGCAGACCATCCGCTTCAAGATCAAGGGCGTGCCCCAGGACCGCATCCAGCCCGTCGGAATCAAGCTGACCGACGACGGGCGCTACGCCTTCGTGGCGCTCGGCCCGGCCAACCACGTCGCGGTGGTGGACACCCAGACCTTCGCGGTGAAGGACTATCTGCTGGTCGGCCGCCGCGTCTGGCAGCTCGACCTGTCGCCCGACCAGAAGCGGCTCTACGCCACCAACGGAGTGTCGGGCGACGTGTCGGTGATCGACGTGGACAGCCTGAAGGTCGTCAAGTCGATCAAGGTCGGCCGCTACCCCTGGGGCGTCGCGGTGAAGGGGTAACGGAATGGGGACGCCCGCGCTGTCGGTCGAAGGGCTGAGCTACGCCTATGGGCGCGGGGCCTTCGCGCTGAAGGACGTGTCGCTGGCGGTCGGGGCTGGGTCCTTCACCGCCCTGCTCGGCCCCAACGGGGCGGGCAAGACGACGCTGTTCGCTCTGGTCACCCGCCTGTTCGAATCACCGGGCGGCACCATCCGCATCGGCGGCGTCGACCTGCGGCGGGAGCCGGCCAGGGCGCTCGGCCGCATGGGGGTGGTGTTCCAGCAGCCGACGCTCGACCTCGACCTGACGGTGCGGCAAAACCTGCTCTACTTCGCGGCTCTGCACGGCATCCCCCGCCGCACCGCCGAGGCGCGGGCGCGGGAGTCGTTGGAGCGGCTGGGCATGGCGGAGCGCATCGGCGAGACGGTGCGGGCGCTGAACGGCGGCCACCGCCGCCGGGTGGAGCTGGCCCGCGCCCTGCTGCACGAGCCCGCCCTTCTGGTGCTGGACGAGCCGACCGTCGGGCTGGACGTCCCGGCGCGGCGCGCCATCGTCGAGCATGTCCACGCCCTGTGCCGGGAGCGCGGCATCGCCGTGCTCTGGGCCACCCACCTGATCGACGAGATCGGCGAGGGCGACCGCGTGGTGGTGATCCACCGCGGCCGGGTCCGGGCCGCCGGGCCGGTGGCGGAGGTGAACCGCGCGACCGGGGCGGACTCGCTGACCGAGAGCTTCACCCGGCTGACCGCGAAGGAGGCGGCGTGACGGCCACCACTCACCATGCCGCTGCCCATTACGCGCGCGCTCTCGGCGGGATCGTCGGGCGCGAGGTGCTGCGCTTCGTCCACCAGCGGGAGCGCTTCCTGTCGGCCCTGGTCCGCCCGCTGCTCTGGCTGTTCGTCTTCGCGGCGGGCTTCCGCGCGGCGCTGGGCATCGCCATCACCCCGCCCTACGAGACCTACATCCCCTACGAGGTCTACATCGTCCCCGGCCTCGCCGGGATGGTGCAGCTGTTCAACGGAATGCAAAGCTCGCTGTCGATGGTCTACGACCGCGAGATGGGCAGCATGCGGATGCTGCTGGTCAGCCCCCTGCCCCGCTGGTTCCTGCTGACGGCGAAGCTGCTGGCCGGGACGGCGGTGTCGATCCTCCAGGTCTACGCCTTCCTCGCCGTCGCCTGGGTCTACGGGGTGCAGGCGCCGCCGCTCGGCTACCTCACGGTGCTGCCGGCGCTGGTGGTCAGCGGGCTGATGCTGGGGGCGCTGGGGATGCTGCTGTCCTCGGCCATCCGGCAGCTGGAGAATTTCGCGGGCGTGATGAACTTCGTCATCTTCCCGACCTTCTTCCTGTCCACCGCGCTCTATCCGCTCTGGAAGATGCAGGAGGCGGGGGAACTTCTGTATTTTCTGTGCACCGTCAACCCATTCAGCCAAGCGGTCGAGCTGATCCGCTTCGCGCTGTATCTGGACGTGAACCTGCCGGCGCTGGGCTGGACGGTGCTGGCGTTGGCGGTGTTCCTGGGCGGGGCAGTCTACGGCTACAATCCGGCGCGAGGCTTCCTCGCGCGGAAGGCGGGTGGGGAGTAGGTGGGGGCCCGTCGCCACCACTTTCCACGAAGGCTACCCCAGCAACCCCGTCATCACCGCCCGAAGCTGCGCCGGCCGCACCGGCTTGTTCAGCACATGGCAGCCCTTGGCCTGCGCCTCCTCCACCACCTCCGCGGTGCGGTTGGCGGTGATGAGGACCGACGGCAGATCGGCCCCGCAGCGCTCGCGCACCCGCGCGATCTCGGTGAAGCCGATCACTCCATCGTCCAGGTGGTAGTCGGCGAACAGCACGTCCGGAGCCAACGCCCCCAGCCCGGCCAACGCCTCGTCGCCCGATGCCGCGGTGGCGACGCTGCACCCCCAGCCCTCCAGCAACGCGCGCATGCCGGCGAGCACCGCCGGCTCGTTGTCGATCACCAGCACCCGCGTGCCGGCCAGCCGGTTCGAGGCGGTCTGCACCGGCGCCTCCAGCGCGCGCACCGGGCGGGCGTAGCGCCCGAAGGGCACCGTCACCGCGAAGACCGATCCCCGCCCCGGCTGCGACCGCACGGTGATGGGATGGTCGAGCATCCGCGCCACCCGCTCCACGATGGCGAGGCCGAGGCCCATGCCGCGCACCCGCTCGTTGGCGCAGGGCGTGTCGAGGCGGCGGAATTCCTGGAAGATCTCGCCCAGCTTGTCGGCGGGCACGCCGGGGCCGGTGTCCCACACCTCGATCCGCAAGCCCTCGCGCGTCCGTCGGCAACCGACCAGCACGCGCCCGGACCCGCCCCGCGCCGCCCTCTTCGCCTGGGTGTAGCGCAGGGCGTTGGACAGGAAGTTCTGCAAAATCCGGCGCAGCAGACGGATGTCGCTGCGCACCACGGCGTGGCTGGGAACGACGCAGAGGTCCAGCCCGCGCTCCTTCGCCACCGCCGCGTATTCGGTGGCCAGCGCGCCGAACAGGCTCTTGATCGGGAAATCGGCGATCTCCGGCCGCACCGCCCCGGCGTCCAGCTTGGAGATGTCCAGCAACGCCGACAGGAGGTCTTCGACCGAGGCCAGGGCGACGTCGATGTTGTCGACCAGCCCGCGGTTGGGCTCCGGCTGCTCCAGGTCGCCCAGCGCCGAGACGAACAGCCGCGCGGCGTTCAGCGGTTGCAGCAGGTCGTGGCTGGCCGCCGCCAGGAAGCGCGTCTTGGACAGGTTGGCCTGCTCCGCCTCCGCCTTGGCCAGCCGCAGCGCCTCCTCCGCGGCGATGCGCTCGGCGATCTCCTGCTGGAGCTGGCCGTTGAGCCGGGTCAACTCGGCGGTGCGCTCGACGACGCGACGCTCCAGGCTGTCCTTGGCGTCGGCCAGGGCCTCCGCCGCCACGCGCCGCTCGGTGATGTCGTGGATCAGGCCGAAATAGCCCAGCACCTCCGGCTTGCCGCCGCCGCGCCGCTCGCCGAAATGCGGGATGTAGGTGGCGACGGCGTAGCGCGGCGACCCGTTCTCGCCGGGCAGTTCCAGGTCGAAGGTGACCTCCTCGCCGGCCAGCGCCCGCAGCACGTAGGAGCGCCGCACCTCGTAATAGAGGTCGCCCAGCGCCGCCCACATGGGCTGGCCCTCGATCTCCTCGCGCTTGCGGTTGAACCAGCCCTCGTAGGCCTTGTTGACGAAGCGGAAGCGCTGCTCGGCGTCGACGTAGGCGATCAGCGCCGGCACCGCGTCGGTGACCAGCCGGATGCGTTCCTCGCTGTCGCGCAGCGCCTGCTCGGCCCGCTTGCGCTCGGTGATGTCGGTGAAGGTCAGGACGAAGCCGCCGCCCGGCATGGGGTTGCGGCTGATCTCCAGGACCGTGTCGTCCAGCCAGGGCTGCTCGACGAGGCAGCTCGGCATCATCAACGCCTTCAGCGACAGGCCATGGTCGCCGAGTGCGGCGTGGTGCAGCACGAAGTCGGCGAAGCCCGCCCCGCGCTCCGCCACGTTGGCGGGCAGGCGCAGCAGGCCGGTGAAGCGCTCGTTCCAGGCGACCAGCCGCTGGTCACGGTCGTACACCCCGACCCCCTGGGCGATGTTGTCCAGCGTCGCCTGCAAAAGCGCCGACTTCTCGGCCAGTTCGCGTTCGCGGCGGCGGGTCTCATGCTCCTTGATGTCGGTGATGTCGGTGTAGACGCCGACCACCCCGCCGTCGCGGGTCCGCCGCTCGTTCACCTGGACCCAGCGCCCGTCGGCCAGCCGGTATACGTAGGGACCCTTCAGAGCCCGGTGCTGGGCCAGCCGTTCCGACAGCCAGCGGTCAGGCCGCGGGTAGGCGTCGGCGATGGTGCGCGAGGAGGCCGCCAGCTCGGCGATCTCCTGGAAGCGGATGCCCGGCAGGATGCGGTCACGGATTTCCGGCCACAGGGCGAGATACTTGCTGTTGCACAGCACCAGCCGATCGTCGCTGTCGAAGATGGCGAAGCCTTCATTGACGGACTCGATGGCCTCCGACAGCCGGCCGCGCATGGTGTCGGCCAGTTCCTTGGCGCGGGCCAGCGCGCGGTGGCTGTCCTCCAGCTCGCGCAGGGCGCGCTCCAACTCCAGCGTGCGCTCGCGCACCTTCTGCTCCAGGACGATGGCGGTCTGAAACAGGGAGAAGGCGCCCCCCTGCACGTCCATCGACCGCTCCACCCGGTCCATCAGCACCTGGTTGATGCGGCGGAGCTTGGCGTTCTCGCGCTCCAGCGCCTCCAGCCGGCCGCGCTCGTCGGATGAGGGCGGATGGGTGGCGAGCGGCGGTTCGGCGGGGGGACGGGACGGTTCCCGCCAGTCGAAGATGAGCGTCATCGCGCACCTATCGCGACACCGGTGAAGGTCTGGTTGACGTGCATGGCGTTGTACTGTTCGCCGTAGGCGCAGAAGCCGATGACGTTGTGCCGCGCCAGCGCCGCCGACATGACGTGCTTGAGCTGCCGCTGCTCCAGCTCCAGCCGGCGCAGGATGCAGTCGCAGCCGAGCACGAGGTCGGGCGGCCCGCCGACCTCCGCGGCCAGCTTGCGCATCATCTCCTCAAGATTCTCCACGGGGTCGACGCCGCGGGCGACGGTCAGCACGATCCCCTCGTCGATGGCGCAGTAGAAGGTCAGGCTCTCGTCGTCGTTGACCTTCTGGATGGAGCGGACATGGTACTCGCCCCCCACCCGCACGACGACGGGATAGGCGGCGAAGATCAGGGGGGTCAGCGGCTCCCCCTCCAGCCCGACCATGCGGGCGTATTCGCGGCCCGCCGGCTCGGCGTTGATCTCGGTGACGATGCGGCGCTGCGGGTCGGCGCCGGTCACCACCATCTTGGCGTCGGACGCCACGAAATGCTCGGTCCGGAAGACCACGAAGCGGCGCGCCGTGGTGACCAGCATCAGCACGGCGGCGTTGGTGTGGAACCGCCCCTCGTGCAGGACGAAGGTGCGCTCGAAGCGCAGCTCGTCCCCGGCGGAACCGCCGAACAGCGGGATGTCCATCAGCACGCTGTGCAGCGCGCTGACCACCATCTCCTCCGCCCGCGACATGCCGTCGATCATCAGGAAGGCGAAGCTGCCATGATCGGGGAAGGCGTCGGTCCGGGCGGCCAGCGCGACGTCGCGCTGCTCCATCAGGCTGCGCAGGACGCGCGGCGCCTCGGCGATGGAGAAGCGGTCGAGATCGTCGATGCGCTGGGTGGCGATGGTGAAGTCGGCGCGCGGAAAGCCGATGCCGACCAGCGACCCGGCGGCGTAGCCGAAGGGCGTGATCTCCCCCGCCGTGGTGCAGCCGACCACCGGCACCGGCCCAAACAGCTCGGCCAGGGCCGCCGCCAGTTCCACTTGGTCGTAATGGGCGGAGCAGAAGACCAGCACCATCTCCAGTTCGGCTGCGCCGGCGGGGTTCCGTCCGCACAGCCCCTCGAACAGGTCACGCGCGGCGGCGCGGGCGTCCTCCGCCATCGAGACCGCCCGCGGCAGGGACGGGCTGGGCGCGGGGGAACTGGGCGGAGCATCGGAGAGAAGAGCGTCCGAGGCCGGATGGCTGGTCACAATGCGGGTCCCGAGAAGCATCGGCATGGCATCCAACACCCCAGACAGCCACCCGACACCGGAAGACCGGCCGGGAAACGTGGGCGGATGACCTATAGGTTACTTCAGCGACGCCCGCTGGGCAAAGCCGGCGCGGGGGTGCGGGCATGCGACCATGGTCTAAGGTCCGGCGGGGGACTGTTTCCCACGCAACGAAAAAGGCGCCTTCCGCCGTCGCGGAAAGCGCCTGAGTTCGGTTCCATATGCACCGCCACGCGGGGGAGCCGGTCTGAACACGGATCAGACCGCCCGGCGGCCGTGCCGACTGGGAAAGTCCCAAAGTCGAATCCTGAATACCGCATTCCACCGAACAGCGCTATGCCTTTTTCGTCATATCGCGTGGATCGGAACGCAGCGCCTCCACCTCGCCATCGGAGAACAGGCGCGAGCGGGTGAGAAAGCGCACGCCCTCCGGCGCCTCCAGCGAGAAGCTGGCGCCGCGGCCCGGCACCACGTCGATGATGAGTTGGGTGTGCGACCAGTATTCGAACTGCGCCGCCCCCATGTAGAAGGGACAGCCGCCGATCTCCCCCAGCCGGACGTCCTGCCCGCCGGGGCGGAACTCCCCGTCCATGAAGCACATCGGCGCGCTGCCGTCGCAGCAGCCGCCGGACTGGTGGAAGAACAGCGGCCCGTAGAGCCCGCGCAGCTTTTCGATCAGTTCCAGGGCCGCCGGTGTGGCGACGACTCGTTCGACCATGGGCGGATGCTCCCAGAAGGAATTCAGCCGGACAAGAAAAGGGCCGGAGGCCGAATGGCCGCCGGCCCAAGGTCGTCAGGGAGGAGACAGGAAGGTTAGAAGAAGCCCAGGGCCTTCGGGCTGTAGCTGACCAGCAGGTTCTTGGTCTGCTGGTAATGGTCGAGCATCATCTTGTGGTTTTCGCGGCCGATGCCCGACTGCTTGTAGCCGCCGAAAGCCGCGTGGGCCGGATAGAGGTGGTAGCAGTTGGTCCACACGCGGCCCGCCTGGATGGCGCGGCCCATGCGGAAGGCGCGGTTGCCGTCACGGCTCCACACGCCGGCGCCCAGGCCGTAGAGCGAGTCGTTGGCGATGGCGAGCGCCTCTTCCTCGGTCTTGAAGGTCGTCACGGACACCACCGGCCCGAAGATCTCCTCCTGGAAGATGCGCATCTTGTTGTGGCCTTCGAAGACCGTCGGCTGGACGTAGTAGCCGCTCTCCAGTTCGCCGCCCAGATGGGCGCGCTCGCCGCCGATCAGCACCTTGGCGCCCTCGGCCTTGCCGATGTCGATGTAGGAGAGGATCTTTTCGAGTTGGTCGATGGAGGCCTGGGCGCCGATCATGGTGGCGGGGTCCAGCGGGCTGCCCTGCTTGACCGCGGCGACGCGGGCCAGGGCCCTCTCCATGAACTTGTCGTAGATGCTCTCCTGCACCAGGACACGCGAGGGGCAGGTGCAGACCTCGCCCTGGTTCAGCGCGAACATGGCGAAGCCTTCCAGCGCCTTGTCCAGGAAGTCGTCCTCCTCGGCCATCACGTCCTTGAAGAAGATGTTCGGCGACTTGCCGCCCAGCTCCAGCGTGACCGGGATGATGTTCTCCGTGGCGTACTGCATGATCAGGCGGCCGGTCGTCGTCTCGCCGGTGAAGGCGATCTTGGCGATGCGCGGGCTCTGGGCCAGCGGCTTGCCGGCCTCGACGCCGAAGCCGTTGACGACGTTGATGACGCCGTCGGGCAGCAGGTCGGCGATGATCTCCATCATCACCATGATGGCCATCGGGGTCTGCTCGGCGGGCTTCAGCACGACGCAGTTGCCGGCGGCCAGCGCCGGGGCCAGCTTCCACACGGCCATCAGCAGCGGGAAGTTCCACGGGATGATCTGGCCGACGACGCCCAGCGGCTCATGGAAATGATAGGCGTAGGTGGTGTTGTCGATCTCCGCGATGGAGCCTTCCTGGGCGCGGATGCAGCCCGCGAAGTAGCGGAAATGGTCGATGGCCAGCGGCAGGTCGGCGTGGGTCGTCTCGCGGATAGGCTTGCCGTTGTCCAGCGTCTCGGCCAGCGCCAGCACGTCCAGACGCTCTTCCAGCCGGTCGGCGATCTTGTTGAGGACGCGCGCGCGCTCCGCCGGTGAGGTGCGGCCCCAGGCGTCCTTGGCCTTGTGGGCGGCGTCCAGCGCCTTTTCGATGTCTTCCGCGGTGGAGCGGGCGACCTCGCACAGCGGCTTGCCGGTGATCGGGGTCAGGTTGGTGAAATACTGACCCTTCGTCGGCGCCACCCACTGGCCGCCGATGAAGTTGTCGTAGCGCGGCCGGATGGCGACCTGCTTGCTGAGCGTTTCCAGGGCCTGATGGATCACGGCGGTTTCCTCCCGAAGCGGATTGCCCGAACTGAATGTCGTGGAATGACGTTTGGCGGGTTGTGCGCCCTGTGTCCGTTCGTCCGATGATCGGTATCCGTCACAGCGCCCCGCCGTTATCGCGGTTTCGGGGAAGGCCGGTAAATTCGACTTTGGTTGCAGAAGCTCGGGCCCCCAGATTCGGGACCGACCGTTGGCCGACAGATGATACCTTGGGCGGAGACCCTTCCGTTTCCCGGCGAGACTTCAGGACATGACGACCGACATCCGGCTGCGCTTCCTCCACCCCTCCGGCGCCATCGGACCCGGCAAGGTGTCCCTGCTGGAGGAGATCGACCGCACCGGCTCGATCTCGGCGGCGGCGCGGGCGCTCGGCATGTCCTTCCGCCGCGCATGGTTCCTGGTGGAAACCATGAATTCCGCCTTCCGCGAGCCGGTGGTGCGCACCAACGTCGGCGGGCGGGAGGGCGGCGGGACCGGCCTGACCGCCTTCGGCCAGGAGGTGATCGCCCGCTACCGCCGCATGGAGGAGGAGGCCCGCCGCGCTGCCGCCCCCCACCTCGCCTGGCTGGACGAGGCGCTGAAACCGGAGGCGGCGCTCGAAAAAGGCGCGGAATCCGCTGATCCAAAGTCCAATGGCCCGGACTCCGGCGATCCGTAAAGTCTCCCTCGACGCCGCGACCTTCCGCCGCGGCGAAACGAAGGAGGCCCCCGACCCATGCGCACCGCCGCCCGCACCGCCGCCCGTACGGCCTTGACCGCCCTGGTCCTTCTCGCCGCGGCGCCGCTCCCGGCCCTGGCCGACGGCGATCCGGCAAACGGCGAAAAGCTGTTCCGCCAGTGCAAGGCCTGCCACACCGTGGAGGCGGGCAAGAACCGCGTCGGCCCCACGCTGCACGGGCTGTTCGGGCGCAAGGCCGGCGCGGTGGACAACTACGCCAACTACTCCGAGGGGCTGAAGGCGTCGGGCATCCAATGGGACGCAGCGACGCTCGACCCCTATCTCGCCAACCCGAAGGCGGTGATTGCCGACAGCCGCATGGCCTTCGCCGGGGTGGCGAAGCCGGAGGACCGGGCCGACCTGATCGCCTATCTGGAATCCGCGACGAAGTGAGCGTCAGCGGGGCGGGAACCGGGACGGCCGCCAGCCTGTTGCCCGGTTTCTCACCCCGCAGCCGGAGAACGGCCATGGCCGACGACGACACAGCAGGACAAAAAGGCGCCGAGCCCAAGGACATTCACAAGACCGACATCGAGCCTCTTTGCGACGAGCAGAGCGGCGGCGGCGGGTCCAACCCGGACACGCGCTACCGCGGCATGCCGGGCGGTCATCCCGGCGGTTCCCGCGACGGCGACTGCGATCCGGTGTCGCGCGCCGACCCTGAGAAGGCGGAACCGGACACCGCCGAATCCGGGAGCAAGCCCGCGCCCCGCTAGGCCGATGGCTTAGCCTTTCCGGGGCCGCCCCGAATTGGTCGTAGCCGCTGACACGGTCCCCCGCTAAAACAGGGGCTCCCTCACCGGCACAACACGGGCTGCGACCGGCATGCTGAAGCGCCTTTACGACTGGACGATGGCCAAGGCGGCCTCGAAGAACGCCACCACCTGGCTGGCGGGGGTTTCCTTCGCGGAAAGCTCCTTCTTCCCGATCCCGCCGGACATCCTGATGGTGCCGATGGTGCTCGCCAACCGGCAGGCGGCGTGGCGGATCGCGACGATCTGCACGCTGGCCTCGGTGGTGGGCGGCATCGCCGGCTACATGATCGGCTTCTTCCTGTACGAGGCCATCGGCAAGGCGGTCATCGACTTCTACCACCTGGAAGCCCAGTTCGAGACGCTGCGCCATACCTTCGTCGAATACGGCGCGGAGATTCTCATCATCAAGGGCATGACGCCCATCCCCTACAAGCTGCTGACCATCACCGCGGGGGTGGCGAAGCTGAACATCTGGGTGTTCATCGGCGCCTCGATCCTGTCGCGGGCCATCCGCTTCTATCTAGTCGCCGCCCTGCTCTACTGGTTCGGGGAACCGGTGCGCGCCTTCATCGAAAAGCGGCTGACCCTGGTCACCACCGCCTTCGCCGTAGCGCTGATCGGCGGCTTCCTGGCGATCAAGCTGATCTGATCCACCCCGACTTCACTGCGGCACCGCGACGCCGTGCCGTCCTGTCCTGTTGATGCCGCAGCGAGGCATTGATGGGAGAGGACGGATGGACAGCGTGCGCGGGGCCGTGGTGGTCATCACCGGCGCGTCGAGCGGGATCGGGCGGGCCACCGCCCTGACCTTCGCGCGGGAGGGCGCCCGGCTGGTGCTGGCCGCCCGGCGGGAGGCCCTGCTCGGCGAGGTCGCCGAGGAATGCCGGGAATTGGGCGGCGAGGCCGAGGTGGTGCCCACCGACGTCACCGACGCGGAGGCGGTTCGGCGGCTGGCCAACCGGGCGGTGCAGATGTTCGGCGGCATCGACGTCTGGGTGAGCAACGCCGGGGTCGGGGCCGTCGGGCGGTTCGAGGACACCCCGTTGGAGGCGCACCGCCGCGTCGTCGAGACCAACCTGTTCGGCCCGCTGCACGCCGCCCACGCCGTGCTGCCGCTGTTCCGCCGGCAGGGCCATGGTGTGCTCATCAACACGGTGTCGGTCGGGGCCTGGGCGCCCGCCCCCTACGCCGCCGCCTACGCGGCCAGCAAATTCGGGCTGGAAGGGCTTCTGGAAAGCCTGCGGGCGGAACTGGTCGACGCGCCGGGCGTCCATGTCTGCGGCGTCTATCCCTTCTTCACCGATACGCCGGGCATGTCCCACGGAGCCAATTACACCGGCCACCAGCTGGACGCGGAAAGCCCCTTCTACGACGACCCGCAGGACGTGGCGGACACCGTGCTGGCCGTGGCCCTGCGCCCGCGTGCCCAGGCGATGGTCGGGGCGATGACCCCGCTGACCCGGCTGGGGCACGCGGTGGCGCCACGCCTGATGGAGAAGATCGCCGGCCACGGCGCACACCGCCATTTCAGCCGGACCCCGCCCGCCGCGACAAGCGACGGCAACCTGTTCCGTCCGGTGGAACGCGGCCGCGGCGTCACCGGCGGCTTCCGCACCCCGCCGCCCGCCTGGGTATCGCCCCTGCTCGTCGCCGGGGTCGCGGCCGCTGCGGCGGCGGCCTACGCCGGCTACGCGCGGAGCAAGAACGCAAACCACTGAGGGCTTTGAGTTCGGGAACGGGTTGGTCCAGAATGCCGGCCCGTTCCCCCAAGCCCCCGAGTCCATCATGCCGAAGCCGACGACCCCGCGCGGCCGTCCGCCCGCCCCCGCCTGCCCGCTCCCCGCGTCCGGCCCGCGCCGGCAAGGACATGCGCCGGGAGGAGCCGCGGGAAGAGCCGGGGAAGCTGTTCCGCGTCGCCGGCCTGTCCGCCGTCTCCGCCCTGTTCGCCCATGACGCGGCGCGCGTGGAGCGGCTGTTCTTCGAGGAGCGGCTGAAGGCGAAGACCGGCGACTTCTGCAAGGCGATGGCCGCGGCGCGTAAGCCCTACCGCATGGTGGAGGCCGATGAGCTGGCGAAGGTCGCCGGAACGGTCCTGCACGGTGGCGTCGTCGCGCTGATCCCGCCGCGCCCGGTGCCCGCCTTCGACACCGAGGCGGCGAAGCGCTGGGCGGCGGACGGGCAGCCGTTGCTGATCCTGGACGGAGTCGGCAACCCGCACAATCTGGGCGCCATCCTGCGCACCGCCGCCTTCTTCGGCCTGCGGCGCGTCGTCGTGTCGGACCATCCCGGACAGGCCCTGCCGTCGGAGTCCGCCTACCGGGTGGCCGAGGGCGGGTTCGAATGGGTGGAGCTGTACCGGGCGGCCAATCTGCCGACGGTCCTGAAGCGGCTGCGCGAGTCCTACCGGGTGGCCGGAACGGCGCTGGGCCGGGGCCGGGCGGTGGTCACCGACCCGGCGGCCCTCGCCACGGGGGAGCGGCCCGCCGCCGTCGTGCTTGGCAACGAGGAAGACGGGCTTCCCCCCGCCACCCTCGCCGCCTGCGAGGACATCCTGACCCTGCCCGGCACCGGCCGCATCCAGTCGCTGAACGTCGCGGCGACCGCGGCCATCCTCATCCACGCGCTGGCGAAGCCGGGCTGAGAGCCGGACCTCAGCCGCCCAGGGCGATGATCAGCACCAGCGCCACCACGATGACCGAGACGACGGGCAGCATGTCCACCCCGCCGCGGTCCCAGGTCGGCGCCCGGCGTGAGCCGTGATGCGCGCCGTGGGCGTGGCCCAGCCCCTCGTCGGCCCAGCCATGTTCGGACGGGCGGGCGCCGGGTGCGGAGACGGCGGGAGCCGCCGGGCTGGCGATGGTGGCCACCCCGGCCCCGCGCTGGTAATCGCTGCCACCACCGCCGCGCGGGCGCTTCAGCCGCTCGTCGGTCAGTTCCACGTCGATGCCCGCGGCCTCCAGCCGCTCCACCACCACGGCGACCTCCTCCGGGGTCATCGTCTCCACCGGCACGTCCTTGCCGAGTTGCTCGACGCTGAGCCGGTTGCCGTGCTGGCGTCCCTTGGCAATCAGGCGCTGGAGGGTGGCGTCGTCGATCGTCATGATTCTCTCCCCGCGGTTCCACCTTGGACTGAACATTCCGAAGGGTAAACACGCGGGGCCGCGGAAGGCTCCCGCGCAAAGGCGCCGACTTGCCTCCGGGGCGGGGCGACCCGACATAATCCCCAAATCCTACGCCATCGGAGAGGCCGAGATGCTCGGAATGTTCATGCGCAAGCCCCTGGCGCTGCCCAGCGCGGCGGAGGCCCTGCCCGGACGCGACACGCCGGTTCCCGTGCCGCCGCGCCACCATGTCAACGGCAACCCGCTGACCCCGCCCTATCCGGAGGGGCTGGAGGTCGCGGACTTCGGGCTCGGCTGCTTCTGGGGGGCGGAGCGCAAGTTCTGGAAGGTGCCTGGCGTCTGGTCGACCATGGTCGGCTATCAGGGCGGCCACACGCCCAACCCGACCTATGAGGAGGTCTGCTCCGGCCGCACCGGCCACACCGAGGTGGTGCGCGTCGTCTACGACCCGGCCAAGGTCGGGTTCGAGGAGCTGCTGCGCGTCTTCTGGGAGGCGCACGACCCGACCCAGGGGATGCGCCAGGGCAACGACGTCGGCACCCAGTACCGCTCGGCCATCTACACCCACACGGACGCCCAGCGCACCGCCGCCGAGGCCAGCCGCCAGTCCTATCAGGCCCGCCTGGAGCAGGCCGGTTTCGGCCCGGTGACGACGGAGCTGCGCGAGGCCCCGCCCTTCTACTACGCCGAGGACTATCACCAGCAGTATCTGTCCAAGAATCCCGCGGGCTATTGCGGGCTGGGCGGGACCGGGGTGACCTGCGCGGCGTGACGCGGTCTTGCGGTGCGGGGGCTGAACCATGGAGACGGTTCCCGCCCCCACTGCGGCATCCGGGCGACAGGGTTAAGCCGGCTTGAACGGGGCGGTCCCTTGCGGTTGCGCCTGCCCGTCCCTTCCGGGTATGGTTCCGGCGGTCCATGAAAGCTCCAGGGGGTAGCCCCGCGGGGCGCCGCCCGAGAATTCCGCGCCCAATCCATGATCAAGGAAAGAACCGAGCTGGCGACGCCGCACCTGAGCGGCCTGCTTGACTTCTGGCTCACCAAATGCACTGGCGGGAAGCCGCCGGTGTCCAGCAGCATCGCCCCGGCCGACCTGCGGCCGTGGAAGGATAATATTGTGATTTTCGAGGTCATCGGCGACGACGACTTCGTTTATTCCTATTACGGCCAGTCGCTCGCGGCGGCCTTCGGGCATTCGCGCCTGGGCGCCACGCTGGACGATCTGCCGGAGGAGCAGCGGGCGATCCTGCGCCCCGAATACGCCTCGCTCCTGCGCGAACGGCTGCCGGTTGCCCGTGTCTACACCGCCGATTTCAGCGGCGTCATGCGGACCTGGGAGCGGCTGGCGCTGCCGATGTCCAGCGACGGCGAAACCATCGACAAGATCCTGGTCGCCGCCTACGAACTGCCGCCGGACGAACCGCCCTGCGCCGCGCTCATCCCCGCCGCGGCGGATGAGGAGGCGGAGGTGGAGATCGACATTCCGGATGATGACGGGCCGGATGATGACGGGCCGGAGGCGGACGACGCGGTGGACAGCGAATCCGAGTCCCTTGCGGACGAGGGCGCCGACATCGACGACGATACGGACGGGACCGCGGACACCGAAGCCGGAACCGAGACCGAGACCGAGACCGACGATACCCCCGACGACGCCGCCGACGACGGCGAGTCCTTCTCCACCGAACAGAAACCGGGAGCCCCGGCATGACGCCGCGCACGCCCCACCTGACCGCGCCCGCGACCCAGTCGGGAGTCGTCACCGCCGACGAATTCAATCTGTGGTGCGCGCTGAACGGCCGCCCCTTCAACCTGATCCCCAACGCGCGCCCGGACGGGCGGCTGCTGTGGGACGTTGAGGTGCTTCCCGGAACCCCGCGCGCCGGCACGGTCTATTCGACCAACCTCGGCGACGAGGCGCTGGCGGTGGTCGCCGGCTTCGCCTTCCTGTCCGGCGTCGAATGGGCCTATGAGGCGCGCCCCGCGGAAACCGCCGTCCCGCCCCCGGCGTCGGACGCAGCGGTGGACGCGCCGGACGAGGTGGAAGACGTCCTCATTCCCGACGCCGAGGATCTGCCCGAAGATCTGCCCGAGGCCCTGTCCGAGGAAGCGGAGTCGGAGGAAGCCGAGGACGACACCTTGGCCCACGAGGACGACGCGGCCTATGAGGACGACGCGGAGGACATCGGCGACACCGACACCTTCGACGACGAATCCGAGCCCGAATCCGACGAGGCAGCGCTATCCGTCGGCGAGGACGATCCCTACGCCCTGCCCGGCACCACGCTTCTCCAGAATCCGCCGCCACGCCCGCCGCAGCAGCATGACGAGACGGTCCTGGCCCGCAACGCGCGGATGCTGGAGACGGTGCTGCGGAACTTCCGCGTCCGCGGCGAGATCATGGACGTGCGCCCCGGCCCCGTTGTGACGCTCTACGAGTTCGAACCGGCGCCGGGCACCAAGTCGGCCACGGTCATCAACCTGACTGACGACATCGCCCGCTCAATGAGCGTGGTCACCGCCCGAATCGCCATCGTGCCGGGCCGCAGCGTGATCGGCGTCGAGTTGCCGAACCCGGTGCGCGAGATGGTCTATCTGCGCGAGATGTTCGACCATGCGGCCTTCGCCGAATCGCAGGCCCACCTCGCCATCGCGCTCGGCAAGGACATCAGCGGGGAGCCGGTGGTCGCCGACCTCGCCCGCATGCCGCACCTGCTGGTCGCCGGCACCACCGGTTCGGGCAAGTCGGTCGCCATCAACACGATGATCCTGTCGCTGCTCTACCGGCTGCCGCCCGACCGCTGCCGCTTCATCATGGTGGACCCGAAGATGCTGGAGCTGTCCGTCTATGACGGCATCCCGCATCTGCTGACCCCGGTGGTGACCGACCCGAAGAAGGCGGTGATCGCGCTCCGCTGGGCGGTGCGCGAGATGGAGAGCCGCTACGAGGCGATGTCCAAGCTCGGCGTGCGCAACATCGAGGGCTACAACGCCCGCATCGCCGAGATGATCGCCAACGGCGAGCCGATGCCCCGCCGCACCGTCCCCGGCGAGGCCGAGGCCGTCTTCGACCTGACCCCGCAGGAGCCGACGCCGCTCCCCTACATCGTGGTCATCGTGGACGAGATGGCCGACCTGATGCTGGTCGCCGGCAAGGAGATCGAGGCGGCGATCCAGCGCCTCGCCCAGATGGCCCGCGCCGCCGGCATCCACCTGATCATGGCGACGCAGCGCCCGTCGGTGGACGTCATCACCGGCACCATCAAGGCCAACTTCCCGACCCGCATCAGCTTCCAGGTCACCTCCAAGATCGACAGCCGCACCATCCTCGGCGAGGCCGGGGCGGAGCAGCTTCTCGGCCAGGGCGACATGCTCTACATGGCCGGTGGTGGCCGCATCACCCGCGTCCACGGCCCCTTCGTCTCCGATTCGGAGGTCGAGGAGATCGTGCAGTTCATCAAGTCGCAGGGCGCCCCCAACTATGTCACCGCCATCACCGAGGAAGAGGATGAGGCGGTCGCCGACGAGGACGACGAGAGCGGCGGCGGCAATTCCGGCGACGACCTCTACATGCAGGCCGTCAACCTGGTGGTGCGCGAGGGCAAGGTGTCGGTCAGCTTCATCCAGCGCCAGCTCCAGATCGGCTACAACCGCGCCGCCCGTCTGGTCGAACGGATGGAGACGGAGCGCGTGGTCGGCCAGGCCAACCACCAAGGCAAGCGCGAGGTGCTGCTGTCCCCCGCCGGCCTGTCGGCCAAGCGCGCCGGGGTCTGAACGCAGGAGATGGGGCGATGAAGGCGCATTTCGAACGGTTCGCGCGCTACAACCGCTGGGCCAACCGCCGCCTCTACGCGGTGGCGGCCGACTTGTCGGACGCCCAGTACCGCGAGGACCGCAGCGCCTTCTTCCGCTCGGTGCGGGGAACGCTGAACCACATCCTGGTGGCCGACCGGGTGTGGCTGCGCCGCATCGAGGGCGACGGGCCGACGCCCTTCGCCCTGGACGAGATCCTTTATGACGGCTTCGACGATCTGCGCGCCGCCCGCGAGGCGGAGGACGAGCGCATCGTCCGCGTCGTGGCGGAGCAGGAGGAGGCCCGCTTCGCCACCGACCTCCACTACCGCTCGCTGGCCGGGCAGGCCTTCACCATGCCCTTTTCCGCGGTGCTGGCCCATGTCTTCAACCACCAGACCCACCACCGCGGGCAGGCGCACACCCTGCTGACGCAGTTCGGGCTGGCCGCGCCCAGCATCGACTTCGCCTATTTCCTGTTGGACAAGTAGGCGCGCCGGGCCCCTTACACCGTCCTCACATGCGCGACGGCGACAGGCGGAACTCCACCACTTGGCTGGTGTGGGCGAGCTTGTCGATCAGTTCCATCGGGTCCGGCGTGCCGTTGGCCTGGAGCGTGAGCTGATACTCCAGGTGGCCGCTGCCGTTGCGCAGGTGGAAGGCCCAGGACACGATCTCGTAGCCGTGCTCCAGCGCCTTGACGCGGATCACCTCCGCCGGGGGCGCCTGATTGCGCTCGAAGACGAGCATCACCTGGACCACCGTGTGGTGGGGCAGCACCGCCTCCAGCCGGCGGAAGGCGCTCATCACCAGAATGACCAGAAAGGCCAAGCCGATGGCCGCGGCGTAGAAGCCCAGCCCGACGGTCACCCCGATCGCCGCCGCCGTCCAGATCGACGCCGCGGTGGACAGGCCGCGGATGGAGAAGCCCTCCCGCATGATGACCCCGGCGCCGAGAAAGCCGATGCCGGTCACGATGCCCTGGACGACCCGCGTCGGGTCGCCGCCCCCGCCGCTTCCGCTCCCGATGCCGCCGTACCACAGGCCGGGATAGGCGTTGACGACGGTCAGCGCCGTCGAGGCGAGGCAGACCAGCGCGTAAGTGCGCATCCCCGCCGCCCGCCCGTGGAAGGAGCGCTCGTACCCCATCAGAATGCCGAGCCCCAGCGCCCCGACCAGATGCAGCAGGATGACGCCGTTCACGGCTAATTCGGCCGGCGACCAGTAGGCGGACAGGTTCAGCATGACGCCCCTCCCCCCAGGACGATCGGTCCCGGAAAGCACAGTGTAGCGCCGATTGGTTGGCGAAGGATCACCCTACCCCCACCCTAGCCCAGCCCGCCCAGCGTCCAGCGGGCGAGCAAAGCCACCAGCATACCCTCCGCCGTGGCCAGCATCAGCCGCAGCATCAGGCTCACGAGGTCGGTGAAGCGGTCGCGGCGGGGAAATACCTCGGCCAGCATGCCGGCAACGGCACGGCGCAGGCTCAGGCTGACGAGGCCGATCACCAGCGCCACGACGGCGGTGCCGACCACATAATAGAGTGCGCCCTTCCAGCCGGCGAAGCTCTGCGGGTGTTCCAGATAGAAGAGCGTGCCGACGACGATCCAGACGGCGGACGGCCAGACCCCCACCATGTCGGCGCCGCCGGCCGGCCTGGCACCGCCGGGCGCCGGCATCGGAGACTCCGGTGGGGGCTCCGCGCTCCAGGGCACCGCGGCCTCCGTCAACCCCCCGGCACGTGCCGGAAAGCCAGCACGCGGGCCGGGCGGCCGTCCTCGTCGGACAGCGGCAGCAGCAGTTCGACGAAGCGCGCGCCCGGCAGCATCGGGTCGTCGCGCACCAGCAGGCCGCGCGGCTCCCCCGTCTCCAGACAGGCGCGCAGGTCGGCGTTGAAACGCGCCGCCGCTTCGGCGGGGTGGCAATCGCTGACCGGGCGCGGCACCGCGCGCTGGCCGATCCGGCGCTGCACCGCCCGCCCGCAGGCGCGGTAGAGGAAATCCTCGCCGCCGCGCAGCGGCTCCATCAGGCACAGGCGCGGCACGCATTCGCGGATCTGCGCGGTGTCGATGTCGCGCGCCTCCGGCATCGCGCGCCCGCGGCGGACGCGCCGCCAATGGACGTAGATCAGGCTGGCGATCTGCGGGATCTGCTCGAGGTCCAGCGGCTCCGACCGGCAGACCGGCGGCGCGGGGGGCGGCGGCGGAACGGCGGCCGCGGCCGGAACCGCGCGCACCGGCGCGGCCGCCACGGCCTCCGCAACCGGCTTCGCGGCGGCGGGCGCCGGGCGGCTGGCGAAGACCGGCTGACGCTCCGGCCGTCCGCCGTGCTTCTTCAGCATCGGCAGCGGCGCCCAGGTCTGGCAGGTGTGGTAGGAGCGCGTGACCTTCCGGTAATCCTGGCTGGTCGCCGTCCGGCACTCCCCCTCCGCGCTGTAGCGGTCGACGTGGACGAGCGTGTTGTCATCCGACAGGGCGCGGTCGCCCCCCCACGAAACGCAGGCGGCGCAGGCGCGGCTGTCCTTGGCGAAAGCGTGGGTCATCGTCGGGTGCGAACTCCGGAGGCGGTCAGGACGGGTGTGCGGGCTTCTCCCGCTGGCGAGGATCGGAACACGCCGGGTTTCCGGCGCACCCCGATTGATGACGCCCTTTCGGCGCGGGTTCAAGCCTTGCCTCGCCGCCCGCTGGCGATGTTTCAGACATGTGGCCCGCGCATCATCCCACCCCTTCCCCCGCGCCGCCTTGTTCCCTATAAAGGGGCCTCGCAACGACATATTGATCCGTGCCCTCTCACACCCGCGCCCCGAAAGGGGCCAATGGCGCGAGGGGGCTTTTGCTGCACGAACGTCGAGAAGCGGACCCATGCCCAAGCGCACTGATATCAAATCCATCTGCATCATCGGCGCGGGGCCGATCGTCATCGGCCAGGCTTGCGAGTTCGATTACTCCGGCGTCCAGGCGTGCAAGGCGCTGCGCGAGGAAGGCTTCCGCGTCATCCTGGTCAACTCCAACCCGGCCACCATCATGACCGATCCGGGTCTGGCCGACGCCACCTACATCGAGCCGATCACCCCGGCCGTGGTGGCGAAGATCCTGGAGAAGGAGCGCCCCGACGCCCTGCTGCCGACCATGGGCGGCCAGACCGCGCTGAACACCGCCATGGCCCTGTCCGACGACGGCACGCTGGAACGGTTGGGCGTGGAGATGATCGGCGCCAAGCGCGACGTCATCGCCAAGGCCGAGGACCGCATCCTGTTCCGCGACGCCATGGACAAGCTGGGCCTGGAATCGCCGCGCTCGCGCCTCGTGCGCAACATGCAGGAGGCGACCGAGGCGCTGGAGTTCGTCGGGCTGCCCGCGATCATCCGCCCCAGCTTCACGCTGGCCGGCACCGGCGGCGGCATCGCCTACAACCGCGCCGAGTTCGAAGACATCGTGCGCGGCGGCCTGCGCGCCAGCCCGGTCGGCGAGGTGCTGATCGAGGAATCGGTGCTGGGCTGGAAGGAGTACGAGATGGAGGTCGTCCGCGACAAGGCGGACAACTGCATCATCGTCTGCGCCATCGAGAACATCGACCCGATGGGCGTGCACACCGGCGATTCGATCACCGTCGCCCCGTCGCTGACGCTGACGGACAAGGAATACCAGATCATGCGCAACGCCTCGATCGCGGTGCTGCGCGAGATCGGGGTGGAGACCGGCGGCTCCAACGTCCAGTTCGCGGTGAACCCGGCGAACGGCCGTCTGATCGTCATCGAGATGAATCCGCGCGTGTCGCGCTCCTCCGCGCTGGCGTCGAAGGCCACCGGCTTCCCGATCGCCAAGATCGCCGCGAAGCTGGCCATCGGCTACACGCTGGACGAGCTCACCAACGACATCACCGGCACCACCCCGGCCAGCTTCGAGCCGACGATCGACTACGTCGTCACGAAGATGCCCCGCTTCACCTTCGAGAAGTTCGCCGGCACCGAGCCGCTGCTGACCACCTCGATGAAGTCGGTGGGCGAGGCCATGTCGATCGGCCGCACCTTCCAGGAGTCGGTGCAAAAGGCGCTGCGCTCCATGGAGACCGGCCTGACCGGCTTCAACGAGGTGCGCATCGGCGACAGCGACACGCCGGACGCCGCCGCCATCCGCGGCGCGCTGGCCCGGCCGACGCCGGACCGCCTGTTGGTCATCGCCCAGGCCTTCCGCCACGGCTTCACCGTCGCCGAGGTCCAGCAGGTCTCCAAGTACGACCCGTGGTTCCTGGAGCAGATCAAGGCCATCGTGGACCGCGAGCAGGCGATCCGCAGCGGCGGCCTTCCGACCGACAAGGCCGGCTGGCAGGCGCTGAAGCAGATGGGCTTCTCCGACGCCCGTCTGGCCGAGCTGGCTGGCACATCCGAGGGCGAGGTCGCCGAGGCCCGCCGCGCCGCCGGGGTCACGCCGGTCTTCAAGCGCATCGACACCTGTGCCGCCGAGTTCGCCTCGCGCACGCCCTACATGTACTCGACCTACGAGACCGACGGCACGGGTGCCGCCGAGTGCGAATCGGACCCGACCGAGAAGAAGAAGGTCGTCATCCTGGGCGGCGGGCCGAACCGCATCGGCCAGGGCATCGAGTTCGACTATTGCTGCGTCCACGCCGTCTACGCCCTGCGCGAGGCCGGCATCGAGACCATCATGGTCAACTGCAACCCGGAGACGGTCTCCACCGACTACGACACCGCCGACCGCCTGTATTTCGAGCCGCTGACCGCCGAGGACGTGATCGAGCTGGTCCGCGTCGAGCAGCGCAACGGCACGGTGCTCGGCTGCATCGTGCAGTTCGGCGGCCAGACCCCGCTGAAGCTGGCCGACGCGCTGGAGAAGGCCGGCATCCCGATCCTCGGCACCTCGCCGGACGCCATCGACCTCGCCGAGGACCGTGAGCGCTTCCAGAAGCTGCTGCACCAGCTCGACCTGCTCCAGCCGGCCAACGGCCTCGCCCGGTCGCTGGAGGAGGCGGAGACGGTCGCCGCGCGGATCGGCTTCCCGGTGGTCATCCGCCCGTCCTACGTGCTGGGCGGCCGCGCCATGGAGATCGTCCACGACATGGCCGGGCTCAAGCGCTACATGGGCAACGCCGTGAAGGTGTCGGGCAAGAACCCGGTGCTGATCGACAGCTACCTGCAGGACGCCATCGAGGTGGACGTGGACGTGGTGGCCGACGCCACCGGCCAGGTCTACATCGCCGGCATCATGGAGCACATCGAGGAGGCCGGCATCCATTCCGGCGACTCGGCCTGCGCGCTCCCGCCCTACTCGCTGCCCGCCGAGACCATCGCCGAGATCGGCCGCCAGGGCGAGGCGCTGGCCCGCGCCCTGCACGTCGTCGGCCTGATGAACGTCCAGTTCGCGGTCAAGGACGGCACGGTCTACATCCTGGAGGTCAACCCGCGCGCCAGCCGCACGGTGCCCTTCGTCGCCAAGGCCACCGGCACCGCCATCGCCAAGGTCGCCGCCCGCGTCATGGCCGGCGAGAAGCTGGCCGACTTCACGCTGAACGGCCCGACCCCGCCGCACACCGCCGTGAAGGAGGCCGTGTTCCCCTTCGCCCGCTTCCCCGGCGTCGACATCGTGCTCGGCCCGGAGATGAAGTCGACGGGCGAGGTGATGGGCCTCGACCACAACTTCGCGCTGGCCTTCGCCAAGTCGCAGCTCGGCGCCGGCGTCACCCTGCCGGTCCAGGGCACCGTCTTCATCTCGGTGAAGGAGCGCGACAAGCCGTCGGCCGTGCAGATCGGGCAGAAGCTGCACGCCATGGGCTTCCGCGTCCTGGCGACCACCGGCACCGCGGCGGCGCTGCGCCAGGCCGGCGTCCCGGCGGAGTCGATCAACAAGGTGGTGGAAGGCCAGCCGCACATCGTCGACGCGATGATCAACGGCGAGGTGCATCTGGTCATCAACACCACGGACGGCGCGCAGGCCCTGTCCGACAGCTTCAGCCTGCGGCGCACGGCGCTGACCTACAACCTGCCTTACTACACCACCATGGCCGGTGCACGCGCGGCGGTGGAAGCGATTGCCGCACTCCGGAACGGCAGCCTTGAAGTCGCGCCGTTGCAGTCGTACCTTAGCGGTTCCTATTAGGACGGTTTACGGCGCGGCGGACCTCCTCCGCCGCGCCGTAGCTTTCCCAGGGCGCTGCGTCGGCATGGTGATGGATTGAACGATGGAAAAAGTTCCAATGACTGCGGCGGGATACAACCGCCTGCAAGAGGAGTTGAAGCACCTCAAGACTGTCGAACGGCCCAACGTCATCAAGGCGATCGCCGAGGCGCGTGAGCACGGGGACCTGTCGGAGAACGCCGAATACACCGCCGCGCGTGAACGCCAGAGCTTCATCGAGGGCCGCGTCGCGGAGCTGGAGGACAAGATCAGCCGCGCCGAGGTCATCGACCCGACGAAGCTGTCCGGCAGTTCGGTGAAGTTCGGCGCCACCGTCACGCTCGCGGACGAGGACACCGACGAGGAGATCACCTACCAGATCGTCGGCCAGGACGAGAGCGACATCAAGAACGGCATGCTGTCCATCCAGGCGCCGCTGGCCCGCGCGCTGATCAACAAGTCGGTCGGCGACAGCGTGGAAGTCTCCACGCCGGGCGGTTCCAAGGTCTACGAGATCGTCACCGTCGCCTTCAAGTAAGCGCGGGTTCAAGCTTCAGGGGCCGGTTCGCAAGGCGCGGCCCCGCCACCGACCGCGAACCGAAACGCCCCGCACCGACAACCGGTGCGGGGCGCTTTGTTTTCATCCTTTGTTTCATCCCTGGAACAGCCTGCTAGCCCCGCAGCCGCTCCGCCAGGAAGGCGCTGACCCGTTCGATGGCATCCTTGCGGGCGGACTCGTCGGTGCCGACCGTCGCCTCGCCCGCCGGGGCGGTCGCCAGATTGCGGCGCTTGCGCAGCGGCGCATGGGGGGAGTCGAAGCCGTGATGGGCGTCGGGATAGACCACCACCTCGGTGCGCTCCTTCACCGGCTCGCGGCTCGCCAGTTCCAGGCAGCGCTCGGCCGGGGTCCATTCGTCCTTGCCGCCCAGCAGCATCAGCAACGGCCCTTCCGGCTGCCAATCGGTGTCGCTCAGCGGCGTCCGGCAGCCGGGATAGAAGGCGATGGCGGCGCGGAAGCCATTCCCCTGCCCGCCCGGCCCATAGGCGGCCAGCACGGTGCCCGCCCCCTGCGACCAGCCCATCAGGGCGATCCGGTCGCTGTCGACGTCGCTGCGCGCGCGCAGATAGGCCAGCGCCGCCCAGGCGTCGCGCTTGCGCTCCTCCGTCGCCCGGACAGGGCGGTCCTTCACCGTGCAGACCTCCGCCACGCCGCGCGGGCCGAAGCTGTCGACCATCAGCACCGCGTACCCCTGCTCGCGCAGCGTCAGCGCCCAGTCGATGTGCCGGGAGGCCACCCGCCCGGTCTTCGCATAGAGGCCGCTGCAGCCATGCAGCAGGACGACGGCGGGATAGGGGCCGTCGGCCCTGGGGCGCAGGAAGCGCCCGGTCAGGGGCGTCGGGGCGCCACTGGTCAGGTCGGCGTCGAGCGAGGGGAAGCGGACGATCTCCTCCGCATGGACGCCCGGCGTGGCCGCCACCGCCGGCGGGGAGCCGAGCAGGGGCGGCAAGGCCAAAGCGGCGGCGAGCGCCAGCGTCGGCAGGAAAAGGCGCGGCGGAAGGGCACGGCGTCGGGGTGAGGCCATCATCGTCTCCCGGTCACGGGCAATATCGGCATAGTCGGTTGCGCGCAAGTTTATCACCTTCGCCGTGGAAAGCATCGCACGTGCGAAGACGGGCAGGAATCCATTTTCGGAAACGCTCGGCGTTACAAAATTGCGCGAGGGCCGCGTTCCCGAAACGCGAACAGCCGACACCACATCCCATGCGCGGGGTACGGTGCCGGCTGTCCCGGAAAAGGCATCGCGTCGGTGCGGCGCCGCGTCAGCGGCGCGCCACTCGGGTCGAGGACTCGCCCTCGTCCTCCTCGTCGTCATCCTCCAGTGAGTCGGGGATGTCCGGCGAATCGACGTCGATCGGCACACCGGGGGTGTGCTTCGACGTGCGGATCGACAGGGCCGACTTGACGTGCGCCACGTTGGGCGCCGCCGTCAGCTTCGTGGTCAGGAAGCGCTGGTAGTCGTCCCAGTCCTCCGCCACGATCTTCAGCAGGAAATCATACTCGCCCGCCAGCATGTTGCATTCACGCACCATGGGCCAGGAGTTGACGAGTTCCTCGAATTTCTTTAGGTCCACTTCAGCTTGGCTGGACAGGCCAACCTGGGCGAACACGGTGACACCGAACCCGAGCGCGTCGGGGTTGATGTCGGCGTGATAGCCGCGGATGAAGCCCGCCTCTTCCAAGGCGCGGACACGCCGCAAACACGGAGGGGCAGAGATGCCGGCACGCCTCGCGAGTTCTACGTTGGTCATCCGGCCGTCATTTTGCAGGTCGCGCAAAATCCGCCGGTCAATTCGGTCGAGTTTGACCCGCCGCATGGTTTGCTCGGTCGCTCCGGGGGTGATTTGAAGAAAGGATATTACACGGCGAAGCCATCCACGCCAAGCAAGAAACCCGTATCGGCGTTGGTGGAAAAACTTTCTATCGATGTATCCGGCCCCGACGCCCACCCAGACGCGACAACCAGCCGCATCCCCAAACCATTCGTGTGACGATGCATTCCTCTCTTTCCGGTTCCCTTACCTGCTGGGTCGTGTCGGACGGCAAGCCCGGCATGGAAAACCAGTGCATCGGCCTTGCCGAGGCGCTGGGCCTCACTCCCGTCGTGAAGCGCGTGCGGCTGCGCAGCCCGTGGCGTCAGCTCAGCCCCTTCCTGCGGCTGGGCAACCGCTTTGCCGCCGGGCCGGAGGGCGATCCCATCCGCGCGCCCTGGCCCGACCTGATGATCGGCTCGGGTCGCCAGGCCATCGCGCCGCTGCTGGCCGCCAGCAAGCAGTCGCGCGGGCGGACCTTCACCGTCTACATCCAGGACCCGCAGATCAATCCACGCCATTTCGGCCTCGTCGTGGTGCCCCGACACGACCGGCTGCGCGGCCCCAACGTGATGGCCACCCGCGGCGCCCTGCACCGGGTGACGCCCAAGCTGCTGGCCGAGGCCGCGCAGCGCCACGCCCCCCGGCTCGCCGACCTGCCGCACCCGCGCGTCGCCGTGCTGATCGGCGGCACCAACGGCGTCTACGCCCTGACCCCGACCATCATGGGCGACGTCGCGGAGAAGCTGTCGGAGTTGGCCCGCAGCAAGGGAGCCGGGCTGATGGTCACCCCGTCGCGCCGCACCGGCGCCGACAACGAGGCGATCCTGCGCGCGCGCCTGAACGGCCTGCCGGCGGAGGTGTGGGACGGCACGGGGGAGAATCCCTATTTCGCCTATCTCGGTCTGGCCGACGCGGTGGTGGTGACCTGCGACAGCGTGTCCATGACCTCGGAAGCCTGCTCCACCGGAAAGCCGGTCTATGTGATCGAGCTGGAGGGCGGCTCGCCCAAGTTCCGCAGTTTCCACGAAGAACTCTACAAGGAAGGCATCACCCGTCCCTTCACCGGGGCCTTGGAACACTGGACCCACCCAACATTGGACGACACCCGGCAAGTCGCCGAGGAGTTGCGCCATCGCCTTCTGGCCCACCGTGCCAAGCACGGCGCCTGAAATCCGGCGCGCACCACGCTTCGCGATGCCGCGGCGTGTTGTTGTTTGCTTGCGCTGTTCAGGAAGGAATCCTGTCAAACGGTTCATGAACGCTAATTCATTTAGCGCGTGTGCCGCCCTATGGTAATTCGCCTTTACCGCTGGGACGCATTGGATCTTTTCGCATGGTTTCGCCTGACGCGGTCCAGGATGCCTTCATCCGCTCCCTGGACGATGCCCCGACCAAGGATGACCCCTACCGCCACTGGCTGCTGTCGCGCGCGCTCACCGACGAGGCCGCGGACGGCATCGCCGCCTTGCCCTGGGCGCCGCCGCCGATTGGCGACACCATGGGCAAGCGGGACACCAACAACGCCACCCGCAGCTATTTCTGCGCCCGCAGCCGGGCCGAGCATCCCGTCTGCGACGCGGTCGCAACGGCCTTCCAGCGCCGGGCGGTGACGGAGGCGATCGAGCGGACCTGCGGCGTCGATCTGGCCGGCACCTCGCTGCGCATCGAATACTGCCAGGACACCGACGGCTTCTGGCTGGAGCCGCACACCGACATCGGCGTCAAGAAGTTCACGATGCTGATCTACCTCTCCAAGGGGCCGGACTGCGCCAACTGGGGCACCGACGTGCTGAACGCCACCCGCACCGTCGTCACCCGCGCGCCCTACGCCTTCAATGGGGGATTGGTCTTCGTTCCCGCGACGGACACGTGGCATGGCTTCGCCCCGCGCCCGATCCGCGGCGTCCGCAAGTCGATCATCGTGAACTATGTCGGCCCGGAATGGCGCGCGCGCCACGAGCTGGCCTTCCCCGACACGCCCGTGGCCTGAATTGCTGCCGTCTGGAGACCGCCCCATGTCCATGCCCACCTCCCTGCTGGATCTGGACCGCTTCCGCGCCACCCCGCTGCAGCACGAGCCGTTCGACTTCCTCTGCGTCCCCGGCTTCGTGAAGCGGGAGCATCTGGAGACGCTGCACCGCGACTACCCCAAGGTGGACAAGCCCGGCTCCATCCCCCTGGGCGTCTTCCCACAGGGGCCGGCCTTCGACGCCCTGATCGAGGAGTTGCGCGGCGAGGCGGTCTGCCAGGCCTTTTCGGAGAAGTTCGGGCTGGACCTGTCGCGCTACCCGACCATGTTCACCGCCCGCGGCATGTGCCGGGCGACCGACGGCAAGATCCACCCCGATTCGGCCAGCAAGATCGTCACCGTCCTGATCTACATGAACCCGCCCTGGGAGGCGTCGGGCGGGCGCCTGCGCGTGCTGCGCAGCCCGAACCTGGAGGATTACGCCGCCGAGGTGCCGCCGGACGAGGGCACGCTGCTGTGCTTCCGCCGCTCCGACACCTCCTGGCACGGGCACCATTCCTTCGAGGGCCGGCGCCGCGCCGTGCAGATGAACTGGGTCCGCAACAGCGTCTACATCTGGCACGAGCAGTGGCGCCACCGCGTCGGCGCCTGGCTGAAGAACCGCAAGGGCGCCGCGCCGGCCCACTATTGAGGGGCATTCCCCGGGCGGTCGGGGTGAAACATCGTCCCCATGATGGGCCGGCATGGCAGGCTTTCCGATGACAGCGCGCCAGATCTGGACCATATGTTCGGCGCGGCCCTATGGTCCGCACCAGACCAGATCGTGACGGACAGAGCGATGCCCAGCACCCACCACACCAAGGTTCTCATCATCGGCGCCGGTCCTGCCGGCTACACCGCGGCCATCTACGCGGCGCGCGCCAACCTGCAGCCGCTGATGGTGCAGGGCATGCAGCCGGGCGGCCAGCTCATGATCACCACCGACGTCGAGAATTATCCCGGCTTCGCCGACCCCATCCAGGGGCCGTGGCTGATGGAGCAGATGCAGAAGCAGGCCGAGCATGTCGGGACCAAGATGGTCTTCGACCTGATCACCGACGTCGACTTCAGCCAGCGCCCCTTCGTCTGCAAGGGCGACTCGGGCGACACCTACACCGCCGACAGCGTCATCATCGCGACCGGCGCGCAGGCGCGCTGGCTGGGCATCTCCAGCGAGGAGATCTACCGCGGCTTCGGCGTGTCGGCCTGCGCCACCTGCGACGGCTTCTTCTTCCGCGGCAAGGAAATCGCAGTGATCGGCGGCGGCAACTCCGCGGTGGAGGAGGCTCTGTACCTCACCAACCACGCCTCCAAGGTGACGGTCATCCACCGCCGCGACAGCTTCCGCGCCGAGCGGATCATGCAGGACCGGTTGTTCCGCAACCCCAAGATCGAGGTGGTCTGGGACAGCGTCGTCGAGGAGATCGTCGGCGAGGGCGACGGCTCGCTGGGCAACCCGCGCGGCGTCACCGGCGTGCGCGTGAAGAACGTGAAGTCGGGCGAGGAGCGGGTGATCCCGGTGGCCGGCGTCTTCGTCGCCATCGGCCATGTCCCGGCCACCGCCGTCTTCCAGGGCAAGGTGGAGACCGACTCCGAAGGCTACATCGTCACCGCCCCCGACTCGACGGCCACCAACGTGCCGGGCGTCTTCGCCGCGGGCGACGTGAAGGACAAGATCTACCGGCAGGCCGTCACCGCCGCCGGGATGGGCTGCATGGCCGCCCTGGAGGCCGAGCGCTGGCTGGCCCACCACGAGGGCGAGCCGAGCCCGGCGGGCAATTGGTAAACTGTTGGCGGGGGCCGGGCGACCGGTCCCCTCTTACCGCCCCGGTTGGTCAGCGCCGGTTCATCATCCCATCGACGCTGAACCGCCCGGCCCCGGAGGCGATCAGCGCGAGGAAGCCGCCGATGATGGCGAGGTTCTTCATGAACTGGATGCGCTGCATCCCCTGGGCCTCCGGCGGGTAGGTCCAGTAGCGGTGAGCGATCAGCGTCGCCATGATGGTGAAGAGGACCAACGCCGCGGCGGCCAGCCGCGTCCAGGCTCCCAGCACCACGGCCAGCCCGCCGAAGCACTCCACCGCACCGCCCAGCGCGGCCAGCAGCATCGGCATCGGCAGCCCCTGCCCGCCCAGACTTTCAGCGAAGCCGCCGAGATTCATCAGCTTGCCGAAGCCGCTTTCCACGAAGATCGCTCCGATCAGCAGCCTTGCGGCCAGCAGCAGCGCGTCCTGCGCGCCCGTCGCCGCCCGGTCCGCTCCCCGCGTCCGGTCGAAATTGTAGGAGGCCATGGCGCCCTCTCCCGCGTCCATCGGACATCCCAGGAGAACGCGCAGCCCCACCCTGTTGTTTCGTCCCCTGTTCTTTTGTCCGGCCCCAAAAGGACGGGGCGCCGCCCCGAAGGACAGCGCCCCATCGAATCGCAGGCCGCTGGGCGGTGCCGACTACTCCAGCATGGAGCGCAGCATCCAGGCGGTCTTCTCGTGGATCTGCAGGCGCTGGGTCAGCAGGTCGGCGGTCGGCTGGTCGTTGGCCTCCTCGGCGGTCGGGAAGACCTTCCGGGCGGTGCGGGCGACGGCCTCATGCCCCTCGACGAGCTGGCGCAGCATCTCCTGGGCGTTCGGAACGCCCTGCTCCTCCTTGATCGAGGCGAGCTTGGTGAACTGCGAGAAGCTGCCCGGCGCCGGATAGCCGAGGGCGCGGATGCGCTCCGCCACCTCGTCCAGGGCAGTCCACAGCTCCGTGTACTGGGTCATGAACATGGTGTGGAGCGTGTTGAACATCGGCCCCGTGACGTTCCAGTGGAAGGAATGCGTCTTCAGGTACAGGGCGAAGGTGTCGGCAAGCACGTTGTTCAGGCCTTCGGCAATGGCCTTGCGGTCGGCTTCCGCGATCCCGATGTCGATCTGCATGGTTTCTCAATCCTCCGAGGGGTTGTCTTCCATTCTTGGCTGCAATCGAGGCTACGCCCCGCTGCGCCCCGGGTAAAGACCCTACTTTAGAAACTTTCTAAAAAGCAGCCCTGCGCAACCCGCATGCCCCGGCATGCCGTGAAGGCCTCCCCGACAAGCTTGGGCGCGCCCGGTGCGGGTCAAGATGTGCGCCGCAACCGCATCCGTATCAAGCATCGGGATCGGGCATCGGGATCGGGCATCGGTATCGAGCGGCCCGAACGCGCGGCCCCACGGCGTCAATGGTACAGCCCGACATAGGCGACCAGATCCTGGCCCGGCACCCGCTTCACGAAGGTGGTTTTCGGCTCGATCCGGTCGCTGGCCGGGTTCAGCCAGCGGTACTCCACCCAGCCCTCGCCCGAGTCCCGCGCCACCGACAGGATGTCACGGACGATGTCGCGCCCATCGGGGTCCTTCACGTTGATCACGCTGACCCCGACCCCGGCGGGCCGCGGCGGATAGACCTTCCACACCCCGGCGAAGTCGATGACCGTGACGTAGAGCGCCCCGTGCTTGAACTCCCCGTCGCGGTTGAACGCCGCCGCCGCCGCCTCCAGCCCCTGGGCGGCGATCAGCTCCGCCGCCTTCAGCGCGACGGCGCGGACCTGCTCCCGCTCCGGATCGCCGGGCTGCGCGTGCACACCCGCGGGGTGGAGCGCTACGATCAGAAGGGCGGTCAGCAAGCCCCATAGGACCCGGAGCGGCGGCACTCGGACGAAGGCGCTCATGGCAAATCCCCCGGACCGGCCAATGCGGGAACGTCATGCGGAAAAGGGCGCCGATCGGTTCGCCCACTGTCGAAAGAAAGTCGGCCTCCGGCAATCCGCAATCCTGCGGCCTATTGCCGCAAAGTTCCGCGCGGGCCACACTGTCCCCAGCGTCCGGCACCAAAGGCCCGCCCGGCCTCCGCCGATCGATCGGCTCCATCCAACGGTGCGCGCCGGCCCGGACCGCATTTGGGAGGAGCAACGCATGCGCATCGCAATCATGGGGGCGGGCGCGGTCGGCGGCTATTTCGGCGCACGCCTCGCGGCGACCCACGGAGCCGAGGTGCATTTCATCGCCCGCGGCCGGCATCTGGAAGCCATCCGCCGCGACGGTCTGCGCATCGAGAGCGAGGCCGCACCCCTGCATCTGACCGACGTCCGCGCGACCGACGACCCGGCGGAGGTCGGGCCGGTGGACCTCGTGCTGTTTGCCGTCAAGCTGTGGGACACCGACCGCGCCGCGGAGGCCTGCCGCCCCCTGGTGAAGCCGGGCACCGTGGTCGTCACCGTGCAAAACGGCGTCACTGGGATGGACACGCTGTGCCAGATCCTGGGGCGGGAGCATGTGGCGGGCGGTGTCGCCCACATCGGCGCCACCATCGCCGCCCCCGGCGTGATCCGCCACACCGGGACGCTGGCCCGCCTGACCTACGGAGAGCTGGATGGGCGCCCCTCCCCCCGGCTGACCGCTTTCCACGCGCTGGCTGAGGCGGCCGGGTTCGAGGCGGTGCTGTCCGCGGCGATCCTGCGCGCGCAGTGGGAGAAGTTCGCCTTCCTGGCACCCTTCAGCGGGGTCACCGCCCTGACCCGCCAGCCCGCAGGGGTGATCCGCCGCGTTCCGGAAAGCCGCGCCCTGTTTCTGGACGCGGTGGCGGAGGTCGCCCGGCTGGCCCGCGCCCGCGACATCGATCTGGGCACCGGAATCGTCGCCCGCGTCGAGGCGCTGCTCGACGGCCTGCCGCCCGCCATGACCTCGTCCATGCTGAACGACCTGACGCGGGGCGGGCGGCTGGAACTGCCCTGGCTGTCCGGGGCGGTGGTGCAGCTGGGGTCGGAGCTGGGGGTGCCGACACCCGTCCACCGGGTGGTCGCGGCGGCCCTGGCGCCCTACGCCGACGGACCGCCCTAAGGAATGACACCCCAGCGGGGGCGGCGTGACGTCATGCCGCCCCTTTTTTCCATCGACAGGTCCCCCGCCACGGGTGGACCATAACCTTGAAAAGGCACTGTTTTTAAAGCACCGGACCAGTCCGGCACCCTGTCAGGGCCATGCGCGCCGCCGGTGATTCCGGCCACAGCGTCCCACCCGGCCCACCCAGGCCACCCGGCGTTCCGGCCGATGCCCACTCGGGAAGACGCCATACGGGAGGTGTGCATGCCCCATACTCAGATCCAGACGGCCCGCTGCGCTGCGCTGGTCGGCCCCTATCTCAGCGGCAAGACATCGCTTCTGGAAAGCCTGCTGTCCGCCGCCGGGGCGACCACGCGCAAGGGCAGCGTCCGCGACGGCAACGCGGTCGGCGACAGCTCCCCCGAGGCCAAGGCCCGGCAGATGAGCGTCGAGGTCAACGTCGCCTCCTTCGAGTTCCTGGGCGAGCGCTGGAGCGTGCTCGACTGCCCCGGCTCGGTGGAACTGGCCTGCGAGACGCAGAGCGCCCTGATGGTGGCGGACGTCGCCGTGATCGTGGCCGAGGCGGTGCCGGAAAAAGCCGTGCTGCTCGCCCCCCTGTTCAAGTTCCTCGACGACAACCGCATCCCCCACCTGCTGTTCATCAACAAGGTGGACAGCCTGGGCGACCTGCGGGTGCGCGACGTGGTGCAGGCCTATCAGGCGGTGTCGGCGCGCAAGCTGGTGCTGCGCGAGGTGCCGATCCGCGAGGGCGGCAAGATCACCGGCTTTGTCGATCTGGTCAGCGAGCGCGCCTGGCACTTCAACCCTCACAAGCCGTCCAACCTCGTCCAGATCCCCGACAGCCTGAAGGATCGCGAGCACGAGGCTCGGCAGGAGATGCTGGAGGCGGTGGCCGACTACGACGACGCCTTGCTGGAAAAGCTGCTGGAGGACGTCGCCCCCGACACGCAGGAGGTCTATGACCGGCTGGCCAGCGAGCTGGCCGACGACCTGATCGTCCCGGTCTTCTTCGGCTCTGCGGAGAACGACAACGGCATCCGCCGTTTGCTGAAGGTACTGCGCCACGAGGGGCCGGACGTCGCCACCTCGGCGGAGCGCGCCGGCATCCCGGCGGATGCCACGGTGGCCGCCCAGGTCTTCAAGACGCTGAACGGCTCGCACGCCGGCAAGATCAGCCTCGCGCGGGTCTGGCGCGGCACCGTCAACGACGGCATGACGCTGGGCGGGGAGCGGGTGTCCGGCGTCTTCCGCATGATGGGCCACAACCAGGAGAAGCTGTCCCAGGCGGCGGCCGGCGAGGTGGTGGCGCTCGGCCGGCTCGACAAGGCGGCGACCGGCGACCTGCTGACCGACAAGGGCAACGCCGGCCGGTCGGCGCTGTGGCCGGAGCTGCCGCCGCCCGTCTTCGGCCTCGCCCTGCACGCCCAGAATCGCAACGACGAGGTGAAGCTGACCGCGGCCATCCAGAAGCTGGTCGAGGAGGACCCGTCGCTGAAGCTGGACCAGTCCACCGACACCGGCGAGCTGGTGCTGTGGGGCCAGGGCGACATCCATCTCCAGATCGCCATGGACCGGCTGCGCAACAAGTTCAACGTCTCGGTCAAAGGCGTGCCGCCGCAGGTGCCCTACCGCGAGTCGATCCGCAAGGGCACCGCCCACCACGCCCGCTTCAAGCGGCAGACCGGCGGCCACGGCCAGTTCGCCGACATCCATGTCGAGGTCAAGCCGCTGCCCCGCGGCACCGGCTTCCAGTTCGAGGATGGCATCGTCGGCGGCGTCGTGCCGCGCCAGTTCATCCCGGCGGTGGAAACCGGCGTGCGCGATTACGCGGTGCGCGGGCCGCTGGGCTTCCCCGTGGTGGATTTCGCGGTGCGGCTGACCGGCGGGCAGTTCCACGCCGTGGACAGCTCCGAGATGGCCTTCAAGACGGTGGCGCGGCAGGCGATGACCGAGGCGCTGCCGTCCTGCGAGCCGGTGCTGCTGGAGCCGATCCTGACCGTCTCCATCGCCGTGCCCAGCGACTTCACCTCGAAGGTGCAGCGGCTGGTCAGCGGGCGGCGCGGGCAGATCCTCGGCTACGACGCGCGCCCCGGCTGGCAGGGCTGGGACGAGGTGAAGGCCTATCTGCCGCAGGCCGAGATGCACGACCTGATCGTCGAGCTGCGCTCCTTGTCGCTCGGCGTCGGCACCTTCACCTGGAGCTTCGAACGGCTGCAGGAGCTGACCGGCAAGGCCGCCGACAAGGCGGTGGAGATCCGCAAGGAGACGCTGGCCGCACCATAAGCGGCGGTGTGTGGGTGCACGGGGCCGGAGGAGCGTCCTCCGGCCCCTTTGTCATGGCCGGAAGGCGCGTGGCGATCGTTCAGGCGCAAGACCGGAGAAAGAATATCAGCCTAACGATGAATCAGCACACCAAACATTAAGCAAGTCTTCATAACCCGCCATGTGATGATGGCAAGCGAGCGATGCATCGATTGCGCTTCTGGTATTAGGTATACCAGGATACTTTATCTTCATCGAACGATGGAGATGATCATGACCTACGCGACTGCAACCCATCTTCACGCCAACCAGAACGGCACGAAGGGTTCAACTTTCCTGCAGGCATTCAAGTCCTTCATGGAAGCCTGGTGCGAGAAGTCCCGTCTGTACGGCGTCCTGTGAACATGCCTTGCGGACATCCGGACAACACCGGACGACGAAAGGGCCGCGATCCAGTCGCGGCCCTTTCTGATTCCAGTGTCGTTCAAATCGGCGCGTTTTTCGTCTTTCGGCGCTGTCACACCGACACGGCTTCAGTCCACCGTTTCCGTTGCAATCCACAGATGACGGCGGGTTCCGCGGGGAGGCCGGTTCATGTTGGCCGGACGCCCCCAGGGTCGCACGGGAGCGAGAAGGGTGCCCGGATCCCGGTGGCTTTCCCATACCGCGGTCAGTACGGAGGCAATGCCGGTCGCGGCGAAGGTGGCGAGGCACAGCGCCACGGCGAGTGAGATTGGTTCCAGAACCATGGAAGCTCCCGCACAAACTGGTCGGCGTGCCGGCTTCGGGCAGCGCAATCCTCTGAGGCAACGCCCCGACAACAGATTGACCGGCGCGCGTTGCACGGCTTCCCGCTCGCCTTGCCCTTCAGCATAGATGCTTTCCGTTCCGCAGGACCCGCGCTTTTTTCACAGGGCGGCAAACCACATAAATCCGCGCGGAGTGGAGCGGCTTTAAAATTTGGGCAGACCATGGATTAAAAACCTAGATGATGCGTCTCCCGCGCCATCGTCGCCGCGGATTTTGGCGAGCATGGCCATCGGTTTTCATCCATAAAGATACCAAAAAAATTCATACCCATAATACTGAGACAAGAAAAGGCTGCCCCTGACTCAACAGGGACAGCCTTTTGGGAGGCGACGCAGCGTGTGGCCCAAGCTCGCTGAGTCCACCGACATATGGACGTATCAAATACCCTGCGCAACCGGCCGACTTGATCATGAATTCCTTTTCATGACTCACGCATTGATCATAGACGATATGGGTAGAGCCGGTTTTAGTCCCCGATTGTCTCATTTTTTCTGAGTCTGAAAAACGTCCCTCCCCGCCAGATTTTTTTCCTACACATCGCTGATATTTGGCATACCAAACTATGGCGTGTAGGAAACCAGCCCCTGCAGCAAAGCACGGATCGGAAAAGGAGCCGGACGGAACCGGGCCGAAAATTTCTCGAACGGCCCGACGCCAATCGACAGGCCAATCCTAGGGAGGAACGGGAATGAGCGTCAGCTCGACGAACAGCGCGGCCATCGACGCCGATGGCCTCTATGGCGGCACCGCCGCGAACGGAAGCACCAAGAAGGTCATCCGGCTGGATGCCCCCGGCACCGGCTTCATGGACACCTGGAAGGCCATGGGTCCCGGCATCGCCGCGGCGATGACCGGCATCGGCGCCAGCCACATCATGCACGCGCCGACCGCCGGGGCGCTGTACGGCTACGACCTGCTGTGGGTGATCCTGGCCGCCTACATCATCAAATACTGCGCCTTCGAATTCGCCCATCGCTACACGATGGTGAAGGGCGAATCCATCATCAACGCCTATCACCGCGTCGGCACCTGGCCGCTGTGGTTCATGATCTTCCAGGGCTTCGCCAACACCGTGGGCATCGCTGGCCGCGCGCTCGGCTGTGCGGCGTTGATGTGGGCGGCCTTCCCCTTCATGTCGATGCAGCTCTGGGCGGTGGCCATCCTGCTGCTGACCGTCGGCATCCTGTGGATGGGCAGCTACAAGGCGGTGGAGGGCATCTGCAAGATCCTCATCATCGTCTTCGCCGTGTCCTGCTTCGTCGCCTTCGCGCTCCAGGCGCCGCCGCCGGGCGAGTATCTGTCGCGCCTGCTGCCGACCCTGCCGCCGATCGGGTCGATGATGCTGTTCGGCGCCATGTTCGGCTATTTCCCGACCACGCTGGAAGTCGCGCCCATGCAGTCGAACTGGGCCGTCGACAAGAAGGCCGGCATGGTCAAGGTCAACGAGATGCGGACCCAGGGGCACACCGTGCACATGGATCCCAACTACATGAAGAACAGCCTGATCCTGTTCAAGCGCGACATGAATATCAGCTACGTCATCTCGATGCTGTCGGGCATGATCTTCCTGATCGTCGGCGCCGTCGTGCTGCACCCGCAGGGTCTGGTGCCCAAGGGTTCGGAGATGGGCGTGACCATCGCCAGCATCTACACCGACACCTTCGGCGCGTGGATCTTCCCGGTCATCATCGCCGGCGGCGTGGCCGCGCTGTTCTCCACCGTCTTCACCTACTTCGACGGTCAGGCCCGCCTGTTCGAGGAATGCGTGGTCCGTCTGAAGCGCGACTGGGACACCGCGGCGATCCGCAAGCTGCTGTACCGCGGCATGCAGGTGACGTGGCTGGTCGCCGGCATCGCGGTGGTCTACGGCCTGCCCGAGCCGATCTTCGTGGTCCAGCTCGCCTCGGTCATGGCCCTGGTCTTCTCGCCGGTCCTGTTCTGGCTGACCATCAAGGCGGTCAAGGACAACTTCACCAGCGATTTCGAGCGCGATCTGCTGCCGAGCAAGTTCCAGTTCGCCTGGGCCTGGGGTGGAACCATCGGCCTGATTGGCTTGACGCTCTACGTCCTCATCACAAAATTCTTCATGTGATGACGCGCGACTGAATGTGATGACGCGCGACTGAAAATGACGCGCAGCTGATAAGAAACCTGCGATGGCGTCATGGCGAAGCCGCCATGACGCCACATTCTTTTCACAAATTGCGTCTTCACGAACTCCACGACAACTCCGTTCTTCCGGCCGATCAGGACCGACGAACCAGGAAAGGAAACAAGCGCCATGGATGCTCACAGGCAACCCGCCGGCCGGCGCCCGGCAGCCTTCATCAGGGAGTTCATGAGCAACGAGGCCTCGGGCGGCATCCTGCTGATGGTCGCCGCGGCGCTGGCTCTGGTGGTGGCGAACTCCCCCCTGTCCACCGCCTATTTCGACACGCTGCACACCTACGTTCTCGGGCTCAGCATCGGCCATTGGATCAACGACGGGCTGATGGCGATCTTCTTCCTGCTGGTCGGGCTGGAGATCAAGCGGGAGATGCTGGACGGCCAGTTGTCCACCTGGTCGTGCCGCGTCCTGCCCGGTGTCGCGGCGGCGGGCGGCATGCTGGTGCCGGCGCTGGTCTATCTCGCCTTCAACGCCGGCAACCCGGCCACGGTCAACGGCTGGGCCATCCCGGCGGCGACCGACATCGCCTTCGCGCTCGGCGTGCTGTCGCTGCTCGGGCCGCGCGTTCCGGTCTCGCTCAAGATCTTCCTGACGGCCCTGGCGATCATCGACGATCTGGGTGCCGTCATCATCATCGCCCTGTTCTACACCGCCGACCTTTCCCTGCCGGCGCTCGGCGTGGCGGCGCTGCTCCTGGCGGCGCTGATCGGCCTGAACCGGTTCGGCGTGCGCACCCTCCTGCCCTATCTGGTCCTGGGCGCGGGCCTGTGGGGCGCGGTTCTGCTGTCGGGCGTGCACGCGACGCTGGCCGGCGTGACCCTGGCGCTGACCATCCCGCTGCGTCCCGCTTCCGGCGCAGCGGCGGACCCGCACGCGCCGCTGCTCCGGCTGGAGCATGGCATCCACCCCTGGGTCGCCTTCCTGATCGTCCCGGTCTTCGGCTTCGCCAACGCGGGCGTGTCCTTCGCCGGCATGAGTCCCTCGATCCTCACCGGCTCGCTGCCGCTGGGCATCGCGCTCGGTCTGTTCCTTGGCAAAATGGTCGGCGTGTTCGGCACCGCCTGGCTGACGATCCGGCTCGGCTTCGCCGGCATGCCAGCGGGAGCCACCACCGCACAGCTCTACGGCGTCGCCCTGCTGTGCGGCATCGGCTTCACCATGAGCCTGTTCATCGGCGCGCTGGCCTTCCCGACTTCGCCGGAGCTGGGCGACGCGGTGAAGGTGGGCGTCTTCGCCGGGTCGATCCTGTCCGCGACGGCGGGCGCCCTGGTCCTGCGGCTGGTATCGGCCAAGGACGCCGCGCCGGCCCTGCAGGCCGCGGGCGTCGACCGCGGCGCATAAAATCAGCAGTACACAAACGAAAAGAGGGGGCCTTGTGGCCCCCTCTTCCTTTTCCGCCGGTCGCAACCGCCGGAAATCAGTCCTTCAGGCGGATCAGGCCTTCAGATTGCCGCAGGCGCGCTGGATGCGCTTGCAGGCCTCTTCCAGAGCCTCGGTGCTGGTCGCGTAGGAGATGCGGAAGTGCGGGGCGAGGCCGAAGGCCGAACCCTGGACGACCGCGACACCTTCCGACTCCAGCAGGTAGGTGACGAAATCCTCGTCGGTCTCGATCACCTTGCCGTCCGGCGTCGTCTTGCCGATGGTGCCGGCGCAGGACGGGTAGACGTAGAAGGCGCCTTCCGGCTTCGGGCAGGAGATGCCCTTGGCCTGGTTCAGCATCGACACCACCAGATCGCGGCGCTGGGCGAACACCGCGGCGCGCTCCTTGATGAAGTCCTGCGGACCGTTCAGCGCCTCGACGGCGGCCGCCTGGGCGATCGAGGTCGGGTTGGAGGTCGACTGGCTCTGGATCACGCCCATCGCCTTGATCAGCGCCTTCGGGCCGCCGGCGTAGCCGATGCGCCAGCCGGTCATGGCGTAGGACTTCGACACGCCGTTGACGGTCAGCGTGCGGTCGTACAGCGCCGGCTCGACCTGGGCCGGGGTCACGAACTCGATGCCGTCGTAGAGCAGGTGCTCGTACATGTCGTCGGTCATCACCCAGACCTGCGGGTGCTTCACCAGCACGTCGGTCAGGGCCTTCATCTCGTCGCGCGTGTAGGCGGCGCCCGACGGGTTGGACGGGGAGTTCAGGATCAGCCACTTGGTCTTCGGCGTGATCGCCTTCTCCAGGTCGGCGGGCTGCAGCTTGAAGCCCTGCTCGGCCGGGCAGGAGACGAAGACCGGCGTGCCTTCCGCCAGCTCCACCATGTCCGGGTAGGACACCCAGTAGGGGGCCGGGATGATGACCTCGTCGCCGGAGTTCAGCGTCGCCATCAGGGCGTTGTACAGCACCTGCTTGCCGCCGACGCCGACCGTGATCTGGTCGGGCGCGTAGGTCAGGCCGTTCTCGCGCTGGAACTTGGCGCAGATGGCCTTCTTCAGCGCGGGCGTGCCGTCCACGGCGGTGTACTTGGTGTCGCCGGCCTGGATGGCCTTGATGGCGGCGTCCTTGATGTTGTCGGGGGTGTCGAAGTCCGGCTCGCCGGCGCCGAGGCCGATGACGTCGCGACCGGCCGCCGCAAGCTCGCGGGCTTTCTGGGTGACGGCGATGGTCGGCGAGGGCTTGATGCGCGACAGACGGGACGCGATGATCGACATGGCGTACTGGCCCCTATGACGAAGGTGGCGGAAGGTTCGGGTGAGAACTTGGTATGACCGCGCGAACGCGACGCGGGACCTTACTTCCGCCTTATTGCTCTTGCAAGCCGATCACTCCCTGAGCGGGGCGGTTTCCCGGCTGGCGGACGCGCCGTTCGGCGCAAAGGCCGGATGCTGCACCGCACAGGCCCGGCTTGACAGCCCGCGCCGCGGACGGGGTATCTTACCTCTTTCTAATCAAACCCATCATCCGGAGGATCTGCATGCTCACCCGCGTCACGCTGGCCGCCACGGCCGCCCTGCTCCTCGTCGGCGGCACGGCGATGGCCCAGGATTCGATCAAGGCGCGCAAGGACGGTTTCCAGACCAGCAAGAACGCGATGGCCGAGATCAAGGACCTGCTGGGGAGCGACAAGGTCGCCCAGGTCGGCCCGGCCGCCCAGCGCATGAGCGCCTTCGCCGCCCAGATCCCCACCCTGTTCCCCGCGGGCAGCGACAAGGGCGACACCAAGGCCAAGGGCGACATCTGGGCGAACAACGCCGACTTCACCGCCAAGGCCCAGGCCTACGAGGCGGCCGCCAAGGGGCTGGAAGCCGCCGCGGCGTCCGGCGACAAGGCCGCCACCGCCAAGCAGTTCGCCGCCGTGGGCGGCGCCTGCAAGGCTTGCCACGAGCGCTACCGCGCCGACTGATCCGGCCGGTCCGCAAACACGTCCTTCCCCGCCGGTCGCGGGGAAGGACCCTTGCGGCGAGCCTCAGCCCGCCTGCACCACCGCCGCCACCAGACCCGCCGCCGCGGCCAACACCGCCAGGGCCAGAGTGGCCGGACGGCGCTTTGGCGACTCGACCGGCGCATCCGCCGGAATCGCCTTCCGCCCCGTGACCATCGGGCGGATCAGATTGTCCCGCTTGACCAGCAGATAGGCCAGCACGGCCAGCACATGCACGCCGATCAGGATCAGGATTCCGTCGGCCAGGATGCGGTGCAGCGTGCTGAACCCCGCCACCATACTCCCCGATGCCAGCGCCACCAGCGGCCCGTCCACCAGGATGTCGTCGGAGGTGAAGAGGCCGGCCACCGCCTGGAGCGTCAGCGCCCCCAGCAGAGCCAGCACCATCAGCCCGCCCATCGGGTTGTGCCCGACGACCGGCGCGGGTTCCTTGCCGCCGCGCCCGGCGCGGAGCATCCCGCAGGCGTAGGCGAGAACCGCGCGCGGACCCTTCACGAAGTGGCTGAAGCGCGCCGTCTGGCTGCCGATCAGCCCCCAGACCAGCCGGAACAGCAGGAGCGCCAGGATCGCCTCCCCCGCCAGCATGTGGATGGTCATGCGGTCGGTCTTGGCGGAGACGACCGCGACCGTCACCAAAAGGACCAGGCTCCAGTGAAACAGGCGCGTCGGCAAGTCCCAGACGGCCACGTCGCGCCGGGCCTTCGTGCGATTTGTGGTATTACCAACAACCATGAATCACCCCTCGCTTCGTCTGTTCTTCCTTAGACTATGCCCCAAGGCGGTGCCTTTTGCCCAGCTTTCGGAAAAAAAGCGACAATCGAGAGGGTAGGCGGCGGCGCAGCACTGTCATTGCACTTGAAGAAGCGGGCGGACGACGGATATGACGTACTCAAAAATCCGGCCAACCCCGTTCCACCCCCGTCCAATCAAGGATGCCCGCGTCATGCCCGACAAGCAGCTTCTCCACCTCGTCTTCGGCGGCGAACTCGTCCGTCCCGATTCCGACCAGTTCGTCGATCCGACGAAGGTCCACATCGTGGGCATCTTCCCCAACTACGACGAGGCGTACAAGGCGTGGCGCGGCGCCACCGGGATGACCATCGACGACGCCCACACCCGCTACTTCATCGTGCACCTGCACCGCCTGCTCGATCCGTCGGCGGATGGGCACAAGCACGATTGACGGACGGCCGCAGCGGCGGCGCGGGGAACCCTCTGCGCCGCCGCTGTGTTAAGGCCTCCCGATGGCGGTCTTTTTCACCAGCGACACGCATTTCGGCCACGCCGGCGCGCTCAGCCGCTTCCGCCGCCCCTTCACGTCGGTCGCGGAGATGGACGAGGTCATGGCGGCCAACTGGAACGCCACGGTCGGCCCGGACGACGAGGTGTGGCACCTCGGCGATTTCGCCCTACACCGCAAGCCGGACGCCATGGCGGCGCTTCTGGAGCGGTTGCACGGCACCAAGCACCTGATCACCGGCAACAACGACGGCCCCGCCACACTGGCCCTGCCCGGTTGGGCGAGCGTCCAGCCTTACGCGGAACTTTCGCTGGGCGAGCGGCGGCTGGTGCTGTGCCACTACGCCTTTCGCACCTGGAACGGCATGTACAAGGGCGCTTTGAACCTGCACGGCCACAGCCACGGCCAGTTGAAGGGTATGCCCCGGCAATTCGACGTCGGTGTGGATGTGTGGGATTTCCGCCCGGTGACCGTCGATGAAATTCTTGCCTCACGGCAACGGACGAAGAAACGGGAATAGTCCATGCGACGCCTGCCTCGGCCTTCCGCAAAGAAAGGGCGGCGCAGCGGGAATGGCGTGGATGGCGTCCGATGGAAATCGGCTGAGCCGGCTTGGTCTATGGACCGGCTCCACTCAGCGGCTTGCTGAGAAAATCTGGCGGAGGGCCAAGTTCGAGGCGAGGTTCCCTGACCCCGACAAGGCCGCCAAAAGACAGGTGCGGTCGGAGTCCGAGACCGTTCCACTGCTCAACAGGGAAAATACAGGGAAATGCGGCTGGTGCGCTGACGTGGGCTGGCGTTGGGGATACCGTTTGGTGCTGACATTTTCAGCCTTGCGGCGCGCTCAACCGATTCGGACGCCAATCGGAAACAGGGAATTCCTGTTCGTTGTATCCGTGGCCCTGAACGCTTGGTCATGCCCCACAGTTCCCACACCACGCTCGGGGACGCGACCGGTCGTGTTCTGGGAGGAGGGCCGGTTGCGGCCGGCTGGACGGGTCAACATGACCCGCTCGGACCTGGAGGGTTTTGGCCGTTCGCTGACCAAGGAGGATGAGGTCGTTGTTGAAGCGACCAGTAACAGCATGGTTCGCTTCAGGATAAACCCGCCGAGCACGAAATTCCGGATACCCCCAGCAGGACTGCGCACCCCGCATGATGGTCACGGACATGCTGAGGCCGTACGCCGCAGCCAAGCTGGTATATCAGCCGGCGTTGGAGCATTCCCAGCACAAGGGCATCAACAACCGGGCCGAAAATTCGCTCCAACCGACCTGACGCCGTGAGCGTCAGATGAAACGCTTCAAATCAGCAGGCCAAGTTCAGCGCTTCCGATCCATCCGCACCCCCATCGCCAGTTTATTTCCAACTCTGTCGTGACCACCACGCCGCCACCGACTTCCGCACTGTTCGGGCCCAGGCATTCGCCGTCTGGATCGGTGTCGCCGGTGTGCCGTTGATGGAGCACAGCTCTCGGAGCGCGACCAGAACACGCAAGTCCAGGCCATATTGGCACAGAGAACTCCATGCAATGGCAATTGCCCCTCATGGATCTACATTTCCCCCGTCAGGATATCTGTACAGCGGTTCGGGGATCATGTTGGATAATGTCTGTGGGACCGATTAATGTCCCCTTGGCCGACAGAGGAGCGCGGCCCATGCGTGCTCATTCACGTTGCACCCGTTTCGCTTACACGTTTTGCGGCGTTCTTCTGATCGCACTGGCGACCGTTGCCATCGCTTGCCCGGCGGACGCCCGTCCAGGCGATGTCCGGACCGTCTACGCCGTGCCGAAAAACCCTTCGCACGAGGCGATTTACCGGACGTTGCAGGACAAGCGCGTGTTGGAACGCATCCGCGAACGCGTTGAGGGAATCGACCTGCCGCGCGTGCTGACCATCAGGACCGAGGGGTGCGACGGTGAGATCAATGCCTCCTACGAGACCTCCGACGCCACGCTGACCATCTGTTACGAATATCTCGCCTACATCCAGGAACTCGGACAGAACATCCCACCGGCCGGTGTCAGCGAGGGGCTGACGCCTGCGAACTACATCGTCGGCCCCTTTCTGGAGGTCGTGCTTCACGAACTCGCCCACGCCATTTTCGATCTGAAGAAAGTGCCGATCCTGGGCCGTGAGGAGGATGCCGCCGATCAAATTGCCGCCTACACGTTGTTGCAGTTGGGCAAGGACGAGGCCCGCCGGGTGATCGCCAGCGTTGCCGTCATGTACGCGAGCGAGGCGAAGGAAGCGCCGACGGAGTTGAAGGACTTCGCGAACGAGCACAGCTTGCCAGCCCAACGTTTCTACAACTTGATGTGTATCAGCTATGGCTCCGACCGGAAGAGCTTCGGCGATTTCGTGGAGAAGGGCTATCTGCCGGCCGAACGGGCCGAACTGTGCGAAGAGGAGTACCGGCAGGTCAAGTTTGCCTACGAAAAGCTCGTGGCGCCCCATTTGAGGGGGGTGCGAAAGGCGAACCGCTCCGGGTGAGCATCCGCTCCGGCCTTCCCGCGTTGCAAAGGCAAAGTGAAGTTTGACCACCCCCGTTTTCCGTGTAGAGGGAAGCTGGTCAAGTGGCTTCAAGAACGCGATGGCAAAAATCAAAAAATCAATTCCAATGGAAAACCGCTTCTATCGCAGAAGCGGCACGACAATAGGTTTGTTTTCGAGCAGGTGGACATCATTATTATAGCCAAAAATCAGATACCCTGCGATGGCTATTGCCCCAACGACAACAATCGTTTTTGCTATCAGGATGATGAGGTATTTATACTGGGTTTTTTCCATTGGCTTCCTGCGGCTCTGCATCATGTTCATTGCCTCGAGAGAACCGAATGTTATTTGGAACGCAAGGCGCCCGAACGTTCGCAATTTTTCCTGATCTGCGAACGTCGAAGTCCGTTTGTTCCATGTCGCTAACGTCGACCACCCAACCGACCGCCACCTAGCCTGCCTCCACCAAAGCTGCCGCGATCAAACGAGCCGGTCCGGGTTCCGGCGCCACTGCGATCCGGGCCACCGCCGGATCCTGCCGGGAAGCGCGATGGCCCGGCCGCGGCAGGCGTCACGGAACGGAGCGTCCCATCGCGGACGCGGGTCTGCATGCTGGAAACCACCTGTTGTCGCTTCTCCGCATCCAAGCCGCTCCATGCTTGTTGCACGCGCGCGCGCTCGTCGGCGCTGAGAGCGTTCCATCGGTCACGAATCTGCTCCTTCTCCTCGGGTGAGAGCGTGTCCCATTTCCGCTTGAGCGCGGCCTTCTGCTCGTCGGTCAGCCCGGCGAGGAAGTCCACGTCACCCTCATCATAGTAGTAGACCCAATCGTCATCATAGAACGGGTAGCCCCAAGGGTCGTTCACATATGCAACGCTCCCCGATCCGGCACAGCCGGCCAGGACGACGACCCCCAGTGCTCCCGCCAGAAACCCGCGTCGCGACCACATGCCGATCTTTCCCTTGTTTGCAGGTTGGAACAACGTAAGTCTTGGTCGAAATCACGGGCGTGCTGCTGCTCACATGGATTGGCTGCCATTTGGCGTTTGTTACATCCGCATGACCACCCGCCCGTCGATCTCGTTGTTGCGCATCCGGCTGAACACGTCGTTGATGTTCTCCAAGTGCTCGACCGAATAGTGAACCTTCACCTTGCCGTCGCCGGCGAACTGGAGGCATTCGGCGAGGTCCAACCGGGTGCCGACGATCGATCCGCGGATCGTCTTCCGCATCAGAACCGTGCTGAAGATGTCCAGTTCGAACGATCCGGGCGGCAGGCCGACGAGGGCCATGGTGCCTCGCTTGGCGAGCATGCCGAGAGCCTGATTGAAGGCATGCCGGGACACAGCGGTGACGAGCACGCCCTGGGCGCCGCCGCACAATGCCTTGACCTCGGCAACCGGATCGGTCGTCTTCGCGTTGATCGCGGCATCCGCGCCCATGGCACGGGCGAGCGCCAGCTTTTCGTCGGAGATGTCGACGGCGATCACGTCGAGCCCCATGGCCTTCGCGTACTGCACGGCAATGTGGCCGAGTCCGCCGATCCCGGAGATCACAACCGTGTCGCCGGGCTTGGTGTCGGTTTCCTTCAGCCCCTTGTAGACGGTTACGCCGGCGCACAGGATCGGGGCGGCCATTTCCCAGTCAAGCCTGTCCGGCAGGTGGCCGACATAGTTGGGATCCGCGAGCGTGTACTCCGCGAAGCCGCCGTTGACGGAGTAGCCGGTGTTCTGCTGCAGGTCGCACAAGGTTTCCCAGCCGGCGAGACACTGCCGGCAGTGCCCGCAGGCCGTGTGCAGCCAGGGAACGCCGACCCGGTCGCCCTCCTTCACCGCGGTCACGCCGGCGCCCACCGCGGCAACGGTGCCGACACCCTCATGGCCTGGAATGAAGGGGGGGTTCGGCTTCACCGGCCAGTCGCCGTCGGCCGCGTGCAGGTCGGTGTGGCAAACACCCGACGCTTCGATCTTGACCAGGATCTGGCCCGGACCGACCTCCGGCACCGGAACCTCTTCGATCGACAGCGGCATTTTGAATTGGCGGACCACCGCCGCTTTCATCGTTTTTGCCATGGTTCCCTTCCTTGCCGTGGCTTCCATAGGAACGTTGATGATATCCAGCATGGCGGCGATGCCGTTGCCGGGCATTCCGGCGCTTTTCGGTTCAACGCTCCACGCTGGATCAGCTTTTCCGCTCCCTTGACGATCAGAAGGCCAGGACCGTGCGAAGCACGATGACGTGCGCCTTGTCATCCGGCGAGCCCGTGGCCGCGGTCTCGGGGCGATCGCTGTTGGCGAGCACATAGTCGTATTGGGCGTTCACGGTCAGGCCCGAAGCGACCGTGTAACCGGCACCAACTTCGTAGGCCGTCACCCGCCGGCTGCCTGGGTCGAGCATGGAGCCGGGGTCGACGCCGTACTTGTAATTCGCACCCACCACGATGGCTCCGGCGGTGTACTGCACACCCGCGGTCCAGTTGTACATATCGTCCGCGAAGAAACCGGGACGTTTGTTCTGGCCCGATTTGCCGAAGCTGGTGTAACTGCCGCCGACGGCGAAGCCGGCATAACCGAGTTGGGCGCCAACCTGCCAAGCGTTCAGGTCGCGGAAGGAGTCAGCGGCCACCGTGCTGTCCGAGGACGTGCCCCAGAAATAGCCGGCACTGGCCTTGACGTCGAAGCCGAAGACGTTGCCGTCATAGTTCGCGCCAACCTCGACCAGATTGGCGAAGGAGTTGGTGACGCCCTGGTTGGCGATCGCCGAAGACGCTTTCAACCGGTTGACGTCCTGATTGAAGGAATCGTTGCGCGGGGTGTAGCTGGCACCGAACTGCACGCCGGCAAAACGTGGGGAGAAGTAGACGATCTTCGTTGCGTTGGCGTCCGGTGTCAGCGACGGCCACAGGATGCTGGCGGCGTTGACGGCTTCGGCGACCCCACCGAGGACGTCGGAGCCCTGATACCGGCCATTCGCCGGGTTGACGGACTGCCCGGCCGTCGTCGGGCCGACCCAGTTCGTCACCTGATCGAGATCGATGATGCTGGTCGGCAGATAGTCGCCCGGCGTCGAGATGAAGGTCTCATCGTTGAAGGAGTTGGACACGCCGAGGCGCACCTCGCCAAGCCTGCCTTGTGCGAAGATGAAGGCACGGTCGGCGTTGACGCCGGTGTCGGAACCGGAGGCGCGGATGCGGATGCGCCCACCATACTCCAGGCCGTCGTCCGCTTTGGCGACTGGTGTGATGTGCACGCGGAAGCGGTTGCGGAACTCGGTCGAACGCAGGCCGGAGTCAAGGTCCTGATTGACGAAGCCGGCTTCGAAGAAGGCATCGCCACCGATTTTTATCTCGTACTTGGCCTGGGCATTGGCTTCCCCGGCGCCCGTTGCCAGTGCAACGGCAGCGCAGCCCGCCAGAAAACAGCGGTTCATGATCGTCCCCTCCATCCTGGCAGTGATCACTCCACACGTTGAGCCAAAAGACGGAATTGCTCATATCCGCGCCGGGCAGCGGCCGACGCCATCGTGCAAAGGCTCGTCAGCCTTGCAGAGGCGGTGCGTTGCCCGGAGGCGTGTCGATGGTCGTTCTCCACACCCGCAGACCGGAGACAGCGAAGAGAATCGTCACCAAGGGATTGAGAATGTTGAAGAAGCAGTACATGGCGAAGCCCGTCGCCGACACGCCGAGCGCTGCCGCCATGTAGGCTCCGCAACTGTTCCAGGGGATCAGCGGTGAGGTCACCGTCGCCGAATCGCCGACGACGCGCGACAGCAGCACCGGGGCGAGGCCCCTCTTCGCGAATTCCGCCTTGAACAACCGGCCCGGCAGGGCGATCGAAATATACTGGTCCGAGGTGACGATGTTGGCGCCGATGCAGGTGGCGACCACGGTCGCCACGAGCCCACCGACGGACCTCATCCGATGGATCACCGGGTCGATCAGGCGATTGAGGAGCCCGGCATGCTCCACCGTCGCGCCGAACGACAGCGCGGTGATGATCAGCCACACCGTGTTCATCATGCTGGACATGCCGCCCCGCGTCAGGATGACATCGAGGGACTCGTTGCCGCTGTGCGCGACGTAGCCGTTGGCGAGCGCCATCCACACCCCCTTCAGCATGGCGACGGCGGCCGGCATCTCCGGTGCGGCGGCGAAGGCGACGACGCGCGCCGGCTCCAGGACGACCGCCAGAAGACCGCCTGCCAGGGCGCCGAAGAAGATCGTGATGAAGGGCGGGAACCGGGCGATCGACAGGCCGAGAACCAGCAGCAGCGGCGTGAAGGCCCAGAGCGACACCGTGAAGTGGCTTTCGATGCCGGATATCATGGCGGTCGCGTCGAAATCGCCGGGCGCCCCCAGCATCCCGAAGAGAAGGATGGCGGCGAGCAGGGCCGGAACCGAAGTGAACAGCGATTCCCGGATGTGCTCGTAGATCCCGGCCCCCGTCACCGCGGTCGCCAGATTGGCGGTGTCGGACAGCGGGGAGGCCTTGTCGCCGAAATAGGCGCCGGAGATCACCGCGCCGGCCGTGATTTCCGGCGACAGGTTCATGCTGGCCGCCACGCCCATCAGGCCGATGCCGATGGTGCCCGCCACGGTCCAGGAGCTTCCGATGCTGAAGCCGACCAGGGCGCAGATGATTGCGGTCGTCGCGTAAAAATAATGGGGACTGAGGATCTGGAGGCCGTAATAGACCATCGCCACGATGGTGCCGCTGAGCGCCCAGGTGCCGATCAGCGCGCCCACCGCCAGCAGGATCATGATGGCCGCGAGCCCGGTGGCGATGCCGTCGACCACGGCTTGGCGCACCCCCTCCCAGGGCATCCCGTTCTTGTAGGCGATCCCCGCCGCGATGATCCCGGAGAACAGCAGCGCCACCTGGTTCGGCCCGGCGGAGGCGTCCTTGCCGAACAGGAGGTAGGACAACGCGAGCAGAGCGATGAGGGCGATCATCGGAAGCAAGGCGTCAAGCAGGGTGGGCCGACGCGCCTCCCGCTTTTCTCCAGCCGCTGTCGGGATATGGTTCGAGACGTGGTTCGCCATGGTCGCAGCCCCCTTTTCCGGATCGCCGCCCCAATCAGGCCGCCTATCCGTGCCAACTCGTCGTCGTGAAGGCGTTGTCGATCAGCGTGCCCTTTTCGCCGCGCACGATCGCCGGAATGTCGGCGAGCGCCCCGATCGCGGCGGTTCGCCCCGTCGCCGTCGCGAACCGGCAGGCGGCGTCCACCTTCGGCCCCATGGACCCGGCCGGGAACGTGTGCCGGCCCATCGCGTCGGGGCTCGCGCGATGGATGGCCCGCGCGTCCGGCGTTCCCCAGCCGAGGAACACGGCCTCGGCGTCGGTCGCCATGATGAGAAGGTCGGCACCCAGCTCGCGCGCCAGCAGCTCCGAGCAGAGGTCCTTGTCGATCACCGCCTCGACGCCGACCAGCGTGCGTTCCTTGGCCGGCTGGTACATGGCCGGCTGGTACATGGTGGGTATCCCGCCGCCGCCGGCGCAGATCACGATGGTTCCCTGATCCAGCAGCCAGCGGATTGGCCGGATCTCGAAGATGCGCTTGGGGGCCGGCGACGGCACGACCCGCCGCCAGGACGCGCCGTCCGGCTTGAACACCCACCCCTTCTCGGCGGCGATGCGCTCGGCCTCGGCGGCTCCATAGACCGGCCCCACGAACTTGGTTGGATCGCCGAAGGCCGGGTCGTCGCCGTCGACCTCCACCATGGTCAGCAGCGTGGCGAAAGGCACCTCGAACGGCAGCAGGTTGCCCAGCTCCTGCTCGATCATGTAGCCGATCATGCCCTCGGTCTCGGCCCCCAGGACGTCCAGCGGATAGGCCTCGTCCGGCCGGTAGGCGGCGCCCTGGAGCGCCAGAAGCCCCACCTGCGGCCCGTTTCCGTGGCTGATCACGAGCTGATGCTCCCGGGCGACCGGGGCCATGGCCTCGGCGGCGATGCGGATGTTGCGGCGCTGCACGTCGGCGGTCATCGGCTCGCCGCGTTTCAACAGAGCGTTGCCTCCCAAAGCGACGACGACGCGCATGGTCTCATTCCCCTCTCATTCCCCCAACGTGGCGACGAGAAGCGCCTTGATCGTGTGCATCCGGTTTTCCGCCTGTTCGAAGGCGATGTTCGCCTCCGATTCGAAGACCTCGTTGGTCACCTCGAGCCCGTTGGGCATCCCGTAGTCCTCGGCGATCTGCCGGCCGAGCGTCGTCTCGCTGTCGTGGAAGGCCGGCAGGCAGTGCATGAACTTGACCTGCGGGTTGCCGCTTGCCGCCATCAGCTCCGGGTTGACCTGATAGGGCTTCAGCAGCGCGATCCGCTCCCGCCAGACGTTCTTGGGCTCGCCCATCGAAACCCACACGTCGGTGTGGATGAAATCGACCCCGGCCACCGCTTCGGCGGTGTCGCTGGTGATGGTCAGCCGTGCGCCGGACGCCGCCGCGAGCCGGTGAGCGATGGCGGTGTACTCCTCCGACGGCCACAGGCTCTGCGGTCCGCAGATGCGTACGTCCATGCCCATCAGGCAGCCGACGATCATCAGCGAATGGCCCATGTTGGACCGGGTGTCGCCGACATAGGCGTACGTGATGTCGGTGATCGGCTTGTCGCTGTGCTCGCGCATCGTCATGACGTCGGCGAGCATCTGGGTCGGGTGGTATTCGTCGGTGAGGCCGTTGTAGACCGGCACACCCGCGTACTTCGCCAGCTGCTCCACGCCGCCCTGCGCGGCGCCGCGGTACTCGATGGCATCGTACATCCGGCCGAGGACGCGCGCGGTGTCCTTGAAGGACTCCTTGTGGCCGATCTGCGAGCCGGCGGGATCGAGGTAGGTGACGTTGGCGCCCTGGTCGTGGCAGGCGACCTCGAAGGCGCAGCGGGTCCGCGTCGACGTCTTTTCGAAGATCAGGCAGATCTCCTTGCCGCGCAGGTGCTGCTGCTCGGTCCTGGCGTACTTCGCACGCTTGAGGTCGCGCGCGAGGTCGAGCACATAGCGGAACTCCCGCGGCGTGTAATCCTGGACGGTGAGCAGCGACCGGTTGCGCAGATTGAAGCTCATCTTTTCCTCCTGGGGTTCCCTCCGGGCTCGTTGTCCGCGGCTGGTCGTCAGTAGGCGGGCTCCCGCCAGATCGGGCAGGTCATGCAGTGGCCGCCGCCCCGTCCCCGGCCGAGTTCCGCCCCGCGGACGGTGATGACCTCGACGCCGGCCTTGCGCAGCAGCGTGTTGGTGTAGGTGTTGCGGTCGTAGGCCACGACCACGCCGGGTTCGAGGGCGACGACGTTGTTGCCGTCGTCCCATTGCTCGCGCTCCGCCTCGTAGGCGTTTCCGCCGGTGCCGACGACGCGGAGCCTGGAGTAGCCCAGCGCGTCGGCCACGACCTCCAGCAGCGGCCTCGCCTCGGGCCGCACCTCGAAGCGTCCCTCGTCGTCCAGGGGATAGGCGCTGTAACAGCGGATCTGGTCGACGACCTCCCGGAAAACCGTCACCAGATCGCGGTCGCAGAACGAGAACACCGTGTCCAGATGCATGGCAGCACGGCTTTTCGGCATCAGGCAGGCAATGACCCGGGACGCCGCGTTGTTGCGGAACAGCGCGCGGGTCACTTGGCCGACCGCTTGGCGGTTGGTGCGCTCTCCCATGCCGATGAGGACGATGCCCTTGCCAACCGGCATCACGTCGCCACCCTCCAGCGAGGCGCCGGTGAAGTCCTCGTCCGAATCGCCCCACCAGATCGTGAAGCCGCCATCCCGGAAGCGGGGATGGAACTTGTAGACCGCCCGCTGCAGCAGCGTCTCCGGCTTGCGGGCCGGCCAGAACATCGGGTTGCAGGTCACGCCGTTGTAGATCCAGCAGGACGGGTCCCGCTGGAACAGCGTGTTGGGGATCGGCGGCAGCACGAAATCGGTGCCACCGAACGCCTCGTTCAACAGCACGCTCACGGTGTTGTCCGGCAGGTCCGATATGGCGATGCCGCCGATGAGGTGGACGGCGAGTTCCCTGGACGGCATCTCGTCCAGCCAGGGGCGCATGACCTCCACGGCGGCGACCCCGACGGTGTTGGCGGTGACGCGGCGGTCGAGCACGAACCTGCGCGCCTGAGGATCGTCGAGCGTTTGCGCCAGCAGGTCGTGCAGGTCCAGCACCTCGACCCCGCGCTCCTCCATCTTCAGCACGAGGTCGTGATGGTCCTTCTGCGCCTCGTGCACCCAGATGACGTCATCGAACAGAAGGTCGTGGCAGTTGCCGGGGGTAAGGCGCTGGTGCGCCAGCGACGGCCGGCAAACCAGGACGGTCCGCAGCTTGCCGACTTCCGAATGCACGCCGACTTCAGACATGACGCATCTCCCTGCTTCGATGGCCCGGTATTCCGTGCGGGCCTTGTTGTCTTGTGACGGCGCGGCGGCCATCACAGCGGGCTGATCGTGCCGGTCCACATGAGCCAGGCGGCGAGCACGGCGAGGACAGCGATGGCCGCCGCGATGGCCACCTCCACACTGGTGAAGGCGCGCTCTCCGTGCTCGCGTCGGGCCCGGACATAGACGAGGATTCCCGGTGCGAAGAGGACCGCGCACATCAGCAGGTACTGAAGGCCGGCCGCGTAGACGAGCCAGAGGCCGTAGGCCGTCGCCAAGGCACCGACCAGGATGCCCTTCGTCCGCGATTCCGCACCGTAGCCTTCGCCGGTCAGGGCCAGTTTCAACGCGTAGGCGCCGGACAGAACGTAGGGGGGAAGGATCGCGACCGAGGCTATGAAGTAGAAGAACTGGTAAGCGCTGCGCGAAAAGAAGCTGAGCGCGAGGAAGAGCTGGATCAGCAGATTGGTTGCCCAGAGCGCGTTCACGGGCGACCCGTTGGCATTCTCCGCGGCGAACCATTTCGGGAAAGTCCCGTCGCGGCCGCAGGTGTAGGGGATCTCCGCGCACAGCAGCGTCCAGGAGAGGAAGGCGCCGCCGACCGAGATCACCAAGCCGATGTTGATCAGGGCGGCGCCCCACGGGCCGACGAGTGACTCGAACACGCCCGCCATGGACGGCACCTTGAGGTCGGCGAGTTCGGGTTGCCGCAGGACGCCCGTCGCCAGCAGCGAGACCAGCACGTAGATTCCCAGCGCGCCGACGAAACCGATCACGGTCGCCCGCCCGACGTCGGAGCGGCGGGCCGCACGGGCGGAATAGACGCTGGCGCCCTCGATGCCGATGAACACCCACAGAGTCACCAGCATGGTGCTCTTCACCTGCTCCATGAGCGAACCGAGGCCGCCCGTGCCGGACCCGGCGCCGGTTCCCCAGAAATCCACCGTGAAGCGATCCCAATGGAAGCCGACGATGGCCACCAGGACGAACAGGAACAGCGGCACCAGCTTGGCAATCGAGGTGACGACGTTCACGAAGGCCGCCTGTTTGATGCCGCTGAGCACGAGCGCGTGGATCAGCCACAGGCACAGCGACGCGCCGACGATGGAGGGCAGGTTGTTGCCGTCGCCGAAGATGGGGAAGAAGTGGGACAGGGCCGAGAAGATGGCCACCGCGTAGGCCACGTTTCCAAGAAAGGCGCTCAGCCAATAGCCCCAGGCGCTGTTGAAACCGACGAACGGTCCGAAGCCGGCCTTGGCATAGGCATAGGGGCCCGCGTTCAGGTTCGGTTTGCGCACGGCCAAGTTTTGGTACACGAAGGCGAGCATCATCATGCCGATGCCGGTGATCATCCAGCCGATCAGGATGGCGCCGGGCGACGCACCTTTGGACATGTCCGATGGAAGATTGAAAACGCCGCCGCCGATCATCGAGCCGACAACGAGCGCAACGAGGGGGAGCAAGGTCAGCTTGTCCGACTTCTGGGTCTGCGCTACGCCAGCGTTTTTCACCGACACGAGATCGTTCACGTCAGCCGTCGTCATCGCTGCCTCTCCGCTATCCTCGCCTCCCTGCCGTCATCTCCCTGTCGTCAAGGATTTCCTCCAATGAGGCGGGCAATGAGGCGGGCAATGAGGCGGAGCGTCTTCCGCTCCAGCGCCGACCGGTCACGTCCATTGAATGGCCTTCAAGGAATGGAGACCGGGAATGGAAGTCCCAAACTTGACTGTTCGACGGCCCGTTACATAAGTTCGATACGGTTTCCACGTCACTATTCGTCGCTTGCATTGTTTTCTAAGGACTTGGCGGAGCGAAAAGGACTTTCGCCACGCCGTGAACAGGGACGTGATACGGTATCCCAACCAATGATTTTTGACATATCAAAGGACAAGCTCACTTGCGCAATATATTTATTTCGCAATTGCGAATTTGCAGTTGCGAAATAAGAGAGCTGCTTGGCTCCAGCTTAAGGAAGTGCGATTTTACTTTTCATCAACCGCCAAATTTTGATGGATCCGCCGTCGGCAGAACGCAGCTCCAAAGGACTGCAGATTTTCGGCAGTGATCTGGGGCGGTGATCTGGGTAGTCTTGAAACCGTACGTCTTGAGCATCCTGTGTGTCAGCGCGAGGAGCGCGGCGGGAAAACGAAAACCGCGGTACGGGTTGGTGAGCATGCCCGGCAACCAGCCATGCCGGACCGTTTACCACCAACCTGACAACACACGACCGTTCACCGGAAACGGCGAAGTGCCGGTTTATGCTTGGGTTGATCCGATGGATGACATGAACTGCGTGTTCAATCGAACGCGCGATGGAAAGAATCACGGCCGTACAGTCGTGACCGCCTGGTCGTCCGATGAAACGATGCACCAAAAGAGAGGAGAGTTGGAACTCTGTCGTGTGCGTCCATTTTTCCGGTGGGTTTCACTTCTGCTTTCGTCATACAGAATTCCCGTCTGTCGTGCCATTGCGACGCACGGCCAAACAGCGGAGAACATCCGGATATGGCCAAATCCATTCAGTTCAAATCAGGCGATTTGCTGTTCCGGCGGGGGGACGCGAGCGACTGCGTTCTTTGGGTCAAGCATGGGGAAATCGAAGTCCTGCGCGAGAATGGCGACAACGCCATCCTGATCGGGCATGTGCGGGGCGGCGAGTGGCTGGGCGAGATGGGCGTCATTGAAGGCCGCAGCCGGAGTGCCACCGCCCGGGCCGTCAGCGATGGCGCCGCGGAAGTCCTTTCCCCGCAGGAGTTCCTGGACCGGGTGAGCCGGGACGCATCCCTGGCGCGCGGGTTGATCCAGCGTCTCAGCATCCGCCTGCGGACGATCGAGGACAAGATTGCCGGCGACCTGCTGCTCTCGACGCGCGAGGCGGAAACGGCGGAGAACGGCGCGCCGTCGTCGGAGGCCCTTACCAACGACAACGAACGCATTCTATTGACCGCCGGGTCGGACTCCCTGCGCAGCCGGATCGGTCCAAGCTCAATTCAGGTTGGGCAACTGCCCTTCGTGGTCGGTCGGCTCCCGATCAACGGCGAGGCACCGCCCCCACGGTCACCCGATCTGTCCATCGACGATCAGCCGCCGTTTCGCCTGTCGCGCGATCACTTCATGATCAGCCGCAGCCAGGGCCGGCTGCTCGTGTCCGATCTTGGCAGCACGCTTGGGACGGTCGTCAACGGGCAGCCGATCGGGCACGATTTCATGAGGGACACCGCCCTTCTGAACCACGGTGAGAACCGCGTCGTTGCGGGCGGCTGGGGATCGCCCTTCGAGTTCATCGTTTCCATCGGCTGAAGGGGCGTTGCCGAACAAAAGCGCTTTTTCGCATCCCGCGAAGCGGATGCCGGACCCAGGTCATACACCGATGAGACCGAGACGGAATGGGCGGGCACTGGCACTCTGACCGCTGCCACGCTTGGTGGAATGATGGATGCCGCACACCGACCCGATCCAACGCCGAGAGGTCGGGCGTGGCATCGCAGAGGACCGCGTCACATCACCAGGGCTGCGGGAGGCGGGCATGGCCGAAGCGCTGTCAGTCAAGGAAAAGGCTCTCATTGACGCATACTGGCGGGCAGCCAACTATTTGTCCGTTGGACAGATTTATCTTTATGACAATCCATTGCTCAAAGTTCCCCTTACCCTCGAACACATAAAGCCGAGGTTGTTGGGGCATTGGGGAACCACACCCGGCTTGAATTTCATCTATGTCCATCTGAACCGGATGATTCGGCAATTGGATCTGAACATGATCTGTATTGCCGGTCCTGGGCATGGCGGACCAGCCATGGTCGCGAATGCCTATCTTGAGGGAACATACAGCGAAGTCTACCCGAACATCTCGCCGGACGAAGAGGGCATCAAGCGCCTCTTCACCCAATTCTCGTTTCCCGGCGGGATTCCCAGCCACGTGGCGCCGGAGACGCCCGGTTCGATTCATGAAGGCGGCGAACTCGGATACGCCGTGTCCCACGCGTACGGAGCCGCCTTCGACAACCCCGACCTGATTGTTGCCTGCATCGTCGGCGACGGGGAGGCGGAAACCGGACCCCTGGCGACGAGCTGGCATTCCAACAAATTCCTCAACCCGCTCAGCGATGGCGCCGTTCTGCCGATCCTGCACCTCAACGGCTACAAGATCGCCAACCCCACCATTCTCTCCCGGATCAGCCACGAGGAGCTGGAGCAGCTGTTCCGCGGGTATGGATACATCCCCTATTTCGTGGAAGGCCACGAACCGGACGACATGCATGAACGCATGGCCTCCACTCTGGACACGGCCATCGCCGACATTCGGCGGATCAAGGACGACGCGCGCCGAAACGGGGTCACGCAGCGTCCCCGCTGGCCCCTGATCGTGCTCCGCACACCGAAGGGATGGACATGCCCGAAGGAGATCGACGGCAAGCGGGCCGAGGATTTCTGGCGTTCGCATCAGGTTCCGATGGGGGAAATGCATGAGAACCCGGACCATGTGCGTGTTCTCGAAGAATGGATGAAAAGCTACCGACCCGAGGAGCTTTTCGACGAGCGAGGCCGCCTCCGCCCCGACCTCGCCGACTTGGCCCCCCGCGGCATTCGCCGTATGAGCGCCAACCCGCACGCCAATGGCGGCACGCTCCTGCGCGATCTGCGTCTTCCGGATTTCCGCGACTACGCCGTCCCGGTGGAGGCTCCCGGCGTGGCTGTCGCAGAAGCCACCCGCGTGATGGGGCAGTTTCTCCGCGATGTGATGAAGCTGAACCTCGACGCGCGGAACTTCCGGCTCTTCAGTCCCGATGAGAACAACTCCAACCGCTGGCAGGACGTGCTCCAGGTCACGGACCGGACATGGCTTGCCGACACCGTCCCGTGGGACGACCATCTCGCCCCGGACGGCCGGGTCATGGAGATGCTCAGCGAACACCAATGCCAGGGGTGGCTTGAAGGCTATCTGCTGACGGGTCGGCACGGTTTCTTTTCCTGCTACGAAGCCTTCATCCATATCGTCGATTCGATGTTCAACCAGCACGCCAAGTGGCTGAAGGTCTGCCGGACCATTCCCTGGCGGCGTCCCGTCGCCTCGCTGAACTACCTGCTGTCCAGCCATGTCTGGCGCCAGGACCACAACGGCTTCAGTCACCAGGACCCCGGCTTCATCGACCATGTGGTGAACAAGAAGGCCGACGTCGTCCGGGTCTATCTGCCACCCGATGCCAATTGCCTGCTGTCGGTCACGGACCATTGCCTGCGCAGCCGGAACTGCGTCAACGTCGTCGTCGCCGGGAAGCAACCGGCCCCGCAGTGGTTGACGATGGATGAAGCCATCAGGCATTGCACGGCCGGCCTGGGGATCTGGGAATGGGCCAGCAACGACCGCGGCGGCGAACCCGATGTGGTGATGGCCTGCTGCGGCGACGTGCCGACGCTGGAGACCCTGGCGGCGGTCGATCTCCTGCGCCATTACGCCCCGGACCTGAAGGCCCGCGTCATCAACGTCGTCGATCTCATGACCTTGCAGCCCCCGGGGGAGCATCCGCACGGGCTTCCGGATCGCGACTTCGATGCGCTGTTCACCACCGACAAACCGATCATCTTCGCCTTCCACGGCTATCCCTGGCTCATTCACCGGCTGACTTACCGGCGGGCCGGCCACGGGAACCTGCATGTGCGTGGCTACAAGGAGGAGGGCACCACCAGCACGCCCTTCGACATGTGCGTGCTGAACGATCTCGACCGGTTCCACCTCGTGGGCGACGTGATCGACCGGGTTTCGGCGCTCGGCGCGAGCGCCGCCTACGTCAAGCAGGCAATGCGCGACAAGCTCATCGCGCACAAGGAACACATCCGGCGGTATGGCGACGACATGCCCGAGATCGCGGGATGGATATGGGACCAGACGGGCGCGGGCCAAACCGGAGCGGTCGCAGCCGCCTCGACCGAAGCCGACAATGTTTGAACCATAAGACGATGGTCGGGCCATCCGTCGGACGGCGCGGCGGCTGCGACCGGGCGAGGAGGAAACGCCATGAGCAGCGACATGACCATGGCCGACGCAACGGCGTCGAACGTCTCCGGATCGACGGATCTGCTCCAGCGATACGGGTGCGGCCCGATCCACTTCACCGGAACGCACGACGCGCTCTACGAGCGGCACCTGATGTTCGACCATGTGGTCGATCCCACGTCGGTCGGTCCCCGCGAACGCTACGAGGCGGTCGCCCGCTCCGTGCGCGACGTGCTGTCACAGCGGTGGCTTCGCACCGAGCAAACCTACGAACGCGAGAACCCGAAACGCGTCTATTACCTTTCCCTGGAGTTCCTCATCGGGCGCTCCCTGGCCAACAACGTCATGAACCTTCTTCTCGATCCGGTCGTGGCGCGGGTCGCCGACGAGAAGGGGATCGACTGGCTTGCCCTGCTCGACGAGGAGCCCGACGCCGGGCTGGGGAACGGGGGGCTTGGCCGGTTGGCGGCCTGCTTCATCGACTCCATGGCCACGATGCAGATCCCGGCCATGGGATATGGGCTCCGCTACGAATACGGCATTTTCCGGCAGAGCCTGCGGGATGGCTGGCAGCAGGAACAGCCCGACAACTGGCTGCGCCGGCCCGATCCCTGGGAGGTCGCCCGGCCGCAGGAGGCCGTGGAGATCAGGCTTGGCTGCTCGTTCGAGGTGCGCAACGGGACGTTCGCCGCCGTGCCCGGCCGGCCGTCCAGCCTGCTCGGCATTCCGTATGACCGCCCCGTCATCGGATACGGCGGCCGAACGATCAACACATTGCGGCTCTGGGCGGCGGCGGCACCGCACGCGCTGGACTTCCAGGCGTTCAGCGCCGGCGACTTCGTCAGCGCGCTCGCCGAACGGCTCTCGGCGGAGTCCCTCACACGGGTCCTGTACCCCGACGATTCGACGAGCATGGGTCAGGGCCTGCGTTTCGTGCAGGAGTATTTTCTGGTCGCCTGTTCCCTGGCGGATCTCGTGCGGCGCTTCCGCCGGACCAATTTGGTCGGCAGCCCGGCCGATTGGCGGGTGCTTCCCGACAAGGTCGCCGTCCAGCTCAACGACACCCACCCGAGCCTGACGGTGTCCGAACTGATGCGGATCCTGCTCGACGACGCGGGGCTCGGCTGGGAGGAGGCGTGGGATCTCACGCGGCGGACACTCGCCTACACGAATCACACCCTGCTGCCCGAGGCGCTCGAAAAATGGCCGCTGCCCTGGTTCGAGCTTCTGCTGCCGCGCCACCTGGAGATCATCCTGGAGATCAACCGCCGGCTTCTCGACGAAGTGCGGGCCCGCTTTCCCGGCGATGAGGGCCGTATCGAGCGTGTGAGCTTGGTCGAGGAGGGCGGTCCACGGAAGATCCGGATGGCCAACCTCGCCATCGTCGGATCGCACAGCACCAACGGGGTCGCTGCGATCCATTCCGATCTGCTGCGCACCGTGACGGTCAAGGATCTGGCCGAACTGTATCCCGAGCGCTTCAGCAACAAGACCAACGGCGTGACGCCCCGGCGTTGGCTTCGGCTGGCCAACCCCGCCCTCTCCCGCTGCATCACCGACGCCATTGGGGACGGATGGATCACCGACCTGTCCCAATTGGCCAAGCTGACGCCGCTTGCCGACGACGGGGCTTTCCAGGACGCCGTGCGGGAGGCCAAGCGCGCCATGAAGCACCGCTTCGTGGCGTGGCTTGCATCGACCAGCGGCATCGCCGTCGATCCCGACACGATCTTCGACTGCCAGATCAAACGCATCCACGAATACAAGCGGCAGCTTCTGAACGCGTTGCGGATCGTCGTGCTCTACAACCGGATGCGGCAGAACCCCGGCCTCGACATGGCGCCGCGGACCTTCTTCTTCGCGGGAAAGGCGGCTCCCGCCTACCGTCTCGCCAAGGTGATCATCAAATTCCTCAACAACCTCGCCGTCGCCATCGACGACGACCCGGTGGTGCGCGGCCGTCTCAGGGTGGTGTTCCTGCCCGAGTACGGCGTGTCCCTGGCCGAGAAGCTGATTCCCGCCTCCGACGTGTCCAACCAGATCTCGACGGCGGGCTATGAGGCGAGCGGCACCAGCAACATGAAGTTCATGATGAACGGCGCATCGACGATCGGCACGCTCGACGGCGCGACGATCGAGATGGCGCAAGCCGCAGGCGAGGAGAACTTCTTCCTGTTCGGGTTGACGGCGGATCAGGTGAGCGGCAGCGCCGGCTGGTACAGCCCTTTCTGGCATCACCACAACGAACCGGAAACCCGCGCTGCGCTGGATCTGATCTTTTCCGACCATTTCAGCCGCAACGAACCGGGCATCTTCGAACCTCTGCGCAACGTTCTGCTGACGGGCGGGGACCGGTTCATGCATCTCGCCGATCTCACAGCTTATCTGGAGGCGGATCGGCGGTTGCTGGCGTCCTACGCGGCCCCGCAGGACTGGACGCGCAAGGTCATCATGAACATTGCCGGGTCCGGCCGGTTCTCCAGCGATCGCACCATCGCCGAATACGCCGCCGAGATATGGGATGCGAAGCCATGCCCGGTGCCGTAAGGGACGGATCGGCGGTCCAGATGGACGCGGATACGGGGCGGACCGGCACGCCCAGTCCCCCCGCTCGGGGAGCCGCGGCGCCGCTGGGAGCGATCCCCACCGGCCAGGGGACGAACTTCAGCGTGTTTTCGAAGCACGCGACCGGAATCGAGCTGCTGCTTTTCGACCGCGCCGAGGATGCGGGGCCTGCGCGCGTGATCCGCCTCGATCCCTCCACCCATCGCACCTATCATTACTGGCACGTGTTTCTTCCCGGCGTGACGGCCGGCCAAATCTATGGTTATCGCGCCGAGGGGCCATGGGACCCCGCCCACGGCCTGCGCTTCGATCGGGACAAGCTTCTCCTCGATCCCTATGGCCGCGCGGTGGTCGTTCCGGACCGCTACAGCCGCGACGACGCCCGCAAACCCGGAGACGATTGCGGCGGCGCCATGAAAAGCGTGGTTGTGGATCCGGGATCCTACGATTGGGAAGGCGACGCACCGTTGCGCCGGTCGTCCGCGCAGACCATCGTGTATGAGATGCATGTGCGCGGATTCACACGCCATCCCCGTTCCGGCATCGGCGAGAAGACCCGCGGCACGTTTGCCGGGCTGATCGAGAAGATTCCGTACCTTCAGAAATTGGGCGTCACCGCGGTGGAGCTGCTGCCGGTGTTCCAATTCGATGCGCAGGATTGCCCGCCGGGAAAGGTCAATTACTGGGGATACGCGCCGGTCTCGTTCTTTGCGCCGCATGCGGCGTACAGTTCGCGTTCCGATCCGCTCGGTCCGCTGGACGAGTTCCGCGACACGGTCAAGGCTCTGCACCGCGGCGGCATCGAAGTCATCCTCGACGTCGTTTTCAACCACACGGCGGAAGGCGACCACAGCGGGCCGACCCTGTGTTTCCGAGGGTTGGACAATCCCACCTATTATCTTCTCGAAGATGACCGATCCCGCTACGCCAACTACACGGGCACCGGGAACACCTTGAACGCCAATCACCCTGTCGTCCGGCGCATGATCGTGGACAGCCTTCGATACTGGGTCGAGACGATGCATGTGGACGGCTTCCGCTTCGATCTGGCCTCGGTTCTGTCCCGCGACACATCGGGGCATCCGATCCCGAACGCACCGATCCTGTGGGACATCGAAACGGAACCGGCGCTTGCCGGTACGAAGCTGATCGCCGAGGCTTGGGACGCGGCGGGCCTTTATCAGGTCGGCAGTTTCGTCGGCGACAGCTGGAAGGAATGGAACGGACGGTTCCGTGACGACGTGCGTGCGTTTTTCCGCGGTGAACCGGGATCGGTGACCCAGATCGCGGACCGCATCCTGGGCAGCCCGGAGATCTATGGGCATGAGGAGCGGGAGGCTGAACAAAGCGTCAACTTCGTGACCTGCCATGACGGCTTTACGCTCAACGACGTGGTGTCCTACGACCGCAAGCACAACGAGGCGAACGGCGAAGGCAATCGCGATGGCGCGGACGACAACCGCAGTTGGAACTGCGGCGTCGAAGGCCCGACCGACGACCCGGCAATCGAGCGGCTGAGAAACCGTCAGGTAAAGAATTTCCTGACCGTGACGATGCTATCGCTCGGCGTCCCGATGATCACGATGGGCGACGAGGCGCGGCGCACTCAGTCCGGCAACAACAACGCCTACTGCCAGGACAACGAAACCAGTTGGTTTGATTGGACGCTGGTCGAGACGCACGCGGACGTGCACCGGTTCGTGACTGTGCTCAACACACGCCGAAGCCTGCGGGACAGGATGTACGAGCGGGTGCCTTTGCGGCAGCTGCTCCGGAAGGCGAAGATAACCTGGCACGGCGTGACCCCCGAGCAACCGGATTGGAGCCGCGATTCCCACAGCATCGCCGTCGAAGCGAAGGTGGAGCAGGGCCGGCTTCGCATTTACCTGATCCTGAACGCCTACTGGAAACCGCTTCGCTTTGAACTTCCGCCAGCAAATGACGGCAGTGTTGGCCCATGGCACCGATGGATCGACACCTCGCTCGCCCCCCCATGTGATATCGTCGAGTGGAGCTTAGCGCCGACGCTGAGTGAGTTGTCCTATCTGGTGGAAGCGCGGTCCGTCGTCGTGCTGATCCATGACGCCGGCGAACCGACCCACCTGTCGTGACCCGTACCAAGCGTTGGTGTCTGGTTTTGGCGGAGGGAGACCGTGAGCATCCCCCGGCACAATGGACAGCGGGTTATGCGACCTGCAACTTGGCCTGCTCAGGAGTTCTGTAGCCAATCGCCGAGTAGAGGCGTTGGCGATTGTAGTAGGGGCTGTTAGCGCTTGATCCAATCGACGGCGGCGGCGAGGCAAAGGACGCCCATGAAGGAGTTGGCAGTTGTCTCGTAGCGGGTGGCAATTGCCCGCCACTCCTTGATCCTGGCCCAAAAGCGCTCGACGAGGTTGCGGTTGTTGTAGATCCAAGCCGGACAGGCGACCGGCGCATCGGTCTCGCTTATGCGTGATGCACTCTCTCGCATAAGCACCAATTGCCGCTTAAAGAGGAAAGCGACAAAAAATCCCTTGTTTCTAAAGGGGGAAAATGAACTGGCGGAGAGCGAAGTCCGAGGCGGGGTTCCCTGGCCCCAATGTGGCTGACAAGAGACAGGTTCGGCCAGAGTCCGAGACCGTTCCACTGCTCAACAGGGAAAATACAGGGAAAATCGGCTGTTGCGCTGACGTGGGTTGGTGTCATACCGATGGCGCATGAAGGCTTCCATTGCTTGGAATTCATGCGAATTGCGGCCACCAGTGGAACCATGTGGCGGCGCGGATACGGTCGGGATCATCGGCGAGACCGCAGCAGCGATCGGCGAGTGCTTGATCGAGGGCATCGAGATCCTCGAAGTAGGTGTTGGCGATCGTCTCGTTGGTCAGTGGCCAGAGATGCTCGGCGGGCTGCAATTCGGGGGAATACGGGGGTAAGAACTCCAGCGTGATGCCCTCCGGGATGTCCAGCGAGCCGGCGACATGCCAGCCCGCGCCATCGAGGACGATGAGCACCTGCTTGGTGGGCCCGGCCCCGACCTCGCGGGCAAAGGCGTCCAGGATAGCACCGAACATGGGCGCATCGAGGCCATCGACGAGAAACCAGATCACCTGTCCGGTGCTCGGCCGTACGAAGCCCGCGAGATACATCCACTCGAAGCGCTGGTGGCCGCGCGCCACCGGCCGGCGGCCGCGCGGCGCCCACACTCGGCGGAGCACCGGCTTCAGCCCGACGCGATGCTCATCCATCGCCCACACCTCCAAGGGTGTGTCCGGGTCTTCCTGCTGGAGGGCCTGCACACGGCGGCGGAACCGGGCCTTGAAGACCTCCTGGGCCAAGGGATCGGCTTCGGCATGGCGGGGGCGCGGTATTTGGCGGGTGAAGCCGAGCCGGCCCAGATAATCGGTGCCGCGCCGGGGTGAGACGAGCCGGCCAAGCATGCCGGCGATCCACTGGGCGACCGAGTGGCCCGTCCACAAACCGCGGCCGGGCGGCGGATCGGCCAGGCTAGTCCTCAGGCTTTGTCGCTGGTTTTCGTCGAGCAGCGGTCTGGCGCCGGGGTTGAACTGGCGCTGGTCACCCAGCCCCGCAACCCCGGCCTCGTTATAGCGTCCCACGATGACGCTGACCCAGCGCGGCGTGTACCCCGTCACCTCGGCCACGAACTGGGCCGAGCGCCCACTGGTCAGCAGCCAGATGATTTGCAGATGCGTCCGCTCCGTCGCATCCGTCGCGGCCTTGTACAGCCGATGCAACTCATCGGCGTCAAGGTGATGAACCAGGTGAACCTTGCTGCCCATGCCAAATCAGGTGGATCGGGCTCGCCTCAAAGGAAGCCTTCACACGCCGTCGGTATCACTCATACACGGCGTCGCGCGGACCGGTATCTCCCAACGCCATTTTGACGAAGGCATCAGCCGTCAGGTCTGCGTCGAGCAACGCACCATGGTGGGCGAAGCGATCACTCCGGTCGAGCCACAGCCGATCACACAGCGCATCGAGCGAGCCAGAAGCACCGGGGAAGACCGCGTGCGACATCTCCTTGGTACAGATGAACCGGTCCGCCGAGAACGTGTCGGCACCCCATGCGGCGCGTCCGCAGCGCACAAACTCGTAGTTCAGGAAGTCCATCTCGTTCTCATAGGCATGCGCCACCAGAAGGTCCTCGCCCAGAAAGGCGAGAAGCGCGTCGGCCACCTCGGGAAAGCGGGGCGCCACCTTCAGGTCGGCGGGCTTGATGCCGTGCACCTTGATGGCGTCGGGATGGAGAGGGGCGTCGGGGTTGACCCGCGACTCCCAGCTGCGCGCTTTCCTCCAGCCATCGCCCTCACGGATGATCTCAAGACACCCGATTTCGATGATGATGCCGGGCTGACGCAGGCCCTTGGGCGCCTTCCTGATGTCCTGGAGGCTCGGCAGGCGCCGTCCGGTCGTCTCGATGTCGATCGCGACCAGCCGGTCACGTCCTTCCCACGGCTGCATGCTCATTGATATCCAATCTTTCGTCGGTAGAGCCACCTGTGGCACGGATGTGAAACAAGGACAACGCTCCGTCACGCCGCCCAGAGTAGCATGGCGAAAGCGCCGGCCGCCGATCAGCGACACCACGGTCACAAGCGGCCGGCCCATGCCGTCGAGGCTCTTGATCCTGATGGGTCAGGATAAAGAGTCGCTGGCATAAGGCATGACGGCCGCGCCATGACCGGCGCGACTACCGGTGAGCAAGGAGTATCGCTGTGAAAATTCCCGGCCCCGAGCATCCCATCACGATCATCCCCAACCCGAATCGGATCCGTGTCGTCTTCGCCAGCCGGGTCGTCGCCGACACGGCACGCGCCCTGACGCTGACGGAGGCGAAGTTGCCCGTGGTCCAATATATTCCCCGCGCGGATGTTGACATGACGGCCTTCGAGCGCACGGCGCACACGACGCATTGCCCTTACAAGGGCGATGCCACTTACTACAACCTGCGCGTGGGTGATCGCATCGCGATCAACGCTGTCTGGACCTACGAGACTCCCTATCCCGCCGTGGCCGCCATCCGAGAACATTTGGCGTTTTATCCGGAACGCGTCGATTGCATCGAAGAGCACGCGGCCACATAGCGGCAGCTGGCGGAAGGCTCCGCATGCGGTGTTGCTCTCATCGCAATGCCAGCTCCGTCTGCTCCTGACCCATAGCGGACTTCCACCCACGACCGCAAAGCGCCAAAACCCGTCATACCCGATGTTGTCCTGAAACCCGCCTAACAATCATTTAGATCTCCTGTCAAAACCCAAAGGAGTGTGCGGAAGCCGTTGATTTACCTCGGTCCTACTCGGTTTTGATCCGCGCTTTTAGTCCAGAACGCCATCGCCAAAGAAGGTTGACGGGCAAGTTGGAGAATGGCCACCAACCAGCCGATTGGTGGAAGGGAATAGTTGGGGGCTGGGCGCCCACTTTGAATTGGAGGTCGACCGGTAGCCTTCGGTTCACTCGCGCAGAAAGTTGCTATTGGCCAAGCGCCTCGCAATTTTCGGGACATATACATACCATGCAAGGAGCGCCAGATGACCCGGTTCAGAATTTTGGAGCAAAAAGACATTGGCGAAGAGGACTCCCCCAAGCTGGCGTGAGCTCATGCAGCTCCGTCGCGCGCTCCAAAAACGGCTGCCAAACGATCGGTTCTTGAAGACCGTGCTCACCGGCTGCTTCCGTATCGGCCAGGACAAGGAGAATCCCTTGCGGGGAAACTTCCTGGCGAGCGGCTTGCGGGAGGTCATTGGCCATGTGCTACACAGCCTCGCTCCCGATAAGGCGGTTCGAGCCTGCGTATGGTTCGTCCAAGCCAAGGACACCCCGACTGTTACCCGTCAGCAGCGCGCAAGCTATATCGTGAGAGCCGGGCTTCCCGACAACTTCGTCAGCAACACCATCAAAGTTGATGTGCACGAGTACAGCAAGCCCCTGATCGAGGTGATGGATAGGCTCAGCAAGGCGACCCACGTCCGCCCCGACACGATCCTTACCAAGGGCACCAAGATCCGCCAAATGGTTCAGGATGTGCTGCTCGGCATTGATCAACTGCTCCAAGCTGCTGCCGATAGCCGAGAGGCCATCAACAAAGCCGTAGCGGACGTTATGCATGAAGCAGTCTTCGAGAAACTTATCTCTGAGACGATTCAGGAACTCGACGAGCTATCTACCCACACAACGGTCGAGGGGCACCAGATCGAAGAGGTGAGCGTAACGAAGCTGGATTCGGTCGAGATCAGCTACCGTGTCACCGGCGAAGTCGAGGTCGAGTTACAATATGGTTCTAACTCGGACGTGGATAATGACATCGGCTTTCGGCAGGACGATTCCTATCCCTACGTCGTGACCGTCACCTGTGCCGTGGCTAAGCCCATGGACGTGCGGGCTGACGATCTCAATGTCGCGATCGACAATCGGAGCTTCTTTGAGTAACTGACACCAAACGATTAGCCCGTGGCTTCGCCTCTTTAATCTAGAAGAGCCCATTCAGGGACGCGCCCGAGCGCGTTTGGGCATTGATGGATCATATGGGAGGTTTAGCGGACACACCGTAGACCAGTATCGGGTGTCCGCTTCGGCTCAATAGCTGGTCTCCCCAAGCGGCAACTCATGACCCAATACGAACACGCACTCACCGTGTGAGCGAGTCGCCAAATCCCCCTTTGGCGCACTGGGTTGTCAACAATCAATTCTTATGCAAAAGAAAAATTACTCTGAAGCCATGGATACTGATGCGCCGACTACAGCAATTATATTTCTGATCATTGCGTAGCTCGCAATTGTTGTTCTGTATTTACCGCATGTTCTTCGCGAAATCAAAAAGCTCAACTGCAAATTTCTGCATAACGTTTATGTCGTGCGTCGCCATTACCTGACTTACCGCGTTGTTAATGTGGGTTCTGATGGCAATATCCATTTCCCAATATGCTTTTTGATCTAACAATGTGTACTTAATCAATTTAGTGCACTCTCTCCAGTATACAACTCTTCCTTCAGGAATTTCCTCTGACGTGAGCTCTTGAGGCTGATTCAATTGATAGAACGGCCTATCGCTTTGGTTCTTCTGCCCGTGCCAATAGGGCTTATAACTGAAATGGGCTGGCTGCTTTTCAGCGATATACGCCATACACAACAACGAAATAACATCAAGAGCACTGAATTCATATATGTAAACCATAGCTGCCCCGTCAATTTTTATAATTTTTCTGACAGTTTCTGCGCATGATTTGTAGTGTGCAAGCGTTACGCTTGAGCCAAGCGCGCTTTGCATGAGAATCCGCAACTCATTGGACCACCTGTTCAAGAACGACAGAATATCCGGTAAGTGGCAAACAGTCACATTGACAGCACGCCCCTGTTTGATTTGATCAAATTTGGAGTTAAAGCGAATTATATCTGCTTCTATCGATCGCACCGGAAGATCGGCCTTCGTGAGCGCATCAACAACCTCAGAATGTGCCTTGTTTCGATTTTCCACTTGCGCGCGGCGAAGATAAATTAGGAGATCAAGATCTAGGCGTTGAGCCAACCGGCCAGTGCCGTAGGTGGTGCGAAGGTGATCCAAGCCTTCCTTTGCCATTTCACAGGCCCGATTGCTAAGAGCAATATTACCACTCGATAAAACTCTTACCTTTTCCCTGATGAAATCTTCTGAAACGCCGACGTCGTGAGTAAGGGCCATAAACGTTGAGCGAATCCTGCCCCGACACTCAGCACCAAGCTCAGTCCCCAGATGAACTGTTAGTTCATCAATGATACGCTGTTTCTCGGCCGCTTCCTTTATGGCATGGGCATCGTTAAACTCGAATGATGGACGCTTTCGACCTGGCATCTTTAAGAAAGAGCAAAGCTTTGGGCTGCAAAGGCTGCTGTTCAGCCCCACTTGGTATCGGTACAGAAGCTTTATAACCTTGAGGGTAATGGTTCTATCAACTTCGTAGTACGACCTAACTGGTATATCAAGAATCTCCTTGATCAAAAGCTTGGTAGACTTCAAAGCAGAATCATCGGCGCTGGATCGATGTCCAATTTCCCGCTCTAAGGCGGCATAAGTCTGAAACTCATTCGGTAGCCTCCGACCGTTTCCGATGTCGAAAGCCCCAAGCAGGATGCGGCCTCGCTCCTCTTCAGTAAGCACCTCAAATAAAGCTGACAATAGGCTATGGCGTTGCGAGCGGAACAAAGTCCACTGGTGACGATGGTCCGAATATCTCCTGTTGAAGATATACGCCGACCATGTGTGATCTGGTATTTTAGCCATGCCTGGAATATTTGATATGCAATCAAAAATTTTTCCACGCATATACTCTACGCCAATATCATCAATTTCCATTTTTTAGATCCTAAGCTCAAAAAATGGGCGCCGGCACGGTCGGCGCCCATCTTCCGTCATCCATTCCCTCCGACGACCCGCAGATTCGAGCGTTGAGGCGGCTGATTTGCAAGTTTCAAATTGTAGGTATCGATGAAGGTCGTGATCGCTTCGGCTGCGGTTTCACGGAGGAAAGCGTCCCATCCGCCGCGATCACTGATATGGGCAAGCTGGGCGCTTGTGCCGGACAGGTGTCGGCCGTTCCGGATCAGCCTCAGCGAGCAGGGCTTTGCTGAAGTATGGATTTGCTCCGTCATAACGTGATGCTCCGTTTCTAGTGAGGCCGGGTCCCGTTTGTCGGCGCGGCCGCTGGAACCCGGGTCTGAAGTTGACAGGGCTGCTATCGGAAACCAGGGGGAGATATTTTAATGAAGACGCCTGTCGGCTCGAATGCCGTGTAACTCGCGACGGCCGCGCTATAGCGCATCCGTGCAGGAGTTGCCTTCACGCTCAAACCGAATCCACAGGTGGGCATGGCTCCGGTTCCCCGGCTGGCTACAGCCCAAACGGGCATCGCTGGCAAAGGAACATCCTTCCATCTCGTCCGCCAATCGGCCCTTTACCGGCCTACCGCCGACCTGTCCGCCAATCCAACCCGAAGATGGCAAATTGGGCAGGCGTTTGCCGGACGGGTTTCCGGACAGGGAGCAACGACTACCGAAAACGCAATTTGGTCGGCTTATGGCGCAAAGCGGTCTTGGACAAAAGTCCGCTTTGGGTCAGGACGAGCCGGGAGATGTCTCCGTTGCCGAGGGCACTCCCCCATTGCTCTTTAAATCTCGGTCTGCTCGGCCAGCGCCAGAGCATCCTCAACCTGGATCCCAAGATAGCGGACCGTGCTCTCCAGCTTGGTGTGGCCGAGCAGGAACTGGATAGCACGCAGATGCCGGTTCCCCCATGCCAGCGAGCGCACCTCAAGTTTGCTTTGCTGCCCACACCCGCCCGGCCCAGTCGCCGGTCAGCTCCGCCTGTCCCTCCTCTCCCCGGATGAAATCCGCGCAACGGCGCAGAGCCATGTCCAGCGGCAGACGAGCCGGTCCTTTCAGGCTGCATTCCCAGACAGTCAGAAGCCGCCAGCCGGCAGCGCGCAAGGCTTCGGCAGTGCGCCAGTCACGTGTCCGGTTGCCGTCCAGCTTCGCCGCCCAGAACTCCGGCCGGGTCGCAGGCATCTTGCACATGGGGCAGTCATGGCCATGCCAAAAACAGCCATGGACCAGAACAACCGCCCGGTGCCGCGGAAACACCAGGTCGGGGCGACCGGGCAGGTCCCGCGAGTGCAGGCGAAACCGCAACCCCGCCGCGTGCAGCCCCCGGCGCAGCATTAACTCCGGCTTGGTGTCCTTGCCCCGGATCCGGCTCATGTTATGCCGGCGCTGTTCCGGGGTCAGCACGTCCACTAAGGCGATCCTCCTTTGGCATCCGCCACCACCAAGCGCAGTGCCGCCGTGATTTCAGCGGCCGCCATGCCCGGACGCAACGTCACCGCACCGAAACGGAATCCGGCCCGGTAGTCCGGATGAAACAGGCGTCCGGGCAAAGGTGTCTCCTGGTAGCCCGGCTTCAGCACCGGCAGGTGCGGCGTCAGCAGATAGGCCGCCGTGACGATCCCCTCCGCCGCGCCGGACGCGGCCTCGCGTACCAGAGCATCGCGGTAGGTGTGGATGGAGCCCAGCGCGTCGTTCAGCCCGTCATCGATCCGGTACTTCGCATCCAGCACAATGACGCGACCGTCGCCACCAAGCGCCGCAGCCTCCTGCGCCACCACCACGTCCGGCGTCATGGTCCGGCTGTAGGAACCTTGTCCGTCCGGCTCGACCCAGAACTCTCGGTACTGCTTCTGGAAGCAAAGCTTCCAGCCACCGCCCACCGGCACGGTGACGGCGCCCGCGGCCAGCGTCACGCCGCCGGCGCTGTCACCGATGAACAGCTCGCAGATATCGAGGCCATCCGGGCCGAACTCCTCCGCTCCGGCCCTTACCAGCCGCAGGAAACACCACAGCTCGTAGAGCTCGAAGGTCCGGGCCAGCGGCAGATTCAGAAAGTTGCCGAACACTGCAGCAATGCCGAGGTTCATGTCCTGCGCGACACGGTAGAACCGACGATAGGCGGGATCGTGGCGGAACACTGAGGACAGGGTCAGACGCGGCGGAGCATCGCCCGCCTCCGCGAACGGGGCCGCAGTGGCAAGGCGTCCGACCCGCCGCGCGAGCCGGCGACACCGCTCCGCCCAGAGCGCCGCCCCCCGGCGCAGCCCGGCATCATCCCCGTGGCGCCCGTTCGCCAGCGTCTCGGCGACCGCAGTCAGCCACGCCGCCCAAGACCGCAGGCAGGCAGCCATCTGCCGGTGCTCCGGCAGATCGAACGAGTTCTGCCGCTGCCGGACACGGATGCGTTCAGGCAGGAAACCCTGCAACGGCGCTGGCAGGCGCGAGGGGGCGGCGGTTTCCCGGACAACGCGCCCCGACCGGAAGGACCGCAGGATCTCCGGACCGGTGGCGTGGCTTGCGCGGTGATAGGGAAGCACGGCCTCTCCGGCTTTCAGAATGCGGCGCGGGTTGCGCTCGATGGCCGCGATGATGTCTTCCAGCTCTCCAATGCGCGACCGCAGGAATTCCAGCCGGGCGATGGCCGGCGGCCGGTTGCCGGTGCCCTTCGCGATCGCCTTGCGGAAGCTGCTGAGCGCGAACAGGGCGAAGGTGTCGTCAAGGATCTCACGCACCATCGTGTCGAAGTCGTCGCGCGTCAGCTTGCGCCGGTCAGGATCGGTCACGATGTCGAAGCGCCTCGGCGCTTGATTGGGCAACCGCAGTTCCGCGTCCACCACGCCGGCGTGAAAGCCGGGCGACCAGCGCCATCGGACTGAGCCGGGCGTCGGCGAGCGCAGCGCCTCTAATGCCACCTCGTCAATCAGCAGATCGGCCTCGCCGGCTTGCGCACAGTCGCGCAGCTCGAACAAGTAGCTGCCGGTCTCCTGAACCGTGCCCGGCGCTACGGCGTCCGGCTCCGGCCAAACCCGCCATGCTGCACCGGTGGCCTCGCTACGCATGAACAGAGCGTCGGCCATACCGGCACCTCAGCGGTTGGCCTGGAACGAGCCGAAGTCGTCCAGATCGGCGGTGAGCTTCGCCAGGAGGTCCTGCGACCGCTGAAACCCGCCAAGCACCCTGGCCAGCCCGGTCAGCAGCGGTCGCTGGCGTTCGGTGCCGCGCAGCTTGACCAGGATCTTCTGCACCATCAGATCGTCAGCGGTGTCGCCGGGATCAGCCTGAAGATGCTTCGACGCAAAGGCATGATAGCGCACCACCTCCTCCGCCACCCGGTAGCCGAATCCCAGACCGTGCCTAGTCATGAGCTCGTGGACCTGGAGCAGGAGGGGCCCGGCGATCCCCCGGGCGTTCGCCAGCGTCGCGTCGCGATTTTCCAGAGCGTCCAGAAAGCCTTTGAGGTCGACCGCCGACATGTCAATGACATGCGCACGGTCAAGCACCTTGTCGCTGACCGGATTGGTGGTCTCGTCGATGTTGATCGTGCTGATGATGTAGAGGTTGGACGGCAGCGGCAGCGCCGCCGGAATGCTGGTGCCGGTCGACCCCTCCAGGGGCACACCGTTGGAATGCAGCTGCAGCGGCTCCCCGTTCTCGACGCAGGAGAGCACGTCGGAAAGGTAATATTCCACACGCGCCAGATTGAGTTCGTCGAGCACCACGAAGACCGGTGAGTCGCGGTGCGCCGTCGCTAGCAACACCGCCTCCAGGAAGGGGGGCACCATGTATCGGTTCGACAGCACGTCGTAATAGCCGGTCAACCCCGTCGGATCGGTCCACTCCGGGCGCACCGGGCAGACGACCAGAAAGGGATCCTGCTCCTTGTCTGTCTTCAGCCCGTGGACCGCACGGGCGTACTTCAGCGCCAGCTGCGTCTTCCCAGTGCCCGACAGGCCGGCAAGGATGACGAAATGCTTGTGCGGCAGAAAGTTCAGCGCAGCGTGAAAACGGCGGACCTCGCCACCCGGATAATGCCCGCCCAGTTCCCTGACGGCGTTCTCGATCTCCGCAATGCCAATCGTCTCCGGCATGCGCTGCATATCGGGGCGGACTGCGGCGGCATCGGCCCACACCCGGAGCTCATGCACCTTCTCCCGTCCGATCAGGCTGCCGAGGTAGCCGACGAACTCCCGCGCCAGAAGGCTTCGGGCTGCCGAAGCCGCCGGTGGCCAGATGCTGAAGAGAATGGAATCGATCCGCGCCATGCACCCGGCGTCGAGCGGCGGATCATTTGGCCCCGGCCGCACCGACTCCATGAAGTCGTGGTTGTGGAAGAACAGGTGGCCGCTGTCCGTAATGTAGAATTTGACGTTGTTGCTGATCTTCCCTGCCTTTCCGCCGTTCGCGACGGCGTCGGCATTGCGCTGCCCGCCCTCATGGAACAGCTTAAGCAGACCGTCATTCACCCGGCCGGCCTCGCTCGTCACGGTGATGGCGAAATACACTTCGTCCTGCGGCGGGAAAGTCAGCACGCACAGGAAGATGAATTGCCCGATCGGCGGCGTTCTGCCGCCAGCCAGACCCGCCGAATAGGCCTCAAGGTTGTTCGTGCACGCGAACAATCCGCCCTCGATCACCCTGGCGCTGTTGGAGAATCCGAAATTTCTGGCAATGCGGGCGCCCGGCCGGAGATCCGGCCGGGCGGTGATCGCCTGCTCAAATTGCTGCTGCCGTTCGGTGGCCGACATGATCGTCCTGCGCCTCGATGCCCCGCAGGGCGGTCATGATGGTTTCCGCAAGCGCCCTGGCCATCAGCGGCGGAACGGCGTTGCCGATCTGGCGGAACGCCGGGTTCATAGTGCCGCAGAAGACGAAGCCGTCGGGGAAGGATTGCAGCCGCGCCGCTTCACGCACCGAGATGGTCCGCGCCTGCTCGCTGTCGTAGTGGATGTGACTGTAGCTGTCCTTGCCGAGATGCGCCATCAACGTGCGCGCCGGCTGGTCGCGCCACATCTTGCGCCATTTGTTGGGAAACTTGTTGACGTCGTACGGCGGTACGATGGAGGCCCGCAGGCGCTCGTACTCCGCCGACCCCTTCCGCACGGTGAGGCCCTTCTGCTTGAACCCGGCAATGCGCTCGTCGAGCATCGCCAGGGCGTGCCGGTAGGCTTCCGGGTATTGATCGCCGGGATGCAGCCGGGCGAACAGCTCATAATCGCGCGGCAGATAACGGATGACGTGATCCCTGACGCCCTCAGCAGGCGCCTCGAATCCCGGCCAGCTGCGCATCAAGCGGGCGTAGGCCGAGAGGGTCCGTAGTTTCGGGTAGGCGACCGGCTCATCGAAGCGCCGGGCTCCCCGCTTCAGCTCACCGGATGCAAGCTGCCGGCGGGCAAAAATGGGCGCCAGATCATGGAGCGCCTGCTCGGCGGTCACCGCGGCCGGGAAGTCAGGAGTGACCGCCGGCGGTTCGAGATAATCATGCGCATCTCCGACCTGCCCGTTGAGGAGTTTCAGCGCCACCGACCGCGACCCCTCGTAGCCGGGTGGCAGGACGGCCCAGTGTGTCGGCTCGGGGAAGCTGACCTTCCGACCGAGCTCCCGGCGCAGGGCAATCAGGAACATGCGCTCGCGCATCTGCGGGACACCGTAGAAGGCGGCGTTCAGCAGGGTATAACCGCAGACGTAGCCTTTCTGCTCCAGAACCTCGCAGATTTCCCCGGCGATGTTCTGCCCGCCATGGTTCAGGACGTCCGGGACGTTCTCGACCAGCACGGCCAGCGGCTGGAAGGCGTCCACATAGCGCAGATACTCTTGGTACAGCCGGGCGCGAGGGTCATGGCGGAAGGCCTGAGGGTGTGCATCGATCTCACGCAGCTTCGGGCGGCCAACCCGGGCAAAGGCTTGGCAAGGCGGACCACCCACGATCACGTCGAAGGCATCGGCCACCGGTCCCAGCTCCAGCTCAGCTGTGAGGTCTTCCGGATGGGTGACGGTGATGTCCCGGGCGACGCTATGACGGGAATCGCCGCCATGGAAATTCAACCCGTGAGAACGGGCGGCATCGGGATCGAACTCGACAGCCGCGCGCAACGCGTAGCCGACGGCGTGGAAGCCAAGCGACAGCCCGCCACAACCGGCAAACAGGTCAAGCACGCGCGGCTTCGCACCGGCACGTATCCGGGCGATCTTCTGAGCGATGCCATCCATGATCAGTTACCATGCCCCTTCATATCGCCAGCCCGCACCATGACGACGCATCCTGCCATCCGATGAAGTCCAGGAAAAAAGCAACGGCCGCATCGACCGTTCATGCCTTCTTGGCACGATCCGTGCCGGCTTGGCGCCGGTCACATGCAGGCGCACTCTCCCGCAGGAGCAACGCGATGCTGACCGGACGGTTCAAGGCGGCAGGCATAGCCAACTCCTAATATGGGACACCCCATGTATATGCCATGCTCACGCTGAGCACACCACACTTTGCTGGTTACCGAGAGTGGCTCTCAGCCTCGGCCGTTGGCGTGGCTGGCTCCCGCCGGCCCAACTCGCCAAGGCCCATGTCGGCGGCTGGCCATCAGCGAGACGCCATTCGGTTCATCGACCATGATCCTGGACGGCCCAACAGACTGGATCTCAACAACGCTTCACCATCAGACAACTACCGTGAGAGATTGGTTAGATCCCATCTGAATTTCGCGAGAATCTCCACTGGCTCAACTCCAATCGCAAGGCAATAGCGAACATAATCGAGTACGTCCATGAGCACTTCACGGCGTTCATATTTTGATACGAACGACTGCGTTGTTCCCATTCTCTGAGCAACTTCCACCTGCGTGACGTTGCGGCTCTTCCGTTCAGCGATCAACGCCTCCACTAACCGCACATAACTGGGATGATACCGATCCCGGTTCGCCACGCTGACCTCCCCCCTCGAAGTCGAGCAGGGGTAAGACACTGGAGCAAATAGTCATGATATGACTTTTTCTCCTTGACCGGTGTTCAACCTGGAGCCTTACTTGCACCGACCTTGGCGCTCGAAAGAGAGTTCACAGTTGATGATCTCGCCACAAAAAGCCGCACCACAAGAGCTCGAATCATCAAAGCAAGAGCATCTTTCGCATATTCGAAATGAAACAGAGGAGCTCGAATCAAATGCACATGACTCTCAGCACTACGCAGATTGGTAGGATTGGCGAGAACATCGTCGGAGCGCAGCTCATGCTGGCCTCGGCCGGCCGCCTCTCCCCCTTCGTACCGCTCGCCGACGATGGCGGCGTCGACCTCCTCGTGCACGACAAGGTTACCGGCTGCTCGGTCACGGTCCAGGTGAAGGGGCGTGTCGCAAAGGACGACAGCGCGCTCGGCTACGTGCAGTTCGATGTCCGCACCAGCACGTTCCGGGACGGGCCGGACATGTTCCTCCTGGCCGTACTGCTCGACATGCAGCAGGGAAGCGTGCAACGCGCTTGGCTGATCCCCATGGCCGAACTGCCGGCCATATCAATGCGCAAGGCCGAGAAGCTGGCGATCACCCCCAGCCCGAACAGCGCATCGAAAGACCGCTACACCCCCTACCGCTGCCAGGACATGCGCGAGGTGGCCGAACGCCTCATCGACCACCTGGACCGCACCGGTGTGGAAAGCTGACGTCGGGACACGGTCCGGGAAAACGTTAGAACAAGCCCCCTGCCGTCCGGCGCCCGTCCATGGCACAAGAGTGTTGCCTGGAGCGAGGGCCGGCGGCGAGGGCGATCCGAAGCCGCCTGTGGTAGCTCCGACAGTGAGGGCGCGACGCCCGATGGGCCCGTGTCGGAACCGGGATTCCGGTGGACACGGCGAAAGCCATCGCGGGTCACGCCATTTTCATGTTCGGCGTGTCCCCGCTCAACACGGGAGCCACGTCGTGGCCGAACTCCACATCGAATACCGCAGCGTCGCCGCGCTTCAGCCGCACGACCGCAATGCGCGCACCCACTCCCCGAGGCAGATCCGGCAGATTGCCGACAGCATCGGGGCGTTCGGCTTCACCAACCCGATCCTCCTCGACCGCCAGGATCGGATTATCGCCGGACATGGCCGCGTCGCCGCCGCCAAGCTGCTCGGCCTCCCGACTGTACCGGCCATCCGTCTGGAGGAGATGACCGAGGCGCAGAGGCGCGCCTACATCATCGCCGACAACAAGCTCGCCGAAAACGCCGGCTGGGACCGCGACCTCCTGGCTCTTGAATTGAAGTACATCACCGAACTGGACATCAGCTTCGATCTCACCCTCACCGGCTTCGAGGTTGGTGACATCGAAATCCTGCTCGATGGCACGGGATCGGACGAAGCCGCCACGGCTGACCAAGTGCCGGAACCGGATTTCACGGCACCACCGGTATCGCGGCCCGGCGATCTGTGGCTGCTCGGCCCGCACCGTCTCCTGTGTGGTGACGCCCGTGATCCGGCCGCCTTCGCCCGTCTCATGGACGGTCGGACGGCGCAGATGATCTTCACCGATCCCCCTTACAACGTGCCGATCGCCGGACACGTCTGCGGAGCCGACAGCGTCCGCCACCAGGAGTTCGCCATGGCCTCCGGCGAGATGTCCGAGGCCGAGTTCACCACCTTCCTCACCATGGTGCTGCGGAACCTCGCCGATCACAGCGCGGACGGTTCGATCCACTACGTGTGCATGGACTGGCGTCATCTCCACGAGCTGTCGACCGCCGGACGCGCCGTCTACGCCGAACTGAAGAACGTCTGTGTCTGGAACAAGGACAACGGCGGCATGGGAACCTTCTACCGCTCCAAGCACGAGCTGGTCTTCGTCTTTAAGAACGGCCGGGCGCCTCACATCAACAATTTCGAACTGGGGCAGCATGGCCGCTACCGCACCAACGTCTGGGACTATGCGGGCGTCAACACGCTGAAGCCCGACCGGCTCGACGAATTGCGGATGCATCCCACGGTCAAGCCGGTTGCTCTGGTCGCGGACGCGATCAAGGACTGCTCCAGGCGGGGCGGGATTGTCCTCGATGCCTTCGCGGGGAGCGGCACGACGTTGATCGCCGCCCACCGCGCCGACCGGCAGGGCTACGCCATCGAACTCGACCCACGCTACGTGGACACGGCGATCGGCCGCTGGCAGCGGGAAACCGGAGAGCAGGCCGTCCACGCCGACACCGGGCTCAACCACACCGATACCCAGACCCGGCATCCCACCACGCACGACGACACGGCCACCCGGGAAGACTGCCATGACTGGTGATGACGAGGTTGGTTACAAGAAACCGCCGGCATCGCACCGGTTCCAGCCCGGAAAGTCCGGGAACCCGAAGGGACGACCAAAGAAAAGCAGGAATTTGCACACCATGCTGATGGATATCCTCAAGGAAACGGTCACGCTCCGCGAAGACGACAAGGTGAGAACGGTGTCCAAGGGAGAGGCGATGCTGCTGGCCCAGACGCTTAAGGCGATGAAAGGGGATACCAGAGCATTCGAGGTTATTCTGAAGCTGGAAGCCAAAACGGCCTCATCCTCTGAGCCGGAACCAACCGGCGTGCTTGGTGTTCCCGGGCCGCTCACCGAAGAGGAATGGGAGAAGCGGGTCGACCAACATCAAGCCAAATACCGCGGAAATATTGACAACGAGGACGTTGCCTAATCCTTCTTTTTCGAATCTGAAAAAAGAAGAACGGGCGCTGTCCTTCGGAAATGCTCGAACCCAGCGGAAGAAAGCAATGGAACCTTCCTGAAAGGAATGGCTGGCAGCCGCCAAGAGAGCGTGACTGTGGGTCCAAGGCGACGAGCCGCGCACCACCGACCAAGGACCCACAGCCATGCCCGTCTACCTCATCCACCACGATAGCGTCACTGCACACACGACCACCTGCGGCCTTCCCGCCGACGCCCTGCTGATCCGCTCGGAAGAGGAGCTTGCCGCCAGCGGGCTCTCCCTGCCCCGCCTGACCGCTCTGTGGAATGCCCTGCCCGGGGTGCTGTCCAAGCGCTTCAAAACCCGGGCAAGTGCGGTCCACGGCCTCTGGGCCGGCCTCCAGAAGCTGGAGCCCACGCCACCGCCCGCTGAAGACAGCACCCCGGCCATCTCCAAACAGGCGCAGGTGATCGTCCTGCTCCGCCGCAAACAAGGCGCCACCCTCGACGAGATCGTTGCCGTCACCGGCTGGCAGAAGCACACCGTGCGTGGCGCCATTTCCGGCGCCCTCAGGAAGAGGCTCGGGCTCACGATCGAATCGACCCGGACCGACGCGGGCCGCCTTTATCGCATTGTCGATGCCGGTTGAGGATCGGCCCATGGCGCACCGTCCCCCCACCAGCATGCCCGGTGATCCCGAGGCGATCATCGACGCCCTCCGCACCTTGAGCCTCGACGACCTCCGTCTGGAGTGGGGACGCCGGCTCGGGCGCCCCGCCCCGGCGTGCCGGAGCCGGGAGATCCTCGCCGGGCTCATCGCCTGGGAGCTTCAGGAAAAGACCCATGGCGGGCTCACCGCCGAGACGCGGCGGCGGCTGACGCGACTCGCCGGCACCTTCGAGCGCAACCCCAATCACCGCCCGGCTCCCACCCTGTCCCTCAGCCCCGGGACCGTGCTCAGCCGAGAGTGGCGCGGCGTCCATCATCAGGTCCGTGTGCTCGAGGACGGCTTCGAGCATCAGGGCGAGCGCTTCACCAGCCTCTCCCCCATCGCCCGGCGCATCACCGGCACCGCCTGGTCGGGGCCGAAGTTCTTCGGGCTGCGGCTGGACCGCGGCAAGGACCGGCCGGCATGACACGGCCCCCGACCGTCCGCTGCGCCATCTACACGCGCAAATCCTCCGACGAGGGGCTGGAGCAGTCCTTCAACTCGCTCGACGCCCAGCGCGAGGCCTGCACCGCCTACATCGCCAGCCAGGCGCACGAGGGCTGGCGGCTCACCGGTCCGTCCTACGACGACGGCGGCTTCTCCGGCGGCTCCATGGAGCGCCCCGGCCTGCAGCGCCTGCTCGCCGACCTCGGCCAGGGGCGCATCGACGTGGTGGTCGTCTACAAGGTCGACCGGCTCACCCGCTCGCTCGCCGACTTCGCCCGCATCGTCGAGATTTTTGATGCACAGGGCGCTTCCTTCGTCTCGGTGACGCAGCACTTCAACACCACCTCCTCGATGGGCCGGCTCACCCTCAACGTGCTGCTCTCCTTCGCCCAGTTCGAGCGCGAGGTCACCGGCGAGCGCATCCGCGACAAGGTCGCCGCGTCCCGCCGCAAGGGGATGTGGATGGGCGGCACGCCGCCGCTCGGCTACGACGTCCGCGACCGCAAGCTGGTGGTGAACGAGGAGGAGGCGGAGCGGGTCCGCCTGATCTTCGAACGCTACGGCGACCTCCGCTCGGTGAAACAGCTGGTTGCCGACCTCCGCACGCGCGGCATCACCAGCAAGCGCTGGACCACCCAGGCCGGGGGAACGCGCGGCGGCGGCCCGTACGGCCGCGGCAACCTGTACAAGCTGCTGCGCAACCGCGTCTACCTCGGCGAGGCGGTGCACAAGGGCACCCCCTACCCCGGCGAGCACGCGGCGATCGTGCCGCCGGAGCTGTGGGAGCGGGTGCAGGCGATCCTGGAGGCCAACCGGGTCGAGCGGGAGAACCGCCCCCGCGTTGCCGGCCGGCCGCTGCTGACCGGCCTGATCGTCGACGACCGCGGCAACATCATGAGCCCGTCGCATTGCGTCAAGAGGGGACGGCGCTACCGCTACTACACCAGCCAGGCGCTCCTGCAGCACCGTCCGGAAACGGCCGGCACGCTGACCCGGGTGTCGGCCCCGGCCATCGAACAGCTGGTGGAGGATCGACTCTGCGCGCTCATGGCCGATGCCGGGCGACGGGACTGGGAGCGGCTGGCGGTGCAGGAGAAGGTCCGCCGGCTGGCCGTCCTGGTGCGGCGCATCGAGGTGGGCGCGGAGCGGGTCCGCATCACGCTGCCGCATGGCGACGGCGTCGATCCGGGGAATGCGCTGCGCCTGATGCAGAGGGGCGAGAGCCTGATCGAGGACGTCGATGAACGAATCCTGGAAATCCCCGTCCGCCTGAAGACGTGGGGCGGCCGCCGGGTGATCGTCGGTCCCGACGGCCAGGACCTGACCGCCCGGCCGCGTGTCGACGAGGCGCTGGTCAAGGCGCTGGCCCGGGCGCATCGCTGGTGCCGGCGCCTCGCCTCGGGACAGGTGGCGTCGGTGTCGGATCTGGCCACCGAAGCCGGCTGCACCAAGGCCTACATCCGCCAGATCCTGAGGCTGGCCTTTCTCGCCCCCGACCTCGTCGACGCCATCCTGCGCGGGGAGCAGCCGCGCCGCCTCACCCTGGCCATGATGCTGGAAACCGACATCCCGCTGGCCTGGAACGAGCAGCGCCGGCTCCTCGGCTTCCCTTCCCGCTGATCATATCCCGATCCGGGAAAGAGCGCGGCGCCCCCTCGGGGCGCCGCGCTCTTTCGTCAGTGTCACTCACCCAACCTTGGACGGCGCTGTCGGGCGATCGTGGTCTTGGCGGAAACGCGACGGTTCCGGTCATGCGTGGAGTTTCCGCAAACCGGGAGACAGCGCCATGGCAGGCGAGTAACCTTTCGCGCCCGAAAGGGAAGTCGATCACGGACCGGCGGAGAAAACCGGGCACAGACCGGCCAAACAGCGCGGGTTGTGTCCCTCTACAGGGGCGATGTCTGGGGAAGTATAACGCTAACCGCCCGGAAGTACGGTGGTATCTCGTTTCTGCTGACGCCACAGCAAAGTCAGCAGGAAAAACTGGCGGAGGGAGAGGGATTCGAACCCTCGATACCCTTTTGAGGTATACACACTTTCCAGGCGTGCGCCTTCAACCACTCGGCCACCCCTCCGCAGAGGCCGCGTTTATATCCAGCCCGAAGGCGGCGCGCAAGCCCCTGATATCACTTTTTTGGAAAAATCTTGCGCCGCCTTCGGGATGATCCGCGGGGCGGATCGAAGCCACCTTCCCTCAGCCGAGGCCGCGGACGAGATCGCCCACCGTGCGGCACAGCAGGTCGATGTCCTGGTCGCGCGACAGGCGGTGGTCGCCGTCCTTCACCAGCGTCACCCGCACATCCGAACCGCTAAGGCGATCGGCCAGGGTCAGGCTGACCTGCCAGGGCACATCCGGGTCGGCCATGCCGTGCAGCAGGCGCACCGGCTTGTCGAAGGCGATGGGCTGGCGCAGCAGCAGGTGGTTGCGCCCGTCCTCGATCAGGGCACGGGTGATCGGCTGCGGCTCCGGCCCGTAGTCGGAGGGGCGCAGCCAGCGGCCCGTCTCCAGGATCTCGCGGCGGACGGACTCGTCGAAGAGATCCCACATCAGGTCTTCGGTGAAGTCCGGGGCGGCGGCGATGCCGACCAGGCCGGCCACCCGCTCCGGACGGCGCAACGCGGTCAGCAGCATCATCCAGCCGCCCATGGAGGAGCCGACGAGGATCTGCGGCCCCACCGTCACGCGATCCAGGACGGCCAGCGCGTCGTCGGCCCACAGCCCGATGGTGCCCTCGTCGAACCGTCCGCTGGAGGCGCCGTGCCCCTGATAGTCGAAACGGGTGAAGGACAGCCCCTCGCCCGCCGCCCATTCCTCCAGGGCCAGCGCCTTGCTGCCGGTCATGTCGGACATGAAGCCGCCCAGAAACATCACGCCGGGGGCCAGCCCTTCCGGGTCGCGGCCGGGGGTGTGACGATAGGCTATGGTCGCGGCGCCGCGCTTCAGGCTATGGTGCGCGCCGCCCGGCGACGGGACGGGGCCGGCTGCGGGTTCGTTCATATCGGACACCTCTGTGGGCCAGGACTTTAGGAATCTGTGACTATGGACGTCGAATCCCAGCTTAGCACCGGCGAGAACCCGCGCAACCCGGCCAACGCCTTCGCGAAGGGCGCCTTCGCGGCCGCCGGTCGCCGGCCCGTCGTTCTCCAGGTGCTGCCGGCGCTGGTCACCGGCGGGGCCGAGCGCGGCTGCATCGACGTGGCGCTGGCGCTGGCCCAGGCCGGAGCTTTGCCGCTGGTGGCGTCCGAAGGCGGGCCGATGGCGGCGGAGTTGGACCGCGCCGGCATCCGCCACATCACCCTGCCGCTGGCCTCCAAGAACCCGCTGGTCATCCGCCGCAACGCGCGCAAGCTGGAGGCGATCATCCGGGAGAACGACGTGGACATCGTGCACGCCCGCTCCCGCGCCCCGGCCTGGAGCGCCTGGCTGGCCTGCCAGGCGACCGGCGCGCGCTACATGACCACCTTCCACGCCCCGTACAATTACAAGAACGGGCTGAAGCGCTGGTACAATTCGGTGATGGCGCGGGGCGAGCGGATCATCGCCATCTCCGGCTTCATCCGCCGCCACATCCTGGAGAATTACGACGTCGATCCGGCGGTCATCCGCACCATCCACCGCGGCATCGACCCGCTGTCCTTCGCGCCGGAGCGTGTCAGCTCCGCCCGCATGATCCAGCTCGCCCAGAAATGGCGGCTGCCGGACGACAAGCCGGTGATCCTGCTGCCCGGCCGCCTGACCCGCTGGAAGGGCCAGACGGTGCTGATCGACGCGCTGGCGAAGCTGGGGCGCAAGGACGTCTGCGCGTTGCTCGTCGGGTCCGACCAGGGCCGCACCGGCTACCGGCAGGAGCTGGAGGAGCAGGTGCGCCGCGCCGGGCTGGAAGGCGTCGTCACGATGACCGACCATTGCAACGACATGGCCGCCGCCTACCGGCTGTCCACCGTCGTCGTCTCCGCCTCGCAGGAGCCGGAAGCCTTCGGGCGGGTGATCGTGGAGGCGCAGGCGATGGGCCGCCCGGTGATCGTGTCCGCCATCGGCGCCTACCAGGAGACGGTGATTCCCGGCGAGACCGCCTGGGTGGTGCCGCCCGCCGATCCCGACGCGCTGGCCAAGGCGCTGGACGAGGCGCTGTCCCTGACGACGGAGCAGCGCGACGCCATCGGCGCCCGCGCCCGCGCCTTCGTCGCCGAGCGCTACACCAAGCAGCGCATGTGCGCCGACACGCTGGCCGTCTATGCGGAGCTTCTCGCCGAGCCCCGGCGCGCCCGGCAGGGCCGCTGAGCCGCCCCCCTTCCTCCCGCCCGTCACATCACCGGACCTCATGACCGACATCGTCCAGCTTTCCGGCATCGCCCCCGTCATCGACCGTTACGACGGGGTCATCCTCGACCTGTGGGGCGTCCTGCACGACGGTGAGCGGCCCTATCCCGGCGTGCCGGAGTGCCTGGACCGGCTGCGCGCGGCGGGCAAGGTGATCTGCCTGCTGTCCAACGCGCCGCGCCGCACCGGCGGCGTCATCGCCAAGCTCGACGGCATGGGAATCGGGCGCGAGCGCTACCACCATGTCATGACCTCGGGCGAGGCCGCCTATGACGCGCTGCGCGACCGCGACGACCCGTGGCACGCAGCACTGGGGCAGCGGCTGTACCACATCGGCCCCGACCGCGACATGGACGTGTACGAGGGGCTGGGCTACACGCTCGCGGCATCGCCGGACGAGGCCGATTTCGTCGTGAACACCGGCATCGTCGACTTCGGGGAATCGCTGTCGGTCTACGAGCCGGCGCTGGAGGCCTGCCGCCGCCGCAACCTGCCGATGGTCTGCGCCAACCCCGACCTGATCGTGATGGTCGGCGAGCAGATGGTCATCTGCGCCGGCACGCTGGCCCAGCGCTACGAGGCGATGGGCGGCGACGTCTTCTGGCATGGCAAGCCGCACGCCCCGGTCTATGACCGCTGCCTGTCGCTGATGGGCATCAAGGACAAGGGGCGCATCCTGGCGGTGGGCGACAGCCTGCGCACCGACGTGGCCGGAGCCAACGCCGCCGGAATCGACGTGGCGCTGGTCACCTTCGGCATTCATCGCGACGAGCTGGGGGGGGCCTGGGGCGAGGCGGTCGATCCGGACAAGCTGGCCGCGGCGGCGGCGGCGGCCGGCCACCAGCCGACCTACGGCCTGCCCAGCCTGCGCTGGTAAGAGGGACGGCGTCCCGCTCCTCGATTCAATCGAAGGGCGGGATGGCGTCGTCCATGGCCTTGCGCAGAATGCTGGACGGCCCATCTTCGGAGAAGCCGCGGCTTCCGATGGCGTTGCGGAAATAGCTGACAATGAAGACGCGGATCGAGGCGGTCAAATTCGCCTCACCGCGCCTTTGATCGATCTGGGTGCAGATGTCGTTCAGAGTCAGCCCCTCACGCTCACAGATTTCCTTCAAGGAGTCCCAAATATAGGGCTCCATCCGAAGACTGGTGCGTCGGCCCGAAACCTTGACATTGCGACAGACCAGGACCGGCCCTTCCTTGTTCCCCTGTCTGCCCGCCATATCGTTGCCCTTGGTCCCCTGCCGTTGCGGAAAGGCGCTCGCGTTTCCGGCGAATATACATTCACTTGTATGATGATATTGCAAGCGGCGTGTGGGCACAAAGCCAATTTCGACCGGGGGTCGCGATCCCAGCTCGGAGTTCACCGTTCCCGCCACCGCGCAACCTTGGCCCGGGCAAATGCCGCTTCCCTTCCCAGGCGCCTTCGCTGTACCAGTGCTTCGATGGGCCGACACAAGCTGTAGTGGTCACTTCCGGTGGAGAACGAGCGATGGTGCGACCGGCGGCGTGGGGGATCGCGGTGACGCTGATGGCCGGGCTGGCGCCCGTCCTGCCGGCCCGCGCGTCCGACCTGCCCATCGACCGCATCCGCGCCGAGGTGTCGCGCCTCGTCCCGCCGCTCTGGACCATCGAGGAGATGACGGCGGACCCGGTTCCCGCGCCAGCGCCTGAGGGCAGGACCGCCGCAAAATCCGCCGAATCGCGGGCCGCCGTCCGAATCGGGGCCAAGCTTCGGCTCGCCAAGCCGACCTATATGGTGGAAAGCCGGGACGGCGCCATCACCTTCATCCGCCCCGTCGCCGAGGCCGGTCTGGAAAAGACGCTCACCGCCACGGCGCTCGCCACGCTTGGCCCCAACGGCTGGAATGCCCGCATCGAGCTGCGCAACCCGGAGGTGCTGGAAGGCATCGGCCAGCCGCTGGAAGAGCTTCCCGGCCGCCCGGTGCTGGCCGGCTCCGCCGAGGCCAACCGCTTGCGCGAGCAGATCGCCCGCGACGCCGAGGCCCGCGGCGCCGAGGAGGACGCCCGCCGCCGCCGCGAGGAGGATCTGCTCGCCCGGCAGGCCGCCGCCACCAAGGCGGAGGAGGAGCGCGCCGCCGCCGAACGGCGGCAGGAGGAGGCCCGTGCGGCGCGGATCGCCGACCTGCGCACCCGGATTCAGGGCGCGGACCGCCCGTCGCGGATCGCCGCCTACGAGGCGGCGCTGGGCGGCAACGATCCGTCGCTGCGCCAGATCGCCATGGAGGCGGCGCTGCAGAGCCGCGACGCGGTGCTGGGCAATCTGGCGCTGAAGGACTGGATCGCCCGCCGCAAGGCGGTGCCGGTGCAGCTCTACGCGACGAAGGAGGACCCGCATTCCGAAACGGTGCTGAACAACCTGGGTCCGCTGACGCTGGAGATCGATTCCGTCAACCCCGTCAACGGCGCGCTCGCGGGACGTCTGGGCGCCCCCGGCTACAGCATCGCCAAGCCCTCCGCCGCCATGGGCACGCTGGCGCAGACCACCCTGACGGTGAACGCCTACGGCTGCGTCCTGTCGCTGCGCCTGACCGAGCAGCAGACCCTGGACGGGCTGTTCCGCTGCCAGACCCTGCCTGCGCTGATCGCCCGCGTCGTCGTGGACTGAGGCGGCGGATGCGCCGGGTCGCCCTTCCCCTTCTCGGACTTCTGGCGCTGTTCGGCGGCCCCTCGGCGCGGGCGGACGAGGCCGAACCGACCTTCACGCCGCGCCCGCCGCCGACCGCCGTTCTGCCCCGGCTGACGCCGCTGGGAGCGGCGGGGAAGGCGCCGCCGCAGGCTCTGGCGCCGCTGCTTCCCTTGCCGGTGCTGACGGCACCCGCGTCGGCGTCGGCAGCGGAACCGCTCGCCGCTGCTGCTCCCAGGGTGGAGCCCCGGCGCAGGCCGCCACCGATACCCTTGCCGCCCCCTTGCCGACCCGCAAACCCTCCGGCCCCGCCCCCACGACGGTCACGGAAAGCGCGCCGGCAAACCGCTTCAAGGGTGGCTACGCCAAGGCGTCCAAGGAGGATCGCGGCTGCGCGCTGCCCGGTCCCATCGCCGAGGAGCGCAGCGCCGACACGCGCCGCCCGGCCATCGCCGTGGGGACGCGGGTGCGCGTCCGCGCCGCCGCGAACCTGCGCGTCGCCCCCTTCTGCGACGCCAAGGTGGCCGACGTCCTGGAGCGGGGGGAGACGGTCACCGTGATGGCCGCCTTCGGGTCCTGGTACGAGGTCGGGCGGAACGGGCGGTCGCTGGGCTTCGTCGGCGCCTCCCTGCTCGCCGGGGCGAAGGGCCGCTAACCCTTCACCCGGGCCGCCTCGACCATGAAGCGGCGCCAGATCTCCGCCGGGACGGAGCCGCCGGTCACCCCCTTCATCGGCGTGTTGCCGTCGTTGCCGACCCACACCCCCACCGTCAGGCCGCGCCCGGCCACGCCGTCGGCGAAGCCGATGAACCAGGCGTCCCGGTAATCGTTGGTGGTGCCGGTCTTGCCGCCCGCCCCGCTCTTGGCGAGCGCCTCCGGCAGGCGGGCCGTCCTGCCGGTGCCGTCCCGCATCACCTCGCCCAGCATCGCTTTCAGGGCGGCCGAGATTTGCGGGTCGATCACCCGTTCCGCCTTCGGCGGCGTGTAGCTGTAGATCGTCCGCCCGGCGGGATCGCCGATGCGCTGGAACAGATGGCCATTGACCTTGCTGCCGCCGTTGGCCACCGCCGCGTAGGCCTGGGTGATTTCCAGAAGCGACACCTCGCTGACCCCCAGCGCGAGGCCGAGATCCGGCTCCAGCGGCGACTCGACGCCGAGACGGCGGGCGGCGGCGGCGATCTCCTCCGCATGGCCGCGGGTCAGCCGGGCCGAGGCCGTGTTGGTGGAATGGGCGAAGGCGTCGGCCAGAGTCACCGAGGACGGGTAGCGGTTGTCGAAATTGCGGATGGCCCGCCCGTCCGTGAACTCCATGCGGGAGCCGTCGACACGGGAGTCCGGGGTCAGCCCGCGCTCCAGCGCCGCCAGGAAAACGAACAGCTTGAAGGCCGAGCCGGGCTGGCGGCGCGCCTGGAGCGCGCGGTTGAAGTGGTCGCGCCGGGCCGCCGCGTCGCGCCCGCCGATCATCGCCAGGATCGCCCCGTCGCCGTCCAGAGCGACCAGGGCGACCTCCGCGTCGCCCAGGCCCTTGGCGTGGCGCTTCAGGGTGGTTTCCACGCTGCGCAGGGCGGCGGCCTGAAGATCGCGGTCGAGCGTGGTGCGCGCGGTGAAGGTCGGCCCTGGAAGATCGCCGCCGTAGCGGTCGGCGGCAAAACGGTCGAAACGGGCCTTGGCCGTCTCGCGAAAGTGGCCGGTGGACAGGACCGCCGCCTTGTTGGCCGCGGCCAGCATCGGGCGCTGGCGCTTGGTCTGCTCCGCCGTGCGTTCGGTGATGAAGCCGGCGTCGGCCATGGCGTCGAGCACCAGGGCAGCCTTGGCCTCCGCCTTCTCCAGATCGGCGAAGGGGTTCAGGCGGGAGGGGGCGGGCAGCGCGCCGATGAGCATCGCCGACTCCTTCAGCGACAGCTTGCCCGCCGGCTTGCCGAAGAAGACACGGGCGGCGGCGTCCACCCCGTACGCGCCGAAACCGAAATAGGCGCGGTTGAGGTACAGGTACAGGACGTTCTTCTTGCCGAGCTGCTCCTCGAAATCGCTGGCGCTGTACAGCTCGTACGCCTTGCGGGACCAGCGGTTGTAGCGGTTGAGGAAGATCAGCTTCATCGTCTGCTGGGTCAGCGTGCTGCCGCCCTGGCTGAAGCGGCCGGACGTCACCGCCACGGCCAGCGCGCGGGCCAGCCCCTGGAAGTCGATGCCGTCATGCTCCAGATAGCGCCGGTCCTCCTTGGCGATCAGCGCCTGGATCAAATGCTTCGGCATCTTCTCCAGGGTCAGCGTGTCGCCGTACGTCTCGCCGATGGAGCCAATGAAGCGCCCCTGCCGGTCGAGGAAACGCACACCGTGGCCGCGGTTGTACGCCAGCACATCGTCGACGGTGCGGAACTCGTCCCCGAACAGGTCCATCGCCTGGGCGGGGGGCGGCACTGGGAGGCCGGACAGCAGCGGCAGCGCGAGCGTCAAAGCCAGGGCAGCGCGGCGGAGCAGGGATGATCGGAGCATCGGCCGAATGGTGGAGGCGGAATGAGCCTCACGTCGGCGCACCGTCCCGCTTCCGCAATGCCGCTACCCCGTAATTGCGAATCCCTGGAGCGGCATCAGCGAACAAAAAGGCCCGCCGGAACCGGCGGGCCTTTTTGAGGACGCGTGTGCTCTGCGGACGGCGGGCGGGCCGTCGCGCCGAAGGGTCACCTCGGCGCCAGGACCATGACCATCTGGCGGCCTTCGAGCTTCGGCATCTGTTCGACCTTCGCCAGTTCGTCCAACTCGTCGCGCACGCGGACCAGCACGTTCATGCCAAGATCCTGGTGCGCCATCTCGCGCCCGCGGAAGCGCATGGTCACCTTGACCTTGTCGCCTTCCTCAAGGAAGCGGCGGGCCGAGCGCATCTTCACGTCGTAGTCATTGTCATCGATGTTGGGTCGGAGCTTGATCTCCTTCACCTCGATGATCTTCTGCTTCTTGCGCGCCTCGGCAGCCTTCTTCTGCGCCTCGTACTTGTACTTGCCATAGTCAAGGATCTTGCAGACAGGAGGCTCAGCCTGGGGGGCGATCTCGACGAGGTCGAGACCCGCATCCTCAGCGGCCAGCAGCGCATCGCGCAGCGAAACGACGCCCACCATCTCGCCGTCGGCACCGACGAGACGGATCGAGCGAGCCGTGATCTCCCGGTTTACCCGCGGTCCATCGCGGGTCGGAGCGGCTTCGGACGGTATCCTGGCTATGGACGCTTCTCCATGACTGGAAACCCACCGGGGCGCGACCTCCCGGAGGGAAGCCCGCCCGAACGGTGCGGTCGGTTAGAACGGCGAATCGAAGGCGGCGGCGCCCGCGGGGGACCGCGCCTCCTCACTCAGTTTATTGAGAGCGGCTTCGAGGGCAAGAACTTCCTGATCCTTACCACCGAGGGTACGCAGCGCGACCGTCCGCTCCTCCGCCTCGCGCTTGCCCACCACCACCAGGACGGGAACCTTCTGAAGGCTGTGTTCGCGGACCTTCAGGTTGATCTTCTCGTTCCGGGTGTCGAGTTCGGCCCGGATGCCGCGGCGCTTCAGCAGGCTGACCACCTCCTGCCCGTAACCGTCGGCCTCGTTGGTGATGGTGCAGACCACCGCCTGGACCGGGGCGAGCCACATCGGGAACTTGCCGGCGTAATGCTCGATCAGCATGCCGATGAAGCGTTCCAGCGACCCCAGGATCGCCCGGTGCAGCATCACCGGGCGGTGGCGGGCGCCGTCCTCGCCGATGTAGGAGGCGTCGAGCCGCTCGGGAAGGTTCGGATCGTACTGGAGCGTGCCGCACTGCCAGGTGCGCCCGATGGCGTCGGTCAGGTGGAACTCCACCTTCGGGCCGTAGAAGGCGCCCTCGCCCGGCAGGTCCTCATACTCCAGCCCGGCGGCGTCGAGCGCTTGGCGCAGCGCGCCCTCCGCGCGGTCCCACAGATCGTCGGAGCCGGTGCGCACGTCGGGACGCAGCGCCAGCTTCACCGCGATCTTGTCGAAGCCCAGATCGCGGTACACGCCGAGCTGCAGCTTGAAATACTCCGCCGCCTCACTCGCCACCTGATCTTCCGTGCAGAAGATGTGGGCGTCGTCCTGAGTGAAGGCGCGTACGCGCAGGATGCCGTGCAGCGCGCCCGACGGCTCGTTGCGGTGGCAGGCCCCGAACTCCGCCATGCGGATCGGCAGGTCGCGGTAGGAGCGCAGACCGTGCTTGAAGATCTGCACATGGCCCGGACAGTTCATCGGCTTGATGCCGAGCATCTTCTCGCCGTCGTCCGCCGAGACCTTGAACATGTTGTCGCCATACATGTCCCAGTGGCCCGACGCCTTGAACAGCGAGCTGTCGATGAGCTGCGGCGTCTTGACCTCGACATAGTCCGCCTGGCTCAGCTTGGTGCGGATGTAGGTCTCCAGCGTGCGGAACAGCGTCCAGCCCTTCGGGTGCCAGAAGACCGAGCCGACGGCCTCCTCCTGCACGTGGAACAGGTCCAGCTCCTTGCCCAGCCGGCGGTGGTCGCGCTTCTCCGCCTCCTCGAGCTGGTGCAGGTAGGCCTTCAGCTCCTTCTCGTCGCGCCAGGCGGTGCCGTAGATGCGCTGGAGCATGGGGTTCCGGCTGTCGCCGCGCCAGTAGGCGCCGGCCACCTTCATCAGCTTGAAGCCGTTGCCGACCTTGCCCGTGGTCGGGGCGTGCGGGCCGCGGCACAGGTCCAGCCAGTCGTCCTGGCGGTAGACGCTGATGTCCTGGTCCGCCGGGATCGCCTCGATCAGCTCGGCCTTGTAATGCTCGCCGAGCTTCTTGAAGTAGGCGACCGCATCGTCGCGGGTCCAGACCTCGCGCACGATGGGAACGTCCTTGGCGACGATCTCGCGCATCTTCGCCTCGATCTTCTGCAGATCGTCAGGCGTGAAGGGCTCCTCGCGCGCGAAGTCGTAATAGAAGCCGTTGGCGATCGCCGGACCGATGGTCACCTGCGTGCCCGGATAGAGCTTCTGCACAGCGTCGGCGAGGACGTGGGCGGCGTCGTGACGGATGACCTCGAGCGCGTCGGGATGACTGCGCGTGACGATCTCGATCTTGGCGTTGGTGGTGACGGTGGTGGTGAGGTCCTTCACCTCGCCGTCGAGCTTGACGGCAAGCGCATCCTTGGCAAGGCGCGGTCCGATCGACTGGGCAATCTCAAGCCCCGTCACCGGCCGGTCGAACTCCCGCACGCTGCCGTCGGGCAGCGTGATGGCGATGTTGGACGTCACCGAAGTCACCATTTGACTGTTTGCATCGCACCCGGCGGATGCCGGGAGGCGAAATCTCTAATGCGGGCAGGCTTTCTGTCAAGGGCGCCGGGGGCATTTCCGGCCCGAATTCGCCGCCCGAACGGCGAATTTTCTTGCATAATTAATTCACGGCAAAATTATCTCGTGGCGGTTTGCGCGCCGGACGCGGCCCGCCGAACAGGTAGCCCTGGCCAAAGTCGATGCCGCTGCGCAGGATCGCGTCGAGCTGCGCCTCCGTCTCGATCTTCTCGGCGATGAGGTCGACCCCCGTCCCCTCCAGGCGGCGGCGCAGCGCCTCGACGCGCGGCGCCAGGGCGGGGTCGATCAGCAGGGTGCAGTCCAGCTTCAGGTAGCGGATCTCGTGGCGCAGCAGCGCGTCCACGTCGATGTCCAGGTCGCTCACCCGGTCCATGGAGAAGCGGAAGCCGATGCGGGACAGCTGCGACAGAATGCCCATCGTCACCGCCCCACCCGCCCGCAGCTCCTGCTGGCTCAACTCGAACACCAGCTTGGGCACCAGCGTCTGGTTCCGGGCCAACAGATCGAGGAACTGCCGCATGAACGCCGCGTCGCTGAGCGTGGCAGCGGACATGTTGCAGAAGAAGCCGATGGCGTGCTGGCGCCGCTCCGTCTCGCGGATCAGTTGGATGCAGCGGACCAGCAGGAGATTGTCGATGGTGGCCATCAGCCCCGCGCGCTCCGCGATCTCCAGATAACGGTCGGGCAGGATCAGCGCCCCGTCGGCGGCGCGTACGCGCGAGAACACCTCGAAGAAGCGGTGCTTGCGCTGGGGCAGGCTGACGATGGGCTGGAGGTGGATGTCGATCCGGTCGGCGGCCAATGCCTCGCGCACCGCTTCCAGAACCGCGGCGTCGTCCATCGGCGTCGCTTCGGCTCCGGCCGCGGGCGGCGGGTCCGGAATGCGCGGGGCTTGGAGCCCTGGCCGGGCCGGGCGGGATGCCGCCGACGGTTCATGCTCTCCCGACGATCGGGATTCGCCGAGCCGGGCGACCAGCGTGTGCAGGAGCTTGACCTCCTGAAGCACGGCCTCGTGGGCGGCGGAAGAAGGAACGGCGTTGTCGGTTTCCGCCCCCGGTGCGATCCGCTGCTCCAGCCGTTCGGCCAGCGCATCCACGCTCTTCTGAAGGTGGTCCAGCCGGCGCAGGGTGTCACGCTGCCGGCGGGCCAGGCGGCGGTGCAGGTCCGCGACGCCACCCGCCAGAAGGACCAGCCCACCACCGATCCAGCCCACCGCCGGGTCGGTGCCGGGTCGCAATTCCGGCAGGCCGAGGGCGACCGAGGCCGCCGCCGTGGCGACGGCCAGCCCATGCAGGAAGGCCGCCAGGGCCGCCATGCGCCCGCTCAGCGGTGATCCGCCCCCACGGCGTCGCTCAGCGAGGCGAAGCCGTCGCGGCGCAGCAGGGCGGCAAGGTCGCGCCGGATCGCCAGAACCAGCGCCGGCCCGGCATAGACCAGCGCGGAATAGAGCTGCACCAGCGAGGCGCCGGCGCGGATCTTGGCGTAGGCGTCGGCGCCCGACGCGATGCCGCCGACTCCGACCAGCGGCAGCTTGCCGCCGGTCAGCCCGTACATCTCGCGCAGGACCGCGGTTGAGGGCACGAAGAGCGGCTTTCCGGACAGGCCCCCGGCTTCCCCGCGCAGCGGCTCGGGGATCTCCGCCGGGCGGGCGATGGTGGTGTTGGAGACGATCAGCCCGTCGATGCCCGACTCCAGAGCGACCGCGGCGATGTCCGCCTTGTCCTCGTCGGTCAGGTCCGGGGCGATCTTCAGCAGGACGGGCGGCGCCTTGGCCAGCCTGCAGGCCGACCGGGCGTCGAGAACGCGGCCAAGCAGGGTGCGCAGCGGGTCGCGCCCCTGGAGCGCACGCAGGCCCGGCGTGTTGGGGGACGACACGTTGACGACCAGATAGTCGGCCAGAGCCGCCACCCGGGTCACGCCGAGGACGTAATCGTCGGCCGCCTCCACCGTGTCCTTGTTCTTGCCGAGGTTGGCCCCGACAAGTCCCGGCGCCTTGCGCCCGCCGGACAGGCGCCGCTCCAGCCGTTGGGCGAAGGGCTCCAGCCCCTCGTTGTTGAATCCCATGCGGTTGATGACGGCCCCCTGCTCCGGCGCGCGGAACAGGCGCGGCTTGGGGTTGCCGGGCTGCGGGCGGGGGGTCACGCTGCCCGCCTCGACGAAGCCGAAGCCCAGCCGCAGCATGGCGTCGACCACCTCGGCGTTCTTGTCGAAGCCGGCGGCGAGGCCGACCGGGTTGGCAAAGTCCAGGCCGAACACCCGGCTCCGCAGGATGGGATCGTCCTTTTCCCGCACCGGCGGCATCAGCCCGCTCGACAGGGCCTTGATGGTCAGCCCGTGCGCCGTCTCCGGATCGAAGCTGCGCAGGACGGGGCCGACGATGGGAAACAGGTCGATCACGGTGTGGTGTCCTTGAAGGTCGCCGGAAAGAGGTGGCGGCCGTCCGGCCCCAACGGCAGCGGGTCGGCGCGCAGCACCGCCGCGGGCAGCAGCGGGCCGTAGAGATGGGGGAAGAGCTGGCCGCCACGCGACGGCTCCCACTTGAGCGCGTCGCCCAGCGCGGCGCCGTCCACGGTCAGCAGGACGAGGCCGTCCTGCCCGGCGCGGTGCTTGGCGGCACTTTCCTCGACCTGGGCGCCGGTGGAGAAATGGATGAAGCCGTCCGCCGCATCCTGCGACGAGCCGTGGTAGGCCCCGGCGGCGAGCGCCCGCTCCCACTCCGCGGCGCGGCACATATGAAAGATGATCCGTTCAGTCATGGCGGGGCGACCTTACCGCAAAGCCCTCCGCCAATGCCAGCCGTGGCAAAAACGGGAGAACCGGCGGAGCGTTGATAACTTCAGAATGGGACGTTGCGCTGTTTGCTTCGCAATTTGCAAACGTGGCTTTGGGAATCCCCTGACATTTTGCAGAAGGAAAATTCGCCGTTCCGCCGCATCGCACCCCGGCGACCACACGGAAAAGCCGCAAAATCAAGGACTCTCCAGGGCATCCACCCCTTCTTCGGCAACTTTTCGGAGTTGGCATCGGGATTGCTGAGAGATGGGCAAGCAAGGAGATGCCCCATGAACGCGATTGCGATGAATGTTGTGAAGGAACGCCACCCGGTGGAACACGCGCTCGACTCGCGCATCCATGGAGTGATCGTGTCCAGCGTGGACAGCGCCCCCCTGACCGCCTCCGTCGAGCCCAGCAGCACGCCCGTCCCGCTGAAGCCCTCGGCGGCGATGCTGGCCGCCGGGTCGCGCGCCGGCGGCGTCTCGGTCGAGACGGCCTGGAAGATCTATCTGGCGATGATCAAGGAAGCCGCCTGACCGGTCCGTTCCAGCCTCTCCTTCCGCGGCGGCGGTCCGGACCCGGATGTCCGGCCCGCCGGAACGCGACACGGAGGCGTCGGTGCAGCACGAGGCGTCATTCGACGTCGTCGTAGAACTGCAACCCGCCGATCTCGGCACAGACGCTGCGCCCTTGCGCCCATTGCGGGTTCGCCCCCGCCCGGTGCAGGTGAGTCGCTCCGCCCGTCGGGTCGTCGAGCAGACCGGCCACCGCGCGGCGGGCGATCCGTTGGGCGGCGGCGAAGACCGGGTCCGCGGCGGTGACCGACAGCAGCCCCAGCCGTCCTGGCGCGTCCGGGTCCCAGCAGGGAAACTGTCCCGGCAGCCGGCAGACGGCGACCACGTCATTCCCCCACCACCACCCGCCATGGTCGCGCGCCCGGCTGACGCGGTTCATCACGACCGCCGCCACCGCCTCCATGGCCCGCACGGACTCGCCGCGCGCCTCACCCCACAGGGTGCGGGCGAGCGTGTCGACGGCTTGGCCAGGCGCATCGGCGGCCGGCCCCTGCGGCGCGGCCACCGGTCCGGGTTCCGGCTTCAGGACACGCGGCCTCATCGGCGGCCCCCGTCGCCGTAGGGCGGGGCGTAGGGCTGGACGAGCGGCGCGCAGCCGTTCTCCAGCTTGGTCTCGATGCGCAGCAGATGGTCGGTCAGCCGCCGCTCCACATCCTTCAGCGTCGCGACCGAGACATAGGTCTTGGCGACCTCCAGCTTGTAGGCGGCCAAGCTCTCACGCACCTGCAATTGGGCGGTATCGGCGCGCGCCCGCACCGTCTCCAGCGCGGTTTCGGCATCCCGGCGCAGCCGCGCGATCAGCCAGAACAGCCCGCCCATCACCGGCAACTCGACCGCCGTGATCCACCAGGACAGGTCGATGGACTCCTGCATCTCCGTTCTCCAAGGAAAAAGGCAAAAGAAAGGGCCGCCCTCCGGTCAGGGAAGGCGGCCCGTCGAACCACGGGACTTCGCGGGAATGGTCACACGTCCCATTCCTCAACCGGGGGCGGCGCCGCAACGGCGCGCCAGTCCGGCTTGCGGCCCGGCAGCGGCTGGCGGTCGAAGCGGAAGGGCTCGCAGGACAGCGCGCCGGCCACCGCGTCCAGCCCGTCGTCGCGGCCGGCGTAGCGTGCGTCCGGCGACCATTCGCGCATCTCGCGGATGAAGGGCGTCTCCCACACCGCGGCGTGGGCGAGCAGCCGACGGTCAGCCAGCAGCGCGTCGAACGCCTCGCGGATGCGCAGCGCCTTGGCGCGGCGGCTGGCCTCCTCGACCACGGCGGCGGCGACCTTCTCCGTGCGCAGCGCCTTGCGAAGCAGGCCGGGCAGGAAGCGCCCAATGCCGTTGATCTCCACATGCACCGCCGGCAGGTGGTGCCGCTCCAGGAAGCGGGCGACCTGGAGGCATTGCTGCTCCGCCTCGGTGTCCGGATCGCCGGGGTCCACCGACAGGTAGAGCACGCGGTGCAGATAGAAGCGCCCGTCCTCCCCGCCGAACACCGCGGCGACAACGCTGGAATCGCCGGGCTTGCCGCCCTCCGCCGCCGGCCGCGCGAAGGCCGGGTCCCACCAGCAGGAGGCCGAGGCCATGCGCAGGCCGTTCAGCGTCAGCACCGCCCGCCCCGCCGACTCCCGGTAGTCCAGCTCGCCGTCGTAGCGGCCCAGCCGGTCGGGGTCGAGGAACCCTTCCGCCTCGTTGACCGGCTGCAGCAGCATCTGGCTGGTGAACTTGTTGGGGCCGGTCGTCTTGCGGATGCGGTTGACGTGGGCCTCGCCGAAGCGCTGCGGCCAGGCGTAGCGGCGCCGGCCGTCCGGGCCGTCGGTGTAGACCGGCAGGACCAGCCGCGCGAAGCCGTCCAGGAAAGGCCGCGTCTCGCCCGCCTCCGCCCGCGGCTCCTCCGCGTAGATGGAGTAGTAGCTGTGCGGCGTCCCGACATAGAGCTGCACCCCGCCCGGCACCAGCAGATAGTCGATCTCCGCCAGCCTCTCGCGCAGGTCGGCGCGCTTGCCCGGACTGCCGGAGGTGCGCGGCACCTCGACGTCGTCGCAGATCACCACGTCGGCGCGGCTGCCCGTGATGTTGCCACCCACACCCGCCGCCACCATGGAGGGGTCGCGCAACTCCTGAGCCCGCACCACGGTGAACTGGTCGGCCGCCCACTGGTCGCGCTCCTTCGCCGGGGGCTTCAGGCCGCGGGTGTCGGGATGGCGCTCGATGATGCGCTTGACGTTGCGCACCATCTTCTTGGCCAGCTTCAGGTCCGCCGCCAGGACGAGCAGCCGCCGGTTGGGGTCCTGGTAGAGCATCCAGGCCGCGAACAGGCCGACGATGGACGACTTGCCCGCCCCGCGGAAGGCCATCAGCAGAAGGCGCGGCCCGATGCCAAAAGACCCGACTCCGACGGCTTGCCGTTCCAGCCACGCAGCGATCTGCAGATGGTGGCGGGGGGTGGTCAGCTCCGATTGCCGGTTCCAATCCTGGACGAAGGCGAAGAAGCCCTTCTTGCGCGTTTCCGCCGCCTCCATCACACCACCCGTCCCAGAATGTGCCAGCCGGCGCCGTTGGACATCGCCGTGACCGCACTGCCGGTGGCGCCCAGGGTCACCGGAGCGTTGTCCGGCCCACTGCCGCCCTGCACGGTGACGGTGACCGGGTTGCCCGACACGTCGGCCTTCTTGACCGTCACCGTGCGTCCGACCGCGTGCAGCGCCCCCGCCTGCGGCAGCCGCACCGTGACCGCGCCATTGAAGGCGCTGACCAGATACAGCGCCTGATTCAGGTCCGGCTCGAACAGGCCCGGCCGGTCGTGAAAATAGGCGTTGCCCGGCCGATTGTTGCCAGCCACCACCCACCAGCCGGCCCCGTTCGAGACGATGGTCACGAAGTCGTAGCGGTTGCCCAACGCCACCGTCCGGCCGTCCGGTCCCGGCCCGCCCTCCTCGGTGATGGTCAGGCGGTGGAGGGAGGCGTCCGTCCGCTTCAGCGTCACCGCATGGCCATTGGCCGCCCCCGCCGCCGGCAGCCGAAGCTCCACGTCGCCGCTGTAGGCGCTGACCAGATAGACGGAACTGGTCAGGTCCAGCACGACCACCCCGCCGGCCTGCGGCTCCACATACTCGGTGTCGTAGCGCAGGGCCTCGACGACCAGTTCGGAGACGCGGCTGCGCCCCAGCCGGTTCTTTTCCGGATAGCCGGCGTTCACCGCCGTGTAGCGGCCGCCCGACAGGTCGTGGATGGCCGGGCCGGCGGACATCGACAGCAGGTTGACGATGGCCGTTTCCACCGACCCGGCGTCGAGCTGCACATTCGGTACGCCGCCCAGCGACTCCGCGTAGAAATTCAGGATCAGCGTCTTGTCGGTGTTGGCGCCGACGCGGAAGCAAGCCAGCGCCATGGTCGACAGGTTGGCCTCGCAGTCCTGGAAGCTGTTGTTGTACTTGCCCTGCTCCACGAAGAAGCCGCAGCCGGCGATCGGCGCCGACAGGGAATAGACGCGCACCATGGAAAAGCGGTTGGCGTTGGGCGTGTCGCCCTCCCCCGTCCGGGTCAGCCACACCCCGTGCAGCGACGGACGGGCCACCAGCACGCGCGACACCATGTTCCAGTAACAGGGCCAATTGGGGTCGGCATAACCGTCGAACAGCAGCCCGACCCGCGGGTCCCAGACGGTCAGGTCGCTCAGCGTGTTGTGCACGCAGGGGCCGTCCCGCCCAAACAGCTTCACCGCGGCGTCGCCTCGCTCCAGCCGCAGGCCGCTCACCGTGGCGTAGCCGTCCGGCAGATGGATCAGGTCGAACGCGGCCGAGGCGCCGGCGATGACCGACCTTTGCCCCGCCCCATACAAGGTTTGCCCATAGCCCACAGTCAGCGTGTTGGTGATCCGATAGGTGCCCGGCGGCACATGAACGGCGTTCGCACTGGTCAGCGCGGCCTGGATCGCCCGCGTGTCGTCCACGACCCCGTCGCCGACCGCGCCGAAATCCCTCACCGACAGGGCGTCGGCCAGCTTCTCGCGCACCGGGCGGCGCACCGCGCCGGCGCCGGGTGCGACGAAGGTCGACAGCGCCTCCTCGTCCACCGGTGGGCGTGCGATGGGATTTCCCACCGTATCGAAGGCCAGGAGCTGGCCCGCCCGCACCGTCCGTTCCGGCAAGCGGTTGGAGGCCGGCAGGTCGGTGTCGGTGTAGCGCAGCATCAGCTCCTGGTCCCCGGCCACCTGCTGGAGCGCGGCGGTCAGCTGGTCGAACTCGCGGTTCAAGCTGGCGGCCGGCAACGGCCCGCTCTCCAGGAAGTCGCTCATCCGCTCGATGGGCAGGCGGCGGCGCAGCAGGACGGGCGTCCCGGCTTCCGGCGGTATGGCGAAGGCCACCGTGCCGCCCGCCGTCTCCCCGGCGCCGCTCACCGCATAGCCCGTGGTCTGCCGCGCCGCGCCCAGGAAGACTTGGAGGTCGTTGTCCTCGAAGACCGGGAACGGAAAGGTGAAATCCGTCTGCACGCCGTCGGCAAGATACTGGACGCGCGGGTTGCCGCGCGGAACGTCGATTGCGCTGGGCATGGGTGCGCCCCTCCTGCTGCGTAGAACGATAAGATTCGGCGGGGCGGAAGAGTCAGTAGAAGCGGCTCATGAACTCCAGCCGCTGGCGCTCGGCGAGCTGCGCCTGTTCCAGCAGGTTGCGGCGGCGCACGCTGTCGACTTCCTGCTGGATGGCCTCGCGCTTCAGCCGGTCGGCACCCTCCGCCTCCCCGCGCTCCGCGGCGCTGTCCTTGACGACACCGAGCAGGATCGCCTCGCCCGAGCCGTCCGCCGCGCTGACCCCGTTGGAGCCGAGCGTCGCGCGGGTGCGCGCCACGGTGCGGCGCAGGACGTCCACACGCCGCCGCTCGTCGGATTGCGCGGCGGCGGACATCTGGGCCAGCCGCGTGCGGGCGTCCCCTTCCTTATCGGCCAGCGTGGCGGCCTGCCCGGTGCGGAGCTGCTGGGCGGCAAGATTCTGGCTCTGCGCCAGCCAGTCCATCTCGCGGCTGCGCTGCCGCTCCGCCTCAGCGCGGGCCTGCTCCTCCTTCTGGCGCTGAAGCTCCTGGTCCTGGCGCCGCAGTTCGTCCTCGCGCTGCCATTGCAAGCGCTGCTGCTCCGCCTGCTGGGCGTATCGGCGCTCGTCGGCGGCCTGCTGCCGGCGTGCGCTGTCCGAGGTGCCGGAGACGCGGTCCACCGTGTCGGCGACGGAGTTCGCCAGCGGCAGAGCCGTCATGGCCAGGGTCGTGATTCCGCCCATCAGTCGTTCACCCTCAGTTCCATGGTTACGGACAAAAGCGTGAAGGGCAGCGGCGCGTCCTGCCGGATGCTCCACAGCGGCCGGTCGCTGTCGCGCCGCCAGCCCAGCGCCCGCAGCTTGCGGTCGCCGGAGACCAGCGCCGGAACGCCGCCCGTCGGCTGTGGCCCCGTCCGGTGCAGCGGCAGCTCCTGAAGGCCGCGCCCCAGGTCGGCGTGGAGCGCCGCCGTTTCCTCCAGCCGGAAGCCGACGGAGACCAGCCGCACCGCGTCGGTTCCGCCCGCCTGCCCAAGCAGGCTGACCGGCAGCGGCTCAATGCGGTGGCTGTAGGGCAGCCCGGCCTCGACGTGGCGGGCCGGCGGGTCGAGCACGATCTTGCCGGCGGCGACGGTGGCGTCGGCGCGGACCGTCCCGTCGGCGACCACCGCGACGGTGCGCCCCTCCAGATGGTCCAGCCCGCTCCACACCGCGGTCGGGGCCTCGTGGTCGCCGACCAGGGCGGCGTCGAGATTCAGCCCGTCGTCGAAGCGCTCCACGCTCCACCGCCCGGCGCGATCGACCAGCGCGTAGACCTCGTCCCCGACCACCGCAACGGAGCGCACCGCCCCGTCCGTCTCCAGCCGGGTCCAGGCGGTCACCTGCTCCAGGCGGTAGACGGTCAGGGCGCACAGCGCGCCGTCCTCCATCACCACGAACATCAGCCGGCGGCCCTGGTCGTAGTCCTGGTCGCGCGGCTTCACCACCAGATGGCGGGCCAGCAGCGCCAGATCGTTGGCCTGATAGGCGGCCTCGGTGTCGGTGTAGAGGAATTCGCGGATCTCCCGCCCGTTGCGCGACACGAACAGGGTGGCCCCGTCCACATCGCGCGGCGGCACGGAGCGGTCGACGGGCGAGCCGATGCGCGTCTGCCGGTGGACCTGGATGTTCTGCGGGGTCAGCGGATCGCCCGACACCATGTATTCGGCGCCCGAGGTGAAGACCTGGAGATGCCGCCCGGAGAAGACGGCGCGCACCGCGTTCACCTGATCGGACAGGATGCCGAACTCGATGGCCTCGTCGTCCTGCCCGGTTCCCAGGTCGAAGTTCCACAGGTCGGCGGAGCGCGACAGCCACAGCCGGTTGGGCAGGTCGCGCGACCCGCCGATGACCAGCCGGTCCTGGTGGAAGGCCGCCGACACCGGCCAGCCGCGCAGCGGCGAGAAGGACTGTTCGTCCCAGGCCGTCGTCGCGGCGGTTCCGGCCAGCGTCTCCAGCACCGTTGCGGTGACCTGCGTCGCCGAGACCACCCCCTCGACGCGGAGCTGTTTGCCCTGGATGCGCAGTCGGGTTCCCTCCTGCTTCGGGTCGAAGGCCGCGGCGGAGGCGGTCACCGTCACCAGCCCGTCGGTGCCCGACGGGGTCAGCGTCACGGCCGGGTCGGCGAAGCGGTAGAAGGGCATCGCCACCCGCTCCCCGTCCGCGACGTAGCTCCAGCCGCTCAGCGCCCAGGCGTCGGCGCCGCTGCGGGTCAGCTTGCGCGGCGGCACGTCGGGGTGGCAGACCAGCAGCGTGTCGGCGCTCTGCGTCCAGGTGATCTGGGCCAGCTGGGCGGCGGTCCAGGGGGCCTCCACGCTGGCGATGGGCGTGTCGTTGCCGTAGACGTCGATCCGCCCCTCGGAAAAGACCAGCAGATAGGTCTGCTCCGTGTTGAACTCGAAGGCGACCAGCCGCCCGTCGCCGCGGGCCGGATCGACGAAGGCGAGGCCGGAGCGGCGCGTCACGCCGCCGGTCGGGTGGATGAACAGGTTGCGCAGCGCCAGCGCCCCATTGTCGTAGGCGCGCAGGTCGCCGCGCCCGAGCAGCCGGCGGGAAATCTCCCCCGCCGTGAAGTTGGTCTTCACCTGACGAACCCGCGCCATCAGCCCCTCGCGTCGATCAGGGTGAAATCCTCGAAGCCCGGCTGGCTGTCCTGCAGGGCGTCGATCTGGCGGGCGCGGCGGAACTCGCTCTCGGCCAGCCGCTGCAGCAGCTCCGCCCGGCTCGTGCTCTCGGTCAGCGGAATGCAGAACTCAGCGGCCAGCCGGGCGATCAGCGCCTGGTCGAAGAAGGCGGGAAAGTCCTCCTCCGCCGGACGTCCGACATAGGTCAGCACCACCGCGTCGGACGCCGCGTGCAGCGCCCGCCCGGCGATGCGGTAGTCGAGACCGCGGCCCCGCCCGCCCGACCCGGCGCCGAGCGCGCGCAGGAAATCGGCGGGAAGCTGGAACGCCACGCCGTAATCGGCGACCGGGTCGTCGGCCAGCCGCGCCAGCCGCGCCTGCCGGGTGGCGAAGCTCCAGGCGTTGGCGGAGAGCAGCGCGTCGCGCGCCGGCTCAAAGAGCGCCCCCGCGACCTCCGCCTCGGCGGTGCCCTCGTCGAAGGCGGTGATCGCCGTCGCCCCGATCTTGATGAGCGCGCGGCTGCACAGCCCGATAGCCGTCAATGCCATGGGATCGATCCTTCGGATCAGAGGGAGACGAGCTTCCATAGCCCTCTCCCCTCTGGGGAGAGGGTGGCCCGCAGGGCCGGTGAGGGGGATGTGCGTGGCGAAAACGTTCGGCAAACGCGCATCCCCCTCACCCTGACCCTCTCCCCGGAGGGGAGAGGGAACATTGAAGGGAACCCGTCAGTCCGTGTTGGACGCGCCGAAGGGCGACAGGTTGGTGACGTCCACCACCCCCGCCGCGTTGGCGGCGACCACGAAGACGCCGGCGGCGGGCGTCCCGGCGGTGCCGGTGTTGGCCAGGATCATGTCGCCGCTGCGCAGCAGGTCGGACGCGCCGTTGAAATAGCCGCTGTTGTCCACCGCCGCGGCGGCGTCCGGCGTCGTGTAGTGCCACAGGGTGAAGCCGTTGGCGTAGGCAAGGACACTCAGGTCCTTCGGAAGATAGGCCATGGGGAAAACTCCGTTTCGATCGTCGGCAGGGAGGGCGTCAGGCTTCCAGGCAGCGCATGGTGACGACGCCCGCCGCGTCGATCAGGCCGGCGCCCTGCGACATCATGTTGTTCACGAAATGCGCGGCCCGATCGCCGTGCCACGAGATGTCCGTCTTCACGTCGGCGCCGGAAGCGTGGCCGACGGCCGTCTTGTGGTACCAGTGGCACAGCCGCACGCTGCCCTCGGCCTTCAGGCCGGAATGGGGCATCCACAGCGTGCCCAGCCAGCGCTTGGCCTGGGTGCCGCGCCAGGGCAGCTCGTCGGCGCCGACATATTCGGTGCTGGCGAACTCATCGATGCCCAGGAGCTGGCTCCACTGCTTCCAGCCGACGACGGCGTAGCGCTGGCCGTCGTCCGGCACGTCGGACTCGCCCAGCTTCTCGAAGGCCGTCAGCACCTTCGCCTTGGTCAGCCCGTCGCCGGAGCCGCCCGCGTAGTTGGTGGACCGGTTCAACTCGCCCAGGATGAGTTCGTCGGTCTTGCGGCCCAGCGCGTAGGCGCCGGCGCTGGCGATGATCTGCCGCTCGTCGATGTTGGTCTTCAGCTCGTCCAGCCGGTCGACCCAGTCGCCGGCGTAGAAGTCGTAGAGGGTGCATTCGACCGGCGTGTGGTCCAGGTTCATCACCGGAACCGCGCCGTGGCGCGCCTTGGTCGACGCGGTGCCCTTGCCGACCTTCTGGAAGACGGTGGAGGCGCCCTGGACGTTGTTCTTCGTGCGCACCGTGTTGCGCAGCTTGGAGCCCATGCGCTGGTAGGCGTCGTGCACTTCGCGTTCGAACTGTTTGACGAAAGCCTGGGCGACCGAGGTTGACATCGGATTATATTCCTTTCGCGTTCTGCGGGGGTCCCGTCCGGCGGGAAGCATTCCGCCACCCGGTTGTCAGGCGCGCCCGATCCCGGAAAAGGACGAGGGGACGCGCGCCCGGCCGCGGGCGAAGCGCGAAAAAAGAAAGGGGCTGGCCGGGCCTTTCGGTTGTCCGGTCAGCCCCTTTCAGGACAGGCATGGAGGGAGGTTCGGGATGCCGCGGCCCGTCGCGTGAGGGGACGCACGACGGGCGTTGGCAAGTCCGTTTCTAGGACAATCGCCCTGCCATGTCAAGAATATTTTCCTTTGTCGAACAGCCATTCCCTTACCGCGGTACCCCCTCGGGGAACGGAATATCCCCCGGAGCCACGCTGTTGATTGGTTGGCCTCAACGGCCCGAAAACACGGCATAAAAAAGGAATACGCTTCATGAAGACGATCATCACCGCCTGTGGCGTCGCCGCGCTTCTGCTCGCCACGCCGGCCCTGGCCGAAAGCACGTCCGCAACCACCGCCAAGGAGGTCCCGAGCAACAAGGCGACCGGGCAGGTCGCCGCCACCCACGGTTCGCTCGACCCGGCGGTTGCGAAGATGACCGCGGCCCAGCTCAAGGGGAAGGACGTCTACGGCAGCGACGGCAAGGACATCGCCGAGATCGAGGGCATCGTCCGCAAGGGCGGCCAGACCTTCGCGGTGATCGATGTCGATCACATCGCCGACATCAGCGACAGGGACGTCGTCCTGCCGCTGGAGCGGCTGCACATGAAGGGCAAGCGTCTGACCGTCGACATGACGGAGAACGACCTCAAGGGCCTGGAGTCCTGGCAGAAGGACAAGTACGAGGACGTCAAGGGCGCGCTGCGCTGACGTCAGGGCCGAATCGGGAGGACGGACCGGGGGCGACGGCCCCCGGTTCTTCCGGATTTCACGCCGACCGGCGCAGGCGCATGGCCAGCAGATCGGCGGCCTGACCGGCGGGAACCGGGCGCCCGGTCAGCCAGCCCTGGACCAGGGTGCAGTTGTGGTGGCGCAGGAAATTGGCCTGCTCCTGCTTCTCCACCCCCTCCGCCACCACATCCAGCCCCAGCATGTCGGCCATGGCGATGATGGTGGAGACGATGCCGTTGTCCTCCCGCTCGCTCGGCACGCCGTTCACGAAGGAGCGGTCGATCTTCAGCGTCGTCACCGGCAGCCGCTTCAGGTAGCTCAGCGAGGAATGGCCGGTGCCGAAATCGTCCACCGCCACGCGGATGCCCATGGCCTTCAGCGCGGCCAGGACGGACAGGGCGTGGTCCATGTCCTGCATCACCGCGCCCTCGGTGATCTCCAGCTCGACCAGATCGGGCGACAGGCGGTGGCGATCGATGATCCGGCGGAAATCCTCGGCGGAGCGCTGGCGCAGGTGGCGCGGCGAGATGTTGACGGCCACCGGCACCGGCTCCAGCCCGCGGTCGATCCACTCCCGCAACTGCCGGCAGGCCTCGTCCAGCACCCAGTCGCCGAGCGGCACGATGAAGCCGGTGTCCTCGGCGACCGGGATGAACTCGCCGGGCGGGATCATGCCGAAGCCGGGCTTGTCCCAGCGCAGAAGCGCCTCGAACCCTTCCAGCGCTTGGTCGATCAGCGACACCTTGGGCTGGTAGTGGAGCTGGAACTCCCCGCGCGCCAGCGCCGCCCGCAGGTCGCGGTCCAGCGCCAGATGGCGGTGCGCCTGGTCGGCCAGCTCCTTGCGGAAGAAGGCGTGGCGCTTGCCGCCGGCCCGCTTGGCCGCATAGAGCGCCGTGTCGGCGGAGCGGATCAGTTCCTGCGCGCTGTCGGCATGGTCGGGGAACAGGGCGATGCCGATGGACGGGCGGACGTAATGTTCCGTGCCCATCAGCAGCACCGGCTCGTCGAAGGCCGCAAGGATGCGCTGGGCGGCGATCTCCGCCTCCTTCGCCTCGCCCACCTCGTCGAGGATCACCGCGAAGTCGTCGGTGCCGATGCGCCCCACCGTGTCGCTGGCCCGCACCGTGACGACGATCCGCGAGGCGACCTCCTGCAGCAGCAGGTCCCCGGCGTGGTGGCCCAGCGTGTCGGTGATCAGCTTGAAGCGCGACAGATCCAGGCACAGAACCGCGAAGCGGCGGCCATGGCGCCGCGCCCGCTCGATGGAGGTGTCGAGCAGCGACTCGATCAGGGCGCGGTTCGGCAGGCCGGTCAGCCGGTCGCGCGTGGCGAGGCGCAGCAGTTCCCGTTCGTGACGCATCCGCTCGGTCATGTCGGCCAGCGCGCAGACGTAGCTGCGCCGCCCCTGCACGTCCAGGCAGGATAGGGAGAGCGAGGCGTCGATCCGCCCGTCCTCCCGCTCGATCGCCAGCTCCTCGGCGCGCTCCGTGCGGCCGCTGGTGCCCGTTCCCGCCGCGCAGTCCCCGCCCGGCGTCCCCAGCCCAAGCCCCGGCCCGAGCAGCCGGGCGACCCGCTCGCGGTCCTCCTCGGCGAACAGGTCGGCGAAGCGATGGCCGTCGAGCCGCTCCGCGGGCACGCCGAACAGCGCGACGGCGGCGGGGTTGTACTCCTCGACCAGACCGTCCTCGCCGACCAGCACGATGGCTTCGCCGATGTTGTTCATGATGCCGAACAGCCGCTCGTCGCGCACGATCAGCGCCTCGGCGGCCTGCCGGAAATAGTCCATGGCGCGGGCCATGGCGCCGAACTCGTCCTTGCGGTCGCGGCCGGGGATGTCGATGCCGGTCTGTCCTTCGGTCAGCCGCTCCATCCGCTCCGACAGCGCCTCGATGGGACCCAGCACATGCTGCGACAGGAACACCGACAGCGGCCAGCTCAGCACCAGCAGAACGGCGATGAACAGGACGAAGGCCAAGGCCTCCATGGCGAATTCGCGGTCGAGGTCGTCGGTCCCGCTGGCCGCCGCGATGGCCCAGCCCCAGGGCTCGAAGGTCAGGCTGGCCCGGACCGAATGCCCCTCGTCCATCCAGCCCTCGGGCACGCGCCCATCGGTGAAGACGCTGACATGGAAGGGATCGCGCCCCAGCGCCCGCAGAGCCAGCCGCGCCTGCCCCTGGCCTTCGTCCCGCGGCAGGGCGCCCGCCTCGATGGCCGCGTTGATCTCGCCAAGCATGGCGTGGGCCGACCCGACCAACGCGTGGGTCAGCCGTCCCCGCTCCGTGATCAGACCGCTGCGCAGCAGGTAAAGCGCAGGGATTGCCGCCATGAGGCAGCCGATCAGGCCGATCCAGGTCAGCCAACGGATCTTGCGGCGCAGCGTCATCACGGTTCCGGCGGCAATCGTCGCACCCGGCCTGTGCTTCCGGCCGGTTGTCATTCTGCGCGAAAGCGTCGCTTTTTTATTTCAAACACGCAACGGCCAAGTTGCCTGCCCCGTCCCCCCTGCGTCTTTTTCAATCCGTCTGCGACATTTTGCCCATCCGGCGCGGCGTGGCTTCGCAAAACCCTCCCGAGAGGCCGCGCAATGCCACGCCGCGCCAACGGTCCACAGGCTCAGGCGGTGGGATAAAGGCGCCGGAACCCGTCGGTCACCTTCGACACCACCGCCGGGTCGCGGTCCCGCCAATAGCGGGGGTCGCGCATCAGCGCCTGCAGTTCCGCCTCCCCTCCGGCGGACGGCGCGCCGGCCGGCATCGACAGGGCGGCTGGCTCGCCACCGGTCATCATCCGGTGAAGCGCCATCACCCCTTCATAGGTGGTCGACAGCCCCTCCACCGCCGCCGGCGGCAGGTTCTTCACCGCCCAGGCGTGGAGTTGCCGCGACACCTCCCGCCAGCGCTCGGCCCCGCCGAACTGGGCGGACAACCGTTCGACCTCGCGTTCCGCCTGGAACTCGGCGGCCAGTTCCTGGATCAGCGGGACCAGCCGCTCGGCGGCGAGGTCGTAGACGAGCTGCGCCTGCTCCGGCGTGAAGCCGGCGCCGTGCAGGCGGCCGTTGATCGCCGGATCCGGCTCGAACAGCCCGTGGTCGCAGGCGATGCAATAGCCCTCCGGCCCATCGGGCACACCCGACGCCACCAGCAGGCCGGGCCGCTCGCCATCACCAGAGGCGGGGGCGGGAGCGGACAGCTTGCGCTCCAGCTCCAGATAGGATTTCAGCAGCGCCTCCACGCGCACCGCACCGGTTTCCGGGTCGCGGAACTTCTCGGGCACCGCGGGCGGGGCGCCGGGAACGGTCGACGTCAGCAGGTTCTCGGCCATGGATAGCTCCTTATACGATGAAAGAATCAGGCACCCTGCCCACGGGCGGTCAGGGCGAGAATGAGGGCGACCAGACGGCGTTGGCCTTCCAGGTCGCGCAGCGCGGCGTCGGAGGCGTCGGGACCGAGCGTGCGTTCGAGCGTCATCGCCGTCAGCGTGGCCAGCACCCGCGCCCCGTCCGGCCCGGCGAAGCAGCGGGCGAAGCTGGGCGCCGGATCACCGGCCGGAACGGCCTCGGCGAACGAGGCTCCATCCAGCCAAGCCCAGCCGCCATTGTTCCACTCCGCCGGATCAGCCATGGGGCGCCTCCGCCCGCACCAGCTTGGCGGGCACGCCGAAGGCCTCGCCCAGCCAGCGCGCGGTCGCCGCGACGTCCACCGCGGACAGCGCCTCCGGGCCGAGCTGGCGGGCGGTGTCCAGCCAACGCAGCGTCGCCTGGACGTCGCGCTGCGCCTGCGCCTGGGCCAGCGGGGAGCGGTGTTGCAGCGCCACCGTGCGCCCATCCACCGCGATGTCCGGGATCTCGCCGCGGCGGCGCAGGATGCCGACGGCGCGCAGCACCAGCGGGGTCAACAGCTCCGCCTGGAGCCGCCCGTAGGTCGCGCCGAGCAGCCGGGCCATCTCGGCGGAGCGTTCGACCACCTCGGTCGCGGTCATGCGCGGCTGGTCCAACGGCCCCAGCCGGTCGGCCAGCAGCGCGTGGCGGATGCGCGCCCGCAGGTCGTCGAGCACGAGCTGCGACACGTCGAACCGGCCGGGGTTGGCGAGCGGCGTCAGCCCGGCCGACCCCACCGCCTTGGGGATGATCGTCCCCGGCACCAGCCGGATGGTGGCGGGGTTCAGCACCCCGTCGTCGTCGGCCTGCCAGATGCCGGTGACGGCGACGGAGGCGTTCTTCAGCACCAGCTCCACCACCTTGTTGGCGGTCTTGATGTCGGGCAGCGCCTTCATGACCGGCGACCGGCCATAGGTTTCCCCCGGTGCCTTCAACCAACGAAAGTTGATGAACGGCGATTGCGCGAAGCGCCCCTCGGCCAGCGTGGCGGGATCGGCCAGACCGCTGTCCAGCACCACCGTCCAGCGGTAGGCCAGCCCGTCCGGCAGCACCGCCTCGACCAGCGGAAAGCGGCTGTCCGGCTCCGCGGCGCCGCGTTCGCGCACTTCGTCCGGGATGGTCACGCCGGGAAAGCGGCGCTCGATCTGGGCCAGCGTCGCCTCGCTGCACCGGAAGGTGCCGTCCAGCCGCCCGTCCGCCCCCTCCTCCAGCACCGCCTCGGCCAGCGGCACCGCGGTGAAGCGCAGGCTGGACGCGGCGCCCGGCGGGGCCTCCTCCATCAGCAGGCAGGCGGTGCCCACCGTCACAAGGTCGAGGAAGGCTTGGTGGATCTCCACGGCGAAGTTGGAACGGTCGACATGCGCCTGCACGATGCCGGCGGCGCGGTCGAGCATCGGGGCCACGCGGTCGCGCTCCCCATCGGGCAGCGACGGGCCGGGCTGCAGCCCGAACCAGCGCGACCAGGGCGGGGTCAGTTCGGCCAGCAGGCTGGCGGCGAGCTGCTCCACCGCGTCCGGCGCGGTGCCGTCGAACAGCCGGTCCACCCGCCGCTCGCCGGGAGTGCCGCCGCCGCGGAAGGGCTGCCCGTTGGGCAGGGCGTGGTCGTAGCAGTCCTGCCAATGGCTTTCCCAGACCGACCGGCGCTCCCGCGCCGCCCGGTAGCGTTCCAGCAGACGCTCCGGGCTGTTCGGCGACGCGGATGCGGCATCCCCCTTGCGGACCCCCTGGGTGGTGCCGTGTGCGGTGTCCTTCATGGCCTCACTCCCCCAACAGGCGCTTGCGCAACGGCACCAGCGCGCCGACGTCCAGCGCGCCCCGCCAGGAGGTCTGGACGGTCCCCACCCGTCCCCGGTTGCGCCGCTGGATCAGCGCTTCTGCGGCCTTCGCCGGGTCCTTCTCCTCCTCCGTCGCCGAAGGCGGGATGACCGGGTCGACGGTGGGCGGCACCGCGGGAGCCGGGACCTCGACCACCGGGGCGGCGGGTGCCGGCACCGGTTCCGGGGCCGTGTTCCACCAGGGCGTCGTGATGGGAACCGGCGCAGGAGCTTCCACCGGCGCCGGGGTCGGCTCGGGGGCAGGCTCGGGAGCGGGGGCGGCGGGGGTTGAGGGACGGGCGCGGGATTCGGGGTGGGGTCCGGGGCGGGGGCGGGCGGCGCCGTCGGCCGCGGCGCCTTGAACAGGTTCGCCATGGGCGGGGTTTCCTTGTTCGTGGTGAGACAGGACGACTGGAGGCGGGGGCGGGACGGCGGCGCCGATCAGGACGCGGCGGGACGCGCCAGCCACCGGTAAAGCTGCCACGGCGTCAGGACCGCGGGCGCGTGCAGCCCCAGCAGGCGCTTGACCGCCTCGACGCAGGTGAAGGGCGCCCAGGGGGCCGGGCGGGTCAGGCCACGCCGCACCGACGCCGGGGCCACCGCCATCCCAATTCCGCGGTACCAGCCCGGCAGGTCGAAGGCCGCGGGCAGGTCGAGGACCGACACGTCGGTGAAGGGCGAAAGGGGATCGACGATCACCCAGTGGCGCCCGTCATGCAGCAGCGCGAAGCAGTGGCGGAATCCCGGCTTCAGCAGGCGCAGCCACCACAGCTCCGCCTCGCCCCGGAAGACCACCCAGGCGCGCGGCGCGTCCGCTCCGGCCCGGCAGGGCCCCACTTGGCAGGGCCCCACTTGGCACGGCTGGGGCATCGGCGCGCTCACTGGACGATGCCCTTCTCGCGCAGCACCGGGCGGAGCCGGTCGAACGCCTCCTGCCAGAGGGTGTGGGCGCGCTGCTCGTGGTACCGCGCCGGGTCCGGCGCCATCAGGCGGCGCCCGTAGTGGACCAGCACGTGCAGATGGTCGCGGATCAGCAGGCGGCGACGGTACAGCCGGTCCACCGCGCACAGCACGTCGCCGGGCTCGCAAGGACGTTGGACCAGCCCCCGCCCGGCGGCGATGCGCGCGCCGGCGGCCTTGGCGTCCTGAGCCTGGACCGACCAGAACCACGCCTCCTCCGCGCTGCCGAATGGTTCCCCGACGGCGTCGGACAGAACCATGAACGTGTTGCGGTGCTGGACCATGCGTGAGGTCTCCCTGAGAATTGCAGCTTTTGGGTTCGCGGGCGCAGCTTCGCTCTCGGGCGGAGCGCCGGATGGGCCGCGGCACGCGCGGCTGGCGAACACATGTTCACGTTATGTACCGATTAAAGTCCTTCGTCAAGGACAATGTGAATAGGTTCCTAGGGACGGGCTGGTTCGTTTATGTGATTATCCTCCCATGCTCAAACATGCGGACATTTGGCGGGCGATCGACCGCCTCGCGGCCCAGCACGGGCTGTCGGCCTCCGGGCTCGCGCGGCGCGCGGGGCTCGACCCGACGACCTTCAACAAGAGCAAGCGGACCACCGGCGACGGCAAGCTCCGCTGGCCCTCGACGGAGAGCGTGTCCAAGGTTCTGGAGGCGACCGGCGCGTCTCTGTCGGAATTCGTCAGCCTCGTCGGCGATGCCGCGGGCGCCGGCTCGCTCCAGCGGGTGCCGGTCATCGGCTATGCGCAGGCGGGCAACGCGGGTTTCTTTGACGACGCCGGCTTTCCTTCCGGCGTCGGCTGGGATGAGCTTCTGTTCCCCAGCATCGGCGACCCGCACGCCTACGCGCTGGAGATCGCGGGGGACAGCATGGACCCCGTCTACCGCGACGGTGACACCATCATCGTCTCGCCCGCCGCGCAAATCCGGCGCAACGACCGCGTCGTCGTCCGCACCAAGGGCGGCGAGGTGATGGCGAAGCAACTCCTTCGCGAAACCGCCACCAAGGTCGAGCTGATCTCCATCAACCGCGCCCACCCGGACCGCAGCATCCCGCGCGCCGAGGTGGCCTGGATGGCCCGCATCGTCTGGGCAAGCCAGTAAGCGTCGGCCCTGCGGCACTCTGTCCTAGGATATTTTTCCTTTACATCGGTTATCAGAAGGCTTACCGTCCGAGGATGACCGGATCCACCGGGGCGCCGTCGCGTCCACTTCCCGCCCCGCTGTCCCTCATTTCACATCGTTTGGATGATCTCGAACGCCGTCACGACGACGCGCCGCCCCGCGGCGTGCTTCGGACGGCGCTTCTCGACGGAGCGGACCGGCACGCCACCCTGGCCCGCGCCGCGGTGCTTCGCCTGCACGACCGCTTGGCCGCCGAGGCCCGGCAAGGCGTAGCGCGGCGCCGCCGCACCCTGCCCGCCGACCGGACCGCCGGCGACGCGTGGCTGTCCCGCCTCACCGCCGCTTTGGCCCACCATCGCAACGCCGCCAGCCTCCTGCTCCTTGCGGGGGCTTGAGCCGGGGCCGCCCTCACGCGGCCGGAGGAGCGCCGGTCTCGTCCGCCTTGGAAACCTCTGTGTTCAGGGCAACGACACGGGCGGTCTTCGCCTTCCTTGCGCGCGGCTTGCGAACCGGCGCCTCGGCAGGCGGAACCTCCACCGGTTCGGCCACCTCCTTCGCAGCGGCCTGTACGGCGATCGGCGCCGCCTCGGCCCGCTCCGTGGCTTTTTTCAACAGCTTGTTCCTTGAAAAGCCGGAGTCCCGCAACGCCGTTTTCAACTCCTCCCACGCCAAGCGGATTTCCCTGGCGAAGGCCCGCGCGTCATCGTCGCGGTGGGTGCGGAAATATTCCGCCGCCTCCCGCATCTGGGCCGGCAGGGTTTCCGCCCCGGCGCGCACCGCCTCGTTGCGCAAGCGGTTGTGGCGGTCGTCCAGATAGGTGAGGATCTCCGACAACTCCTCAGCCGTGCAGCTTTTCTGGAGCCTGTCAGTGACCACGGGCACGGCCTTGTCGATCTTTCCGACCAGTTCCGATCGACCGCGCTTCAGGTCCGGATCGTAGACGGTGCGGATCACCTGGATCACGCGGCGCCGTTCGCGGAATTGCATCATCTCCCCCCTCGACGGAGTCCTTCGATGGACTGATTCACCGTTTCGAAGAAATCATGCCGCGGAACGGGCCGCCTATCAAGCCGGTTTCCGGGCCGCATACCGCCCGAAAACCGGCATTCCGGGTCATCCGAAGCGGATCAGCGGAAGGCGAACTCCCAATAGAGCCCGCGCGCCCGCGCCGCCAGGGGGCCGGGTTGCAGGGCACGCGTCTCGACGCGGGTGACCGGCACCACCTTCGCGTAATTGCCGGTCGAGAAGACCTCGTCCGCCTCCAGCACGTCGCGGGGGCTCAGGGTGGCCTCCTCCACCGCGACGCCGTCGTCGCGCAGCAGGGCGATCACGCGCTGGCGGGTGATGCCGTTGAGGAAGGTCCCGTTGTGCACCGGCGTGCGCACCACCCCGTCCTTGGCGATGAACAGGTTGGCCGTCGCGAACTCCGCCACGCCGCCGATGGGGTCGAGCATGATGGCGTTGTCGAAACCGCGCTCCCGCGCCTCCTTCAGCGCCAACCCGGCGTTGGGGTAGAGGCAGGCGGCCTTGGCCTCGGTCGGCGCCATGTCCGGCATCGGACGGCGGCGGCTGGACAGGCAGGCGGTGAAACCCGCGGCGCTGGGCAGCGGCGCCTCGTAGACCGACAGGACGAAGCGCGTGCTCTCGGCGTCGGGCGCGACGAAGCCCTCCTCCGCGTAAAACATCGGCCGGATGTACAGCTCGGCCTCCTTGGGGAAGCGGCGGATGCCGTCCCAGCACAGCTCCTCGATTTCCCCGGCGGTCAGCATGGGGGCGAGGCCCATCACCTGGGCGGAGCGCACGACGCGGGCGCAGTGGCGGTCGAGGTCGGGGGCCACGCCCTGGAAGGCGCGAGCACCGTCGAAAACGACCGAAGACAGCCAGAGCGCGTGAGTCATCGGGCCGACGATGGCGGGGTTGCCCGCGATCCATTCGCCCTGGATGTAGCTCAACGCCTGACCGGCCGTGCTGCCCATGATCTTCTCCCTTTTTGGCTTCGGGTTGGTTCTATCCGGATGGTTCGCTCCCTCGAAAAGCATACCCCCTCATCGCCGCCGGTCAACCTGCGCAGACGGGCCAGCCGGACGGTTGATGCAGGACACCCTCACCACACCGGGAGCGACCGACCCATGGGCTGGACCTACTCGAGCGCCTTTCCGCAGCCGTTGCGCGCGGCCCCGCCCTTCCCGCCGCCGGGCCAGGACGTTCCCACCCCGGGCCCCCTGACCGACAACCCGGACCTGCCCACCCCCGGCCCACAGGAGGACATGCCCTCGCCCTGCCCAACGACGACCTGCCGCCGTCCCGGCCCACCGATCCCGACTTCGCCTGAGCCGCGACGACGCCGACGGGCCAAAGCAAACGGGGCGCCCCCTTCCGGAGGCGCCCCGTTCTTCATCGGTGAACCGAAACGGACGGATCAGCGGCGCTGAACCATCAGCTTCTTGATCTCGGCGATCGCCTTGGCCGGGTTGAGGCCCTTCGGGCACGCCTTGGTGCAGTTCATGATGGTGTGGCAGCGGTAGAGGCGGAACGGGTCCTCGAGGTTGTCGAGGCGCTCGCCCGTCATCTCGTCGCGGCTGTCGACGATCCAGCGGTAGGCCTGGAGCAGGATCGACGGGCCGAGGTAGCGGTCGCCGTTCCACCAGTAGCTGGGGCAGGAGGTCGAGCAGCAGAAGCACAGGATGCACTCGTAGAGGCCGTCCAGCTTGGCGCGGTCCTCCGGCGACTGCAGACGCTCGCGGCTCGGGGCCGGCGACTGCGACTGCAGCCACGGCTTGATCGAGGCGAGCTGGGCATAGATGTGCTTCAGGTCGGGGACGAGATCCTTCACCACCGGCATATGCGGCAGCGGGTAGATCTTGACGTCGCCCTTCACCTCCTCGATGGCCTTCAGGCAGGCCAGCGTGTTGGTGCCGTCGATGTTCATCGCGCAGGACCCGCAGATGCCCTCGCGGCACGAGCGCCGGAAGGTCAGGGTCGAGTCGATGTTGTTCTTGATGTAGATGATCGCGTCCAGGATCATCGGGCCGAACTTGTCGAGGTCGACGACGTAGGTGTCGACCCGCGGGTTCTGCCCGTCATCCGGCGACCAGCGGTAGATCTTGAAGGTCTTCGCCCGCTTGGCGCCGCTGGCGGCGTTGATGGTCTTGCCGACGCCGACCTTGGAATTGGCGGGCAGGTTGAATTCGACCATGGTTCGTATCCTTGCCTTGCTCTTGCCGCCTTAGTAGACGCGGGCCTTGGGCGGGAACACCTGCACCTCGTCGGTCAGGGTGTAGAGATGGACCGGACGGTACCCGATCTTCGTCTCGCCCTTGTCCGACACCTCGATGACGGTGTGCTTCATCCAGTTCTCGTCGTCGCGGTCCGGATAATCCTCGCGGGCGTGGGCGCCGCGGCTCTCCGGCCGGTTCTTCGCCGAGTGGAGCGTGGCGACCGCCTGGTACAGCAGGTTGTCCAGCTCGATGGCTTCGACGAGGTCGGAGTTCCAGACCAGCGAACGGTCGCTGATCGCCATGTCGCCCTTCTTGGCAAAGGTCTGGTCGATCAGCTTGACGCCCTCCTCCAGCACCTCGCCGGTGCGGAAGACCGCGCAGTTGTTCTGCATGGTCCGCTGCATTTCCAGGCGAAGCTCCGACGACTTGATGGAGCCCTTGGCGTTGCGGATGCGGTCGAAGCGCTCCAGCGCGACGTCGGTCGCGGCGGCAGACGACGACACCGACTTGCCCTTCTCGACGATCTCGGCGGCGCGGATGGCCGCCGAACGGCCGAACACCACGAGGTCGAGCAGCGAGTTGGAGCCCAGGCGGTTCGCGCCGTGCACCGACACGCAGGCCGCCTCGCCGATGGCCATCAGGCCGGGCACCACGCGATCCGGGTCCTCGGCGGTCGGGTTGACCACCTCGCACCGGAAGTTGGTGGGGATGCCGCCCATGTTGTAGTGCACCGTCGGGAGAACCGGGATCGGCTCCTTGGTGACGTCCACACCGGCGAAGATCTTGGCCGTCTCGGCGATGCCGGGCAGGCGCTGGTGGATGATCTCCGGCGGGAGATGCTCCAGGTGCAGGTGGATGTGGTCCTTGTGCTCACCGACGCCGCGGCCCTCGCGGATCTCGATGGTCATCGAGCGGGACACGACGTCGCGCGAGGCGAGGTCCTTGGCCGACGGCGCATAACGCTCCATGAAGCGCTCGCCGTTGGAGTTGGTGAGGTAGCCGCCCTCGCCGCGCACGCCCTCGGTGATCAGACAGCCGGAGCCGTAGATGCCGGTCGGGTGGAACTGCACGAACTCCATGTCCTGCAGCGGCAGGCCGGCGCGCAGCACCATGCCGCCGCCGTCGCCCGTGCAGGTGTGGGCCGAGGTGGCGGAGAAGTAGGCGCGGCCGTAGCCGCCCGTCGCCAGAACGACGAGCTGGGCGCGGAAGCGGTGGATGGTGCCGTCGTCGAGGTTCCAGGCCACCACGCCCTTGCAGACGCCGTCCTCCATGATGAGGTCCAGCGCGAAATACTCGACGAAGAACTCTGCCTCGTGCTTCAGCGACTGCTGGTAGAGGGTGTGCAGGATGGCGTGGCCGGTGCGGTCGGCCGCGGCGCAGGTACGATAAGCCTGCTGCTTGCCGTAATGGGCGGTCATGCCGCCGAAGGCGCGCTGGTAGATCTTGCCTTCCGGCGTGCGCGAGAAGGGCACGCCGTAGTGCTCCAGCTCGATGATCGCCGGGATGGCCTCGCGGCACATGTACTCGATGGCGTCCTGGTCGCCCAGCCAGTCCGACCCCTTGACGGTGTCGTACATGTGGAAGCGCCAGTCGTCCTCGCTCATGTTGCCGAGCGCCGCCGAGATGCCGCCCTGGGCGGCCACGGTGTGCGAACGGGTCGGGAAGACCTTGGTGATGCACGCCGTCTTCAGGCCCTTCTCGGCCATGCCGAAGGTGGCGCGCAGGCCCGCACCGCCGGCACCGACGACGACGACGTCATAGGAATGATCGATAATATCGTAGGCGGCCATGGCTCGTCAGGCTCCGAACGAAATCTTGAGGACGGCGATGACGCAGGCGGCACCCAGCACGAAGCACAGGGCTTTCACGGCCAGGATGCTCAGGATCTTCGCCATCTCATTGTGCACGTAGTCCTCGATCACCACCTGCAGCCCGGCCTGGGCGTGGTGGAAGGTGACTACGGCGGTCAGCACCATCATCAGCGCCGAGAAGGGCGACTCCAGCCACGCGACGAAGGCCGCGTGGTCGGCGCCCAGATGGCGGATCACCCCGAAGACGAACCAGACGGTCAGCGGAACCAGGGCGATGGCGGTCACGCGCTGGTGCCACCAATGCTCGGTGCCGTGCTTGGCGGAGCCCAGGCCGCGCGCGATCTGCAGCGGCGAGCGGAGGGTCTTGCTGTTGGACGCCATGTCTTCTCTCCTCACCACACGGCCAGGCCGATGATCCAGGTCAGCACGGTCAGCACGACCGCCGCACCGATGACGATCTGGTTGCCGCGGTCGGCCTCGCTCAGCTCGAACGCCTTGCCGGCGTCCCACACCAGATGCCGGATGCCGTTGCACAGGTGATAGTAGAGCGCCAGCGACCAGCCGAACATCAGCAGCAGCCCGAAGAACGAGCCGATGAAGTGCTGCGCGCGCTCGTACGCGGCGGGGCTGGTGGCGGCGGCGACCAGCCACCAGGTCAGCAGAAGGGTCCCGACGGCCAGCCCCACGCCCGTGATGCGGTGCGTGATGGACAGGAGCGCGGTCCTGGGGAGTTTGTAGACTTGCAGATGCGGAGAGAGCGGCCGACCGCTGCCGTTTGCCATTGCGTCGTCCTCAGTTCGGCGACCGGTCGCGGCAAGGAGGGCTGTTGCCGCGACGGCGGGTGATGCGAGACCGAAAGTTTTAAGCCCTGCTGTGTTTGGCGATTGAATTACGCCTCTACCGCACACGAGTCAACGGCAGGGACTTGGCCGTGGCCAAAATGGCGCACCGCGGGAAGTGCCTGAAAACTAACGGGCTTTGCTGCAGCTGGTATTACCAGGGCCGAAACCCGGTTTCGCCGTTCAGCCTATTACTTGTCGAAGCGGCGAACATTCTCCACCATCATCGAATACATCTGGGTAATCAGCTCCGCCGGACGCAGCCGGCCGAAGGGAATGTTCTCCTTGGCCCACTCCACCAGCCCCTCGGGCGGGCGGACCGGAGCGACCTCGTAGCCGGCCTTCTTCAGCGCGTTCATCACCGAACGCGCCTGCTTGGTGTAGTCCTCGTTGAAGAAGGACTTGTCCGCGTCCTTGATCGCCTTGGCAATGATGTCTTCGAGCGGAGTGGCCATGCCCCGGTGTGCCGGTCGCGGTCGTTCGTGATGGGGCGGACACGGTGTCACAACGCGGGCGCTGTTGCAATTCCATTGGGAACCGCATACCTCAAGCCCTCTTCGCACCGCATATCACAGGGATTAACCGCCATGGGCTACACAGTCGCGGTCGTCGGCGCCACCGGCAACGTCGGACGGGAAATGCTGAACACCCTCGCCGACCGCCGCTTCCCGGCCGACGCGGTGATCGCCCTGGCCGCCGACAGCGCGGTGGGCAAGGAAGTGTCCTTCGGCGAGGACGCGGTGCTGAAGGTCGAGGACGTCGGCCGCTTCGACTTCAAGGGCGTGGACATCGCTCTGTTCGCCGCGGACGCCAAGGTTTCGGCGGCCCACGCGCCGCGCGCCGCCGCGGCGGGCGCCGTGGTGATCGACGCCAGCCCGCAGTTCCGCATGGACCCCGACGTCCCGCTGGTGGTCCCGGAGGTCAACGCCGACGCGCTCGCCGGTTACGCGAAGAAGAACATCGTCGCCAGCCCCGGCGGCGCGGCCATCCTGTTGGCCATGGCGCTGAAGCCCCTGCACGAGCAGGTCACGGTGAGCCGCGTCGTCGTCTCCACCTATCAGGCGGCCTCGGACGCCGGCAAGGAGGGGATGGACGAGCTGTTCAGCCAGACCCGCGCCATCTACGTGAACGACCCGGTGCAGAAGTCCGTCTTCTCCAAGCAGATCGCCTTCAACGTCATCCCGCACATCGGCCCCTTCATGGAGGATGGTGCGACGCGGGACGAGTGGGCGATGAACGTCGAGACGAAGAAGATCCTCGACCCCAAGATCAAGGTGAGCGCAACCTGCGTCCGCGTCCCCGTCTTCATCGGCCATTCCGCCGCGATCACCATCGAGTGCGTCGAGCCGGTGACCGCCGAGGAGGCCCGCCGCATCCTGCGCAAGGCGCCGGGCATGCAGGTGATCGACCAGCAGGAGAACGACGGCTACATCACCCCGGTCGAGATCGCCGGCGACGACCCGGTCTTCGTCAGCCGCCTCCGCGAGGACTACACGGTGGACAACGGCCTGTCCTTCTGGGCGTCCACCGACAACCTGCGCAAGGGCGCCGCGCTCAACGCCGTGCAGATCGCTGAGCTGCTGGTGAAGGAGTATCTCGACGCGTGATTCCGATCCGTCCCTCCCGCCCGGACGACGCCCCGGCGCTCTTTGCCGTCTGGCTCGCCGCGGTGCGCAGCACGCACGACTTCCTGAGCGAGGCGGACATCGGCTTCTACGCCGACCTCGTGCGCGACCAGTATCTTCCGGCGGCGGCGCTCATGGTCGCGGTGGACGGCGACGACCGGCCGGTCGGCTTCCTGGGCATGAGCGGGCGGAAGATCGACACGCTGTTCGTCGATCCGGCGTGGCACGGCCAGGGGATCGGCCGTGCCCTGGTCGCCTCCGCGTTGGACAGCGGGTGGGGACTGACGGTCGACGTGAACGAACAGAACAGCGCCGCACGGACTTTTTATCGGCGCCTCGGCTTCCGGGAGGTCGGGCGCTCCGCGCTGGACGACAGCGGCCGCCCATTCCCCTTGCTGCATCTCGCCCTCGATGGCTCCGGCCGACGCGAACCGACCGGAGCCTGAAAGGCTTACTTGACGAACAGCCGGTAGAGGGCGGAATGGTCCAGCCCGCCGTCGCCCTGTTCGGCCAGCAGTTCGAACAGCTCCAGGCTCAGGCCCAGCGCGGGAAGCTGGATGCCGGATTGCTCCGCCAGTTCCTCCGCCTGCTTCAGATCCTTGATCTGGGTGACCACGCGGCCGCCCGGCGTGAAGTCGCCAGACACCATGCGCTGGCCGTGCAGCTCCAGGATGCGCGACTCGGCGAAGCCGCCGCGAATGGCGTCGCGGACCTTGCCCGGCTCCACCCCCGCCGCCTTGGCCAGCGCCAGCGCCTCGGCCACCGCGCCGATGCTCAGCGCGACGATCACCTGATTCGCCATCTTGGCGACCTGCCCCGCCCCGCTGTCGCCGACATGGGTGATGCGCTGGCCCATCGCCTGGAACAGCGGCAGGGCGCGGGCGAAGGCCTCCTCCGTGCCGCCGGCCATGATGGTCAGGGTGCCGGCCTCCGCCGCCACCGTGCCGCCGGACACCGGGGCGTCGACCCACTCCGCGCCCTTGGCGCGGACGGCCTCGGCCAGCTTGCGGGTCGCCCCGACCGCCGTGGTGCCCATGTCAATGACGAGATGGCCGGGCCGCAGCGCGTCGATCAGCGCCGCGGCCACCGCCTCCACCGCCACGGTGTCCGACAGCATCAGCACGATGGCGTCGGCGCGGGCGGCGACCTCCGCCGGTCCAGCGGCGGGGCTCATGCCCTCGCCGGCCAGCTCCTCGACCGGGCCGGGGCTGCGGCTGCTGATCACCAGGGCAGCACCGGCCTTCGCCAGATTGCGGGCCATCGGCCGGCCCATCAGGCCCAGCCCGATGACGCCAACCGTCCGTCCCGCCAGACCTGGCCGTCCGGTCATGTCACCGGCCGTCACAGGCGGGTGTGGCGCGCCCGCGCGCCGCGTTCGATGGCGGCGGCGCACAGCCGGTCCACGCCCAGCTTGTGCCGGATCAGTTCCAGCATCCGCAGTTCCTCCTGCGAGGCCGACGGGTCCGCCGCGGCGATGTCGCAGGCGAGCGCGTAGGCGGTCTCGGACAGCTTGGACGGAATGGCCTCCTTGACGATCTGGAGCGTCGTCTCCAGCCCGTCGGCGTCGGCCAGCAGGCCGGAGCATTCGCGGGTCACATCGGTCAGCCGGTCGATGTCGAAATCCTTGAAGATCGGCAGGTAGCGGACGTTCTCGCCGATGGCCTCAAGCTCCGCGTCCGTCATGTCGCCGTCGCACGCCGACACCAGCACCATGACGTAGATGAGCGCGCTGTGATGGTTGATCATCGAAACTCCTGCGGAAAAAGGGCCCCGCCCAATCTTGCCCGCCCCCCGCGCGCCGTCAAGGGAGGGAGCGCCGTCAAGGGAGCTATGCCCGGGGCGGACGGGTGGGTCCCTCGACAGGGGACGGGTTGCCCCTTAAGGTCGGCCCCATGTCGGTGGTCTTCAACGTGGCGCTCCCGGTCTTCGCCATCATCCTGGCGGGCGTCCTTTCCGGTAAGGCGAAGCTTCTTGGTCCCGCCTCGTCGGAGGCGCTGAACAAGTTCGTCTACTGGATGGCCCTGCCGCCGGTGCTGTTCCTCGGCACCGCGAAGCGCTCGCTGCCGGAGATCTTCAACGGCCCCTTCATCGGCGCCTTTCTCGGCTCGATGCTGGCGGTCTACGCGCTGGGCGCCCTGCTGGGCTGGCTGATCCACCGGGAGCGCACGCAGATCCAGTGCATGCAGGGGCTGAACGCCTGCTTCTCCAACACCGGCTACATGGGCATCCCGCTGTTCCTGGCGGCCTTCGGCCCGGACCGTCTGGCCCCGGCCATCCTCGCCACCGTCATCATGAGCGCGATCATGGTCGGCATCGCGGTGATCTGGCTGGAGTTCGCCAACAGTCAGGGCGGCGGCATCGGCAAGGCGCTGCGCGACGTCGGCCGGGCGCTGGTCAAGAACCCGCTGATCATCTCCACGGCCCTGGGGCTCGCCTGGTCGGTCTTCCTGTCCGGCGTGCCGGTGCCGCGCCCGATCGCCATCTACTGCGACCTGATGGGCGCCTCCGCCGGTCCCTGCGCCCTGTTCGCCATCGGCCTGTTCCTGGCAACCCAGAGCCTGAAGGCCAACCTGCTGGAGGTCGGCTGGATCAGCGCCCTGAAACTGGTGGTGCAGCCGGCGCTGGCGTGGTTCCTCATCCAGACGCTGTTCCCGCTCGACCCCTTCTGGGCCGGATCGGCCATCATCCTCGCCGGGCTGCCCACCGGCGCCCTGACCTTCGTGGTGGCCAGCCAGTACCGCATCTATGTGGAGCGCACCTCCGCCGCGATCCTGATGTCCACCATCGCCAGCGTGGTCACCCTGTCCTTCCTGCTGGCCACCTACGCGCCGCCGCTCTGAACCTTGGCTTGCGGTCGTCTGGTCGCGCTCGCCTCTTGAGACATTCATCTTTCTTAAAAGAAAGAAACCATTTGAAAAGCGGGAGACAGCCTCCCTGCGTCATTCTTGCGTCTTTCTTAATATTTGCTGTTCAATCATTTGATCACGGCAAATCCAGCGCCCAACGCACGGGCGCTGGTCTGCCGAATCCTTTCGTTCAGACTCATAACAATCGACCGCCGCCGCATCGTTTCGGGGGAAAGAGATACGCGCCATGTCCATGCTGAGTTCCATGACCATCCGGACCAAGGTGGTCGCCGCCACCGTCTGTGTCCTGCTGATGTCAGTCGCCCTGGGACTGTTCGCCGTCGACCGGCTGAGCACCGTCAACCACGCCGCGGAGGAAATCCGCTCCAACTGGCTGCCCAGCGTCACCGCCATCGGAGAGATCGACGGTGCGGCCAACGATTACCGCATCCTGGAGGCGTCCCACATCCTGGCGCTCTACCCGGCGGAAATGGCCGAGGTTGAAAAGGAGATGACCACGGTTCTGAACCGCCTGGCGGAGGCCCGGCGGAAATATGAGCCGCTGCTGGCCCCCGGTTGGGAAACCCAGACCTTCAGACGCTGGGAGGCGGCTTGGGATGGCTATCTGAAAATCAGCCAGGGCAAATTGCTTCCCCCCTCACGAGCCAACGAGAACGAGAAGGCTACAGGCATCTACCGGGACGAATCGCGCAAGGCGTTCGATGAGTGCTCCGCGCTCGTCAATGACCTGACCACCTCCAACGTCCAGAACGCCACGAAGGCGGCGGACTCGGGGCGGGCGACCTATGTCGGAGCGCGGAACTGGATTCTGGGCGCCATCGCGTTCGTGGCGGTCCTCTGCCTGTTCGCCGGCATCGCCATGACGAAGTCGGTCGCCCGGCCCATCGTCGCCCTGACCTCCATCATGGACCGTCTGGCCAGGCGCGACCTCGGAGTCGCGGTGGAGGGCGGCAACCGGCAGGACGAGATCGGCGCCATGGCCCGCGCGGTGCAGGTCTTCAAGGACGGCCTGATCGAGGCGGAGCGCCTGACCGCCGCCCAGGCCGCCGAGGAGGAGAACAAGCGCCGCCGCACCGAGCGGATCGACTCGCTGATCCGCAACTTCGACGGCGCGGTGCACAGCGTCCTGCAGACCGTGGGCGCCGCGGCGTCGCAGCTCGACACCACCGCCCGCAGCATGACCGACATCGCCGAGCACACGCGGGCCGAGGCGGGCAGCGCGGCGGCGGCGGCGGAGCTGACCTCCGCCAACGTGCAGACCGTTGCCGCCGCGTCGGAGGAGATGGCCGCCTCCATCACCGAGATTTCCCAGCAGGTGTCGCAGTCGGCCGGCATCGCCGGCAAGGCGGTGGACGAGGCCGACCGCACCAACGCCACCGTGCAGGGGCTGTCGGAAGCGGCCCAGCGCATCGGCGACGTGGTGGACCTGATCCAGAACATCGCCGCCCAGACCAACCTGCTGGCTCTGAACGCCACCATCGAGGCGGCACGGGCGGGCGAGGCCGGCAAGGGCTTCGCCGTCGTGGCGAGCGAGGTCAAGAGCCTCGCCAACCAGACCTCCAAGGCGACGGAGGAGATCGCCCAGCAGATCGGCGCCATCCAGGCGGCCACCGGCGGGGCGGTCGGCGCCATCCGCGGGATCGGGGCGACCATCTCCTCGATCAACGACATCTCCTCCTCCATCGCCGCCGCCATCGAGGAGCAGGGTGCGGCGACCCAGGAGATCAGCCGCAACGTCCAGCAGGCGGCGCAGAGCACCCAGGAAGTGACCAGCAACATCAGCCGCGTGTCGCAGGCCGCGACCGAGACCGGCAGCGCCGCGACCCAGGTGATGTCGGCCTCCGGCGACCTGAACCAGGGGGCGATGCGCCTGAAGAGCGAGGTGGAAAACTTCCTCATCGCCATCAAGGCCGCCTGAGGATCGCAAGACAGGACCGGTGGGCGGCCGCGGGACCGCTCACCGGCAGCCCCGTTGCAGCACGGGTTCCGGCTTCCCGCTTCTCCTCATACTTTCGAAGAAGCGCGCGGCAATCGGTTTGACAACCGGCGGCTGTCACGGCACTCCATGACCGTCACGCGTCTTTTTCCAACAAGAATACAAAATGGAGGAACCGCCATGCTGAGCATCTATGCGCAGCACGCGCAGACCTATTTGCTTGTCCTGATGATAAGCACGACGCTTTTCTTCGCCCTGCCGATTTTCGTGGCGCCGCTCGCCTGGGCTCGCCTGATGCTCTGGCGCATCCCGCAGGACACCGACCTCGCCGTTTATTTCGGCCGCTGCCTCGGGGCATTCATCCTGATCGTCGAATTCCTGATGCTGCGCGGCGCGACGACGGTGGAGGCGACCGCCTACGCCTTCGATGTCCTGTTCGGCGTGTTCGGGCTGATGCTGGCGGTCCATGTCTACGGCGCCATCCGGCGCATCCAGCCGATCACCGAAACGCTGGAGATCGGCTTCTGGGCGCTATTGCTTCTGCTCAACACGTGGTTCTACCCGGCCCCTGCCGCCTGATGGGACCACGGCTCCGCCGCTGTTGCCCCACTCCTGTTGCCAAGCCGCCGCTGCCCGTATAATGTGCACCGTGCATCAAGAGTTGAGCGGACGCTCAACGCCAACCTGCTTTCCCGAGCAAGGTGGCGTCCCGAAGGGGGATGTGGCCGGACCGGCAAACAAACGGGGTTCGCCATGACGTCTGTTCCGACCGATGCACCGACAGCGGAGCCGGACGAGTCATGCCCATCAAGATACCCAACGATCTTCCCGCCTTCACCGCCCTGCAGGCCGAGGGCGTCATGGTCATGCGGGAGGCCGACGCCATCCGGCAGGACATCCGGCCCCTGCGCTTCGGCCTGCTCAACCTGATGCCCGACAAGATCCGGACCGAGACGCAGATCGCGCGCCTTCTCGGCAGCACGCCGCTTCAGGTCGAACTGTCGCTGATCCGGATCACCAACCATGTGCCGCGCAACACCGCGGCCGACCATATGAGCGCCTTCTACCGGTCGTGGGAGGACGCGCGCCGCGAGACGTTCGACGGCTTCATCGTCACCGGCGCCCCGGTCGAGACGATGCCCTTCGCGGAGGTGTCCTACTGGGACGAGCTGTGTTCGGTATTCGACTGGACGCAGAGCCACGTCCATTCCTGTCTGAACATCTGCTGGGCGGCGCAGGCCGCCGTCCATCATTTCCACGGCGTGCCGAAGCATCTCCTGCCGCGCAAGGCATCCGGCGTGTACCGGCACCGCAACCGCGCCCCCGCCTCGCCCTATCTGTGCGGCCTGTCCGACGGCGTGCCCATCCCGGTTTCGCGCTGGACCGAGGTGCGCGAGGAGGACATTCCCCCCAAAAGCGGCCTGCGCGTGTTGCTGGACTCCCCAGAGGCTGGCCCTTGCCTGCTGGAGGACGCCGCCCACCGGTCGCTGCACATGTTCAACCACATCGAGTACGACACGGACACGCTGCGCAACGAATATGTCCGGGACGTCGCCAAGGACGCGGCCACGCCGGTTCCCCAGGGCTATTTCCCCGACGACGACCCGAGCCTCCCGCCCGAAAACCGGTGGCGGAGCCACGCCCATCTGCTGTTCGCCAACTGGATCAACCAGATCTACCAGACGACGCCCTTCGACGTCGCCCACATCGGCACGGGTGGATAGGCCGTCTACCAGCCCCGCAGGAACCCCGCCGTCGCCTCCACCGCCTCCTTGATGCCGACGCGGCGGACCTCCACCCCCTCTGGGAAGGCGCCGAACAGGCGGCTCGGCATCATCGGGTCGAGCAGCACGAACACCCCGGTGTCGTCGGCCCGCCGCACCAGCCGGCCGAAGGCCTGCTTCAGCCGCAACCGCGCGATCATGTCCTCGTAGCGCCGCCGCCCGAAGGCGTCGCGGCGGGCGCGGTGCAGGATGTCGGGGCGCGGCCAGGGCACGCGGTCGAACACGATCAGCCGCAACGAGCGGCCCGGCACGTCCACCCCATCGCGCACCGCGTCGGTGCCGAGCAGGCAGGCGTGCTCCTCCCCCCGGAAGATGTCGATCAGGGTCGCCACGTCCAGCGGGTCGACATGCTGGGCGTAGAGCGGGACGCCGGTAGCGTCCAGCGGCTCCACGATGCGGTCGTAGACGGCGCGCAGCCGGCTGATCGCGGTGAACAACCCCAAGCCCCCGCCCCCCGCCGCCTGGAACAGCGTGCGGTAGGCCGACGCCACCTGCCCCAGATCGTCCTTGCGCACGTCGGTGACCACCATCACCCGCGTGCGGTTGGGGTAGTCGAAGGGCGACGGCACCTGGGCGCGCAGCGCCGGCTTCGGCAGATGGCTGGCGCCGCAGCGGTCCTCCGCCGCCTGCCAGTCCATGGCGACATCGCCGGTGCCGTCGGTCAGGGTGGCCGAGGTGACCACCATGCCGTGCGCCGGCCCGGCCAGCGCCTCGGCGAAGGGAACGGTAGGGTCGATCCAGTGGCGGTAGAGCCCGACATCGACGTCGCGCCCGTCGATCCGCTCCACCGCGAACCAGTCGACGAACTGCGCCGGGGTCTCCACCGGCAGCGTCTTCAGCATGGCCCGCCACGCCTCGACCGTCAGCACGCCGCGCCGGGTCAGGCTGCGCGCCATGGCGTCGATGCGCCGCCGCTGGTCGCTGTCCAGCTCCGCCGTCTCGTCTTCCAGCCTTGCGGCCAGCCGCTTGGCCAGCCCGGCCAGCGGTTCCGACAGCCGGACGAGCGCCGCTTCCAGCGCCTCGGCGGCGTCGAGCAGCCCGTCCACCGGATAGGCCTTGTCGGCCTCCAGGCTGTAGGGGCCGCCCTGCCCCGCCGTGCGGGAATAGACCTGACGCCGCGCGGCGAGCAGGAAGGCTTCGGTCGGCCCCTGCAGGTTGTCGGCGGACAGCCGCGCCGCCCAGCCCTCCGCCGGCAGGACGCGGGCGCCCAGCATCACCGCGTCCATCAACTCCTGCGCCCGCTCGTCGCTGGCGACCAGATCCTCGATGCGGCGCTTCAGCCCGCGGGCGCGGCTGCGCCCCGTCTCCTCCGCCCCCAGCAGCCAGCGCCGCAGCTCCTGGGTCTCGCGCCCGGTCAGATGCCCGGCGAAGGCGCTGTCCGCCGCGTCGAAGACATGGTGCCCCTCGTCGAAGACATAGCGGGTGGGCAGCGTCGGCTCCTCACCGCCGCCGAGCGCGGCCTGCACCATGACCAGCGCGTGGTTGGCGATCACCACGTCGGCCTTGCGGGCGCGGCGCACGCTTTTCTCGATGTAGCAGCGGGCGTAATGGTCGCAGGCGGAGTAGATGCACTCGCCCCGCCGGTCGGCGAGGCCCAGCGTCCGCCCGCGCCCGGCGATGTCGACCAGCCAGCCGGGGAAGTCGCCGCCGGTCAGGTCGCCGTCGCGCGTCGCCGCCGCCCAGCGCGCCATCAGCCCCACCCCAATGGCGTGGTGGGGCTGCATCGGCATGCCGCGGACGGCCTCCTCCAGGTTCAGCAGGCACAGGTAGTTTTCCCGGCCTTTGCGCAGCACGACCTTGCGCGCCTTGGTCGCCGGCTCGGGGTAGAGACGGTCCAGCTCCGCGTCGATCTGGTGCTGGAGGTTGCGGGTGTAGGTGGAGATCCACACCGTGCCGCCGTTCTTCTCCGCCCACACCGTGGCCGGCGCCAGATAGCCCAGCGTCTTGCCGACGCCCGTTCCGGCCTCCGCCAGAACGACGTTCGGCGTGTCGGGCGCGGGGCGCGGGGCGAAGGCGGCGGACACCGCGCTGGCATAGTCGGCCTGCTGCGGGCGCGGCTCGGCCACCTTGCCGGGCACGCTGGCCGACAGCATCACCGACAGCCGGCGGCGCGCCTCGTCCGGCTCCACCGGGTGATGGGCGGGCGGCGGCTCGGGCGGGCCGTCCTGCCATTCCTTGATGCGGGTCCAGACGCGCAGGCCGGCACGTGCGGCGCCCTTCTCCGGCCCGTCCGGCTTGCCCAGCGCGGCCAGAACGGCGGGCGCCCACAGCCAGCCGGCGCGCCCCATCTCCCAGGCGAAGGCCACGGGGTCAGACGCCTCCTCGCGCCCCGGCGTGCCGAGCAACCCCAGCAGCTTGCGCACCGCCCGGTGCAGGGCCAGCGCGTCGTCCTCCAGCCCGTCGGGGATCGGCAGGTCCAGCGCCTCGGCCAACCCGCGCGGGGTCGGCACGCAGAAGCGGGCGGGCAGGACGAAGGCGAACAGCTCCAGCAGGTCGAAGGCGGCGAAGGGCTCCGTCCCCAGCCGCCGCGCCATCGCCCGCGCGTGGCAGACCAGCGGCGGCTGGCGGCGCGCCCGCTTCGCCGCGGCGGCGGGCGGCAATTCCTCCACCTCCCCGTCGCCGGTCAGCAGAACCACGCGCCGCGCGCCGGCGACCAAGGCCGGCGCGTCATCGAGGCTGAAGGACGGGAGGGAGGGCGCCGAGGTCAGATCCATGGCGCGCAGTATAAAGGTCCCCGCCGCCGCAATGCGAGCAAACCCGTGTTGACCGATCGGCCCGCCCCCTCGAAAGTGCTCCCCCGCCCTTGAGCGTCGCAGAGGAGAGGTCGAGCGCATGCGGTTTCCGGTCCGGCGTCTGCTGAGACTCCTGATGGCCCTGGCCGTCGCCCTGGTGGCCTTCAGCGTCGGCTGGGCGGCGCTCTACCGCGTGGTGCCGGTGCCGGCCACGCCCCTGATGCTGATCCGCGCCGCCGGAGGGTCCGGGCTGGCGCACGACTGGGTGCCCATGTCGCAAATTTCTCCCCACCTCGCCCGCGCCGTCATCGCGTCGGAGGACACGTTGTTCTGCGGCCACGGCGGCTTCGACTGGGCGGCCATCGAAGGCGCCTTCGAGGACAACGAGGAGGGCCGGCGCCTGCGCGGCGGCAGCACGATCAGCCAGCAGACCGCCAAGAACGCTTTTCTCTGGCCGGACCGCAGCTGGACCCGCAAGGGCATTGAGGCGTGGTTCACCCTGCTGATCGAGACGCTGTGGCCGAAGAGCCGCATCCTGGAGGTCTATCTGAACAGCGTGGAGTGGGACGACGGCGTCTACGGCGCCGAAGCCGCCGCCCGCCACCATTTCAAGAAGCCGGCCTCGGCCCTGACCCGCCGCGAGGCCGCCCTGCTGGCCGTCGTCCTGCCCAACCCCCGCAACTGGTCCCCGAACCCGCCCGGCGCCTATGTGGCGCGGCGGGCCGGCGTCATCGAGCGGCGCATGGCCGTGGTGGAACGGGACGGGCTGGCCGACTGCGCACGCTAGGCTTTGCCGGCAGTTTTTCAACCTGAGAACTTGATTGTCGACCGTCAATACAGCCTGTGGTAATCTGATCTGAATGCCATAGGCGACGGAGTGTTTCGGCTTACCGACATTCTTCGATTGTTGGCAAACCTCGGCAACGGGAGAGCCGTCAGATGAACGTCACGGAGCCATCGGTGGGTGCGGCCCGGCAGCCGGCCCCCCTGTCCGCCACGACATCGTCCGCTCCCAAGCACGCAGCGGAAGCGAAAGAAGCAACCGGCGGCCCCTCCAACGGCACGCGCGACGCGGCTGCGGTCGTCACGCTGTCAGAGTCGGCCCAGGCGTCCCTGGCGTCCCAGACCTCGATCCAGGCCGCGGGCAAGAAGGATTTCGCGACCGTCGCCAAGGAGGCACGGGCGGCCATCGACGCCAAATACGCGGAGTTGGCCGCGAACGGCAAGCCGATGGACTACATGCACGCCACCCAGGAAAGTTGGGACACCGTCTATGGCGGGCTCGACCGCCGCTCCCTCTTCGCCATCGCCAGCAACAGCGACGGCAGCTTTTCCAAGGACGAGCAGGACACCGCCCAATCGATCATGTCTCAGCAGCAGGGGCAGGCCATGATGGCCGCGGACCCGACGGGCAACGATCACGCCGCCCGCTTCCGGGCCGGCGTCGCCTTCTTGGAGGGCGTCAGCGACGAGGAGAAGGGCTCGGCCAACTGGGCGGTCCAACGCGCCGCCACCCAGTTCGGCTATGAGCAGTCGATGCGGAGCAGCGGCCGCGAGCCGGACGATCTCGACAGCGAGAGCCCGCTGGTCGCCATGATCAAGGGCGCGATGGATCGCCTCAAGGACACGTCGCCCGAGTCCGTCGCCACCGGCGGCTATGTCAAGGATCTGAAGGACATGCCCCTGTTCCGCGACGGCGTGCCGACGGTTGCGGCCGGCCCTGGTCCGTCGCTCGACATCCGGGCATGAGGGCCTACGCCCCGCCCCCCGACATCCGAAGACTGACCACCCCCGCGACGATCAGCAGGATCCCCGCCAGCTTCAGGAAGTTCAGCGACTCGCCGAACACCCAAATCCCGATCGCCGCGATGGCCGCGGTGCCGACCGCCGACCAGATGGCGTAGGCCACGCCGACCTCGATCTCGCGCAGCGCCTGGGCCAGCATCGCGAAGGCCACCAGATAACAGGCCACCACCGCCAGGCTGGGCCACAGGCGGGTCATGCCGTCGGACATCTTCATGGCGACGGTGCCCACGATCTCGAAGGCGATGGCGACGGACAGAAACAACCAGCTCATGCGGGTCCTCGGCGGGTGATCCACATCCAGACATGCGCCCGAACCGTGAAACGGACAAGCGGCGCCCGTTGACGGACGGCGCGCTGCGCCCTAGGGTCGCTGCCTTTCTACATATCCGTCGAGTTTTGAAGGGGCTCTACCATGACCGGCGAGCGGGAATTGGCGTTGCAGGCGAAGGCGTGGCCGTTCGAGGAGGCGCGCAAACTGGTCGCGCGCTTCGCGAAAGAGCCGCCGGCCAAAGGCTACGTCCTGTTCGAGACCGGCTACGGTCCGTCGGGCTTGCCGCACATCGGCACCTTCGGCGAGGTGGCGCGCACCACCATGGTCCGTCAGGCCTTCCAGCGGATGAGTGACATCCCGACCAAGCTCTTCTGCTTCTCCGACGACATGGACGGGCTGCGCAAGGTCCCGGACAACATCCCGAACAAGGAGCTGGTGGCCGCCAGCCTCGGCAAGCCGCTGACCCAGGTCCCCGACCCGTTCGGCACGCACGACAGCTTCGGCGCGCACAACAACGCGCGGTTGCGCGCCTTCCTCGACAGCTTCGGCTTCGAGTACGAGTTCCAGTCCTCCACGGACTGGTACAAGTCCGGCCGCTTCGACGAGGCGCTGCTCGGCGTGCTGCGGCGCTATGACGAGATCATGGCCGTCATGCTGCCGACGCTGGGCGAGGAGCGCCAGCAGACCTACAGCCCGTTCCTGCCCGTCTCCCCCTCCACCGGGCGCGTGCTGCAGGTCCCGGTGCTGGAGCGCGACGTGGACGCCGGCACCATCGTCTTCCAGGACGAGGACGGGAAGAAGGTCGAGGTGCCGGTCACCGGCGGCCATGTGAAGCTCCAGTGGAAGCCCGACTGGGGCATGCGCTGGTACGCGCTGGGCGTTGATTACGAGATGTACGGCAAGGATCTGATCCCGTCGGCCGAGCTGGCCGGAAAGATCGTCAACATCCTCGGCGGCACCCCGCCGCAGGGCTTCAATTACGAACTGTTCCTCGACGACAAGGGACAGAAGATCTCCAAGTCCAAGGGCAACGGCCTGACCATGGAGGAGTGGCTGGCCTACGCCCCGCCGGAGAGCCTCGCCCTCTACATGTTCCAGAAGCCGAAGTCGGCCAAGCGCCTGTATTTCGACGTGATCCCGCGGGCGGTGGACGAGTATCTGGCCTTCGTCGCCAAGCTGCCGGTGGAGGAGCCGGCCAAGGCGCTGGAGAACCCGGCCTGGCACATCCACAACGGCACGGCGCCGGCGGTGCGGTCGGACGTGTCCTTCAACTTGCTGCTGAACCTTGCCGGGGCGGCGAACGCCGAGACCAAGGACGTGATGTGGGGCTTCATCAGCCGCTACGCGCCCGAGGCGACGCCGGAGAACAGCCCCTTCCTGGACAAGCTGGTCGGCTACGCCGTCCGCTACTACCAGGATCAGGTGAAGCCGACGAAACGCTTCCGCGCCCCCACCGACGCCGAGCGCGCCGCGCTGGAGGAGCTGCTGAAGCGTCTGGACACCATCCCCGCCGACGCGGCGGGCGACGTCATCCAGAACGAGGTCTTCGCCGTGGGCAAGGAGCATGGCTTCACCGAGCTGCGCGCCTGGTTCCAGGCGCTCTACGAGGTGCTGCTCGGCCAGACCACCGGCCCGCGCATGGGCTCCTTCATCCAGCTCTACGGCCTGGACGAGACCAAGGCGCTGATCCGCGAGAAGCTGGCTGCCTGAGCACCGTCCATCGGCCTTCTCCCCTCCCCCGTGCCGCGGCCCGCCGCGGGGGAGGGTTTTCCCAGCGGACCGGCAAGCCTCACGAACAATCCGCCCGGCATGCACACCGCCTTCAAGGAAGGTGGCGCCCAAGGGCATGCCCGGATGGATGTCTCTCAGCATTCGACGAGACTTCACCCGCCATAGTTCTGGTCACAAACAATACTCCCAATCCGATCGTTTGCGTTTCCATCATCCGCCTGTTCGGCTCGAATGTGTGCAAACGGTCGAAATCCTGCCCACCCGCTGGGCAAACAACATTTTATTCCCGCATCGCCATGCGCACACCGCACCGCACCAATACCAACTTGGTATTACCATCCGCTAAGGTCAAAGCCTATGATCCGCCCCGTTACTGCTTTTGCAGTGCGTTTCCTCCCTAAACTCTTCAAGGCCGCGCCCCATCGGGGTTGCGGCCCTTTTTCTTTTCAACCTCCGCTTTTCGACGCTTTGACAGCATCAACCGATGGCAGGATTGGCGGCGCAGGGTATGGTTGCGCACAGCGGACGCCGGTGACAAGTTCGGCCCCATTAGCGGCCCGTTAACCGGCGCGTCGTTGGATATTCAGATGCAGCCACGTCAGGCCCCCCACCCCGATCAAGAGGACGACCGTCCCGGCGCGGCCCGCTCGGTGCCGCGGGAAGACTCCTCCGCGGACGACGGGGTGGACCCGGACCTACTCGGCTATCTGTTCGACGATTCTCCCCCCGCTCCTCCTGCGCCGGAACCGGTCCGCCGCCGCGTCGGCACGGCGCTGGTCGAATCGCGGCGGGCCGGGATGGGCGATGCCGGAGTCCGCGCGCATCTGGCGCGCAAGCTGTGCCGGCTGCTGCCCGACCTGCCCCCAGACCGCCAGGACAAGGCCACCGCCACCGCCCTGCGCACTCTGGAGCGGCTGGCCCGCGATCACGCGGCCCATGTGCGGACGGCGCTGGCTGGGGCCCTGAAGGACGTCGCCTGCGCCCCGCCCGCCGTGGCGCGCACGCTGGCCCGCGACGTCGAGCGTTCGGTGGCGGAGCCGATCCTTCATTGCTGCGCCACCCTGACCGACGACGACCTGCTGGAGATCATCGCCAGCCACCCTGCGGGCTGGGCGCTGTCGGCCATCGCGCGGCGGCCGGCGGTCAGCGCGCCGCTGTCCTGCGCCATCGTCGACACGGGCGATGCGGAGGCCACGGGCGTCCTGCTGGACAACGACGGCGCGGTCATCCCCGAAGACCGGCTGGAGGATCTGGTGGAGCGGTCGGGCGGCCATCCGGACTGGCAGGCCAAGCTGGCCAGCCGCCCCGCCCTGTCGCAACGGCTGGCCCTGCGGCTGGCGGAGTTCGTCGACGACTCGGTGGCCGACCTGCTGCGCCGCCGCACCGATCTGGACGCGGTCACCGCGGCGGAGGTCGCCGCCGTGACCCGCCGCCGCGTCGCCTGGGTCGAAGGGCGCGATCCCGCCGAGTCGCCGGGGCGCCGCGCCGTCCGCCTGCACCGGCAGGGCGCCTTGGACGAGACGGCGCTCGGCGACGCCCTGTCCTGGGAGGAAACGGACTTCGTCCGCGCCGCCCTGGCCCTGCGCGCCGCCGTCCATCCGGGAATCGTGGACGACATCCTGCGCTCCGGCGATGCCCGCGCTGTCACCGCCCTGGTCTGGCGCGCGGGCTACTCGATGCGCTGCGCCATGCGGGTGCAGGTCCGTGCCGCCGGCATTCCGCCGCGCGCCGTGCTGAACGCCCGCCAGGGCACCGACTACCCGCTGCCCGCGGCGGACATGACCCGCCACCTCGCGCTCTACGGCGTCCGTTCCTGACGCCGTGGAGCGCTGTCCCCGTTATTTCCCTTACTGGATCTCCAGCGGCCGGCGCGCCGGGGCACGCCGCGTGTCGGGGGCCAGCGTCGGATCGTTCTGATACAGCGGGCGCGACGGATCGGTGTCGATCAGTTGCGGTGGGGTGACGATCTCCTCGCCCGACCCGGAATCGAACTGGATCACCGCCATCCGGCGCACATCCTCGCACAGGGCGCGCTTGCGCAGGGTCGCCGGGTCGCTCGGCCCGTCGAAGGCCACCAAGGGCACCACGATGCCGCTGCGCTCCCCCGGCGGGACGGAGGTGTACACATAGTTCGACACGGGCCGGCAATACAGGATGTCGGTGGCCGACGGGGTATTCACTGGAGCGCCGGCCGCCGCCTCGCCCGGCAGCGCACCGGCCAATGGAGCCTTGGCCAGTGCGGTCTCATAATCTGCGACGGTTTGTCCCAAGGCCGCACCGCCGCTCCCCAGGGCCAGCGTCACAGTCAGGCAAAATGCCGGTGCAAAGCGAATCATGGTTCTTCCCCCCAATCCCGAACAGCCTTGAAAACCTATCCAAAGAATAGTGCGCCGCACCCGCAACGCCAAATTCCTGTTTGCCGTTCCGGCCATTCGCCGTAATCGATTGCACAGTTCCGTGCCTCGTGCTTGCGGTCACGCTTGCCCTCGGGCCGGAATCGCGCTAGGAACCGCCCTCGAAATCTCAGGGCGCTGGATCCCTAGGACGCTAAACTCAATCGGTTCTGTCCTCCGCTGAATGGGGGACGCTCACGCTTAGGGAAACGCTCCATGGCTCGCAAGAAGATTGCGCTCGTCGGCGCCGGCCAGATTGGCGGCACGCTGGCTTTGCTCGCTGCCCAGAAGGAACTCGGCGACGTCGTCCTGTTCGACATCGCCGAAGGCATGCCGGAGGGCAAGGCTCTCGACCTGGCTGAGACCTCGCCGGTCGAAGGCTTCAACGCCAAGCTCAGCGGCGGCAACGACTACTCGGTCATCGAAGGCGCCGACGTCGTGATCGTCACCGCCGGCGTGCCGCGCAAGCCGGGCATGAGCCGCGACGACCTGATCGGCATCAACACCGGCGTCTGCCAGACCGTCGGCGAGAACATCAAGAAGTACGCCCCGAACGCCTTCGTCATCGTCATCACGAACCCGCTGGACGTGATGGTTTGGGTGCTCCAGCAGGCCTCCGGCCTCCCGCCGGAGCGCGTCGTCGGCATGGCCGGCGTGCTCGACTCGGCCCGCTTCCGCTATTTCCTGGCCGACGAGTTCAAGGTGTCGGTCGAGGACGTCACCGCCTTCGTGCTGGGCGGCCACGGCGACACCATGGTCCCGCTCGTCCGCTACTCGACCGTCGCCGGCATCCCGCTGCCGGATCTGGTCAAGATGGGCTGGACCACGCAGGAGAAGCTGGACGCCATCGTGCAGCGCACCCGCGACGGCGGTGCGGAAATCGTCAAGCTCCTGAAGACCGGCTCGGCCTTCTACGCCCCGGCCGCGTCCGCCATCCAGATGGCCGAGTCCTACCTGAAGGACCAGAAGCGCGTCGTTCCGGTCGCCGCCTACCTGACCGGCCAGTACGGCCAGAACGACCTCTACGTCGGCGTCCCGACGATCATCGGCGCTGGTGGCGTCGAGAAGATCATCGAGATCGAACTCTCCGCGGAAGAGAAGAAGATGTTCGATCACTCGGTCGACGCTGTGAAGCAGCTCGTCGAGGTGGTCAAGAAGCAGCAGGCTGAGAAGGCCGCCTCTTAAGGCGGCCTGTTTTTTGCCTGCGCGACGGCCTGCGGCCTTGTCGCCCCGGCGCGGACGGTTGAACCGTCCGCGCCGGGTGGTACAGTGACCGCGGACGTTCGCGCCAGCCGGCGTAAGGCTTCCTGAAGGACTCAGCTCCCACGAAGACTTGCGCCCTGGCGCGCCCGCCAGCAGGAAACGCCTGCCCGATCTTCGCCCATCGTCAGCCGACCACACTCTGTCAGCCGACCATAAAAACAGATGGACGCCCGATGAACATCCATGAGTATCAGGCCAAAGGCCTGCTGAAGAAGTACGGCGTCGCGGTGCCCCGCGGCGGCGTCGCCTACACCCCGCAGGAAGCCGAGACCGTCGCCCGCGAGCTGGGCGGCCCGGTGTGGGTCGTGAAGTCGCAGATCCACGCGGGCGGCCGCGGCGCCGGCCGCTTCAAGGACAACCCCGAGGGCAAGGGCGGCGTCCGCGTCGTCAAGTCCATCGAGGAGGTCGGCAAGAACGCCGCCGAGATGCTGAACCACGTGCTGGTCACCAAGCAGACCGGTGCGGACGGCCGCGAGGTCAAGCGCCTCTACGTCGAGGAAGGCGCCGACATCAAGCGCGAGCTGTATCTCGGCATGCTGACCGACCGCGCCACCGGCCGCGTCACCATCATGGCGTCCACCGAAGGCGGCATGGAGATCGAGGAGGTCGCCCACAACACGCCGGAGAAGATCGTCAAGGTCGCCATCGACCCGGCCACCGGCATCCAGGGCTACCACACCCGCAAGGTCGCCTTCGCGCTGGGCCTCGAGGGCAAGCAGGTCTCCGCCGCCGCCAAGTTCATCGTCGCCGCCTACCAGGCCTTCGTCGACCTGGACTGCGCGATCGTCGAGATCAACCCGCTGATCGTTACCGGCTCGGGTGAGATCCTGGCGCTCGACGCCAAGATGAGCTTCGACGACAACGCCCTGTTCCGTCACAAGGACGTCGAGGAGCTGCGCGACGAGGCCGAGGAAGACCCGGCCGAGATCGAGGCGGCCAAGCACAGCCTCAACTACGTCAAGCTGGATGGCAACATCGGCTGCATGGTCAACGGCGCCGGCCTGGCGATGGCGACCATGGACATCATCAAGCTGTACGGCGGCGAGCCGGCCAACTTCCTCGATGTCGGCGGCGGCGCCACCAAGGAGCGCGTCACCGCGGCCTTCAAGCTGATCCTCTCCGACCCGAACGTCGAAGGCATCCTGGTCAACATCTTCGGCGGCATCATGCGCTGCGACGTCATCGCCGAAGGCGTGGTCGCGGCGGCCCGCGAGGTGCACCTGCACGTTCCGCTGGTCGTCCGTCTGGAAGGCACGAACGTCGAGCTGGGCAAGAAGATCCTTGCTGAGTCCGGTCTGCCGATCCTGTCGGCCGACAACCTCGCCGACGCCGCCGAGAAGGTGGTCAAGGCCGTGAAGGAGGCCGCGTAAGATGGCTGTTCTCGTCGATAAGAACACGAAGGTGATCTGCCAGGGCTTCACCGGAGCCCAGGGCACCTTCCATTCCGAGCAGGCGATCGCCTACGGCACCAAGATGGTCGGCGGCGTCACCCCGGGCAAGGGCGGCACCAAGCACCTCGACCTGCCGGTCTTCGACACGGTGGCCGACGCGGTCGAGAAGACCGGCGCCAACGCCAGCGTCATCTACGTGCCGCCGCCGTTTGCCGCCGACGCCATCCTGGAGGCGATCGACGCCGAGATCCCGCTGGTGGTGTGCATCACCGAGGGCATCCCGGTGCTCGACATGGTGCGCGTCAAGCGCGCCCTGAGCAACTCCAAGACCCGTCTGATCGGGCCGAACTGCCCGGGCATCATCACGCCCGACGAGTGCAAGATCGGCATCATGCCCGGCCACATCCACAAGCGCGGCAAGATCGGCATCGTCTCGCGCTCGGGCACGCTGACCTACGAGGCGGTGGCGCAGACCACCGCGGCGGGCCTGGGCCAGACGACCTGCATCGGCATCGGCGGCGACCCGGTGAACGGAACGAACTTCGTGGACAGCCTGGAGCTGTTCCTGAAGGACCCGGAGACCGAGGGCATCATCATGATCGGCGAGATCGGCGGCGACGCCGAGGTCAAGGGCGCGGAGTTCATCCGCGACTCCGGGACCAAGAAGCCGGTCGTCGGCTTCATCGCCGGGCGCACCGCGCCTCCGGGCCGCCGCATGGGCCACGCCGGCGCGGTGATCTCCGGCGGCAACGACACCGCGGACTTCAAGATCGAGTTCATGAAGTCCGTCGGCATCGCCGTCGCCGACAGCCCCGCCAGCCTGGGTTCCACCATGCTGAAGGTCTTCAAGGGCTGATAAAGCGGTAGGCGGGACCCCATATTCCCGCCGACTGCCGAAGGACCGGCGGCCCCCTGTCTCCTCCCGGAGATCCGGGGGCCGCTCGGTCCCAGCGACAAGCAAAAAAACTCTCTGAGGGAACCGGGCAAACGCCCGAGGCAAACATATGTCCGCTAATCTGGAGAAGACCTCGTTCCTGTTCGGCTCGAACGCCGAATATGTCGCGGAGTTGTACGCGCGCTTCCTGAAGGACCCCTCCTCGGTGGATTCGAGCTGGAACGGCTTCTTCAGGGAGCTGGACGACGACTCCCGCGCCGTCCTGAACGAGCTGAACGGCCCGTCCTGGAGTCTTGAGGAGGGCACGCTCGCCAACGGCGCGCTCGACCCCGTCGCCGCCTCGCTGGAAAGCATCGGCGCCCCGGCCGCGACCAACGGCAACGCCGGCCTCGTCGCCCATGCCCAGCAGGTCTATGGCGGCATCAGCCACCAGCAGCTGCGCGCCGCGACGCTCGACAGCATCCGCGCGCTGATGCTCATCCGCGTCTACCGCGTGCGCGGCCACATGAACGCGCATTTCGACCCGCTGGGTCTCGAGAAGCGCGAGCCGCACCCGGAACTGGACCCGGCGACCTACGGCTTCGGTCCGGGCGACATGGACCGCCCGATCTTCCTGAACTACTCGCTGGGCCTGGAGACGGCGTCGCTGCGCCAGATCCTGGAGATCCTGCAGAAGACCTACTGCGGGAACATCGGCGTCGAGTTCATGCACATCCAGGATCCGGAAGAGAAGGCCTGGATTCAGGAGCGCATCGAGGGCGGGCGCAACCACACCGAATTCACGGTGAACGGCAAGCGCGCCATCTACGAGCGCCTGATCGCCGCCGAGGGCTTCGAGAAGTTCCTCCAGCTCAAGTACACCGGCACCAAGCGCTTCGGCCTTGAGGGCGGCGAGTCGATGATCCCCGCGCTGGAGCAGATCCTGAAGCGCGGCGGCCAGCTCGGCCTCAAGGAGGTCGTCGTCGGCATGGCCCACCGCGGCCGGCTGAACATGCTGACCAACTTCATGGGCAAGCCCTTCGCCGCGGTCTTCTCGGAGTTCCAGGGCAACCCGTCCAGCCCGCAGGACGTGCAGGGCTCGGGCGACGTGAAGTACCATCTCGGCACCTCGTCGGACCGCGACTTCAACGGCAACATCGTCCACCTGTCGCTGACCGCCAACCCGTCCCACCTGGAATGGGTGAACCCGGTCGTGCTGGGCAAGGTGCGCGCCAAGCAGGCGCAGCGCAACGACCTGGAGCGCGAGCAGGTCATGGGCGTGCTGATCCACGGCGACGCCGCCTTCGCCGGCCAGGGCATCGTGGCCGAGACGCTGGGCCTGTCGGAGCTGCGCGGCTACCGCACCGGCGGCACCGTGCATTTCATCATCAACAACCAGATCGGCTTCACCACGAACCCGACCTATTCGCGGTCCGGCGTCTACTGCTCGGACATGGCGAAGATGGTCCAGGCGCCGATCTTCCACGTCAACGGCGACGACCCCGAGTCCGTCGTCCACATCAGCCGCATCGCCGCCGAATTCCGCCAGAAGTTCAAGCGGGACGTGGTGATCGACATGGTCTGCTACCGCCGCCACGGCCACAACGAGGGCGACGAGCCGGGCTTCACCCAGCCGCTGATGTACAAGAAGATCCGCGCCCACGGGACCACGCGGGAGCTGTACGGCAAGCAGCTCGTCGAGGAGAACGTCCTCACCCAGGCCGAGTCCGATCAGATGATCCAGGACTTCATGAAGAAGCTGGAGGGTGAGTTCGAGGCCGCCAACTCCTTCAAGCCGAACAAGGCCGACTGGCTGGAAGGCAAGTGGTCGGGCCTGGAGGCCGCGAAGACCGACGACGAGCGCAAGGGCAACACCGGCGTGGCGATCGACGTGCTGCGCGAGGTCGGCAACAAGCTCTGCGAGTACCCGAAGGACTTCGCGATCAACTCGAAGATCGCCCGCCAGCTCGAGGCCAAGAAGAAGTCGCTGGAGACCGGCGAGGGCATCGACTGGGCGACCGCGGAAGCGCTCGCCTACGGCACGCTGCTGGTCGAGGGCAACGGCGTCCGCCTGTCGGGCCAGGATTCCGGCCGCGGCACCTTCTCGCACCGCCATGCGGTGATGTACGACCAGAACACCGAGAACAAGTACATCCCGCTGAACCACCTGCGTCCCGACCAGGGCCCGTTCGAGGTGCATGACAGCCCGTTGTCCGAGGCCGCCGTGGTCGGCTTCGAATACGGCTACTCGCTGGCCGAGCCGCACAGCCTGACCCTGTGGGAAGCGCAGTTCGGCGACTTCGCCAACACCGCCCAGACCATCATCGACCAGTTCCTCTCGTCGGGCGAGTCGAAGTGGCTGCGCATGTCCGGCCTCGTGCTTCTGCTGCCGCACGGCTACGAGGGCCAGGGTCCGGAGCACTCCTCGGCCCGTCCGGAGCGCTTCCTGCAGATGTCCGCCGAGGACAACTGGCAGATCTGCAACCTGACGACCCCGGCGAACCTGTTCCACGCCTTCCGCCGCCAGATGCGCCGGCCCTTCCGCAAGCCGCTGGTGCTGTTCACGCCGAAGTCGCTGCTGCGCCACAAGCTGTGCGTCTCCAGCCTGTCGGAGCTGGCCGAGGGCACGAACTTCCGCCGCGTGCTGGGCGAGACGGCCACCGACCTGCTGCCGAACGAGCAGATCCGCCGCATCGTGGTCTGCACCGGCAAGGTCTATTACGACCTGCTGCAGGAGCGCACCGCGCGCGGCATCAAGGACGTGGCGCTCGTCCGGCTGGAGCAGCTCTACCCGTTCCCCCGCTCCGCCCTGACCGAGGAGTTCGCCCGCTATCCGAACGCCGAGGTCGTGTGGTGCCAGGAGGAGCCGGAGAACCAGGGCTACTGGGCCTTCGTCGACCGCCGTCTGGAAGGCGCCCTCACCTCGATCGAGCACAAGGCCTCGCGCCCCAGCTACGTCGGCCGTCCGGCCGCCGCGTCGCCGGCCACCGGCCTGCTCAAGCGTCACAACCAGGAGCAGGCGAAGCTTCTGGAAGACGCGCTCGTCATCCGCTGACTCGACGCCCAGGCGTAGAACAAGAAAGTACGAGAGGAACTTATGGCTACCGAAATCAAGGTCCCCACCCTGGGCGAGTCCGTCTCCGAGGCGACCGTTGCCCGCTGGCTGAAGAAGGTCGGCGACGCGGTCGCCGCCGACGAGGCGCTGGTCGAGCTGGAGACCGACAAGGTCACGCTTGAGGTGAACGCCCCGTCCGCCGGCACGCTGGCGGAGATCGTCGCCGCCGACGGCGCCAACGTCGGCGTCGGCGCCCTGCTGGGTGTCCTCGGCGAGGCCGGCGCCGCCGTGGCCGCTCCGGCCGCGGCCGCCGCTCCCGCCACCGCCCCGGCCAAGACGGCCGCCCCGGCGGCGGCCCCGGCCCCGGCGGGCGCTGCCGCCCTGGCCGACGCCGGCCCGGCCGCCCGCAAGCTGGTCGCCGAGAAGGGCCTCGACGCCGCGCAGATCGCCGGCACGGGCAAGGACGGGCGCATCACCAAGGGCGACGTGATCGACCACACCGCCAAGCCGGCCGCGGCCCCCGCCGCCGCTCCGGCCGCCGCGCCGCAGAAGTACCAGTGGACCGCCGGCACCGCGGGCGACCGCCCGCGCGCCGCGCAGGAGGAGCGGGTCCGCATGACCCGTCTGCGCCAGCGCATCGCCGAGCGTCTGAAGGAAGCCCAGAACAGCGCCGCCATGCTGACCACCTTCAACGAGGTGGACATGACCAACGTCATGGCGCTGCGCAACGAGTACAAGGACTTCTTCGAGAAGCGCCACAAGGTGCGTCTCGGCTTCATGTCCTTCTTCGTGAAGGCGGCCATCCAGGCGCTGAAGGAAATCCCGGCGGTCAACGCCGAGATCGACGGCACCGACCTCGTCTACAAGAACTACTACGACATCGGCGTCGCCGTCGGCACGCCGCAGGGTCTGGTGGTTCCGATCGTCCGCGACGCCGACAAGCTCGGCTTCGCCCAGATCGAGGGCAAGATCGGCGAGCTGGGCAAGAAGGGCCGCGACGGCAAGCTGTCGATGGACGAGCTGACCGGCGGCACCTTCACCATCTCCAACGGCGGCGTCTACGGCTCGCTGATGTCCACCCCGATCATCAACCCGCCGCAGTCGGCCATCCTGGGCATGCACAAGACCCAGGAGCGCCCGGTCGTCGTGAACGGGAAGATCGAAATCCGCCCGATGATGTATCTGGCCCTGTCCTACGACCACCGCATCATCGACGGCAAGGAGGCGGTGACCTTCCTCGTCCGCATCAAGGAAAACATCGAGGACCCGCGGCGCCTGCTGCTGGACGTCTGATACGCACAAAGGGATTGCGGGGGGCACCGTCCTCCCGCACCCGACCGCCGGGGACGAAAATCCCCGGACCTCAAAAAAAGGCGCCTCGCGGCGCCTTTTTCTTTGCCGTCCGGGTGCCGAGCGCCTGCCTTCGCAGGCATCACACCAGCGCCGCCGCGATCCTTACGGCGGTGTCTTCCGGCTTCACCACCCGCTCGGCGGGCAGGCGCAGGGTCATGGTGGTCCCGGCGCCCAGCGTGCTGGCGCAGATCAGCGAACCGCCGTGCAGTTCCATGAAGTTCTTGGAGATCGACAGCCCCAGCCCGGTGCCCTCGAACTGGCGGCTGGCGGAGTTGTCGGCCTGCCGGAAGGGCTGGAACAGATGCTTCATGAACTCCTTGGGGATGCCGATCCCGGTGTCGGTCACCGACAGGGCCAGGGCGCCGTCCTCCTCGACGCGGGCGGCCAGGGTGACGCTGCCGCCTTCCGGCGTGAACTTCACCGCGTTGGACAGCAGGTTGAGTAGCACCTGCTTGAACGCGCGGCGGTCCACCCAGACGGTGGGAAGGCTACCGGACAGGCCGTTGCGCAGGTCCACCCCGCTGTCGGCGGCGCGGTCGCGGACCATGGTCAGGCATTGGGCCACCGCCTCGCAGGGGTCGATCACCTCCTCGGACAGCTCGTAGCGGCCCGCTTCGATCTTCGACATGTCGAGCACCGCGTTCACGATGTCCAGCAAATGCTTGCCGCTGTCGTGGATGTCCTTCGCGCAGGACTTCTGGCGTTCGTTCAGCTTGCCGAAGAACTCGCTGTCGAGGATTTCCGAGAAGCCGATGATGGCGTTCAGCGGCGTGCGCAGCTCGTGGCTCATGTTGGCCAGGAAGTCGGACTTGGCGCGATTGGCCATCTCCGCCTGGCTCTTGGAGGCGAGAAGTTCGGCCTCCTGCTGCCGGCGCTTGGTGACGTCGCGGATGACGCCGACGAAGACGCGCCGCGGCGCGCCATTCTCGTCCGGCCCCCCCTCCCCGTCGGGCCCACCCAGCCGCAGCGCGCTGACTGCCAGGTTGATCGGGAAGGTGCTGCCGTCGCGGCGCAGCGCCAGAACCTCGCGGTCGTTGCCGATGATGCGCGATCCGGCGTTCGGACGGTATTCGGCCATCGAGCGGTCGTGGCCGGCGCGGAAACCTTCCGGCAGCAGGATGTTGACGCTCTGCCCCACCACTTCCGCCTCGGCATAGCCGAACATGCGCTCCGCCGCGGGGTTGAAGGTCTCGATGATGCCGCGGGAGTCGATGGTGACCACCGCGTCCACCATGGATTCCAGGATGCCGCGGATGCGCCGGGAGGCGCGCTCCAGCCGGTTCTGGTCCTGCTCCCGCCGGGACTGCTGCCGCTCCACGTACCAGGTCAGCAGGGCGATCACCATGGACATGGCGAGGCCCATGGCGACCCACACCGCGCTGTCGCGCTTCCATTCGCCCAGCGCCTCGGCCTTCGGCAACGTCGCGGCGACGGTGAAGGGATAATCGGCGACGCGGCGGACGCTGGCGATGCTGGGGCGCCCGTCGGTGGGCAGCACGCTGTCCAGCGTCGCCGCGTCCCGTGTGCGCAGCGCGGTGTCGACCTCCGGCCAGTCGGCAAGGGTGGCGAGCCGTCGGCGGCCCTCGTCCCAGGGGCGGTGGATCAGCACCGTGCCATCGGCGAGCGCCAGGGTGACCGTGCCCTCCAGTCCCAGCCGCAGTCCTTCGAAGCCGGCCCCGAGCCGCAACGGGTTGATCATGGCGACGACAACCCCGGCGAAACTCCCGTCCGGGTGGGACCAGCGGCGGCTCATCGGAATGACGTAGGTGCCGGGGAAGGCCATGCTGGGAATCGGCGCGCCGACGTGAAGCCCGCCGTCCGAGGCACCCTCGTCCCGGTGGACCGCAAAATAGGGCCGGTTGGTCAGGTCGAAGGCCGGCGGGCTGCTGTCGGCGGAGTGGTGCAGGACGCGCCCCTGCTCGTCCACCACGATCAAGCCGGAGACCGGGCCGATGGCGTCGCGCCGGTTGCGCAGAAGGGCGTTCACCGACGGCGCCGCCACGGTGCGGGCCTGCGGGTGGGTGTCCAGGACGGTGACCAGATCGGACAGCAGCAGGTCCACGCTGAACACCGTGCGGACGGCCTGCTCCTCCAGGATGCGGGCGAGGTTCCGGGTCGAGCGCTCGGCCCCCTGGACGGCCTCGGCGTGGCGCTGCCAGACGCCGTAGGCGATCATCGCGTTCACCACGACGATGAAGGCCACGCCGGACGCCCTCATCAGGAAGCGCACCGACCCCAGAACCTCGAACAGCCGCTCCCCCAATCCGGAGGGGGCCAATCCGGAGGGGGCCAATCCGGAGGGGGCCAGTCCGGCGGACCCCATTCCAGAGGGCGGCAAGGTCGCGTCGCGAACCGGATTGCGGCTGGCCATGGCTGTGAACAACTCTCCGCACGCAGTACAACAAGGCCGTTGAGGGACCGCCCGCGTGGCATTGCCCAACGTAAGACGGTACCGCCCCCGGCCACCGCCAATCTCACGCGAAAACCATAATGGAAGTTTAACCTTAATGCATCAATGAACCCGATCAGCCGCACGAGCGATTGCCGCTTTGCCTGACGGTCTCCGGGCGTTAAGAATTCGGACGGGTTGGAGACGGTTGCGCAAAGGAACAGGGACGATGGACAGCCAGAAAGACCGCAAGGCCGCGATCCTCGCCGCCACGCTGTCGTCGCTGTGGACGGACACCGAACCCGCCGTGCGCGAGCGTGTGACCGCCATCGCGCTCGCCGACGCCGAGGCGATCTCGGGCGTCTTCTACGCGATCCTGCTGGACCGTCCGGACAGCAACACCTTCCTCAGCCATGCGCTGGTCCAGGAACGGCTGCGCCCCTCGCTGGCGCGCTGGATCGGCGCTCTGTTCACCGCCTCCAGCGACGCGGCCATCGCGGCGGTGCTGGAACAGAATTACCAGGTCGGGCTGATCCACGCCCGCATCAACATCCCGCTGACCCTGGTCAACGCCGGGATGCGGATCATCAAGAAGGAGCTGTCCGCCCGCCTGCTGGCCGCCGACCTCAGCCGCGCGCAGACCGCGTCCGCCATCCTGTTCGTCGGCGAATTGCTGGACACCGTGCTGGACAACATGCACGAGGCCTATCTGGGCGACCTGCTGGGCAACGTCCGCCACCAGCAATCCCTGAAGATGTTCATGAGCGGCCCCAATCTGGCGCTGGAGGGCGAGCGGCTGAAATCGTCGCTGTTCGATTGGCTGCGCAACACGGTGGTGTCCTTCTACGCGCATGAGGACAGCAACCACGCTAGCCCGCCGCCCATCGAATCCTCCGATTTCGGCCTGTGGCTGAACCACAAGGCGGAGCTGACCTTCGGCCGCGTCACCGAATTGGACCTCATCCGCGAGCGCACCAACCGCATCAGCGCCAAGGTGACCGCCGCGGTGGAGGGCGGCTGGATCACCCCCGCCTTCGTGAAGGAGTTGAACAACGACGTCACGGAGATCGCCTACGTCCTCGGCACCATCATCGAGAAGGCGATGGAGATCGAAAGCGGGCGCGACCCGCTGACCCGCCTGCTGACGCGGCGCTTCATGCCGGCGATCTTCCAGCGCGAGGTTGCCATCAGCCTGCGCCACGGCAAGCCCTTCGCCGTGCTGCTGATGGACGCCGACCATTTCAAGACGATCAACGACACGCTGGGCCATCAGGCGGGCGACTCCGTCCTGTCGGACATTGCGGAACTGCTGCACACCCACGTCCGTGCCGGCGATTTCGTCTTCCGCTATGGTGGGGAGGAGTTCCTCATCCTGCTGACCGAGATGGACGAGGCGGCGCTGCGCGTGAAGGCCGACCAACTGCGCCGAACGGTCGAGGAGCACCGTTTTCACGGTGCCGGGAACGGGCTGCGGGTCACCGCCTCGATCGGAGCGGCCCTGCACGAGGGGCACCCGGATTACGAACACACCGTCCGCCGGGCCGACGCCGCCCTCTACGAGGCCAAGCGCCAGGGACGCAACCGCGTGGTGATCGTATGAATGGTGATCGTATGAATGGTGATCGCCTGAGCGCATCTGTATCCCGGCATCGGGCGTTGCCCCGCGGGGATGCATCGGCTACGTAAGACCTTTCCCTGCCGAGACCCGCGAATTCCATGTCTGACGGACCGCTTTCGCTCTACCGGGCCCGCCGCGGCACCGGAACGCTGCGCCCCGACCCCGACCAGGAACTGGCCGCCGAGAAGCTCCAGAGCCTCCACAAGGCGCTGAAGGGCTACAGCCCACAGCCGGCCGGGAAGGCCGGCGGAGCGAAGGCTGGCTGGCTGGAGCGGTTCGGGCTGGGCCGCCCGCGCTCCGAACCGGCTGAGGCGCCGCAGGGCCTCTACATGTACGGCGGCGTCGGGCGCGGCAAGTCGATGCTGATGGACCTGTTCTTCGACACCGCTCCGGTGGAGAAGAAGCGCCGCGTCCATTTCCACGAGTTCATGCTGGAGGTGCACGAGCGCATCCACCAGCACCGCCAGTCGGGCAAGAGCAAGGGCAAGGACGCCGACGACGCCCTGCCCGAACTGGCCCGCGCGCTGGCCGACGAGGCGTGGCTGCTCTGCTTCGACGAGTTCCACGTCACCAACGTCGTGGACGCGATGATCCTGGGCCGGCTGTTCACCAGCCTGTTCGACCTCGGCGTGGTGGTGGTCGCGACCTCCAACTGGCCGCCGGACATGCTCTACAAGGACGGGCTGCAGCGTGAGCTGTTCCTGCCCTTCATCGCGCTGCTCAAGGATAAGCTCGACGTCCTTGCGCTGGAGGGTCCCACCGACTACCGGCTGGACCGGCTCCAGGGCAAGCCCGTCTATTTCTGGCCGCTCGGCCCGGAGAGCGACGCCAAAATTCGCCAGACCTTCGAGACGCTGACCGACGGCGCCCGGGGCGAACCGACCCATCTGTCGGTCCAGGGCCGGAAGGTGGAGATCGCCTGCGCCGCCAAATGCGTCGCGCTGGTGGATTTCTGGAGCCTGTGCGGCAAGCCGCTGGGCGCCGCCGACTACATCGCCATCGCGACGCACTTCCACACCGTGCTGATCCACGGGGTGCCGACGATGAAGGACGAGCTGCGCAACGAGGCCAAGCGCTTCATGACGCTGATCGACGCGCTCTACGAGCACAAGGTCAACCTCGTGGTCGCCGCCGAAGGCCCGCCGGAGCGGCTGTACCCCGAGGGCACCCACGCCTTCGAGTTCGAACGCACGGTCAGCCGCCTGATGGAGATGCAGAGCGAAGACTACCTGCGCCAGCAGCACCTGACCTGAGGGGCCGGGGCGCCGCGCCCCGCCCGTGTTACCACGGGGATGCCGCCCTACTCCCGTTTCGCGCCGAAGATATGCGGGCGCCCGACGTTGTATTGCTGAACGTCGGTCCAATGGTGAGGGAGAGGGCGAAGCATGCCTTGGCGGTCGCGGTGCGGTGCACTGACGCTGGCGCTTTTTCTGACGGCACCGATCCATTCCGCCCCCGCCGCCGCGGCGGGCAGCGTCGATTGCTGGCTGCTCGATGGGGACGCGCTGACCCGGGCGCGCGAGGGCGGCTTGTGCAAGGACGCCTTTTCCCGCAATTCGCAGACCGGGGCGGCGCCGGTCGTCACGGTGACCGCAGCCCCCCTGCCCGCCCGCAAGCCCGACCCGCCCCCGAAGAAGCGGGTCGTCACCGTCCAGCGCAAGGCGAAGGCGCAGCCGGACTCCCAGGCGGCGGCCATCGTCCGGCCCGCGGGCCGGAGCGGAGCGGTCGCCGAGGTGGATTTCGGCACCCAGTTCAAGCGCGACTGGAACGCCCTGATGAAGAAGCTGCTTGAGCCGTAAGGCCCAAGCCAAGTCAGGTGCGGGTCAGGTGCGGGCCTCGTCCAGCCACTTCCGCACCGCCGGCGCCTCATAGGCGGCGAAAGCGTCCAGGATGCCCGGCGCGGTGTCGCGGACGATCAGCATGTCGCGGTGCTTGGGCTGCATGAAGCGCTCCCCCGCCACATGGTCGAGGAATCCGGCCAGCCCGTCGTAGAAACCGGAGGCGTTGAGCAGGCCACAGGGCTTGTCGTGGCGGCCGAGTTGCGCCCAGGTCCACACCTCGAACAGCTCCTCCAGCGTGCCGATGCCGCCGGGCAGCGCGATGAAGCCGTCCGACAGCTCGGCCATCAGGGCCTTGCGTTCGTGCATGGTGGCGACGATCCGCAACTCCTGAAGACCCTGGTGACCGACCTCCTTGTCCATCAGGAATTGCGGGATGATGCCGGTGACCGTGCCGCCCGCCGCCAGGACCGAGTCGGCGATCCGCCCCATCAGGCCGGTCCGCCCGCCGCCGTAGACGAGGCCGATGCCACGCTCCGCCATGTGGCGGCCAAGCTGCTCCGCGGCCTCGCCATAGGCCGGGTTGGTGCCGGGGTTGGACCCGGCATAGACGCAAATCCGCATGTCGTTCCTCTGTTCGCGCCGTCCGTGGGCGCGTGATCGTAAGGGGCTTACCGGACGCGGGTGGCCGTGAAGCGCTGGCCAGGGTTCACGAACTCGTCCTGCGCCGCGATCAGTTGCAGCTCCCGCGTGCCCATCCGGCGGGTGGTCTGGAAGATGGCGTAGATCGCCGCCGCCGCCTGCTCCAGCGCCTCGGCCGGATCGAAGGCCTTCAGGTAATGGGCCAGGAACAGGGCGGCCACCGCGTCGCCCGACCCGTTGGGCGGCGGGTCCAGCGGCAGGCGCGGGGTGGAGACCAGCCACGCGCCGTCCCGGTCGTCGGCCAGCATCTCGATGTGACCGGGGTCGGCGTCCTTGCGGGTCAGGCTGGTCACCAGGACCAGCCGCGGCCCGCGCTCCCGCAAGGCGGCGGTGGCGGCCAGCGCGTCGTCCAGCGTCTCCACCGTCCGGCCGGTCAGATACTCCAGCTCGAACTGGTTGGGGGTCAACAGGTCGGCGGCGGGGACGGCGTGGTCGCGGATGAAGTCCGGCAGGCCGGGGCGCACGAAGAAGCCGCGCCCGACGTCGCCCATCACCGGGTCGCAGGCGTAGACGGCGCGCGGGTTGGCGGCCTTCAGCCGGGCCGCCGTCTCGACGATCACCTGTCCCAGCCCGACGTCGCCCATGTAGCCGGAGAGCAGGGCGTCGCAGGTGGGCAGGACGCCGCGCGCGGCGACGCCATCCATCAGGTCGGCCACATGCTCCGCCGTGAAGACCTGTCCGGTCCATTCGCCGTAGCCGGTGTGGTTGGAGAACTGCACCGTGTTCACCGCGATGGCGTCGCAGCCCAGCCGTTGCAGCGGGAACACCGCGGCGCGGTTGCCGACATAGCCGTAAGCGACGTGGGACTGGATCGAAATGACGGTCTTCATGGGCGGACGATCCGAAAGGTTGGGCGCGCATCCTAAACCGTCCGCACCACACGCTGGAGATGTTTCCATGCAGACCAGCCCTACGCACCGCATGGACAGCCCGCGCTCCTGCGGCTAATCCTGCGGCAACGACACAAGACCGCTTGAGGGAATGCCATGGCCGCCACCGCCCGCCCGCGCCGCAGCGTGCTCTACATGCCCGGCTCCAACGCCCGCGCCCTGGAGAAGGGGCGCAGCCTGCCCGCCGACGGGCTGATCCTCGACCTGGAGGACGCCGTCGCCCCCGACGCCAAGGCGGAGGCCCGCGCCACCATCAGGGCGTCCATCGCCGCGGGCGGCTATGGCGGGCGGGAACTGGTGGTCCGCACCAACGGGCTGAACACGCCCTGGGGCTACGACGACCTCGTGATGGCGGCCGCCAGCGGCGCCGACGCGGTGCTGCTGCCGAAGGTGGAGAGCCCCGACATGGTCCGGCAGGCCGAGGCGGTGCTGCGCGCCAACGGCTCGCCCGACGGGCAGACCATCTGGTGCATGATGGAGACGCCGCTGGGCATGCTCAACGCGAAGGAGATCGCCGGGGCCAGCCCGAAGCTGGGCGGGCTGGTGATGGGCACCTCCGACCTCGCCAAGGATCTGCACGCGGCGCACACGCGTGACCGGCTGCCGATGCTGACCAGCCTGGGCCTTTGCCTGCTGGCGGCGCGGGCTTACGGCCTCGCTATCCTCGATGGGGTGCATCTCGACCTGAACGACGATACGGGCTTCGCCGAGTCCTGCACCCAGGGGCGGGAGCTTGGCTTCGACGGCAAGACGCTGATCCACCCCAAGACCATCGCCGCCTGCAACGCCGCCTTCGCTCCCGGCGCGGAGGAAGTCACCCAGGCCCACCGCATCATCCAGGCCCACGCCGAGGCCGTCGCCCAGGGCAAGGGAGTGGTGCTGGTGGATGGGCGGCTCGTGGAGAATCTGCACGTCGAGAACGCCCGGCGCCTCGTCGCTCTGGCCGAGGCGATCCGGGCGCTGGAGGCGGCGGGCTGACGCCCACCGCCCCTCTCATGAACTGAGCGCTCAGGAATCGCGGCGCGCCTGGGCGTCCTTGACGAACTGCGACACCCGCCCGATCTCGCGCGGGTCGGTTTCGACCGTCCGGCGTCCGCTGGGGATCGGGCGCATGCCCTTGCGGGGGGTGCGTCCGGGGGACGGATGCTGGGGCTCCGCGTCCTTCCTGCGCTTCAGGGCGTCCTGAAGGTTGGCCTGGATGATCTCCCGCCGCCGCTCGGCACGGAACCGCTCCAGCCGCCCGTTCACCCGCTTCAGCGCCCGCGCGTAGACCTGTTTCTTGGCGGACAGGCCGCGCTCGCTGGCGTCGGCCGATTGCTGGCCGGTGCCGCTGGCCTTGCCCCGCCGCCCGCGGCGGCGCGAGGCGATGATGTCGCGCGCCCGGTCGCGCTCCCCACGCAGCCAGCGGGCGAGCGTCAGGGTCTCATCGGGCGGCAAGCCCTCCAGCTCCGGGTAATGGCTCCTGCGGACCTGCTCGAATTCCTTTTCGGACAACAGCCGCCGTTCGGCCGTGAATTCGACTCCCATCGTTGAACCTCCCTGCTTCGTGGTCCCGCTTCGGCTTACCCCCGTCCGCTCAACCGATCGGGCGGCGAAGCGTTCCCGGATGCAGTCCGATGGATCCTGCTGCCACTTAGGGGTGCCGAAGGAATCGGAATCACGACCTCCCCGGAACCAAGTCGCCCCCCATCGGTTTTCCGACATGTGGCAGAGGTGGAGGTTGAAGATGGCCTCGAAAGACAACGGCCAAGACGAAGTCCAATCCGGGAGCGGTCGCACATCGAACCGCGGCTTCGCGTCGATGGACCGTGACCGGCAACGCCAGATCGCCAGCAAGGGCGGGGAAAGCGTGCCAGCCGACAAGCGCAGCTTCTCCAAGAACCCGGAACTCGCCGCGGAGGCGGGGCGGAAGGGGGGCCGGAGCGTACCGGCGTCCTCCCGCAGCTTCTCCAAAAACCCGTCCCTGGCCGCCGAAGCCGGGCGGAAGGGCGGGCAGGCGAGTCATGGCGGACGCGGGGCCGCCCTGCGTCCGGGCGAAGGCGACTGACGGTACCAACGAAAAAGCCCCTCTCCGGAACCGGAGAGGGGCTTTCTTTTCATCGTCCGCCGGTCGGCGTCCTCCGGCCCGTCGGACCGGGGCCGCCGCAACCGGTCAGGAGGCCAGCTTGTCCAGCTCGCGCAGGATCGAGTCGCCCATGACGGTCGTGGAGCAGCGGGCCATGCCCGGCGCCATGATGTCCGCCGTGCGCATGCCGCCCGACAGCACGTTCTGCACGGCCTTCTCCAGCATCTTCGCCTCCTCGTCCATGTTGAACGAGTAGCGCAGGCACATGGCGAAGGACAGCAGAGTCGCGCAGGGGTTGGCGAGGTCGCGGCCGGCGATGTCCGGGGCGGAGCCGTGCACCGGCTCGTAGAGCGCCTTGCGCTGGCCGTTGGCGTCCGGGGCGCCGAGCGAGGCCGACGGCAGCATGCCGAGCGAGCCGGTCATCATCGCCGCTTCGTCCGACAGGATGTCGCCGAACAGGTTGTCGGTGACGATCACGTCGAACTGCTTCGGGTTCTTCAGAAGCTGCATGGCGCCGTTGTCGGCGTACATGTGCTCCAGCGTGACGTCGGAGAATTCCTCCTGATGGAGCTTCGTGACTTCCTGGCGCCACAGGAGGCCCGACTCCATCACGTTGGCCTTCTCCATCGAGTGGAGCTTGTTGCCGCGCTTGCGCGCCAGCTCGAAGGCGACGCGGGCGACGCGGCGGATCTCGCTGGTCGTGTAGACCTGGGTGTTGACGCCGCGGCGCTCGCCGTTGCCGATGTCGGTGATGCCGCGCGGCTCACCGAAATAGACGCCGCCGGTCAGCTCGCGGACGATCAGGATGTCCAGGCCCCGGATGACGTCGGCCTTCAGGGTCGAGGCGTCGACCAGGGCGTCGAACACCACCGCCGGGCGCAGGTTGGCGAACAGGTTCAGCTCCTTGCGGAGCGTCAGCAGGCCGGCTTCCGGACGCTTGGTGTAGTCGGTGGGGTTGTCCCACTTCGGGCCGCCGACGGCGCCCAGCATCACCGCGTCCGCCGCCAGCGCGTCGGCCAGCGTCTCATCCTTCAGGGGAACGCCGTAGGCATCGATGGCCGCACCGCCGACCAGCCCCTCGGTGACGTCGAAGGTGACGTTGCGCTTGCGGTCGAGCCAGTCGATGACCCGGCGCACCTGGCGCATGACCTCCGGACCGATCCCGTCGCCGGGCAAAAACAGAAGCTTCTTGTTGGCGGGCATGGCGCACGCACTCCCCATTGGAGACTTTATCAGTGTTGTCTAATCCGCGGACCGACAGGCCGGAAGTTGGGTCCACCCCCGCCGGTCCGCAAGGCCGTCATGGCCTGATGCCATTGGGCCGGTATCGGTTTGGCTTGGTTCAGCCCCAGAGCCAGGGCTGGCCGCCGCGCTGCTTGCCTTCATACTGGTCGATGAAGGCGGCCTGCTGCATGGTCAGACCGATGTCGTCCAGCCCGTTCAGCAGGCAATGCTTGCGGAAGGGATCGACCTCGAAGCTGATCTTGCCGCCGTCCGGACCGGTGATCTCCTGTTTCTCCAGATCCACCGAAACGATGGCGTTCGACCCGCGCGACGCGTCGTCGAGCAGCAGGTCCACCTGTTCCTTCGGCAGCTTGATCGGCAGGATGCCGTTCTTGAAGCAGTTGTTGAAGAAGATGTCCGCGAAGCTCGGCGCGATGATGCAGCGGATGCCGAAATCGGCCAGCGCCCACGGCGCATGCTCACGCGAGGAGCCGCAGCCGAAATTGTCACCCGACACGAGGATCTTGGCGCTGCGGTAGGCCGGCTTGTTGAGGACGAATTCCGCGACCTCGGCGCCTTCGGGGGTGTAGCGCATCTCGTCGAAAAGATGCTTGCCCAGCCCGGTCCGCTTGATGGTCTTCAGGAATTGCTTGGGAATGATCATGTCGGTGTCGACATTGATCATCGGCAGCGGCGCCGCAACACCGGTGAGAACCGTAAACTTTTCCATCGCCAGAATCCTGTCGCGCAAAAGAGGCGCAAGCGTGTGCATGCGGAGTTCGGTGAATAGCAGACCCGTCCCGCCATTGCCAGAGGAAGCTTGCCGCAAAAGCCGCTCGCGGCGCGCGATTCCGCATCCCGGAACACAGCCGGACGCAACGAAATTGCTCCCGAATTCCCTCCGCCGCCATCGACCCGGCATCCCGTCCTTGCTGCGGGGCGCTCCCTCGCCTACCAAGAGGCGGACGTTTCCCTGGGTTCCGCGATCTCCATGACCTTGCTCCCCGCCGCCCGCCGCCCGCGCACCGCGGCGCTCGCCTTCCTGCTGCTGGCCCCGCCGCTTTACGGCCTGCTCGGGCTGGCGCTCGGCATGGACGCCAATTGGGACCTGCGGAACTACCATTGGTACAACGCCTACGCCCTGCTGACCGGGCGGCTGGGCATGGACATGCTGCCGGCGCAGATGCCCAGCTTCTACAACCCCCTGCTGGACGTGCCCTTCTATCTGCTCGCCAGCCATCTTCCGGCGCGCGCGGCGGGCTTCGTCTGGGGGACGCTGCACGGGCTGAACCTGGCGCTGGCCTTCCTGCTGGCCCACGCCACGCTGCGCGTCGGCAGCGCGGGGCAGCGGGTGACCCTGGCCGCCCTGCTGGCGGTCATGGCCGGTTTCGGGGGCGGGACGCTGGGGCTGCTCGGCACCACCTTTCACGACAACATGGTCAGCCTGGGCGTGCTCGGCGCGCTGGTCGTGGTGGCGGGATCGCTGCCTCGGCTGATCGACGGGCCGGCGCCCGGCGCCTTCGCGCGAGCGGCGGCGGCGGGGCTGCTGGCCGGGGCGGCGATGGGGATGAAGAACCCCACGGTGATCTACGCGGTCGGTCTCTGCCTCGCCTTCCTGGCGCTGCCCGCGCGGCCCTGGCGGCGGCTGTGGCTGGCCTTCTTCTTCGGCGTCGGTGTGCTGGGCGGGCTGGCGCTGTGCGGCGGCTTCTGGATGGCCCACTTGTGGGTGGAGTACGGGAACCCCGTCTTCCCGCACATGAACCAGATCTTCAAGTCGCCCTTCGCCGCGCTGTCCGGCTACGTCAACGTCGGCTTCTTCCCGGACTCGCGGCTGGAGCGCCTGTTCTTCCCGCTGGTCTTCCCCTTCGCACCGCTGAAGGTCGGCGAGGTCCCCTTCTTCGACCTGCGCGTCCTGGTGCTGTTCCTTTTCGTGCCCGTCGCCGCGGCGCTGGCGCTGCTCGGACGGCTGTTCCGCCGCCCCTCTGCGGGATTGACCGAAACAGCCGCCACCCGCTACCTGCTCACCGCCCTGGCGGTGACCTACGCGCTGTGGGTGGGGATGTTCTGCATCTACCGCTATCTGGTGCCGCTGGAGATGCTGGCCCCGCTGGCCATCGTCATGGCGGCGGGCCTGTTGCCGGTGCCGCGCCGGGCGGCGCTCGCTCTGGCGGCGGCGCTCCTGCTGCTGGTCCAGGCCACCGCCCGGCCCGCCGACTGGGGCCGCCTGCCGTGGAGCGAGCGCTGGGTGGAGGCCGCCGTGCCGCCCATCGAGGACCCGGACGACACGATGGTGCTGATGGCCGGCTACTGGGCGATTTCCCATGTCGTCCCGGCCTTCCCGCCGCGCATCCCCTTCGTGCGCATCCAGTCCAACTTCCTCCAGCCGGACTCGGTCGGCAACGGCTACCTCGCCCTGATGCAGGACAAGGTGGGGGCGCACCGCGGGCGCTTCCTGATGCTCAGCACCATCCCCGACACGCCCGGTGCCGCGAAGGCCGCCGCCCTGCTGGGGCTGCGAGTGGCGCAGGACAACTGCCGCGTCATCCCCAACAACCTGGGCGAGCCACTGAACCTCTGCGCTGTGAAGCGAATGGCGGACCTTGAAAGGTCAGTGGATTAAATCAGGCGATTGTGCTGTTTAACCTTACACCGGCACCGTTTCGAAGCGCATCGCCATGACCGTCTCCACCATTGATCGACCGGCCGACCGTCAATCCGACCGGGCCGCGGCCTCCGTCGCTCCAGCCACGGACCCGGACCCGGACACCGCTCCCGTGGTGGCGGTGCTGATCCCCTGCTACAACGAAGAGGCGGCCATCGCCGCCGTCGTGCGCGACTTCCGCGAGGCGCTGCCCGACGCGACGGTCTATGTCTACGACAACAACTCGTCCGACCGCACGGTGGAGGTGGCCAAGGCCGCCGGCGCCGTGGTCCGGCACGAGCCGTTGCAGGGCAAGGGCAACGTCATGCGCCGGATGTTCTCCGACATCGAGGCGGACGTCTATGTGCTGGTGGACGGCGACGACACCTACCACGCGCCGTCCGCCCCGCTGATGGTCAAGCGGCTGTGGGACGACCAGCTCGACATGGTCAACGGCGCCCGCGTCACCGAGATCGTCAAGGCCTACCGGCCCGGCCACCGCTTCGGCAACAAGCTGCTGACCGGCATGGTCGCGCTGATCTTCGGCAACCGCATCCAGGACATGCTGTCGGGCTACCGCGTCTTCTCGCGGCGCTTCATCAAGTCCTTCCCGGCACTGGCCAGCGGATTCGAGACGGAGACGGAGCTGACCGTCCACGCGCTGGAGCTGAACATGCCCATCGCCGAGCTCAAGGCGCCCTACAAGGACCGCCCGCCGGGCTCGCACAGCAAACTGAACACCATCCGCGACGGCGTCCGCATCCTGCGCACCATCGTCAATCTGGTGAAGGAGGAGCGCCCCCTGCCCTTCTTCTTCGCCATCTTTGCGGCGCTTGCCGCGGCGTCGGTGATCCTCGCCTGGCCGGTGGTGGCGACCTATCTGCAGACCGGGCTGGTGCCGCGCCTGCCCACCGCCGTTCTGTCCACCGGGCTGATGCTGTTGGGCTTCCTCAGCCTGACCTGCGGATTGATCCTCGACACGGTCACGCTGGGCCGCCGCGAGGCCAAGCGCATGCGCTACCTGTCCATCCCCGCGCCGGGCGTCCATCCGGTCCGCAAGGCCGCCGGGTCCTGACCATGGGCGATCTCTTCGGACCCCTGTCCGACAGCCGGCTCGGCCGGCTGGCCGTGCAGTTCGGCAAGTTCGGCCTCGTCGGCGTGGTCGGTCTGGTGGTCGACACGGCGGTGGTCTACGCGCTGGTGTTCGGTGCCGGGCTGGAGTTCTTCGCCGCCCGCATCCCCGCCTATCTGGCCGCCGCCACCACGACCTTCGCGCTGAACCGCGCCTTCACCTTCCGCGGGGCGGCCGACGCGCCGCTCTACCGGCAATGGGCGACCTTCCTGGCCGCCAACGCCTTCGGCGGGGCGGTGAATTACGGCGTCTCGGTCGGGCTGGAGGCCGCCCTGCCGCTGGCCGAGGCCCACCCGGTGCTGGCCGTCGCCGCCGGTTCGCTGTCCGGCATGGCGCTGAACTTCGCCGCCTCCAAGCATCTGGTCTTCAAGGGCGCCTGACCTTCGGGCTGCCAAGGGCAACCTCCCCTTCCGGATATCTCCCGAAGCCTCATTGTGCGCCGCCGCGGACACCCGAAGTCCATGGAATGGGGCGCATCCAACGGGAATGGCCCCGACACCGACCTGCCTTGGCAAGGAGCCGGGAGGAAGCCATGAACAACAGCGACGTGCTGTGGGCCTGGGTGGCTGGGGTCACCGTGTCCATAGCCCTGCTGGTCGGGCTGTCCCGCGCGGACGGTCCGCCAACCCACGCTGTGGAGGGGCATTTCACGCTGCCCGACATGGCGATGGGCGCCGCGGGCTGGGATTACGGGGCGTGGGAGCGGACCGGCGGAACGCCGCCGCGGCCCGAGTCGGAGGACACCCTCGCCCGGATGCTCGACCTGCTGGAGGGCATCCCCCCGGCATCGGGCGCCACCCTGCCCGACGGGGACACCGCCGACATCGGCGGGGCCGAAACCCAGTGACCCCGTGAACTGTTTGCCACGACCACCCCGTGCAGCCATGGACTCCGCAGGCCCGGTCGCCATATAACGGCGGTCATGACGCGCGAATTCCTGAAGATGCACGGGCTCGGCAACGACTTTGTCGTGATCGACGCCCGCAAAACGCCGTACTCGCCGGCCGAGGCCGAGGTGCGTGCCATCGCCGACCGCAAGACCGGGGTGGGCTGCGACCAGTTCATCGTGATCGAGCCGGCGAAAACGGACGGCACGGCGGGCTTCATGCGCATCCGCAACGCCGACGGCGGCGAGGTGTCGGCCTGCGGCAACGCCTCGCGCTGCGTCGGCTGGCTGCTGATGGAGGAGGCGGGGGCGGAGCGCGTCGCCTTCGAAACCAACGCCGGCATCCTGCAGGCCGGCCGCGCCGACAACGGGCGCATCACCGTGGACATGGGTCAGGCCAATCTGGACTGGACGCAGATCCCGCTGGCGGAACCGGCCGACACGCTGCGCCTCGACGCGGTGTCGCACGGCGGCTTCGCCGGTCCCACGGCGGTCAGCATGGGCAACCCGCACGCCGTCTTCTTCGTGGACGACGCCGAGGCGGTGCCGCTGGCCGAGGTCGGCCCGGTGTTCGAGAACCACCCGGCCTTCCCCGAGCGCACCAACGTCGAGTTCGTCCAGGTGCTGTCCCCCACCGCCGTCCGCATGCGGGTGTGGGAGCGCGGGGCCGGCATCACCCAGGCCTGCGGGACCGGCGCCTGCGCCACCGCGGTCGCCGCGATCCGCCGCGGGCTGACCAACCGCAAGGTCGACGTGATCCTGGACGGTGGCACCCTGACCATCGAATGGCGTGAGGATGGCCACGTCCTGATGACCGGCCCGGTCGCCCTCAGCTACACCGGGCGGCTGTCTCCGGAGCTGGTCGCCGTCTGAGCGGCCTCCATTGAAGCGTAGGGCCGCCCGTTAGGCTGAAAGAGCATGAGCGACACTGTGACCAACGAGCCGGAGATCGTCACCTTCGGCTGCCGCCTGAACACCTACGAATCCGAGGTGATGCGCACCCACGCCCGCAACGCGGGGCTGGAGGACGTCGTCATCGTCAACACCTGCGCGGTGACCTCGGAAGCGGAACGGCAGGCCCGCCAGACCATCCGCAAGCTGCGCCGCGAGCGGCCGAACGCCCGCATCGTGGTGACCGGCTGCGCCGCCCAGATCGACCCGCAGCGCTACGGCGCCATGCCGGAGGTCGATCAGGTCCTGGGCAACCAGGAGAAGCTCCAGCCGGAAAGCTGGGGCCTGGCCCCGGCGGAGAAGGTGCTGGTCAACGACATCATGTCGGTCAAGGAAACCGCCGGGCACCTGATCGGCGGCTTCGAGGACCGGGCGCGCGCCTTCGTCCAGGTCCAGCAGGGCTGCGACCACCGCTGCACCTTCTGCATCATCCCCTATGGCCGCGGCCCGTCGCGCTCCGTTCCCATCGGCGCGGTGGTGGAGCAGGTGCAGGCGCTGGTGAAGGCCGGCTACAACGAGGTCGTGCTGTCCGGCGTGGACATCACCAGCTTCGGCCCCGACCTGCCGGGCACGCCGACGCTGGGGCAGATGGTGCGCCGCCTGCTGGCGCTGGTGCCGGAGCTGCCGCGGCTGCGCCTGTCCTCGCTCGACTGCATCGAGATCGACGACGACCTGTGGCGCCTGATCGAGACGGAGCCGCGGCTGATGCCGCACCTCCACCTCTCGCTCCAGGCCGGCGACGACATGATCCTCAAGCGCATGAAGCGCCGCCACAGCCGCGCCGACGCCATCGCCTTCTGCGAGCGCGTGCGCTCCCTGCGCCCCGACATGGTGTTCGGCGCCGACTTCATCGCCGGCTTCCCCACGGAAACCGACGAGATGTTCGAGAACACGCTGCGGCTGGTCGAGGAGTGCGGCCTGACCTGGCTGCACGTCTTCCCCTACAGCCCGCGCCCCGGCACCCCGGCCGCCCGCATGCCGCAGGTCGACGGCGGCCTCCGCAAGGAGCGCGCGGCCCGTCTGCGCGCGCTCGGCGCCGAGGCGGAGGCCCGCACGCTGGCCTCGCTGGTCGGGCGCGAGGTGTCGGTGCTGGTCGAGAAGGACGATCTTGGCCGCACCCAGCATTTCGCCGAAATCCGCCTGGGCACGCCCCGGCCCCCCGGCTCCGTCCTGCGCGCCACGGTCACCGGCGTGGCCGGCGGCGCGCTGACCGGCACCCCCCTTTGAGAACAGTGGACACACCATGATCCTGCGTTGGTTCGGCCGCAAGAAGCCCGAAGAGCAAGCCCGCAAGGACGAGACGACCGCCCCGCTCCCGGAGCCGGTTGTCCAGGAGCCGATTGTCCAGGAGCCGCCTGTTCCGGAACCGCTCGCCGAGGAGCCGCCCCCGGTGCCCGAGGTGGTGCCGGAACCCGAACCCCCCCCGCCCGCGGTCGAGACCCCGCCCCCGCCGCCCATCGCCCCGCCGTCCGAGCCGGAGGAGCGCGAGGACGCGCCGGAGATCGTCCGTGAGGACCTCCCCGCGGCCCTGATGGCCGAAGAGGAGAAGCCCAAGAAGGGCTGGTTCGCCCGGCTGAAGGACGGCCTGTCCAAGTCCTCGTCCAAGCTGACCGAGGGCATCTCCGGCATCTTCACCAAGCGCAAGCTCGACGACGAGGCGCTGGAGGAGCTGGAGGAGCTGCTCATCACCGCCGACCTCGGCCCGACCACGGCGGCCAAGGTGACGGCGGAACTGGCCCGCACCCGCTTCGGCAAGGAGGTCAGCCCCGAGGAGGTCAAGGCCACGCTGGCCGCCGAGGTCGCGAAGATCGTCGGCCCGGTGGCCAAGCCGCTGGTCATCGACGCGACGCTGAAGCCGCACGTCATCCTGGTGGTCGGCGTCAACGGCACCGGCAAGACGACGACCATCGGCAAGCTGGCCCGCCAGTTCCGCGCCGAGGGCAAGACGGTCATGCTGGCCGCCGGCGACACCTTCCGCGCCGCCGCGGTCAGCCAGCTGAAGATCTGGGGCGAGCGCACCGGCTGCCCGGTGATCGCCCGCGACACCGGGGCCGACGCCGCCGGCCTCGCCTTCGACGCGCTGGAGGAGGCGCGGCGCCAGGGCGTGGACATCCTGCTGATCGACACCGCGGGCCGCCTGCAGAACAAGGCCGGCCTGATGGAGGAGCTGCGCAAGATCGTCCGCGTCATCAAGAAGGTGGACGAGAGCGCCCCGCACACCACCCTGCTGACGCTGGACGCCACCACCGGCCAGAACGCGCACAATCAGGTGGAGGTGTTCCGCGACATGGTGAACGTCTCCGGCCTTATCCTGACCAAGCTGGACGGGTCGGCGCGCGGCGGCGTGCTGGTCTCGCTGGCCGAGCGGTTCAAGCTGCCGGTGCACGCCATCGGCATCGGCGAGGGCGTCTACGACCTGCGCCCCTTCGACGCCGACCAGTTCGCCAAGTCGCTGATGGGGTTGCCGTCCCAGTAACGGCGCCCCCAAAGGCACAGGCAGGGGGCACAGGCAGGGGGGCCGGGTGAGAAAGGGGCTTCCGACAGCTTCGCCCAAGCCCTATTTGAAGACTATGACGGCTGCCAAGACCTCCCCCTCCCCCGTTCCTCCCGGTCCTGTCGAGCGCTTCACCGACGCGGACGCCGCCCTGGCCCTCGTCAAGGACCTCTACGACCGCAACACCACCTATCTGCGCGACCGCTTCGCCGCCTTCACCCGCGGCGAGGACGGCGGACGGCGGGAACAGGCCCATTATCCCTACGTCCGCCTCTCCACCGCCTCGGCGGCCACGGTGGACACGCGGCTGGCCTACGGCTTCGTCGAGGGGCCGGGCACCTATTCCACGACGCTGACCCGCCCCGACCTGTTCGACCGCTATTACCGCGAACAGCTCTCGCTCCTGCTGCGCAACCACCATGTTCCGCTGGAGGTCGGGGTCAGCGACGAGGCCATCCCCATCCATTTCGCCTTCCCTCAGGGCATGCATGTCGAGGGCGACCTGACGCCGGAGCGGCTGGCCGGGCTGCCTGATCTGTTCGACCTGCCCGACCTCGCCCGCATGGACGACACCATCGTCAACGGCACCTACGAGGAGTCGCTGGACGCGGTGAAGCCGCTGGCCCTGTTCACCGCGCCGCGGGTGGATTTCTCGCTGCACCGGCTGCGCCACTACACGGCGACGGCGCCGGAGGATTTCCAGAACTTCGTCCTGTTCACGAACTACCAGTTCTATGTGGACGAGTTCATCCGCATGGCCCGCGAGATCATGGAGCCGACCGCCGATCCCGAACTGGCCGCCTACCGCAGCCAGTACGACCGCTTCGTGGAGCCCGGCGGCGTCATCGTTCAGAACGCCAATCTGGGTGGCGGCCCCGGCGAGGCGCCGACGAACGGCGCACGGCTGCTCCGCCTGCCGCAGATGCCCGCTTACCACCTGACCCGACCGGACGGCAACGGAATCACCCTGGTCAACATCGGCGTCGGCCCGTCGAACGCCAAGACGATCACCGACCACATCGCCGTGCTGCGCCCGCACGCCTGGATCATGCTGGGCCACTGCGCCGGGCTGCGCAGCACGCAGCGGCTGGGCGACTATGTGCTGGCCCACGGTTACGTCCGCGACGACCATGTGCTGGACGCCGACCTGCCGACCTGGGTGCCCGTCCCGGCGCTGGCCGAGGTGCAGCGCGCGCTGGAGACGGCGGTGGAGCGGGTGACCGGCCTGTCCGGCTACGCGCTGAAGAGCATCATGCGCACCGGCACCGTGGCGACCATCGACAACCGCAACTGGGAACTGCGCGACCACCGCGAGCCGCTGATGCGCTTCAGCCAGAGCCGTGCCGTCGCGCTGGACATGGAAAGCGCCACCATCGCCGCCAACGGCTTCCGCTTCCGCGTTCCCTACGGCACGCTGCTCTGCGTTTCCGACAAGCCGATGCACGGGCAGTTGAAACTGCCGGGGATGGCCGACCGCTTCTACCGCGAGCGGGTGGACCAGCACCTGAAGATCGGCGTGCTGGCCATGGAGCTTCTGCGCGAGCACGGCATGGAAACCCTGCATTCCCGCAAGCTGCGCAGCTTCGCCGAGGCCGCTTTCCAGTAAGACAAGCTGTTTTGCCCCACCCGAAAGCGCAGGCGCCAAAGGGCGCCCGCGTCTTATCTTAGGGTGCCCGGCAACGAAGGGAATTTGACCATTATGGCCGTGCGTTCAGGTTGGAGCGTCATCGCCGCCCTCTCACTCGGGCTGGCGGCGGGACCGGTGCTGGCTCAGGACAATGTTCCGAAAACCGACAGCGTTCCGAACACGGACACCACTCCGCCAGCGGAAACCACGCCCCGGGCCGGCCCGTCCATCGGCTTCTGGGTCGACAACGACCTGTTCGGCGGCGGCACCGACCGTTACTACACGAACGGAGTCCAGTTCTACTACGTCTCCGGCGACCGCCCGACCTACGGCAACATCGACTGGCTGGCCAACCTCGTCCCCTGGATCGGGGAGCATGGGGTGCGGCGCTACGGCATCGCCTTCGGCCAGAACATGTACACCCCCAGCGACATCACCAAGCCGATCCCCGACGCCACCGATCGCCCCTACGCCGGCTGGCTGTACGGGCGCCTGTCGGTGATTTCCGAAGAGACGCGGCAGGTGGACCGCATCGACCTGGACATCGGCATGGTCGGCCCGGCCTCGCTGGCGGAGCAGACCCAGAAGACGGTGCATCGCATCGTGCCGGGCGCCCGCTGGCCGGAGGGCTGGGACTACCAGCTCAAGAACGAGCCGGGCATCATCCTGAGCTACGAGCATGTCTGGCGCGCCGAGCGCCCGGCGCGCATCGGCCCCTTCGAGGCAGACATCAGCCCCCACGTCACGGCCAGCGTCGGCAATGTCCTGACCTTCGGCGGGGCCGGCGTCACGATGCGGCTGGGCGGCAACATGGCGCCGCCGGTCGGCGCGCTGATCCTCCGCCCGACCGCCAGCATCCCCTATCAGGACAGCGTGGCCGCGGGGGCGCCGCGCCCGCCCTTCTCCTGGTACGTCTATGCCGGGGCGGAGGGGCGCGCCGTCGCCCGCAACATCTTCCTCGACGGCAACAGCTTCCGCGACAGCCGGTCGGTGGACAAAAACAACTTCATCGCCGCCTTCCAGATCGGCGTGACGCTGCGCTACGACCGGTTCGGAATCTCCTACGCCCAGAATTTCCTGTCGCCGGAGTTTGAGGGGCAGAAATCCTACAGCAACTACGGTTCGATCCGCGCCTCCTACCGGTTCTGACCGGGCACGGAGGCGTCCCCTCGCTTCCCTCTTTATCCCAGGCCCGGTTCGGTCTATGTGAGGATCATGAACCAATACGCCCGACTGCTGATCGAAGCCGGCCCGCTGGCGGCCTTCTTCATCGCCAATTCCCAGGCCGGCATCATGATCGGCACCGCCGTCTTCATGGTGGCGATCAGCATTTCCGTGCTGGTCTCCTGGCGGTTCGAACGCAAGGTGCCGGTGATGCCGGTGGTCGGGGCGGGCTTCGTCCTGCTGTTCGGCGGGCTGACGCTGTGGCTTCAGGACGACCTGTTCATCAAGATCAAGCCGACGCTGGTCAACCTGCTGTTCGCCGCGGTCCTGTTCGCGGCGCATCTGACGCGGCGCAACGTGCTGAAGCACGTTCTGGGATCCGTCCTGAACCTGTCCGACGCGGGCTGGCGCACGCTGGCGATCCGCTGGGCGTGGTTCTTCCTGCTGCTGGCCGCGCTGAACGAGGTGGTGTGGCGCACCATGACCACCGACGCCTGGGTCAACTTCAAGGTGTTCGGCATCATGCCGCTGACCCTGCTGTTCAGCGCCTTCCAGGCCCCGCTGATCCTGCGCCATCAGGTGCCGGAGGAGCAGTCCACCGAGAAGTCCTCGTCCTCCGCCTCCTGACCGCCCCCCTCCTCCCTGACGGAGCGCCTCCACCATGTCACATGACTACCCGCGCGACCTGATCGGCTACGGGTCCCGTCCGCCGCACCCCTACTGGCCGGGTGGGGCGCGGGTGGCGGTGCAGTTCGTCATCAACTACGAGGAGGGCGGGGAGAATTGCGTCCTGCACGGCGACGCCGCGTCGGAGGCCTTCCTGTCGGAGATCGTCGGCGCCCAGCCCATCGTCGGCATGCGGCACATGAACATGGAATCGATCTACGAGTACGGGTCCCGCGCCGGCTTCTGGCGGCTGCACCGGATGTTCACGCAGCGCGACCTGCCGGTGACCGTCTACGGCGTCGCCATGGCGCTGGAGCGCAACCCGGACGCCGTCCGCGCCATGCAGGACGCCGGGTGGGAGATCGCCACCCACGGCTACCGCTGGATCGACTACCAGCATCTGCCGGAGGAGGTGGAGCGCGAGCACATGCTGCGCGCCATCGAGGTCCACACCCGCGTGACCGGCTCCCGCCCGCTCGGCTGGTATCTCGGGCGGTGCAGCCCCAATACCTGGAAGCTGGTGTCGGAGGAGGGTGGCTTCCTCTACAACGCTGACAGCTATGCCGACGACTTGCCCTACTGGGACGACCGCTTCGGCCGGCCGCAGCTGATCGTGCCCTACACGCTCGACGCCAACGACATGCGCTTCGCGACCAACCAGGGCTTCAACACCGGCGAGCAGTTCTTCACCTATTTGAAGGACAGCTTCGACGTCCTCTACGCCGAAGGCGAAGACCAGCCGAAGATGATGTCGATCGGGCTGCACTGCCGTCTGGTCGGGCGGCCGGGGCGCGCCGCGGCGCTGGCCCGCTTCCTCGACTATGTGCGGGGCCACGAGAAGGCGTGGGTCGCCACCCGGCTGGACATCGCCCGCCACTGGATGGCCGAGCATCCCTACCGCCCAACGGCCTGAACCCGGAAAAAGCGTCCTTGGTGCGCCTTCGCGCCCAACTTTCTCACGCCAATTCGTCGCATCGGCGTTTGAACGAACGTCGAAATACAGTAGAAGGTCTTTGGATCGTGGCGCCGCCCTTCGGGGCCGCGTCCCCGTGACTTCCGACTCCTTGCGATCTTCAACTGGGTGCGCACGCCGCCGTGACGTTCAAGGATGAGATGAAGGCCGCCGGCCAGAAGGCGGAACACAAGCCGTCCCCGATGGCCGATGCCCCCGCTGACGATGGCGGGGAGGCACGGGACGACATCGCCCGCCTTCTGCGCGCCCTCAACGACGACCTGAAGGCCGACCCGGCGGAGGAGGACGATCTCCTGTCCCCGGACGCCGGGCGGAAGGCGGAGCGGCACCTGCCCATCGGCAAGATCGCCGCGGCGCTGGCCGCCGCCATCGGCATCGGCGCGGTCGTCGTGATGCTGGATCAGGGTGGGGAGGCGCCGTCCGCGCCCCCGGCACCGCTCATCACCGCCGTTCCCAGCGCCCCGGCCCCCGGCGGCGCCTCGCCCGGCACCGGAACTCCGGCGAAACCGGAAGCGCTGATCACCCGCGCGGCCCCTGCCGCTGCGCCGGCCCCCGCCGCGCCGGCCCAGGCGCCGATGCAGACGCAGACCGTCGTCGCTCCGGCCGCACCGGCGCCCACGGTGACCACGCCGCCCATGGCGCTGCCGCAGATTCCGCCACCGGCGTTGAAGGTTCCGGAGCCGCCGGCCCTGCCGTCGCCCGCCGCTGCCAGACCGGCCGAGCCCGTCCCCGCGCCGCACCCCGTGGAGACGGCGGAGAGCGCGAAGGTCCCGGCGCATCCGCCGGCTTCGGCCATGGCGCCGTCCCCGGCCGAGCCCGCCAAGGCGCCGCCCCCCGCAAAGACCGCGGAAACGGCAGAGCTTCAGGCCATGCTGTCGGCCCCGCCCCCGCCAGCTTCGGCCCAGCGTCAAGCCGCCGCGGCACGCCCGGCGCCGCAGCCCGCCAAGCCGGCGCCCAAGACCGCCTCCACCCCGCCTGCCACGGCGCCCGCTACGGCGTCCTCGTCGGGCGTGCTGACGCCGCCGGCGTCCACCGCCGCTCCGGACGGGCGCTACACCGTGCAGGTCGGGTCCTTCCAGCAGGCCGACAATGCCGAAGGGTTGGTCCGCCGCCTGCGCGGTCTCGGCTTCAACGCTTACGCGCTGGACTGGACCGACGCCGAGCAGCGGTCCTGGCACGTCGTCCGCGTCGGCGGCTATGCCGACACCGCCGCCGCCCGTCAGGCCGCCGCGTCGCTGAAGGGCAAGGTGGAAGCGCAGCCCATCGTCGTCTCGACGCGCTGACCGCAGGCAACGGCGCCACCGCGACAAACTGTCGCTCCTCTCTATTCCGCTTCTTTCCTTTGGAAAAGCCCGTCCGCAATTTCGGTATTGCAGGCGGGCTTCGTCTTGATCTGTCCTTCTCCTTGCCGCTAACATGGGATTGAACAGGCACGCATATTAGAACAAGCGCAGCCGCAAGAAGCCGGCGCATCAGACCGGCGAACCGGAGGAAACCCTGGTATGAAGCCGACGATCCTGGTCGCCGACGATGAGCCCAGCATCGTCCTCTCTCTGCAAGTCCTGCTGCAGAAGGCGGGCTTTACCGTGCGCATCGCCCGCAACGGCGAGGAAGCCCTTGAGTCGGTTGCGGAAAGCACGCCCGACCTGATCCTGCTGGACGCCATGATGCCGCGGCGCGACGGGTTCGACGTCTGCCAGTCGCTGCGCGCCAATCCCGCCTACCAGTCGCTGCCCATCATCATGCTGACGGCCAAGAGCCGCGACGTGGAGCGGCAGAAGGGCATGGCGCTGGGCGCCACCGACTACATCACCAAACCCTTCTCGACCCGCGACCTCGTCACCACCGTCCGCAAATACCTGAACCCCGAAAGCAACCAGGGCGGAACCGCGGAGCCTCAGCCATGAGTGCCCCGGCGACCACCGGAACCGCCGGAACCGCCGCGCCGGCAACCACCCCGACGGAGCCGCGCCGGATCATCCCCCTGGCCTTCCGCGCCGCCGGCGTCGGCCTGCCCCTGCTGTCGGTGGGGGCCGCGGTCGGCTTCAGCGCGAACGGCGACCCGAACGCCTTCGTCACCTACGCCGTCACCATGACCGCCGCCGTCACCGCCGCGGTCTGGGGCCTGTGGGGGCTGGTCGACCGGCGTCTGCTGCGCGCCTCGGAAACGCTGAGCCGCGAGGCCGGGCTGATCGCCCATGGCACGGCGGACGGCAAGACCGGCGCACGCATCCCGCTGGCGCGCTACGGCGACCTCGCCCCGGTGGCCAAGGCGGTCAACGAGCTGTCGGACAAGCTGGCCGCCGCCCGCCGCGACACCGCGCGCACCGTCGCGGAGTCGACCGCAAAGGCGGAGGAGCAGAAGACGCGGCTGGCCGCCGTCCTGCGCGACCTGCACGAAGGCGTCCTGGTCTGCAACCTGAAGCACCAGATCCTTCTCTACAACCAGACGGCGCTCGACATCCTGCATCTGGCCGGCGACCTCGGGCTGGGCCGCTCGCTGCTGCATTTCGTGGTGGCGGAGCCGGTCACCCACACGCTGGAGCGGCTGACCCTGCGCGTGCGCGAAGGGCGGCACGTCAACCACGAGCACGGCACCACCGCCCAGTTCGTCGGCGCCACGACGGACGGGCGCATCCTGCTGGCCGGGCGCATGAGCGCCATCCTGCAGGACCCGCCGGAGGGCTCGGACGAGCCGCCGACCATCACCGGTTACGTCATCACGCTGTCGGACGCGACCAGCGAGCTGGCCGCGCTCGGCCAGCGCGACGCCCTGCTCCGCGAGGCGACGGAGGGATTCTGCGCCCCCATCGCCAACCTGCGCGCCGTTCTGGAGACGCTGGACGACACGCCGGAGCTGGGGCCGGAGGAGCGGGCCGCCTTCCAGGCCGCGCTGATGGAGTCGTCCAACACCCTGTCGGAGCGGCTGGCCCGCGTCACCAACGAATACCGCAGCGTCGTCACCGGCTCCTGGCCGATGAGCGACATCCACTCCACCAACCTGATCAACCTGATCCGCCACCGCGTCGGGCCGGAGGCACAGTACGGCGTGACGCTGACCGGGCTGCCGCAATGGGTGCACGGTGACAGCTACAGCCTCGTCATCCTGGTCGGCTATCTGATCGAATACGTCTACGCGCTGACCGGGGTCCCCGCGTACGACCTGTCGGTGGAGCCGGGGGACCGCTGGGTCTATCTCGACATCACCTGGCGCGGCCCGTCGGTGCCCAGCGGCATCGTGGACAGTTGGCTCGACCACCCGCTGCCCGACGCGCTGGGCGGCCTGACGGTCGGCGACGTGCTTCAGCACCACAAGAGCACGATGTGGAGCGAGCCGGTGAAGGGGCCGGGGTCGGAAGGCGAGCTGCTGTCGCGCCTGCGCGTGCCGTTGCCGCCCGCGCTGAAGCCGCCCTCCGCCCACACCGCGGCTCGCGGCGGCGCGCGGCCGGAATTCTTCGACTTCAACCTGCTGCACCAGCCGCTGGCCACCAGCGAGCTTGGTCGCACGCCGCTCGACCAGCTCCATTACGTGGTCTTCGACACCGAGACGACGGGCCTGTCCCCCAGCACCGGCGACGAGATCATCCAGATCGCCGCCGTGCGCGTCGTCGGCGGGCGCATCCTGACCGGCGAGACTTTCAACACGCTGGTCAACCCGAAGCGGAGCATCCCGCCGGAATCGATCCCCTTCCACGGCATCACCGACGCGATGGTCGCCGACAAGCCGACCATCGACAAGGTGCTGCCGCAGTTCCGCGGCTTCGTGTCGGGCGCGGTGCTGATCGCCCACAACGCCGCCTTCGACCTGAAATTCCTGAAGATGAAGGAACGGGCCTCGGGCGTGCGCTTCGACAGCCCGGTGCTGGACACCATGCTGCTGTCGCGGATGCTGCTCGGCGAGGGCGGCGACCACACGCTGGACGGCATCGCCGAGCGGCTGGGGATCGAGGTGGTGGACCGCCACACGGCGCTGGGCGACAGCCTCGTCACCGCCGCGGTCTTCCTGCGCATGGTCGAGATGCTCAAGGAACGTGACGTCCGCACGCTCGACGACGCCATCCGCGGCGCCAACATCATCGTCGAGCTGGCGGCGCGGGAGCGCGCCTTTTGACCGGCGGGCCAACCCTGCACCCCGCTTCCCCGCAACCCGCACCCCCTCCACCGCGCCGGGCGGGCGCCGACCGCCTGATCGCGCTGTTCCTGTTCGGCGTGGTCGCCTTCAACCCGCCGCTGCTGCGCGTCTTCGGCGCCGGGGACTCGCTGTTCGGCCTGCCGCTGCTGTACGTGTACGCATTGGGGGTGTGGGGCGGGGTGATCGCGCTGTCGGCGGTGCTCCTGGAACGCAGGGGGCGCTGACATGCCCTGGCCCGCCATCGTCGCCGCCAGCTTCGCCTACCTGCTCCTCCTCTTCGCCATCGCCTGGTGGGCGGACCGGCGGGCCGACGCGGGGCGCAGCGTCATCGCGTCCCCGTACGTGTACGCGCTCTCGCTGGCGGTCTATTGCACCGCCTGGACCTTCTACGGCTCGGTCGGTCGGGCGGCATCGCTGGGCATCGGCTTCCTGCCGATCTATCTCGGCCCGACCCTGCTGATGCTGCTGGGGCCGCTGGTGCTGCGCAAGATCCTGCGCATCGCCAAGGCGCAGCGCATCACCTCCATCGCCGACTTCATCGCCTCCCGCTACGGGCGCAGCCAGGGGCTGGGTGGGCTGGTGGCGCTGACCGCGGTGATCGGAGTGACGCCCTACATCGCCCTGCAGCTCAAGGCCGTAGCGGTCAGCTTCGACGTGCTGTGGGGGACCGACCCGTCCGGCGCCACCGGCGGCCTGTCCCTGCCAGTCGTCTTGGACAACGCCTTTTACGTCGCAGTGGTCATGGCGGCCTTCGCCATCATCTTCGGCACGCGCCACATCGACGCGGCGGAGCATCACGAGGGCATGGTGGCGGCCATCGCCTTTGAATCGGTGGTCAAGCTGGTTGCCTTCCTGGCGGTCGGCGCGGCGGTGGTCTGGGGGCTGCACGACGGCCCGACCGAGCTGTTCGCCACGGCCGCGGAGCATCCTGAGATCCGCAACCTCTTCACCTCCGCCCCGGCGCTGGCCGACGGGTCGTGGCTGACCATGACGCTGCTGTCGATGGCGGCGGTGCTGTGCCTGCCGCGCCAGTTCCAGGTGACGGTGATCGAGAATGTGGACGAGCGACACCTGACCCGCGCCCTGTGGCTGTTCCCGCTCTACATGCTGCTGATCAACCTGTTCGTCCTGCCGGTGGCGGTGGCCGGGCTGATGCGCTTTCCCGACCGGGCGGTGGACCCGGACATGTTCGTGGTGGCGCTGCCGCTGGCCGCCGGGAACGAGTGGCTGGCCCTTCTCGCCTTCATCGGCGGGCTGTCGGCGGCCACCGGCATGATCGTGGTCGAGGCCATCGCGCTGTCCACCATGGTGTGCAACGACATCGTGATGCCGCTTCTGCTGCGCGCCCGCAGCGCCCGGCTGGAGCGACTGCACGACCTGTCGCCGCTGCTGCTGACCATCCGGCGCGCTGCCATCGTGGCGATCCTGCTGCTCGGCTACCTGTATTTCCGCATCGCCGGCTCGGCCTACGCGCTGAGCGCCATCGGGCTGATCTCCTTCACGGCGGTGGCTCAGTTCGCCCCGGCGCTGATCGGCGGCGTCTACTGGGCGGGGGCGACCCGGCGCGGCGCGCTGGCCGGCCTCAGCGCCGGCATCCTGACCTGGGCCTACACGCTGCTGCTGCCCAGCTTCGCGCGGTCCGGCTGGCTGCCCGCCTCCTTCATCGACCAGGGGCCGTGGGGCGTCGCCCTGCTGCAGCCCTACGCCCTGTTCGGGCTGGACGGCATGGACCCGCTGACCCACGCCCTGTTCTGGAGCATGCTGCTCAACATCGGCCTCTACGTCGTGGTCTCCCTGCTCGACCGCCCCGGCCTGGGCGAGCGGGCGCAGGCCACCGCCTTCGTGGAGGTGTTCCAGCACCGCGACACCCCCCTTCCCGCCGGCGCGTGGCGCGGCACCGCCACGGTCGGCGACCTGCAACGGATCGTCGCGCGCTTCCTCGGTCCGCAGCGGGCGGAGGCGGCCTTCGCCCAGTATGTCCGCCGCAACGGGCCGCTGGAGCCGGACCGCCGGGCCGGGGCGGAGCTGGTGCGCTTCGCCGAGCGGCTGCTCGCCGGGGCGATCGGCGCCGCCTCCGCGCGGGTGGCGCTGGCCTCCGCGGTGGAGGGCGGCGAGGTCAGCTACCCCGAGCTGATGCGGATGCTCGACGAGACCAGCCACGTCATCGAATACAGCCGCCAGCTCGAACACAAGACGGCGGAGCTGCAGCGCGCGTCGGCCGCGCTGCGCGCCGCCAACGAGCGGCTGACGGAGCTGGACCGGCTGAAGGACGAATTCCTGTCCACCGTGACGCACGAGCTGCGCACGCCCCTGACCTCCATCCGCGCCCTGACCGAGGTGCTGCACGACAACCCCGACATCGAGCTGGAGCAGCGGCAGGAGTTCCTCGGCCTCGTCATCACCGAGAGCGAGCGGCTGACCCGCCTGATCAACCAGGTTCTCGACATGGCGAAGATCGAGGCCGGGGAGATCGACTGGCAGGTCCGTCCGATGGACCTCGGGGCCGCGCTGGAGCAGGCGGCGGCGGCCACCGCCCGGCTGTTCCACGAGCGCGGCATCGCGCTGGCCGTCACCATCCCGCAAGGTTTGCCGGCGGTGCGCGGCGACCATGACCGGCTGGTGCAGGTGGCGGTGAACCTGCTGTCCAACGCCGCGAAATTCACCCCGGCGGGCGGGCGGGCCTCGCTGTCCGTGACGGTGGAAGGCGACCACCTGCGCGTGTCCGTCACCGACAGCGGCCCCGGCATCGCCGCGGAGCATCAGGCCATCGTCTTCGAGCGCTTCCGGCAGGTCGGCGACACCATGACCGACAAGCCGCAGGGCACCGGGCTGGGGCTGGCCATCTGCAAGCGCATCGTCGAGCATCTCGGCGGCCGCATCTGGGTGGACAGCGCCCCCGGCCGCGGCGCCACCTTCGCCTTCACCGTGCCGCAGGCGGAAGCGCGCGTAAAAGAGGCGTCCTGAATCAATCGGAAGACGAAACGATCGGGGCACCCCGCCCGATAACACCCTTGGTTGACACAGGTCAGTCCAGTTGCCTTAACGAATCCTTATACGTGTTTCTGGCAGGTTTTTTCCCAAATGCCGGACATGGAAGCCCTCCCGGTGCCGGTTCTGCCCGGTCGGGTGGCAAGGAGACGAGCGGTGACACTGATCAAGTGGAGCGACGAGGGGGGGACGGTGCGCCTGGGCCTGCCCAGCGACCTCGACCTTGCCATGGCTCAGCCCCTTCTGGACAGCCTGCGCGCCGGTTTCGCCGCCTCCGAGACCGTCATCGCCGAGGCCGCCGCCGTGGAGCGGGTCAGCACCGCCTGCGTCCAGGCGCTTCTGGTCGCCTCCCGGCATGCCGCCGAACACAACCGGACGTTCGCCATCGCCCAGCCGTCCGAAGTCCTGGCGGAAGCCTGCGAGGATCTGGGGCTGGACGGCTGGTTGAAGCAATGGAGCCAAGCGTGAAGAAGAAGGTACTCACCGTCGACGATTCGCGGACCATGCGGGACATGGTCTCCTTCACGCTGAAGGGCGCCGGTTACGACGTGGTCGAAGCCGCCGACGGCCAGCAGGCGCTGGGCGTCATCGGCGCCAACAAGGTGGACCTCGTCATCACCGACCTCAACATGCCGGTGATGGACGGGCTGACCCTGATCCGCCGCCTGCGCGCCACCCCGGCGCACCGCACGCTGCCCATCCTGATGCTGACCACCGAGGCCGACGAGAAGAAGAAGTCCGAAGGCCGGGCGGTGGGGGCGACCGGCTGGATCGTGAAGCCCTTCAACCCGGAGAAGCTGATCTCCGTCGTGCAGAAGGTGTGCGGCTGACGCCGCGTCCTGGCTTGTGAGGGGGCGCCCGTGGAAGACCTGAGCCGGTTCAAGCAAACCTATTTCGACGAAAGCGCGGAACTGCTGGAGGTCGCCGAATCCGGCCTGCTGCGGCTGACGCCGGGCGAGGTCGATTCCGACGAGGTCAACGCCATCTTCCGCGCCGTCCATTCCATCAAGGGCGGCGGCGGCGCCTTCGGCTTCACCGAACTGGTCGCCTTCGCGCACGAGTTCGAGACGGTCATGGACGGGGTGCGCAACAACACCGTTCCCGTCACGACCGAGCTGGTGGACACGCTGATCCGCGCCAACGACCTGCTGGGCCAGATGCTGGCCTACGCGCGGGAGGGCGACCCAGCCCCGGCGGGGACCACCGACGGCACCGTGGCCGCCCTGCGCCGCCACCTGTCGGTTGGTGCTCCGCAAGCCCAGGCTCCGGCGGCTGCTCCCGCCGCTCCGCCGCTTACCCCCGTCTACGCCGACGACGAGGATGACGAGGCCGGCCTGTTCGGCGATGCCATGGCCGCCATCGCCGCTGCCCGTGCGGAGGAGGACCCGGTCCCCCCCGGCAAGCTGCGCTGGACCATTGTCTTCCGGCCGCGGTCCGACCTGCTGATGTCGGGCAACGAACCGGCCTTCATGCTGCGCGCTCTGCGCCGGCTGGGCGACGCCACCGTCGAATGCCACACCGACGCCCTGCCCAATCTCCAGAACCTGGAGGCGGAGCTTCTCCACCTCTCCTGGACGGTCACGCTGATCGCCGATGCGGACGTCGATCTGGACAAGATCAACGACGTCTTCGAGTTCGTGGCCGACGACTGCGACATTCGCATCACCGCGGAGGCGCCCCCGCCCGCCGCCCCCGAGGCGCCGCCACCCGTCACCGATCCGGTGCCCGTCGCCGCCGCGGCCCCGTCGGCGGTCGCTGTCACGATCCCCGAAGCGTCCCCCAAATCCCCTGGGGCTGAAACCCCGAAAGCCGAAGCCGCCCGTCCGCGCCCCAACGGCGGCGGGGCGGAGCATGCCGGGCTGACCAGCCACACCATCCGGGTCGATCTCGACAAGATCGACCGGCTGGTCAACATGGTCGGCGAGATGGTCATCACCCAGGCGATGATCGCCGAGCATGTGCGCGAGCTGCCCCCCGGCGAGTTCCAGGAGCTTCTGGAAGGGCTGGAGCAGCTGGCCCAGCACACCCGCGAGCTGCGCGAGAGCGTGATGTCGATCCGCGCCCAGCCGGTGTCGAGCGTCTTCTCCCGCATGCCGCGGCTGGTCCGCGAATGCGCCGCCACGACCGGCAAGGAGGTCCAGCTCGTCACCAGCGGCGAGACGACCGAGGTGGACAAGACGGTGGTGGAGAACCTCGTCGATCCGCTGACCCACATGATCCGCAACTCCATCGACCACGGGCTGGAAGGGCCGGAGGAGCGGGAGCGCGTCGGCAAGCCGCGCGCCGGCACCGTGCACCTGTCGGCGCAGCACCGCTCGGGCCGCATCGTCATCGAGATCACCGACGACGGGCGCGGCATCAACCGGCCCAAGGTGCTGTCCAAGGCCATCGAGAAGGGCCTCGTCCAGCCGGGCGCCACCCTGTCGGACGAGGAGATCGACAACCTGATCTTCCTGCCCGGCTTCTCCACCGCCGATCAGGTGTCCAACCTGTCGGGCCGCGGCGTCGGCATGGACGTGGTGCGGCGGAACATCACCTCGCTCGGCGGGCGCATCGGCGTCTACTCCACGCCGGGTGAGGGCTCGCGCTTCGTGCTGTCGCTGCCGCTGACCCTGGCGGTGCTCGACGGCATGGTGATCTCGGTCGGCGAGGAGCGCTTCGTCCTGCCGCTGACCAACATCGTGGAGAGCCTGCGCCCCAAGGCGGCGGACCTGCACGGGCTGGTCGGCAAGTGCGACGTGATGATGGCCCGCGGCGAGTATGTGCGGCTGGTCTACCTGCACCAGCTGTTCGGCATCCCCGACGCCGTCGCCGACCCCACCCGCGCCTTGGTGGTTCTGGTGGAGACGGAGGACGGCTCCCGCCTCGGCCTCGTCGTGGACGAGGTGCTGGGCCAGCAGCAGGTCGTCATCAAGAGCCTGGAAGCGAACTTCCGCCGCCTCGATGGCGTGGCCGCCGCGACCATCCTGGGCGACGGGCGCGTCGCCCTGATCCTGGACGTCGCCGGCCTGCGCGAGATGAGCCGGCACATGGACTCCAGGGCGCCGCGTCCGCCGGTGGCCGCGCTGCCCGCACCCGCACTCGAACCGGTCTGAGGCCACAGCGATGAGCAGTTCCACCGCGCTCGCCACCGTCGGCGGTACCCGCACCGACGCCCGCAACGACGTCATGGCGGTCAACGCCGCCGAGGAGCAGTACGTCACCTTCACCGTCGGCAGCGAGGAATACGGCGTCAACATCCTGTCGGTCCGCGAGATCCGCGGCTGGACGCCGGAAAGCCGCCTGCCGAACCTGCCGGACTATGTGCGCGGCGTCATCAACCTGCGCGGCATCATCATCCCCATCTTCGACCTGCGCGCCCGCTTCGGCGGCGGTGCCACGTCGGTCACCAAGCGCCACGTCGTGGTGGTGATCCAGGTGGGGGAACGCACCCGCGGCATCCTGGTCGACGCCATCTCCGACATCCTGGCGATCGGCCACGACGCCATCAAGCCGCCGCCCGACGTGGACGGCGGCATGGTCGACGCCGAGTATCTCAGCGGCCTCTACACCGCCGACGACCGCATGGTCACGCTGCTGAGCGTCGAGAAGCTGTTCTCCGTCGAGAACAGCGAGCTGGACTCGGCGACCAGGGCCCTGCCGGCGCTGGAGCGGGCGTCCTGAACAGCACCCCACGGAGGTGCCCAGACAGGCGCCGACGGGGGTGCGTCATGTCGCGGCTTTTCACACGGGTTTGTTTCAAATAAGGGCTAACGCCGGTACGACACGGCGGGCAAGGGGGATGGCATGGCGAAAGGGATCGGTTCGTTCGTTGGGGCGATGGGCATCTCGAAGCGGCTGTGGCTGGCCTTCGCGCTCCTGCTCGCCCTGCTGGCCGCCCAGGTCGCCGCCAGCCTGCTGAGCATCCGCAGCCTGAACGGCAGCGTCGACGCGGTGCTCACCGGCGGCGAACTCGCCACCTTCGCCAAGGACCTCTCGGCCCGGCTCGCCAACCAGCGCATCCACGGGCGCGACTATCTGGTGTCCGGCGACCCCGCCGCGCTCAACCGCCAGCGGGCGCTGCGCACCGAGTTCGATCAGGCGCTGGCCGCTCACGGCGCGGCCATCCAACGCTCCAGCCAGGCGGAGGCCTTCGCCGAGCTGGCGCGGCTGCACACCGAGTACCACACCCAGTTCGAGGCGATCCGCGTCGTCCGCGACCGCTACGACGCGGCCATCCGCCAGACCATGGACCCGCTGGGCACCCAGATCACCGGGACGCTGGAGCGCATCGTCGAGGGCGCCCAGGCCACCGGCGACAAGGACGCCGCCCTGGTCGGGGAGGAGATGGAGAAGCACTGGGTGCTGACCCGCCTCTTCGCCAACCGCGCGCTCGGCATGCGCGACGCTGCCGCCGCGGGGCCGATGGAAAAGAACCTCGACGAGATGCTGGAGCATGTGCGCGAGGCGCAGGCCCTGCTGACCGAACCCCGCGTGGCGGCGATGCTGCGCGAGGTCGCGGAGCGCGCGCCGGGCTACCGCACCGCCTTCCGCGATGCCGTCGCCGCCGACAAGGAGATCGACCGCCTGCGCGCCGAGGTCGTCGCCAAGGTCGTCACCGCCCTGAACGCGACGCTGGAGTCCATCGCGACCGCCATCCAGGCCGAGCAGAAGGCGATCGAGGGCCGTGCCGAGGCCGAGGTGGAGAACAGCGTCCTGCTGGCCCTGCTGCTGGGCGGCCTGTCGCTGCTGCTGGGCATCGGCGCCGCGCAGGTCATCGCCCGCTCGATCACCGGCCCGGTCCAGGGCATCCGCAAGGTGATGAGCGATCTCAGCGACGGCCATCTGTCGGTCACCGTCCCCCACACCGACGGGCGTGACGAGCTGGGCGCGATGGCCCGCGCCGTCGCCGCCTTCAAGGAGGACGCGGTGACCGCCGTGCGGGCGGGAATCGCGCTCGACCGCGTGTCGTCCTGCATCATGACGGTGGGCGAGGACGGGACCGTCACCTATTGCAACGCCGCCGCCCTGGCGATGTTCAAGGCCGCCGAGAGCGACCTGCGCAAGGCCCTGCCCGCCTTCGACGCCGCCGGGCTGATCGGGACGACTCTCGACGCGCTCGACACCGAGGCTCCGCGCCTGCGCAGCAGCCTGACCGGCCTCGCCAGCCCCTACAAGGGCATGGTCAAGGCGGGCCGCCGCAGCTTTGAGATCACCGCCAGCCCGGTCGCCGGACGCCACGGCGAGAAGCTGGGCCTCGTCGTCGAATGGCGCGACCTGACCGCCGAGCTGTCCATCGAGGCGGAGATCGCCGGCATGGTGGACAGCGCCGTTCGCGGCGACTTCTCGCAGCAGATCGCGCTGGACGGCAAGACCGGCTTCTTCCGGCTGGTCAGCGAGGGCATGAACCGGCTGGCCGCCAACGTCTCCGGCGTGACCGAGGATCTGGCCGCCATGCTGGAATCGCTGTCCCAGGGCGATCTGTCGCGGCGCATCGACAAGCCGTACGAGGGGGTGTTCCTGCGCCTGAAGGACGATTTCAACGGCACGACGGAAAAGCTGTCGGAGATCGTCCGCCGCATCAACGGCGCCGCCGAGTCCATCGCCGCGGCCAGCCGCGAGATCGCCGACGGCAGCCTCGACCTGTCCGAGCGCACCGAGCAGCAGGCCTCCTCGCTGGAGGAGACGGCGGCGAGCATGGAGGAGCTGGCGGCCACCGTCCGCTCCAACGCCGACAACGCCCAGCAGGTCAACACCTTCGCCAACGACGCCCGGCGCGCCGCCGAGAAGGGCGGTCAGGTCGCCGCCAGCGCGGTGGAGGCGATGCGCGGGATCGAGCGCTCGTCGCAGAAGATTTCCGACATCATCGGGGTGATCGACGAGATCGCCTTCCAGACCAACCTGCTGGCGCTGAACGCGGCGGTGGAGGCGGCGCGGGCCGGCGACGCCGGGCGCGGCTTCGCCGTGGTGGCGCAGGAGGTGCGCAACCTCGCCCAGCGCTCCGCCCAGGCATCCAAGGAGATCAAGACGCTGATCCTCGACAGCGGGGCGCAGGTCAAGGACGGAGTGGAGCTGGTCCGCTCCGCAGGCTCCTCGCTGACCGACATCGTGGCGGGCATCGCGCGGGTCGCCGACCTCGTGTCGGAGATCGCCCGCGCCACCGCCGAGCAGGCGTCCGGCCTGGACGAGGTCAACACCGCCGTCGCCCAGATGGACGAGATGACCCAGAAGAACGCCGCGCTGGTCGAGGAAAGCACCGCCGCCGCCCGCTCGCTGGAGGAGCAGGCCGGGCAGCTGCGCCAGCAGATGGCCTTCTTCTCGCTGGACGCCGGCCACGCCCACGGTGCATCCGAGCTGGCCCGCCACATCCAGCTGATCGAGAACACCAAGATCGACCATGTGACCTTCCGTGACACCGTGCTGAAAACCGTCCAGGGCCACGGCGAGGCCACCGCGGACCGGCTGGCCGACCATCACGGCTGCCGCCTGGGCAAGTGGTACGACACGGTGACGGATGCCGCCGTGCGCTCCTGCCCGTCCTTCGACCGGATCGCCGAGCCGCACGCCCGCTTCCACGAGGCCGGCAAGCGCGCCCTGCGCGCCCATGAGCAGGGGGACGACGCCGCCGAGGCGCAGGCGCTGGCCGATCTCGACCGGCTGTCGGGCATCGTGCTCGGCCTGCTGGACAAGCTCGCCGGCGAAGCGCGGGCCCAGGCCCGCGGGCGGGCGGCATGACCACGGCCCCCAGCCCGGTTCCGGACTCCGATGCCGCCGACCGCGGCGCCGTCCCCGCGGCAACCTCCGGCCGGCGGGAGTTCCCGTTCGAGCGGCGGCACTTCGACTTCATCGCCCGCATGCTCTACCAGCTCGCCGGGATCGCGCTGGCCCCGCACAAGATCGAGATGGTCTATTCCCGCCTCGCCCGGCGGCTGCGCGACCTGCGCCTGCCAGACTTCGACACCTACTGCGCCCTGCTGGAGAGCGAGGAGGGGGCGAACGAGGTCGGCTTCCTGGTCAACGCCCTGACCACCAACCTGACCAGCTTCTTCCGCGAATCGCACCATTTCGACTTCCTGGCGAAGACCGCGGTGCCAGAGATGCGCGCCCGCCACGCCGGGGAGTCCTCCCACCCGCGGCTGCGCATCTGGTCGGCCGGCTGCTCCTCCGGGCAGGAGCCCTACACCATCGCCATGGTCCTGGCCTCCAGCTTCGGTCCGGAGCTGCGGCGCTGGGACGCGAAGATCCTGGCGACCGACATCGACACCCACATGGTCGACACCGCCCGGCGCGGCGTCTATCCCGCCGATCTGGCGAACAGCATCCCGGCCCCCCTGCGCGACCGCTTCACCCGGCGCCAGCGCGAGGCCGGCGAGCCGATGGTGGCGATGGAGGAGGAGTTGAAGCGGCTGATCACCTTCAAGCCGCTGAACCTGCTGGAGCACTGGCCCATGAAGGGGCCGTTCGACGCGATCTTCTGCCGCAACGTGCTGATCTATTTCGACCGCGTCGGGCGGACCCAGGTCATCGGCAACTTCGCCCGCATGCTGGAGCCCGGCGGCTACCTGTTCCTCGGCCATTCGGAGAGCCTGTACGGCGTGTCGGACCGCTTCCGCCAGACCGGCCCCACCATCTACCGGAGGCTGTGACGCATGACCGCATTCGCAAGCCGCCGTGCGGCGGAGGCCCGGCAGACCGGCGGCTACTTCCACCCGCAGTTTCGCGCCCACACGATGAAGGTCTTCCTGGGCCATCATCTGGTCAGCGACCGCTCGGACGTGATGATGGTGACGACGCTGGGCTCCTGCGTGGCCGCCTGCGTCCACGACCCGGCGACGGCGATCGGCGGCATGAACCATTTCCTGCTGCCCGAGGTCCCGGAGTCCGAGGACGCCGGCACCGGTGCGGCGGCGCGCTACGGCTCGGTCGCCATGGAGCGGCTGATCAACGACCTGCTGGCGCGCGGCGCCCAGCGCGGGCGGCTGGAGGTGAAGCTGTTCGGCGGCGCCCGCGTCATCGATTCCAGCTTCGACGTCGGCCAGCGCAACGCCGCCTTCGCGCTCGACTATGTCCGGCGGGAGGGGCTGAAGCTGATGGGCCAGGATCTGGGCGGCGCCTCGGCCCGGCGCATCCACTATTTTCCCCACACCGGCAAGGCCATGCGCAAGATGCTACGGCCCGAGGCCCTGTCGGAGACGGCGAACCAGGAACTGCATTTCCGCTCCAGCCTGCGGCACCAGCCGATCGAGGGCGACGTGGAACTGTTCGGGGAGGACTGAGCCATGACACGCTCCATCCGCGTCGTGATCGTGGACGACAGCAGCCTGATGCGGGAGATGCTGAAGGCCGTCATCTCGGACGAGCCCGGCATCGAGGTCGTCGGCGTCGCCCGCGACCCCTACGAGGCGCGGGACGTCATCAAGCGGACCAACCCGGACGTCGTCACTCTGGACGTCGAGATGCCGCGGATGGACGGGCTGTCCTTCCTGGAGAAGATCATGACGCTGCGCCCGACGCCGGTCGTCATGGTCTCCTCCCTGACCCAGGAGGGGTCGGAGGCGACGATCCGCGCGCTGGAGATCGGCGCGGTGGACTGCGTGGCCAAGCCCGACGGCTCGGAGGGCCACGGCTTCGAGGCGATGGCCCACGAGCTGGTCGGCAAGATCCGCATCGCCGCCACCGCCCGCCTGTCGATGCGGCGGCCCAAGCCCGCGGCCTCGCCCCTCCAGACGCCGCGCCGTGCCGGGTCGGGCACCCGCTTCATCGCCATCGGCGCCTCGACCGGCGGGGTGGAGCGCATCCGCGACGTTCTGGCGGTCATGCCCGCCGACTGCCCGCCCATCGTCATCACCCAGCACATGGGACCGAGCTACGTCCCCAGCTTCGCCGCCCGGCTCGACCGCATCTCGCCGCCGTCGGTGGAGGTCGCCACCCAGGGCGCCCGGCTGGTCCAGGGCACGGTCTACATCGCCCCCGGCGACCGGCATCTGGTGATCATCCGCGACGCCCAGGGCTATTCCTGCCACATCCAGGACGGCCCGGCGGTCAGCGGCCACCGCCCGTCGGTGGACGTGCTGTTCTCGTCCGTCGCCAAGGCGGCGGGGGCGAACGCGGTGGGGGTGATCCTGTCCGGCATGGGCCGCGACGGGGCGTCGGGCATGCTGGCGATGCGCGACGCGGGGGCCTATACCATCGGCGAACAGGAATCGAGCTGCGTCGTCTACGGCATGCCGCGCGCCGCCCGGGAAGCCGGGGCGGTCGCCGTCGAACTGCCGCTGGCGCAGATACCGGCCGAGATGCTGCGCGCGTTCGACGCCATCGGCGAACACCGCACGCGCGCGAACTGAGGAGCAGCACCATGTCTTTCTACGGCCGCGCGCCCCGCCTGGAAGCCGGACCGGAACCGGAGAAGCCGGACCTTCCCGACGATGGCGCTCCCGTGCACAGCCTGCCCGAGATCGGCGAGAAGATCGCGGTCACCGGGGAGCTGCTGGCGACCTGGATGGGCTACGCCGACATCCAGCGCCGCACGCTGGAGGCCGTGCAGAACGAGCTGACCCGCACCTCCTCGACGGTCGAGGACGCCACGCTTGACCTCTCCTCCCGCTTCCGCGAGCTGGCCGAGAAGGCCATGCAGCAGTCGGAGCGGGTGGAGGAGATCGTCGGCATGGCCGGCTCCGTCTCCATCGACGGGGAGCGGGTGCCGATGGACCAGCTGGTCACCGGCATGCAGCAGATGATCGCGGACATGATCTCCAACATCGTCATGCTGTCGCGCCACGCCATGAGCATGGTCTATCTGCTCGATGACGTGCAGAAGGACGTGGCGGAGCTGGAGAAGTCGATCGGCGACATCGACGCCATCAACCGCCAGACCAACTTCCTGGCGCTGAACGCCACCATCGAGGCGAGCCGCGCCGGCGAAGCCGGCCGCACCTTCGCGGTGGTCGCTCAGGAGGTGCGCCACCTCTCCCGCAACACCGGGGCGCTGGCCGACCGCATGCGCTCCAAGGTCACCGCGGTGGTCAAGGGCGTGCGCAACGGCCACGACATCCTGCGCCAGATCGCCGACACCGACATGTCCCCCCAGATGCTCGCCAAGGAGCGGGTGGACAAGACCATGGACAGCCTGGTCGACCAGACCAACCACTTCCAGGCGGTGCTGGAGACGGCGGCGACCGTGTCGTCGGACATGTCCGCCACCATCAGCCGCATGGTCACCGGGATGCAGTTCCAGGACCTGACCAAGCAGCGGCTGGAGGCCATCAACGACAGCCTCGCCATCATGGCGGAAGGGCTGAACGAGCTGGAAAACCGCACCCGCGTCGAAATGCCCGCTTCCTTGGGGCCGCAGGTTCCGCAGGAATGGCTCGACGAACTGCTGGGCCGCTTCAAGCTGAGCGAGATGCGCCAGCGCTTCGTGCGCCGTCTGCTGCTGGAAGGTACGGCGCTGGACGAGCATGGCGTCCTTGACGTCGATGCCGGCCAGGACGACAGTTCCGGCGGCGACATTGAACTTTTCTGAAGCCGAGGGATTCTCTGGAATCCCCGGCCTGTCTTGCTCCATTCTGGCGTGGTCCGCAAAGGCCACCCGCCCCAATGCCCCAAGAACACCCTTCAGGAACACCGGACCGATGGACTACGGAATTGAGGACAAGGAGCAGGAAACCCTGGTTCGGTTGCGCGGTCGTCTGACCTTCAACGACCACGCCAAGCTGCGCGCCCTGATCCGGGAGATGCTGCAGAACAAGGCCAAACGTCAGGTGCTCGACCTTTCCACGCTGGAATTCGTCGATTCGGCGGGAATCGGCATGCTGCTGATCGCGCGGGAGGAAATGGCGAACGCGGACAAGCAGCTCGTCCTGCGCTCCGCCGCCGGACAGGTCAAGCGCGTGCTGACCGTAGCCCAGCTCAACAAGATCGTCACGATCGAGGACTGACCGCCTTGGTCCCCTCCCCCACCCGCGTCGCCGCCCTGCAAGGCCTGGGCGTGCCGTCCGACCGGCTGGACCGGCTGTCGGCGGCGCTTCGGCTTCCGCCCCGGCGGCCCGGCTCCCCGGCGGGGGAGGCGTTCGGCGCCTCCGTTCTGCTTCTGGTGGGCGATGCCGGCGCCGTGGAGGCGCCGGAGTTCTGGCAGCGGCCCTTTGGCGCCTGGATCGAGATCGCCGGACTGTCCGACGCCCAGATCGTCGAGGCCGCGCACCGCGCCGCCCGCGCCGACCTGTTCGCCTGCGTGACGACGGTGACCGCCAACCGCCTGCATCTGGCCGGGCGCATCCTGAACGGGCTTGCCGCCCTGCATCCCATGCCGGAAGCCCAGCGCGACGACATGGAACTGGCGCTGCACGAGGCGATCAGCAACGCGGTGGTCCACGGCAACCTTCAGGTCGAAGGCATGAAGGGGCTGAGCGTCGAGGCGCTGGAGCGCTTTTCCCACGACCTGGCCGCGCGCATGGCCGACCCCGCCTTCGCCGAGCGCCGGATCGAGGTCACCGCCTGGCTGGAAAGCGCTTGCGCGGTGGTCGAGGTGGCCGACGAGGGAACCGGCTTCGCCCGGCCGGAGCGCATCGACTACGGCGCCTCGGGCCGCGGGCTGGACCTGATCGCCGCCATCGTCGAGGAACTTCAGCTTCTCGACGGCGGGCGCCGCATCCGCATGAGGTTCCCTCTCTGATGGACGACGCCATCGCCGCCTGCCGCATCCTGGTGGTGGATGACACCGACTTCAACCGCACACTGATCGGCGCCCTGCTCACCGAAGCCGGCTTCCAGAACATCGCTTATGCCAAGGATGGCTTCGACGCGCTGGAGCAGATCGCGGCGGAGGCGCCGGACCTGCTGATCCTCGACATCATGATGCCGGGAATGGACGGGTTCGAGGTGTGCCGCCGCCTGCGCGCCGACCACGCCTACGCCGACCTGCCGGTGCTGGTGCAGACCGCCCTGTCGTCCAGCGACGACCGCAACCGTGCCTTCGCCGCCGGCACCACCGACCTGATCTCCAAGCCGCTGGACCGGACGGAGCTGGTCGCCCGCGTGCGCATCCACCTCCAGAACCGGGTGCTGATCCGCGACCTGCAGACCTACCGGGCGCGGGTCGAGGGGGAGCTGGCGATGGCCCGCTCCATGTACGACCATCTGCTGCCCTCCGCGGCCCTGTGCGCCGCGCTGACGGACAGCGCGGGGGTGACGCTGCGGTCGCACACCGCGCTGTCCTCCGATCTGGGCGGCGACCTCTGGGGGGTGCTGCCGCTGGCGGGCGGGCGGTTCGGTCTGTTCCTGCTGGACATGGCCGGGCGCGGCGTGTCGGCGGCGCTGAACGCCTTCCGCATGCACACGCTGATCCACGAACTGGCGCCCCATCTCGGCGAGCGGCCCGGCGCCTTCCTGACCGAACTGAACGAGCGGGCCGTCTGCCTGCTGGAGCTTGGGCAGCACGCCACGGTGATCTACGGCGTGGTGGACGGCGCGGCGGAACGCTTCACCTACGCGGCGGCGGCGGCGGCCCCGCCGGTCCTGATCTCGCCCGGCAACGCGGCGTTGGTCTTCGGCGAGGGGGCTGGCCAACCGGTGGGCATCGCCGCCGGCGCCCGCTACGAGGAGCAGAGCCTGCCCTTCCCTCCGGGCTCGGCGTTGGTCCTGCACTCGACCGCCGTGCTGGAGGCGCTGGGCGGGGGCAGCGGCGGCTTCGCCGCCCTGCTGCGGAGCGCCGCCGTCCAGACCGCGATGGCTGACGACGATGGTGGCGGGGGCAGCGGGAGCGGCGGCGCCTTCACCGCGGTGACGACGGCGCTCGCCGCCGCCCAGGGCGACGTGCCGCTCGACGACCACACGCTGGTCTGGATCGGGCGCGGGGGTGCGCGATGAACGACCTGCCGGAGGTGCCGGGGCTGGAAACGGCCCGCGTCCTGGTGGTGGATGACAACCGGGTGAACCGTCATCTGCTCCAGGCCCTGCTGGAACGCGGCGGTGTCACCCGCATCGATATGGCAGAGGACGGCAACGACGCGCTGGCCCGGCTGGACGCCTTCCGGCCCGACCTGATCTTGCTCGACCTGATGATGCCGAACCTGGACGGGTTCGAGATGTGCCGGCGCCTGCGCGCGCTTCCCGCCTGGAAGGATCTGCCGGTCCTGGTGCAATCCAGCCTGAACCGGGCGGAGGACCGCGCCAAGGCCTTCGCCGCCGGGGCCACCGATTACGTGACCAAGCCGATCAACGCGGTCGAGCTGCTGGCCCGCGTGCGCATCCACCTGCAGAACCGGGCCCTTCTGCACGATCTCCAGCGCTTCCACGAGCGGACGGAGAGCGAGCTGTCGCTCGCCCGCAAGATGCAGGAACGGCTGATGCCCTCGCCGGAGCGGTTGGCCGAGGTGGAGGCTGCGGCGGGGGTGGACATCGCCGCTCATTTCGCCCCCTCGTCGGAGCTGGGCGGCGATTTCTGGGACCTGCGGCACGACGCCGTTGCGCCGGGCCAGGGACAGGTGCAGGGACAGGGCCGGACCATGCTCTACATGGTCGATTTCTCCGGCCATGGCGTCGGGGCGGCGCTGAACACCTTCCGCCTGCACGCGATCTGCCAGCAGATGGGAGTGTCCGGCCTGACCCCGGGCGAGTTCCTGTCCACCATCAACCGCCGACTGTGCGCGCTGCTTCCCAACGGGCAGTTCGCCACCATGCTGGCCGGGGTGGTCGAACCGGCGGGGAACCGCTTCGTCTACGCCTCCGCCGGGTCCACGCGCCCGATGGTCTGGGCGCCGGGCGATTCCGCGCCGCTGCTGGGCGACAGCGCCGGCCTACCGCTCGGCCTGCTCGCGTCGGCGGAGTATGAGGAGCGCTCCCTTCCCCTGCCCCCCGGCGGGCGCCTGTTCCTTTATTCGGACGGTGCCATCGAGATCCCGGTCGGCAGCGACGTTCTGGACGAGCCGGGCCTTGCCGCCCTGGTCGCCGAGCGGATGGACGAGACGGATGGTGGCCGTTTCCTGGACGGGTTGCTGGACCGCCTGCGCGCCGTCGGCCCGATCGACGACGACCTGACCGCGCTGCTGCTGACCCGCAAGGGCTGACCGGCCCATGGAACCAACGGGCGCATGACCGCCAGCTCGCCCCACGCCGCCCCCTTCCGGGTCGTTCTGGACACCAACATCCTTGTCGGCTACGCCCTGCTTGGCGCCGAGGTGCCCCGCCGCAGCCTGGCCATCCAGCGCAGCGTCGACGCGGTGCGGGCACAAGGAACCGCCTTCGTCTCCGACGCCACGCTGGCGGAACTGCGCGAGGTGCTGATGCGCCCGGACTTCGACCGCTACCGCCCAGCTGGGGAACGTGCCGCATTCCTGGCCGCCTTCGCCGCGGAGGCCCGGCGGGTCGAGCCCGCCCCGGTGGAGCGGCTGTGCCGCGACCCCGAAGACGACATGTTCCTGGCCGTGGCGCTGGCCGCCGACGCCGACTGGCTGGTGACGGTGGACCGGCAGCTTCTGTCGGTGCGTCGGGTGGGCCGCACCCGCATCCTGCGCCCCGAGCGGTTCCTGGACGCGATCGCCTGACTCCGCGTTTTGCGTTTCCGCCTGCAAAATTTCCGCTCGACTTCCAGCATGCGTTCCCTAGAATGAAAAGAGAACACTTCGCAAACTAGCGGTGAACGGATCGCGGGTGACCGGATGAGCACGCAACCTCTCCTGTTCGACAGCCTGCCCGAGACGGAGCGGGCGCGCAAACCGGCGCGCCGGTCCCGCGCCTCCACCGTGGCGGCGCCGGTGGCCGTCGACGTGGTGCGGGAGGACGTTCCGTCACCATCGGCGCCGCCGCCCATGACCCTCGCGCTCGTCCCGCCGCCGCCCGTCCCGATGGCGCCGCGCGCCGACTTCGACCCGGCGGCCCTGACCAACGCAGAGTTGCGGGCGCTGGCGCAAGCATTGCCGGACCACAAGCTGGCCCATTTGCTGATCGAAGCCGCACGCGAGTTGAAGCGCCGCGCCGCGCCGGGGGCTTGGGAGGAGGAAGGAGAGGACGGCCCGTCCGAACCGAATCCCCTGTTGCTGCGCGCCGCCCGGCAGGCGGTCGGCGAATTGTCGGGCGAGGATGGTTGACCAAGTCACGAACACTGACCGATTCACAGAATACGTGCCTGGAAACAAAATAATCCCGCCGCAATAGATCGTTTCGTACCCCAACTTTGTACGGTTCCCTCCCCCCGATTCGGGAATGATGGCGCGACAAGACACGCACTTATGTGCAATGATGTGTCCGTAGCCTGACCAATGGCCGCGCCTGCGTTTCCCTGGCGCATCGCCGGCGGTCCGAGCCGAAAAGGAACGACCCGCGGGGAGGGTGATTTGGACTGGATGACCTGGCTCCAGGATTGGGGCGATGCCTTCTATCCCCTGGCCTTCATATGGGCCTTCTTCGAAGGCGAGACCTTCGTCATTTTCGGCGGGATGGGCGCGCATCTGGGGATCATCAACCTATACTGGTTGGTTGCCGCCGTCTGGATCGGCAGCTTCATGGGCGATCAGTGCTATTTCTGGATCGGCCGAAAATGGGGCGGCAAGGCGCTGGCCCGCTTCCCGGCGGCGGAGGCCCGTGCGACGCGCGTGCTGTACTGGCTGGAAACCTACGGCGTCGGCTTCATCCTGGCCTTCCGCTTCCTCTACGGGGTGCGCAACATCGCCTCGGTCGCCGTCGGCACGTCCCGCATGCCTTGGCGCAAGTTCCTATTCTGGAACTTCATCGCCGCCGGCATCTGGGCTTGGAGCTTCGCCGGGGCCGGCTACCTGTTCGGCGAGGCCGCTGCCGCCATCGGCGAGAACGGCCCGAAGATCCTCCTGCTCATCGCGCTGGGCATCGGCGTCACCATCTTCGCCGTGAAGAGCGTGATGTGGGTCCGCCGCCGCTACGCCGCCTCTGAGACGCAGGCGTAACACCCCCCTCTCCTCGAGGATCAGGCAAAGAGCCGCCGCGGGCAACCGCGGCGGCCTTTTTGTATCGGCTCCCTCACGCTCGGCGGGCGATCCATACGGCGGTCAGATCGTCGCGCAGCGGCAGGCTGGTGCGGGCGTAGAAGCGCTCCAGCAACGGCCCCAGCGGGCGGGCGCGGTTGGCGGCGATGGCGCCACGCAGCAGGCCGGGGACCCCATCCTGGCCGATCGGTTCGTTGTCCGGGCCGCTGCATTCGATCAGCGCGTCGCTGTAGAGGAACAGGCAGCTCCCGCGCGGCAGGCGCAGGCTGCGGTCGGCATAGACGGCGCGACGCGACGCCCCCAGCACCAGCCCCGCCGAGTCGAGCAGCCGAAGCTCCCCCGCGATCCCCACCACCGGATTCGGCGCCCCGGCCGAGGCGTAGGTCAGCGTGTCGGTGTGCAGGTCGAGGATGCCGAAAAAGGCGGTGGCGAACTGCCCGACCGGCAGCACCTCCTTCAGCGCCAAGTTCAGCCCGGCCAGCCACTCCGAGGGCGGCACATGCTGCATGGGGAAGCGGTCGATCAGCGTGTGCAGACGGAAGGTGTTGATTGCCGCGGTGATGCCATGGCCTGCGAAATCGACCAGCAGGAAGGCGACGCGGTGGCTGTCCAGCGGATAGACGTTCCAGAAATCGCCGCCCAGCTCCGACGAGGTTTCGAAATGGGCGTCCAGCACCAGCTCGTACCGCTCGGCGACGGCCTCCAGCTCCTTCGGCTCGGGCAGCAGGGACAGCTGCATCGCCTTGGCGTGCTTCAACTCCCGCTCGACCCGCCCACGGAAATTGGCGAGGTCGGTGAACAGCTTGCGCTTTTCAAGCTGGTGGCGGACGCGGGCGACGCATTCGCCGGGCTTGATCGGCTTGGAGATGAAATCGCTGCCGCCGGCCTCGAAGCAGCGGACCTGCTCCTCGTCGCTGTCCAGCGCCGTCTGGAACAGGATCGGCAGCTCCTCATGGGTCAGCCGCTCGCGCAGGCGCCGGCACATCTCCAGCCCGTCCATCACCGGCATGCTGACATCCAGCAGGACGAGGTCGGGGCGGAAGCTTTCCACCTTGCGCAGCCCCTCCACGCCGTTCTCGGCGACCTCGATCTGGGTCAGCCCGGCGCGGCGGATCATCAGGGCCAGCGACTTCCTGTTGAACTCGTTGTCGTCAACGATCAGGACACGGCTGGCGGCGAGGGAAATGGGCATGCGCGAACCCGCCCGCCCGTCACAGGTCGAACTGCAGCAGGGTGCAGCGCCCGCCGTCGGTCACATGGATGCGCCGGGCCAGCGCCCGCATGAACACGAAGCCGCGGCCGGAATGGGCGCCGCTGTCGGTGTCCTGCGGCAGGGCCGCGGCGTCGAACCCGTTGCCCTGGTCGACCACCGCGATGGACAGGCTGTCGGCGGTCCAGCGTGCGAAGATATCGATCCGCCGCTGCCGCACGGCACCGTCGCCCAGCCGTTCGCGGAGCAGCCGGCTGAACAGGCGGTAGCCCTCCGGCTGCTCCTTGGTCGCACTGGGGATGCCCAGATTGCCGTGAACGATGGCGTTGGCGATGGCCTCGTGCAGGCACAGCTCGACGTTGCCGCGCCGCTCCGGCGTCAGCACGCCGCGCCGGGTCAGCTCGTCGCACACCAGAACCGCGCATTGCAGGCCGTAAGCGGTGCCGGTGGTCAGCGACAGGTAGAATCCCCGCTCCACCGGCGGGGCGCCCAGCCAGTCGGCGTCGATGGCGCCGGTCCCCTCCTCCCGCTCCGTCAGCTCCACCGTCAGGAAGGGGTTGAGCCCGAAGGCGCCGCGCAGGATGTCCCGGTCGGCCTGGGCCAGCAGCACCGCGGCGGCGGCCCGGCCATCCACCGCGTCTGCGACGCCTCCCGCGGCCCCGCCCAGGCCGAAGCGCGCGGCGACCCGCGCGGCGATGTCCGCCGGCACGCGGTCCCGCACCACGCTGAAGGGTCGCACGGCGCCGGCCGGACCGGGGGGGTGGCTGGCGGAGGGGGCTGGGAAACCGTCCATCACCCGCTCACCGTTCGATGGTGACGACTTCGCCGATCCGCGCCAGGTCGATGGATCGCAGCACATCGCCCTGCAGCTTGCGGAGGACCATCTTGATGTTGCGCTGCTCCGCCTCGTCCTGAAGGATCAGCAGCATGCCGATCCCTGCGGAGTCGATGAAGGTCAGCCCGTCCATGTCCAGGATGAAGCGGCGCGCGCCCTCGCCGTTGAGCAGATCCACGATGTCGGGAAGGCTGTCATGGTCGGTGAACTCCAACCGGCCGCTCACCAGCACCTCGATGGTTTCAGAGGTCCGGCGCACCTGGAAATTCATGACATCCTCTTGTGTTGCACCGCGCAAGCGGCTCCCGCGAACAGTAGTGCAAGGCCGACCCCCCCTCAAGCTTCAAGTATACATTTCGCTAATTTCGTCGACCATAGGAAGAATTTTCACGCTTCACACGCCATAGACGGATGGCACCGGTTGATAGTACAACCGCGTTGCCGGTGAAGGCGGCGCCGTGCCGCCGCCCCGCTCCGGTCATGCGACCCCGCAGCGGGATACCCCTTCATGACGGTGATCGAGCAGGCGTGGAAGACGGTGCCGACGGTGTCGGCGAAGTTCCTGCTGATCCTGATTCCCATCCTGATGCTGACCACGCTCGGCTTCTCCTCGATCTTCTTCTACGGCAAGTACAAGGATCTGCGCGGCGCCCTGCGCGACCGGATCGAGGCGGTGGCGGAGATCAACGCCGTCGCCCTGTCCTCCAGCCTGTGGGCCGTGGACGTTCCGGCGATCCGCAACATCATCCAGGCGATTTCCGTCAACCGCGAGCTTCTGTGCATCGAGGTGGCGGACGAGCTGGCCGACGGCCATTTCGCGTGGCCGGAAGCCGACTGCCGTCCCTTCACCGGGCACGAGGCCGTGCGCCGTCCGATCCAGGTGCAGAACCGGCGGCTCGGCACGCTGACGCTCCATTTCAGCTACGCCCCGGTCGACGAGCAGATCCGGCAGGAGATGGTCAACACGCTGTGGCTCCTGCTTCTGATGCTGGTCGGCACGCTGGTCACCGCGCTGACCGCCCACCGGCTGACCATCGGCGTGCCGCTGGGCCGGCTGATCGCGTCGATCCGCACCGCGGAGCAGGAGCATCTGCGCCAGCCCGTGCATTGGTCGTCGGCCGATGAGCTGGGGCGGGTGATCGCCGCCTACAACGGCATGCTGACCCGGCTTGACGAGGAGGAGGCCGCCCTGCGCCAGAGCGAGGAACGGCTGGGGCTGGCCATCGCCGCCACGCGGTCCTCCGTCTGGGATTACGATCTGCGGACCGGCCAGTACTGGTGGTCGAAGGAGTTTCCCGCCCTGCTCGGCTACGGCCCGGCCGAACTGGCGATGACCGCGCGGACCTGGGAATCGCTGATCCATCCGGAGGAGCGGCGGCGGGTCATCGCGGAGTCCCGCAGCCGCGTGCGCGACAAGGACAGCGCCCATTCCATCGTCTACCGCATGCGGCGGCGGGATAGCGGCTGGAGCTGGATCGAGGACCGGGCGACGGCCCTGCGCGACGGCGCGGGAACCGCGGTCCGCCTCACCGGCACCATGTCCGACGTGACGGAGCGCATGCAGGCCGAACAGGATCTGGCGCGCGAGCGGAACGTCCTTCAGATCACGCTCGACAACACCGACCAAGGCATCATCATGGTGGACCGCAACCTGCGCGTCGTCATGTCCAACCGCCGCGCGGCGGAGCTTCTCGACGTGCCGGCGGCCTTCCTCGCCCGCAACCCGCTGTTTCCCGAGATCATCCAATTCCAGCGCGCCCAGGGTGCCTTCGAGGATTTCAGCATCGATCCCGACCTGGAGTTGGACGAGACCGCCGTGGTCCCCGACCAGCCCTTCGCCTTCAAGCGGCGGCGGCCCGACGGCACGATCATCGAGGTGCGGTCCAACCCCCTGCCGGAGGGCGGATTCGTCCGCACCTTCACCGACGTGACGGTGGAGGCGCGCTCCGCCGAGGAGGTGTTCCACGCCATGGAGGCGCTGGAGACCGCCTACGCCGACCTCAAGGAGACCCAGGACAGCCTCGTCCAGGCGGAAAAGATGGCCTCGCTCGCCCTGCTGGTGGCCGGCGTCGCGCATGAGATCAACACGCCGGTGGGCATCGCCTACAGCTGCTCCACCCATCTGGCGTCGAAGACGCGGACGCTGACCGAGGCCTTCGCGAAGGGCACCCTGAAGAAGTCCGACCTGACCGCCTACGTGGTGGCGGCTGGCGAATCCTCGCGGCTGATCGAACAGAACCTGACCCGCGCGGCGGAACTGATCCAGAGCTTCAAGCGCGTCGCCGTCGACCAGACCAGCCAGGAGCGCCGCCGCTTCGACCTGCGCTCCTATCTGGACGAGATCATCACCTCGCTGGGACCGCGCCTGCGCAAGAGTCCGCACCGCATGACCGTCGCCTGCCCGGACGGCATCACCATGGACGGCTACCCCGGCGCGCTCAGCCAGGTCATCACCAATCTGGTCATCAACGCGCTGATCCATGCCTTCCCCGACGGCCGCGAGGGCACGATGGCGCTGAGCGTGGCGGAGCTGCCGGACGGCGAGCTGGACATCCGCTTTTCCGACGACGGGGTCGGGATCGCCCCGGACAATCTGCCCAAGGTGTTCGAACCCTTCTTCACGACCAAGCGCGGCACCGGGGGCAGCGGCCTCGGCCTTCACATCGTCTTCAACCTGGTGACGCAATCGCTGGGGGGCCGGATCTCGGTGGACAGCCCGGCCCCAAGCGACTCCGCCCCCGACCACCCCACAGGCGGGGGCACCACCTTCCTCCTGCGGATTCCCGTGACGGCGCCCCGGATGGCCAGCGCCACCGGGAAGGGTCCGGCAACCGATGCAGCATGACGGACGCAGCATGACCGACGAGCTGATCATGCCCGACACCGACCCCAACTCAGACGACGAGATCCTGTTCGCCGACGAGGAGGGCGAGGACGGGGACGACACCCCGCCCTGGCCCATCCTGGTGGTGGACGACGAGGACGACGTCCATTCCATGACCGCCCTCCTGCTGGACGACGTGGAGTTCCAGGGCCGCCGGCTGGAGCTGATCGGCTGCCGCTCCGCCGCCGAGGCGCGCGCCGTTCTGCGCGCCCGCCGGGACATCGCCGTCATCCTGCTGGACGTGGTGATGGAGGAGGAGGACGCCGGGCTGACGCTGGTCCGCTGGGTACGCGGCGTGCTGGGAAACCTCGACGTCCGCATCATCCTGCGCACCGGCCAGCCGGGGCAGGCGCCGCAGCGCGACGTGATCGTCGGCTGCGACATCAACGACTACAAGTCGAAGGCCGACCTGTCGGCGGAGGGGCTGTTCACCGCGGTGATCGCGGCGCTGCGCGCCTACGACCACATCCGCTTCATCGAGACCAAGGTGGCCGAACGCACGCACGAGCTGCGGCAGAGTCGCGAGCAGATGCGCGCCATCCTGGAGTCGAGCCCGGTCGGCGTCTGCGCCTACACCCACGACGGCGTCCTCGTGATGTGCAACGACCGGCTGGTCCATCTGCTGGGCGTGCCGAAGGAGCGGCTGATCGGCGTCTCCATCGCGGACCTGTTCATCGAGCCGGACAACACCGAGGCGCACGAGACGCACTGGACCTTCTTCCGCCGCTCGCTGCGCGACGCCGAGGTGCGGGTGCGGCGGGCCGACGGCTCCGTCTTCTGGGCGCTGGTGTCGGTGGACCCGACGCTGCTCGACGGCCGCCCGGTCCATCTCGCCTGGGTCTACGACATCACCCGGCGCAAGCTGGCCGAGCGCCGGATGGAACAGGCCAAGGAACAGGCGGAGCAGACGACCACCGCCAAGTCCGCCTTCCTCGCCACCATGAGCCACGAGATCCGCACCCCGATGAACGGCGTGCTGGGCATGCTGGAGTTGCTGGAGCGCACGCCGCTGGACGGCGGGCAGCGCGACACCGTGGCGACCATGCGGGAATCGGCGGCCTCGCTGCTGCGGATCATCGACGACATCCTCGACTTCTCGAAGATCGAGGCCGGCAAGATGGACCTGGAGCAGGTGCCCGTCTCCGTCCCCGCCCTGGTCGAAGGGGTGGCCGAGACGCTGGCCCCGGCGGCGCGGGCCAAGGGGCTGGCGCTGCTGACCTACGTGGACCCGGCGATCCCGCCGGCGCTGATCGGCGATCCGGTGCGGCTGCGCCAGATCCTGTTCAACCTGTGCGGCAACGCCATCAAGTTCACCGAGCGCGGGCGCATCGTCGTCCAGGCCACCCTGGCCGCCAGGATGGACGGCAACAGCCAGGGCGGCACCCGGCTGCGCATCGAGGTGGCGGACACCGGCATCGGCATTTCCGAGACGGCGCGCCGCCAGCTCTTCCAGCCCTTCACCCAGGCGGAAAGCTCGACCGCCCGGCGCTTCGGCGGCACCGGGCTGGGCCTGTCGATCAGCCGGCGGCTGGTCGCGCTGATGGGCGGGGAGATCGGGGTGGACAGCGCGCCGGGGGTGGGCTCCACCTTCTGGGTCGAGCTGACGCTGAGCGCCACGGCCGACGCCGCCCCGCCCGAGCCCCCGCCCGGTCCCGCGGCGGTGGACGAACCGGGCCTCTCCGGCCTGACCGTCCTGGTCGGCCTGCCGGACATGGAGGAGCGCCGGATCGTCGCCCACTATCTGGAAGCGGCCGGGGCACGCGTGCTGGCCGCCGGACAACCGGACGCCTTGGCCGAACAGGCCCGCATGGCCCAAACGGAACGCGGCGCCCTGAACGTCGTGGTGGTGGACGAGGCTCTGCACACCCCCGCCGCCGCCCAGGCGCCGCAATTGCTGGGCCGCCGCGTCGGGGAAGCGCAGGTGCCGACGGTGCTGCTGCAGGACCCCACCACCGTCGGCGGCCGCCTCGCCGACGGATCGGTCCCGGTGAGCCGACCGGTCCGCCGCACGCCCCTGGTGCGCGCCGTGGCGGTGGCCGCCGGGCGCGCCCTGACGGACGCCGCATCCGGCGAAGACCCGCCGCCCGCCGTGCGCTGCGCCCCGGCCGTGCTGAGTCCGGAGCGCGCCATCACCGAGGCGGAGGCCCGCGGGCGGCTGATCCTGGTGGCGGAGGACAACGCCATCAACCGGAAAGTCCTGCAGATGCAGCTCACCTCGCTGGGCCACACGGCGGAGCTGACCAACGGCGGGGCGGAGGCCCTGGCCGCACTGGGGCGGCGGCGCTACGCCCTGCTGCTGACCGACATCCAGATGCCCGAAGGGGACGGGGTCGAGCTGACCCGCCGCATCCGCGCGGCGGAGCGCGCCACCGGCGCCCATCTGCCGATCGTCGCCCTGACCGCCAACGCCGCCCCGGCGGACATCGAGAGCTACCGCGCGGCCGGCATGGACGAGGCGCTGAGCAAGCCGCTGGATCTGGCGAAGCTCGACGCCGCGCTGTCCCGCTTCCTACCGCCCGCAGTGGCCGACCCGGTGGCACCCTCCCGGTCCTCCCCACCCGCGACGACCCCGCAGCTCGACCAGCCCCCGATCGACCTCGATGTCCTGCGCCGGCTCTGCGGCGACGACCGGGCGCTGATGGACGAGCTGCTGAACGACTTCGTCGGGATCGGCCGCCACATCGCGGACGAGGTCAGCGACGCCGTCGCCGCGCGGAACGGAACGGCGATCCATGCCGGCGCCCACAATCTGAAGGGCTGCTCCCGCAACGCCGGGGCGACGCCGCTCGGCGACGCGGCGCAGGCGCTGGAGCAGGCGGTGATGCAGGACGTCCCGTGGGAGCGGGTGACCGCGCTGGCCGCGGCGCTTGAGCAGGCGATGCGGGAGGTCGAACGATTCATCGCCGCGGCGTCGGAGCCCTGAACGCCCCTTAAAGCGAACTTCCGTTCGCTTTAGACTCATATCGCCTCATTCGCCGGCTCTCAGCGGATGCCGATGGCATCCGCCTGCCGCCAGCGGGAACTCTGTTCCCGCGAGAGGCGGACTCCGGTCGCATGTGCGACCGGGACCGCCGCCGCGGTCCGAAGCGGATTGCAATCCGCTTTAAACACCCTTTGTCCGTTCGAACCGGCGCGCGATTGGGGTATCGTCCCCGCGACCCGCCACGCCGCGAGACGCGCATGAACCGCCGCCAGTTCTCCAGCCTGCTGCTCTCCTTGCCGGTGCTCCCCTACGCGGCCCCGATCGCCGCGCAGGAGAAGGTTCCTGCCCTGGGAGAGGAACTGACCCCCTTCGGCGCGGTGCGCGGCCCCAGCCGAACGCGGGCCATCCCGCCTTGGAAGGGAGGGCTGACCCGTGTCCCCAACGGCTGGAAGCCGGGCACCCATCTGCCCGACCCCTACGACGAGGATGGGCGCTGGTTCACCGTGGGTCCGGCGGATCTGGACCGCTACAAGGTCCGCCTGTCCGCCGGCCTGCAGGCGATGCTGACCAAGTATCCGTCCTTCGAGATCCCGGTCTTCCCCAGCAACCGCAGCGCCGCCGCTCCCCAGCGCGTCTACGACGAAACGATCGAGAACGCCCGGCGCGCCAAGCTGGGCGAGAACGGTCTGGCGTTGAGCGGGGCGCGGGTGGGCGTGCCCTTCCCCATCCCGGCCAACGGCGTGCAGGCGATGTGGAACCACATCCTGCGCTGGCGCGGCAATTCCTTCAGCCGCACCGGCGCCACCGTCCTGCCGGAATCCGGCGGCATCTACACCGCGGCGGTCTACCGCGAGGACTGGCAATCCAGCTACGCCGCCGGGATCGACGGCGGCCGCCCCTTTCACTACCGCCGCACCACCCTGATGCCCAAGGCGGAGGCCGGGACCACCCTGCTGCTGCACGGCACGCTGAACCCGATCCAGGCCGGTTTCGCCGCTTGGTTCCGGCAGGGGGAAACCGGCAAGCCCGTCCGCGCGCCCGACTTCGTCTACGACACGCCGGACCCGGCCAGCGGCGGCATCCGCACCGCCGACATGCTGGACATGTTCGGCGGACCGCTCGACCGTTTCGACTTCGCGCTGGTGACGCGCCGGGAGATGTATGTGCCCTACAACGCCAGCCGGATGAACACGCCCAATCTGGCTCCGGCGGATTTCCTGTGGCTGGGCCATCCCAACCCACAGTTCCTGCGCTACGAAATGCACCGGGTGTGGATCGTCGAGGCGCGGCTGAAATCCGGCTTCCGCCATGCCCTGCCGGAACGCACCTATTATCTGGACGAGGATTCCTGGCAGATCGTCATGGCCGACCATTACGACGCCAAGGGCGATCTGGTCCGCTACGCGGAGGCGCACGGGATCGCCTATCCCCAGGTGCCCGTCTTCGCCCCGGCCTTGGAGATCACCTACGACCTCACGGGCGACCGCTATGTGGTGAACGGCCTCGACAACCAGCTCGCCCCGCCGGACTTCGCCAAGCCCCTGCGGCCCGAGGACTTCGCCACCGACACGCTGGAACGCAAGCGGCGGCCCTGGTGAGAGATTGGCAGAGTGAGATGGGCGGAGAGAGACGGGCGCCGGGCGGCGGTCAGTGCCGGACCGGGCCGGCGACCCATTGGCTGACGATGGTTTCCGCCTGGAAGGGCGGGGTTTCGGGATGGTGGTAGCGGAAGACGGTCACCGCCGCTTCCAGCGCGTAGCGCTCCGGCTGGCCGCAGTCGCACAGGCCGGCGTAGCAGCGCTGGACCGCGTCGCGGCAATTCAGGCTCACCGCCGGGTAGGGGTCGATCGTCAGCCAGCGCATGCTCTTCATCGACGCTCCCCGCCTTCCCCAGAGTTGCCGTCCAGCGCGTCGCCACCGTCGAGAGACACGCTGTCGAGCGGAACGCCGTAGATTTCCAGCCGGTGACCGACGATGCGGTAGCCCAGCTCCCGCGCGATGCGCTCCTTCAGCGCCTCCAGCTCCGGGCTGGCGAATTCGATGATCCGCCCGCTGCGCGTGTCGATCAGGTGGTGGTGATGGTCGGTGGACGCCTCTTCATAGCGGGCGCGGCCGTCGCCCAGGTCCACCTTCTCGATCACCTGCGCGTCTTCCAGGAGGCGCATGGTCCGGTAGACCGTGGCGATGGAAATGCGCGGGTCGATCAGGATGGCGCGGCGGTGGACCTCCTCCACGTCGGGATGGTCCTCCGACTCCGACAGGACCTGGGAGATGACCCGGCGCTGGCCGGTCATCTTCAGTCCCTTTTCCAGGCACAAGGATTCGAGACGCGACGTCATTGCCCCACCGCCTTTGCCATCCGTTGCGGCGCCGTGTCCCGCGATCCGGGGCGCCATGCTGCAGCGCCGATCATAATACTGAAATTCATTCGCAATCCTATACCCCGTTTTTTTGTCCGGGAATTAACGCGGCAAAAAGCCGCACTCCGCGCAAAGCGACACCTCCCGCCCCCACTGTCCTCCGCCATGGCCGCCCGACCCAGGGACATTTCCGGTCCGGAACGCGGCCAAGGCCCTTGTTTGCTTGCCAAAAGCCGCCCCACCGCCTATGTGTGGTCGGTCGATTTTGCTTTGGGGTTGCCGGCTCCTCGTCGTCCCGGTACCGGCGCCGCTTGCGCCTTCCCACGGTGAATTGATGGCTCCGCGCACTCCCGCGGCGGAGCGCCCCAAGCCACGCCGCCCCGGCACCGTCCGGGCACGGCCCAGGTGCAGCCTCTGTTCACGTGACCAGGACCCTCCCCGTATGACCGAATTCAGTGGCCTCGGCCTGATCGAGCCCCTTCTGCGCGCCGTCGCCGAAGAGGGTTACCAGACCGCCACGCCGATCCAGGCCGGCGCCATCCCCGTTCTTCTGGAAGGCCGCGACGTGCTCGGCCTCGCCCAGACCGGCACCGGCAAGACCGCCGCCTTCACCCTGCCGATCCTGCAGCGGCTGTTCCAGAACAAGAAGCGGACGCAGGCCAAGGCGCCGCGCACGCTGATCCTGACGCCGACGCGCGAACTGGCGCTGCAGATCGGCGAGAGCTTCCGCACCTACGGCCGGCACCTGCCGATCCGCCGCACGGTGATCCACGGCGGCGTCGGGCAGAGCCCGCAGGTCGCCGCACTCGCCCGCGGCATCGACGTGCTGGTGGCGACTCCGGGCCGCCTGCTGGACCTGATGGCCCAGAAGCAGTGCGTGCTCGACCAGGTCGAGATCTTCGTCCTGGACGAGGCCGACCGCATGCTCGACATGGGCTTCATCCGCGATGTGCGGAAGGTGGTCGCGGTCCTGCCGAAGCAGCGCCAGACCCTGCTGTTCTCCGCCACCATGCCGGAAGCCGTGGTCGAGCTGGCGCACAGCATCCTGACCGACGCCGAGCGGATCGAGGTGGCGCCGCAGTCCACCACGGTGGAGCGCATCGCCCAGCGCGTGCTGTTCGTGGACCGCGCCGACAAGCGCCGCCTGCTCGCCGACCTCCTCCAGGAGGGCGCCATGGAGCGGACGATCGTCTTCGCCCGCACCAAGCACGGCGCCGACCGCATCGCCGACCATCTGAAGAAGGCCGGCGTTCCGGCCGACGCGATCCACGGCGACAAGTCGCAGTCGGCCCGCGTGCGCGCGCTGGAATCCTTCCGCAGCGGCGACCTGAAGGCGCTGGTGGCGACCGACATCGCGGCGCGCGGCATCGACATCGACGGCATCACGCACGTCATCAACTTCGACCTGCCGAACGAGCCGGAAAGCTACGTCCACCGCATCGGCCGCACCGCCCGCGCCGGCACCGACGGCAGCGCGGTGTCCTTCTGCGACGCGGAGGAGGTGGCCTATCTGAAGGCCATCGAGAAGACCATCCGCCAGCCGGTCCCGGCGGACCACGACCATCCCTACCACGCGTCGGTGGTGGCGGCGATCCACGCCTCCTCGGCCAAGCCGCCGAAGCCGGCGCCCAAGCAGCCCCGTCCGGGCCGCGGCCAGCCCCAGCAGCAGCCGGGTGGCGGCAAGCCGCAGGGCCAGAGGGCTCAGGCGCCGAAGGCCCAGGGTGCGAAGCCGCAGGCGCCGCAGGGCGCGCGGGTTGCCGGCGCCACCGGCGACCAGCCGTTGAAGGCCAAGGTGTCGGCCAACCAGCAGAACCGCCACAACCGCCGCCCGGCCCCGCACGGCGGCCAGCCGGGCGGGAACAAGCGGTCCGCGGCCTGAGTCCAAGCAACCTGTGCCTGTTGGGTGCGCGGCGGGATCACCGCCCGCCGCGCACCGCGCGATTTGCCACGGCCTGCTCGTCGATCACCGCGCCACGGGTCGGCGCAGCGCCGCTGTCGCCGTAGCGCTGGACCTGGGCGCTCCCGCCGAGCTGTTTGGCGATGGCCGCGGCGATCACGTCCCGCCGCTGCGCTTCGGACAGGGCGGCGGTCTGCCGCTCCAGCACGGACCAGTCGAGCCGCGCCGCAAGCCCGTTGCTCATCTGCGTCTGGCCGTCCCGCCAGACGGCGGCGACGACCTGACCGCCCTGCCGGAACACGGTGTGCGCCTGCACGGCGCGGCTGCGTGCCGCGACTGCCGGGTCCACGGCGTTGGGATCACCGGCGATCCTCATCTGCTGCTGAAAGGCGGAATCGCCGACCCCGACCCGCGCCATCATCTCCGGCGTGGCCTTGGTCGCCGCCGAAAAGCGGGTGCCCCCGCCACCGTTCAGTGCGTACGCGCCTGACGGGCCATATCCCGGCGCGGAGATGGACAGGCTGCTCATGAAACACCCCCTGGTTGATCGTTGACTCCCCCTCGGCAACTTCCCCCTTAGCAGTTTCCGTGCCATCGCCGGCAGCGCCTGACCGCAGGCATCCGCCACGGCGGAAGGGGGGCGGAAGGGACGGTGGACCGGATGCGCAGAGCCGAATTTTCCCAGCGAGGGTGAAAGAAATGCCGATGGCGTCGAACCATTTCCTTGCCCATCAAAGAAAAGCCGCCGCGATGGCCGCGGCGGCTTTGCCGTTTCGTGACGATGGGCCGGTCAGAGCAGCGTCGTCAGATTGACTGCGTAAGAGTCGGAGCTGTAAAGATACTCGATGGTGTTGTTGCCACCCAGATAGAAGTCCTGGATGATCACGCCATCATTCAGATAGCCGTCGCTGAAATCGGCCACGCTGGAGATCCACAGGTCGTTGCTTCCCGTCGGACGGAAGAAGGCGAGGTTCGCCATCGTCACATCGGTGAAGTACACGACGTCGGACGTTCCGCCGCCATAGCCCGGCATTCCGGCTTCCGACTTGTCATCGTTGATGAGATCGACGCCGCCATTCGCCGAATGATAATAGACGTCGTTGCCCGCCCCGCCATACAGCGTGTCGTCACCGGCTTCGCCCAGCAGGTGATCGTTCCCCGAACTGGCCAGAAGGCTGTCGCTCCCGTTGCCGCCATACAGCGTGTCGTTGCCGTCGTCGCCGACCAGAATGTCGTTTCCATTGAAACCGTAGAGGAGATCGGCACCGCTCCCCCCCTGGATCACGTCAGGATAGCTGCTGCCATACACGGTGTCGTTGCCTGCACCCGCGGCCGAGCCGTTGGCGGTCTCGTACTGCCCGGGAACCAATCCCCGCAAATCGATCACTTCGGACGCGGACGTTCCATTGATGACGCTCATGTCGATTCCCCACTTATTTCATGCATCTTCCAATGAATGTTCGGAGAATCTTTTCATTTGACCGACCGCCGGCGTTCGCCGATCGGTTGATCATGTTCTCCGAACAAAGGCTCCTCACCCGTGTTCGCTCATGCACACAACAGCACGTGGCTGAACATTGTTTGGCGGATGCTCTCCGAGCAAGATCTGTCATGAGCAAAATAAAGAGTCAACAACAATAAAATGCACACAAGGGCATTATTTTCATTACTTATCTATCTAATCAAAAACAGAATACAAAAGCAGGACAACGAACAGCGTGCTTGCGTCGGTGATATTTCACTTTTTCTTTTGTCGATACACGAATGAAATGAGGAAATAATCGCGTGTCGACATGAAAAAGCCCTCCGCCCGATGGGGAGGAGGGCCAAGCGTGATTGGCATGGACTCATGCCGCCGGCATCACCGCGCGAAAATCTGCCCCATGTCCTGGAAGCTCTTGAACTCAAGGGCGTTCCCGCTCGGATCGAGGAAGAACATGGTGGCCTGCTCGCCCGCCTGACCCTTGAAGCGGATCTGCGGCTCGATGAGGAATCGCACGCCTTCGGCCTTCAGCCTGTCGGCCAGCGCGTGCCAGTCGTCCCAGTCCAGGATCACGCCGAAATGGCTGGCCGGCACGTCCTCGCCATCGACCGGGTTGGTGGCGCGGGTTCCGGCATCCTCCGTCACATGAGCCACCACCTGATGGCCGTACAGGTCGAAGTCGATCCAACGATCGGACTCACGCCCCACCCCGCAGCCCAGCAGGCCGGCGTAGAAGGCGCGCGCCTCCTCCTTGTCGCGAACGGGGAAGGCGAGGTGGAAGGGCGGAACGGGTTTGCGGTCGGTTGCGCTCATGCTCGTCGGGGTCTTCGCCCCCTCCCTGCTGGTGATTGCCTGAGCAGCCTACTCGGGTAATCACCAGCCTGTCTCGGGATCGAACAGGTGTGCCTCTCCCCATCCGGCAAGAGGTCAGGCGATCCCTTCCGCCGCCAGAGCCGCGGCCACCGCCGGGCGCGCGGCGACGCGGGCCATGTAGGCGGTGATGTTCGGGCAGCCGTCCAGCGGCAGGCCGACCCGCGGCGCCCAGCGCAGCACCGTAAAGCAATAGGCGTCGGCCACCGTAAAGCGGTCACCCGTCAGGTAATCCTTGCCGGTCAGCCCGGCCTCCACCACCGCGAACTTGGCCGTCAGCGTCTGCTTGGCGATGTCCTTGAAGGCGTCCGGCGTGGTCGGACGGAACAGCGGGCTGAAGGTCTTGTGCAACTCCGTGCCGATGAAGTTCAGCCACTCCAGCACGCGGTAACGCTCCATCGTCCCGACGGCGGGCAGCAGACCGGTCTCCGGCACGCGGTCGGCGATGCACTGCACGATGGCGGCGCCCTCGGTCAGGATGGCGCCGTCGTCGAACGCCAGCGTCGGCACCTGGCCCTTCGGGTTGACGGCCAGGAAATCGCTGCCGTCCTCCAGTGTCTTGGCAACGAGGTCGACGGCCGCGACATCGAAGGCCAGACCGCTTTCGCGCAGGACGATGTGCGGCGACAGCGAGCAGGCGCCCGGCTTCAGGTAGAGCTTCATGACGTTTCTTATCCTTGTTTCCGGCGGGACATGACGGATCGACAGTGGGGCACGGGACACGGGCGATTGCAACCGCCCCACCCCGTTCAATCCGGCAAACGCCGTCCGCTCTCCGAGTCGAACAGGTGCAGGGCGTCGGGCGGCGCGCCGACGCGCAGGGTTTCGCCCTCGCGGCAGAACGGCAGGCCGGCGACTCGGACCACCATCCCCTCGCCGTCCGGCAGGCGGCCGTAGACCACCGTGTCGGCGCCCAGGGCCTCCACCAGATCGACCGTGACGATCAGCGGCCCGTCGCCGGGCGTGCCCAAATTTTCTGGGGCCAGATGCTCCGGCCGTACGCCGAGCTTGACCGGCCGCCCGGCCATGTCGGGCCGCGGGCGCGGCAGGACGAAAGCGGTGCCGCCGGGCAGCACCACCCCCTGCCCGGCGGCGTCGAAGCGCGCGTCCAGCACGTTCATCGGCGGCGACCCGATGAAGCCGGCCACGAACAGGCTGGCCGGACGCTGGTAGACCTCCAGCGGTGTGCCGACCTGCTCGGCCACCCCGTGATTCATCACCAGGATGCGGTCGGCCAGCGTCATCGCCTCGACCTGATCGTGCGTCACGTAGAGGCTGGTGATGCCCAGCCGGTCCTGGAGCCGCTTGATCTCGACGCGCATCTGGGTGCGCAGCTTGGCGTCCAGGTTCGACAGCGGCTCGTCGAACAGGAAGGCGGCGGGCTCGCGCACGATGGCGCGGCCCATGGCGACGCGCTGCCGCTGCCCGCCGGAAAGCTGGCTGGGCCGGCGGTCGAGGAAGCGGTTCAGCTCCAGGATCTCCGCGGCCTTGGCGACGCGGGCCTGGATATCCGCCTTGGGCAGGCCACGGATCTTCAAGCCGTAGGCCATGTTGTCGAACACGCTCATGTGCGGGTAGAGCGCGTAGTTCTGGAACACCATGGCAATGTCGCGGTCCTTGGGCTCCAGCTTGTTGACCACCCGCCCGCCGATGGCGATCTCGCCGCCGGTGATGCTCTCCAGCCCGGCGACCATGCGCAGCAGCGTGGACTTGCCGCAGCCCGAGGGGCCGAGCAGCACGAGGAACTCCCCATCCGCGACGCTGATGTCGATGCCCTTGATGGCCTCGACGGCGCCGTAGGACTTGCGGACCCGATTCAGATCGACCGTTGCCATTTCTTATTTCTCACTGTCCACAAGGCCTTTGACGAACCAACGCTGCATCAGCACGACCACCGCCACCGGCGGCAGCATGGCCAGCACCGTCGTCGCCATGATGAGGTTCCAGTCGGTCGCGGCCTCGCCGTTGCCGATCATCTTGGTGATGCCGATGACCACCGTCTCCATCTCCGCGCTGTTGGTGATCAGCAGCGGCCAGAGATACTGGTTCCAGCCATAGATGAAGAGGATGACGAACAGCGCCGCGATGTTGGTGCGCGACAGGGGCAGCACCACGTCCACGAAGAAGCGCAGCGCCCCCGCCCCGTCGATCTTCGCGGCCTCCACCAGCTCGTCCGGGATGGTCAGGAAGAATTGCCGGAACAGCAGCGTCGCCGTGGCCGAGGCGATCAGCGGGATGGTCAGCCCGGCGTAGCTGTCGATCAGCCCGAGGTTGGCCACCACCTCGTAGGTCGGGATGATCCGCACCTCCACCGGCAGCATCAGCGTGATGAAGATCATCCAGAAGAAGACCATGCGCAGCGGGAAGCGGAAAAAGGCCACCGCGTAGGCCGAGATGATCGAGATGGCGATCTTGCCCAGCGCGATGACCAGCGCCATGACGAGGCTGTTCCACATCATGATGCGCACGGGCGTGTGCATGACGCGGTTGCCCTGCGATTCGCTCCAGGCCGAGGCGTAGTTGTTCAGCATCTCCCCGCCGGGCGTCAGCGGCAGGTTGCCGCGCCCGATGGTGGCGGCGTCCCAGGTCGAACCGATGACCGTCACGTAGATCGGAAAGGCGAAGATCAGGACGCCCAGCATCAGGATCAGGTGCGGGACCATGTCCATCAGGCGCCCGCCGGAGCGCGGGGTGTCGCGGTCGCGGTTCATGAGTAATGCACCTTGCGCTCGACGAAGCGGAACTGGATGGCGGTCAGCGCGATGACGATGACCATCAGGATCACCGACTGCGCCGAGGAGCCGCCCAGGTCGTGGTTGACCACGCCGTCCTGGTAGACGCGGAAGATCAGCGTCTCCGTGGCCTTGCCCGGCCCGCCATGGGTCAGGGCGTGGATCGTGCCGAAGGTCTCGAAGAAGGCATAGACGATGTTCACCACCAGCAGGAAGAAGGTGGTCGGCGACAGCAGCGGGAAGGTGATCGTCCAGAAGCGGCGCACCGCCCCCGCCCCGTCGATGCTCGCCGCCTCCAGCACGGAGCGCGGGATGGCCTGCAGCCCGGCCAGGAAGAAGATGAAGTTGTAGGAGACCTGTTTCCAGCTCGCCGCCAGGATGACCATGGTCAGCGCCTGCCCGTCGTTCAGCCGGTAGTCCCAGGCGTAGCCGAGGTTGTTCAGCGCGCGGCCCAGGATGCCGATGTCCGGGTTGAAGATGAACATCCACAGCACCGCCGCCACCGCGGGCGCCAGCGCGTAGGGCCAGATCAGCAGCGTCTTGTAGGCGGACGCCGCCCGGATCTTCGCATCGGCCAGCACCGCCAGCCCCAGCGCGGAGACCAGCGACAGGAGGGTCACCGACGCGCTGAAGACGATGGTGGTCTTGACCGTCTCCAGATAGTTCGGGTCGCTCAGCACCGCCTGGAAATTCTCCAGCCCGACGAACTGGCTGCGCAGCCCGAAGGCGTCCTGGAGATGCACCGACTGCCACAGCGCCTGCGCCGCCGGCCAGATGAAGAAGATCAACGTCACCGCCACCTGCGGCGCCAGCAGCAGGTAGGGCAACGCCCTGTTGTCGAAAATCACGCGACGTTGCATGGAATCCCTTTCAACCCTCTCCCCTCTGGCGAGAGGGCAGCCCGAAGGGCCTCTCGCGCTGGCCTATGGCCAGCGCTGACGGCGTCAGGCGGATGCCTATGGGCATCCGCTGAGAGCCGGTGAGGGGGTTGCGCGTTTCCGGCACGTCCGGCAAAAGCGCAACCCCCTCACCCTTAACCCTCTCCCCAGGGGGGAGAGGGGATATGACGTCGGGTTTTGGCCCGTGTTGCTCAGTTCTTGTTGGCGCGCTCGAAGTTGCGCAGGACCGTGTCGCCGCGCTTCACCGCGTTGTCCAGCGCCTGCTGGGCGGTCTGCTGGCCCTGGAACGCCCGCTCCATCTCCTCCTGGATGATGTTGCGGATTTCCGGCAGGTTGCCCAGCCGCAGCCCCATGGTGTTCTCCGTGGTGGCGGTGCGGGTCAACTGCTCCGCCGGCACCTCGGCGCCGGGGTTCTTGTCGTAGAAGCCCTCCTTCTTCGCCATCTCGAAGCCCTGCAGCGTCACCGGGACGTAGCCGGTGTCCATGTGCCACTTGGCGTCCACCTCCGGGCGGGCGAGGTAGCTGAAGAAGGCGGCGACGGCCTTGTACTCGTCAGCGGTGCGCTTGGGCGAGGTCATCACCCAGAAGGCGGCGCCGCCGATGATCGAGTTCTTCGGCGAGGAAATGGCGTCCGGCCAGTAGGGCAGCGGAGCGGCGCCCCAATTGAATTTGGCCTCCTTGACGATGCGCCCGCGCAGGCCGGACGAGGCCTGGATCATCGCGCATTCGCCCGACGGGAACAGCGAGTCCGCGGCGTTGTCGCGGCCGCCGTAACGCAGCGCGCCTTCCTTCTGCAGGTCGATCAGCGTCTGGAGATGCTTCACGAAGAACGGGTCGTTGATCTTCAGCGTGGCGTTCAGCCCACCGAAGCCGTTGGCCTCCGACGCGAAGGGCTTGTCGTGGAGTGCGCCGACCTGCTCGAACTGCGTCCAGGTCGGCCAGGAGAAGGTCATCGGGCAGGTCACGCCCGCCGCCTTCAGCTTGCGCGCCGCGTCGGCCACCTCCGGCCAGGTCGCCGGCGGCTTGTTGGGGTCGAGCCCGGCCTTCTGGAAGGCGTCCTTGTTGTAGAAGGTGATGGTGGTGGAGCTGTTGAACGGTAGGGCCATCATCTTGCCGTCCTTGGAGCTGTAATAGCCCCGGACCGCCGGGATGTAGGCCGCGGCGTCGAGCCCCGACCCCGTCTCGCTCATCAGCTGGTGCACCGGCTTGATGGCCGGGCCGGCGGACAGCATGGTGGCGGTGCCGACCTCGAACATCTGCACGACGTGCGGGGCGTTGCCGGCGCGGAAGGCGGCGATGGCCGCCTGCATCGTCTCCGGATAGCTGCCCTTGAAGGTCGGGTTGACCTGGACCTTGTCCTGGCTGTCGTTGAAGCCCTTCACCACCTGCTCGAGCTGGCCCCCGAGCGGCTGGGGCAGGCCATGCCAGAATTCGACGACGGTTTTCTGCTGGGCGTAAGCGGCGCCGGTGAAACCGGCGGCGAGCGCGAAGGCGGCCGTCGAGACGGCGAGCTTGCGGCGGGTCAGCATGGTGGTCTCTCCCTGGAACCAATCGATTGCGTGATGTGCTGACATGCAGGGCGCGGGTTGCGGTCCCGCGACGGTCTTGTGAAGATTTGGTGACGTGTCCGGAACACGCGCGCAGGGGCGCGCCGCATCCGCTCCTGGCGGTTGCAACGTTGATCCTGCGTAAGGCATGGAACGGGACTTAAGGCGGTGGCGGATGTTGCGCCGACATTGATGATTTTCCTCCCCGCATGTGTGTTTCTTTTTTGCAAGCCTTAAGGACAGAGGGGGAGGCTGTCAATCAGCCGTACGTATCAGTACGGACTATCACCTTTACGTCATCTCTCGGGGTGCCATGTTTGGGCGAGTGCCCACAGCGCGGAGTCGTCCCGGCACAGGGACCCGGCCATCTGCGACAGGCTGTCCCCCATCAGGCCGGAGGAGCGCAGCAGGCAGTAGGACCGGCTCGGCGCCGACAGATAGAGCGACGCCGTCGGGGCCGCGACCGGCGGCGCGGGATACAGCGCGGCGGGCGGCGGGCAGTAGTAGGGCTGCGCACCGGGGTTGTAGCCGGGCACCAGCCGGTCCAGGCCGGGCCGGGGACCGAAGACACAGCCGCGCTGGTCCCAGTCCAGGCTCGTCGTCTGCGCGGCGGCGGGCAGGACGACGAAGACGGCCATCGTCATCCCCGCCAGACAACCGGCCAGCCGGCACCCTGCTTTGCGATGCATGCTTCCCTCCGATCCCAGGCCACGCCCGTGGCGCACCCAGACCATGACGCCGGGGCCGGCGGGCCGTGAACGGCCCCGGCCTTCAGAGGAAGTATGCGCGCTCCATCGACGCCCGGCGCGGCGCCGATGGACGGGTCGGCAAGCGCAAGCGAGGACGGCGCTCTCTGTTCGTTCGGTGGGAAGGAGGAAAGGCGGCTCCCCGCCCCGTCACGCCGCGCTGCTGCTCTCGACCGGCAGTTCCGCGGCGCTCGCCGCCGCCAGCGGGACGTCCACCGCGAAGACGGACCCCTTGCCGGGCACCGAGCGCAGCGAAACCGTCAAACCCAGCAGCGTCGCGAGGCGCCGGACGATGGCGAGGCCGAGCCCCAGCCCGTGCCGGCGGTCGCGGTTCGGGTTGCCGAGTTGGCGGAAGTCGTCGAAGATCGCCGACTGGTCGGCGGGAGCGATGCCGAGGCCGGTGTCCCACACCTCGATGCGCAGCGCCCCGCCGCGCCGCCGCGCCGCCAGCAGCACGCCGCCCGACTCGGTGAAGCGCAGGGCGTTCGACAGGATCGGGCGCAGAAGCTGCTCCAGCAGCACCGGGTCGGTGCTCACCTCCGCGTCCGCGGGGCGGACGTTGAAGCGCAGGGCCTTGGCGTCGGCCTCCGGCGCGAACTCGTTGAGCAGGCGACCCAGCGTCTCGTCGATGGGGAAGGTCTGCACCTGCATCCGGACCAGCCCGGCCTCCAGCTTCGACACGTCCAGCAGGGCGCGCAGAAGCGCTTCCGCCGCCTCGATCGACATTTCCAGCTTCTCGCCCAGATCGCGCGCGCCGGGATCGGTCAGGCGCCCCATCAGCAGATGGTGGAACAGGTGCATGGCCTGGAAGGGCTGGCGCAGGTCGTGGCTGGCCGCCGACAGGAAGCGCCCGATGGCGGTGCGTCCCGTCTCGGCTTCCTGGCGGACCCGCTCGGTCTCGGCCTTCGCGCGCTCGGCCTCGGCGCGGGCGGCAGCCAGAGCGGCGGCGTTGGTGTCGGCGATGGCGGCGACCGCGGTCACGACCCCGTCCGCGTCGCGCACCGGACTCAGCACCATTTCGCCCCGGGGCAGCAGGCCGAAGGCCGACACCGGAGTCCCGGTGAGAACGACACGGCGAACCTGCGCCTCCACCTGGGAGACGATGGCCGCCGGAACGCCCAACTCGGTCAGATCCTTGCCGTCCACCTCCTCCGGCAGCCGGCTGAAGGCCGCGGCAAAAGCCTGGTTGACCACGAGAAGCCGCGCGTCCAGCCCAAGCAGAGCGTGAGCGGCGCCGTTGGCGGAGACCAGAGCCTCAAGCCAGATCGCACGATCAGTCATATGACCTTCGGTTGAGTTCTTTCTGGTATACTCGACCACAACTTCACCGCAAAAACTGAGATTACAGCACACTTATCTGGCCACTTGGGCATCGGAGTCAAATATCACATGCAAAACTCACTTGGGACAAATTCCGTTTGAATGTGAAGGACAACGCCCCCATTGGCCCAAGCCGGCCGCGCGGGCTATAAGTCAGGTATGCTTTTCCGCCGCAAATCCCACCCCTCCAAAACCCAGGCCAAAACCCAGGCTCCACGCCCCAAGGCCCCGCGCGCCCTGGCGGTCGCCGGCCTGCCCGTGCCGCTGGAGCTGCGGGAAAGCGCCCGCGCCCGCCGGATGACCCTGCGGGTGGACGCCGGACGCGGGCTGATCCAAGTGGTGATCCCGGTGGGCGTCCCGGAAGCCGAGGCGCTGCGCTTCGTCGGGCGGCACGACGGCTGGGTCCGGGCGCGGCTGGCCGCCCTGCCGCCGCAGCTTCCCTTCGCCGACGGGGCGGTGGTGCCCTATCTGGGGATCGACCACATCATCCGGCACAGCCCGGACCTGCGCGGGGCGACCCGGCGCGAGGACGGCGCGATCCTGGTCGGCGGCCGGGCGGAGCATGTCGCCCGCCGGGTGCGTGACTTCCTGATGGCGGAGGCGCGGCGCGAGCTGGCCGAGCGGTCGCGCACCAAGGCGGCACTGATCGGCGCGCGGGTCGCCGCCGTCACCGTGCGCGACACCAAGAGCCGTTGGGGAAGCTGCTCGGCCACCGGGCGCCTCTCCTTCTCATGGCGGCTGATCCTGACGCCGGAGTCCGTGCTGGATTACGTGGTGGGGCACGAGGTGGCGCATCTGCGCGAGATGAACCATTCCCAGCGCTTCTGGACGCTGTGCGCGCAGCTGACCGGCGACGTGCGCACGCCCCGCCTCTGGCTGAAGGCCAACGGCACGCGGCTGCTTCGTTATGGCGAGGGCAGCGGCGAGGGGACGGAAATGGTTTCACCTGCAAATGACGGTCATGCCGAAACGCCGTGACGGGGTCGCGCCGAGCCTCTGCTAGAGTGCGCCTCCCCCATCGTTCCCGGCCCGACTCCCTCCATGCCCCGTCCCGATTCCCTGACCGTCCGCGTGCTGCTGACGGCGCTCGTCGCCTTCGGCCCGCTGTCCACCGACCTCTACCTGCCGTCCCTGCCGACGCTGGTCACCGTGTTCGACACGGACATCGCCACGGTGCAGTTGACCCTCTCGGTCTTCCTTGCCGGCTTCGCGGTGTCGCAGCTCGTCTACGGGCCGGTGTCGGACCGGTTCGGGCGGCGGCCCGCCCTGCTCGGCGGCATCCTCATCTATCTGGTGGCGAGTGCCGCCTGCGCACTGACCGACGACATCGAAACCCTGATCGTCGCCCGCTTCTTCCAGGCGCTCGGCGCCTGCTGCGGCCCGGTGGTGGCGCGGGCCGTGGTGCGCGACGTCTTCGGGCGCGACCGGGCCGCCACCGTGCTGGCCTACATGGCAATGGCCATGACGCTGGCCCCCGCCGCCGGCCCCATCCTCGGCGGCGTCCTGACGGAGTGGTTCGGCTGGCGGAGCAACTTCCTGCTGCTGACCGGCTTCGCCGCCCTGATCCTGGCCGCCACCTGGGCTCTGATGGGGGAAACCAACGCCAACCGCGACGAGACGGCGCTCCAGCCCGGCCGGTTGTTCGCCAACTACGCGCTGCTGCTGCGCGACCGCGGCTTCGTCGGGCAGATGTTGACGGTGGCCTTCGCCTACAGCGGCATCTTCGCCTTCATTTCCGGGTCCAGCTTCGTCCTGATCGGGCGGCTGCACCTGACGCCCGCGCAGTTCGGGGCAAGCTTCGGCGCGGTGGTGCTGGGTTACGCGGTGGGGTCCTTCCTCGCCGGGCGGCTGAGCGCGCGGCTGGGCGGGCCGCGGATGATCCGCACCGGCACGGCGGTTTCGCTGGCCGGCGGGCTGCTCGGGGTGGCGCTGGCGCTGGGCGGGGTGCTGCATCTGGCGGCGGTCATCGCCCCGGTCTTCCTCTTCCTGCTGGGCGCCGGGCTGACCCTGCCCAACGCCATGGCCGGGGCGGTTGGCCCCTACCCGATGATGGCCGGGCTGGCCTCCTCGCTGGTCGGCTTCGTGCAGATGACGGTGGCGGCGCTGGTCGGCGTGGTGCTCGGGCACACCCACGCGGACAGCCAGCTTCCCATGATGACGGCCATCGGGCTGGTCGCGCTGGGCGGCGCGCTGGCCCACCGGCTTCTGGTCAGTCCTCGGACTTGACCGAGTCGGGAATCCAGCGCAGGACGTAGGAGAAGACGATCGTCACGGCAAGGCAGAGCGCCAGCGCCATCCCCGCCAGCACGTAGAATCCGGCCCCGCAGGCGATGCCCAGCGCGCCGGCCATCCAGATCACCGCCGCGGTGGTCGCCCCGCGCACCGTCGTCCCGGCGCGGAACATCACCCCAGCGCTGATGAAGCCGATGGCCTGGGCGATGCCCTGGATGACGCGGGTGGGGTCCATGTCGCCCCCGCCGGTCCCCTTCCCGGCCATGCCCCAGTAAAGCTCCAGCGCAACCAGGGTTGTCACCGCCGCGCTGATGGCCACCAACGTGTGGGTGCGCAGCCCCGCCGCCTTGCCCCGGACCTCGCGGTCGAGTCCCAGCGCCGCGCCGCAAACCGCCGCCGCGGCCAGCCGGGCCGCCATGTCCCAGGCCGGAATGGCCGTACTCAAGTCCATGTTATTCCTCCTTATTTTTACCTTTGCGTAACGCTTGCTACTTTTTTGCGCCCGGCCGCATTTTTCACTTTAAAAGGCGGCTCGTTCGATCTATGTAACCGCAACTCGCAAGCGCACGTGCCGCTGGCCCGCCCCTCGTCCTTTTCGAGATGTGGTTATGCAACGACGTAACGCGTGATCCCCGACCGTCCCTTAAGCAAGGCGGCGTCTTGGAGGTTACGATGGTTCATGTTGTTGTGGGTGGGCGCCGGCTCACCCGTCTCCGACTCTTTCCGGTTCTGTCCAGTCCGGTCCTTCCCCGCAAGGCAACACGGCAGTCCAGTATGGGCGGCCTGAGCGCCTGACCGTCTTTTCTTTTTGACCGGTCAGCAGCGCGCGGCCGCTCCGCCCCTGCTTTTTCACAATTCGTCCGACACCTTCATCTTGCGTCCGGGAGACTGAGATGACCGATAAGATTGCGCGCTTTTTCGAAGAGCAGCGCCCGCAGACCCCGTGCCTCGTCGTCGATCTGGACGTCGTGGAAGCGAACTACCACGACCTGGAGGAAGCGCTCCCGGACGCCCGGATCTTCTACGCCGTGAAGGCCAATCCGGCGCCGGAGATCCTCGGCCTGCTGACCCGTCTGGGCTCCGCCTTCGACACCGCCAGCGTCCCGGAAATCCAGATGGTGCTGGCCGCCGGCTGCGCGCCGGAGCGCATCTCCTATGGCAACACCATCAAGAAGGAAGCGGATATCCGCCGCGCCTTCGAACTGGGCGTGCGCCTGTTCGCCTTCGACAGCGAGGCGGAGTTGGAGAAGATCGCCCGCGCCGCCCCCGGCGCCCGCGTCTTCTGCCGCATCCTGACCTCCGGCGAGGGCGCCGAGTGGCCGCTGTCGCGCAAGTTCGGCTGTGACCTCGCCATGGCGCGGGAGCTGCTGCTGAAGGCCAAGGGCATGAACGTCGTTCCCTACGGCGTGTCCTTCCACGTCGGCTCGCAGCAGAAGGACCTGATGCAGTGGGACCACGCCATCTTCCAGGTGGCGCAGCTGTTCCGCGAGCTTGAGGTGCTGGGCGTCGACCTCGGCATGATCAACCTGGGCGGCGGCTTCCCGACCCGCTACCGCACCGACGTGCCGGAGACCACCGCCTACGGCCAGGCCATCTTCGAGTCCCTGCGCACCCACTTCGGCAACCGCCTGCCGGAAGCCATCGTGGAGCCGGGCCGCAGCATGGTCGGCAACGCCGGCATCATCGAGAGCGAGGTCGTCCTCGTCTCCCGCAAGTCGGCCAACGACGTGAAGCGCTGGGTCTATCTGGACATCGGCAAGTTCAGCGGTCTCGCCGAGACGATGGACGAGGCGATCCAGTACCCGATCCAGGTGATGGGCGACGATGGGGAGGGCGACAGCGAGGCCGTCGTTCTGGCCGGCCCGACCTGCGACAGCGCCGACGTGCTCTACGAGCGCGCCGAATACAAGCTGCCGATGGACCTGAAGGCCGGCGACCGCGTGCGCATCCACGCCACGGGCGCCTACACGACGACCTACTCGGCGGTCTGCTTCAACGGCTTCGCCCCGCTCCAGCAGATCTGCATCTGATCGGGCGGCGTTTCGGCTGAGAAAAAGGCCACTTTTCCTTCGGGAAGAGTGGCCTTTTCTTTTGACCGCTTGCGGAAACCCCAGGACCCGGATGCGAAAAGGGCCGCTCCCTTACACAGGGGCGGCCCTTTTCCTTGCGGTCTCCCGCAGCCGTGACGGCGGCATCAAGCCTTCCAGAACGGCTTGCTGATCTCGCCTTCGACGTCGATCTGGGAAATGCCGATGTCGTGCAGCATCCGGTCGTCCAGCCGAGCCAGCTCGCGGCGGGTGATGGTGCGCTGCCGCCACAGGGCGAACGTGTCCAGAACGCTGTCCAGCACATACGCCACCGGAGCAGGGCGCAGGGTACGACCGGCGGGGGCCGTGCGCAGAGCGATTGCCATGGTGGTCATCCTATCTTTGAAGGTCCCGAGGGGGCCTGCCGGAAGTGGCCGCCGCGCCCTCGCTTTGTGAGAAAGAATATTGCTCATCCCGCGCAAACCCGCCACCGCCATGTGGGTATGCGAGCCGTGAGCTTTCTCGATAGCTGTCGTAGGAATATCACCGATGCAAGAATAATGGACGAATGCACAGCTTTTGGGCACCACAAATTGTGCAGTTGACCAACAAACAGTGTTCGAAACGGAGCGCTGGACAGCCGCCGCAGAGCGTCCTACCTGTGATCCCGACCGTCGTCCGACACCGAGTTCTTCCCATGATCGACACCATCGCCTTCGACGGCGACGACACGCTGTGGCACAACGAATCCCTGTTCTCGATGACGCAGGACCGCTTCCGCGCGCTGCTCGCCAACCACTTGGCCGACCCGGCGGACATCGACCGGCGGCTGTTGCAGGCCGAGCGCGAGAACCTCCGCGTCTACGGTTACGGCATCAAGGGCTTCGTCCTGTCGATGATCGAGACGGCGGTGGACCTGACCGACGGGCGCATCGGCGGGCGGGACATCCAGAGCCTCGTAGAGTTCGGCAAGGCGATGCTGGAACACCCGGTCGACCTGCTCGACGGGGTGCAGGAGGTGGTGGAGGGGCTGTCCGGCCGCTACCGGCTGCTGCTCGTCACCAAGGGCGACCTGTTCGACCAGGAAAGCAAGATCGCCCGCTCCGGCCTCGCCGAACGCTTCGACGCCATCGAGATCGTCAGCGAGAAGGACCCGGCCACCTACCGCCGCCTGCTCGACCGCCATGGGGTGGACCCGGCGCGCTTCGTCATGGTGGGCAATTCCGTGCGCTCGGACATCCTGCCGGTGCTGGCCGTGGGCGGCCACGCCGTCCATGTGCCCTACCATGTCACCTGGGCGCACGAGGTGGCCGAGCCGCCCACCGAGAACTACCGCCGCATCGACAGCCTGCACGGCCTGCCGCCGCTGCTCGCCGCCTGGTGAAAGGGAAACCGTGATGAGCTTCGCCCTGCTGACCGACCCCGCCCGCCCCGCCGTGGAACCCGAAACCGGCGGCCCGGCCGCCGACCGCGTCCTGTCCGGCGCGCCAGTCTTCACCACCTGGAACGAGTACGAGTCGGCGGACGGCAAACGCTTCGCCGGGGTCTGGCGCTCCACCCCCGGCTCTTGGCGGATCGTCTACAACGAGTGGGAGTATTGCGAGATTCTGGAGGGCACCAGCGCCATCAGCCACGCCGACGGGCGCCGCTGGACCGTCGGCCCCGGCGACCGCTTCACGCTGGAGCCGGGCTTCGACGGTGTGTGGGAGGTGCTGGAGACCACGACGAAGCGCTATGTGGTCATTCTTCCCTGAGAGGCAGTTCATCTGCACTCGGCCATTTTAACCCTCTCCCCTCTGGGGAGAGGGTGGCCCAAAGGGCCGGTGAGGGGGTTGCGCTTTTGCCGGGCGTGGCGCCACGCGCAACCCCCTCACCCTAACCCTCTCCCCAGAGGGGAGAGGGAACATCAAGCGATTCAGCCAGACGGCCCGAACAGATGGACGGCGCCGAGGTCGGCACGGTTGAGCACGACGACCGCCTTGCGCCCGATCTCCACGGCCAGCGCGCACAGCGCCATGATCGACAGCACCAGCACGATCCGCGCGATGTCGCGCGCCCAGGCGCGCCGCTTGCGCCGCCGTGCCGCCAGATGCGCGGCCAGCTTCTGCCGCAGGGCGCTGCCGCGCCGCCCGTAGCCTCCCGCCCAGCCCCAGCCGCCCCTCGTCGGCGGTGATGGGGGTGGCTCGTTCGGCGCCGTCTCTGGCGTGGGCGTGATGGGAACGGGCAGTCCGGCGCCGCCCGCGGGCGTCGAATCGGCGTTGGGTGCGCTGGTCGGGGTGGCGGTCGCGCCGGTCGGGTCGGTCGCGGTCACGGCGGTCATCCTGCGGCGGAGGAACGGTCGATGGGCCGTTATCTACGCCCTTTTCATGAAAGCGCAACACGCCGCGCCCGAACACCCGGAAAGGCCACATGGAAACAAGCGGGGGGGGAAACAAGCGGGGACGCGGCGGAACGCCGCACCCCGCCCTCGCCTCAGCGCCGGCCGCGCGGGTCGCGGCTCAGCCCCTTGGCCTCCAGCTCCGCCAGATACTCCGCCCACAGGCGGTCCTGGTCCTCGCCCAACTCGTACAGCAGCTTCCAGGAGTAGATGCCGCTGTCGTGCAGGTCGTCGAAGACGATGCGCAGCGCGTAATGGCCGATGGCCTCCAGGCTCATGATGCCGACGTGGCGGCGGGCCGAAACGGTCTGCTTCTGGCCGGGACCGTGGCCCTGCACCTCGGCGCTGGGGCTGTGGACGCGCAGGAACTCCGCCGGGTAGGAGAAGGTCCGGCCGTTGTCGAAATCGACCTCCAGCCGCTTCTCCTCCTTCTTCAGCCGGACTTCCACCGGCCAGTGCTTGGTGCCGAAGGCGTCCGACGCGAATTGCTCGTCGGACATCAGGCGGCCCCCGGCTTCCCGTCGAGGCTGCGGGCCTCGTCGATCAGCATGATCGGAATGCCGTCGCGGATCGGATAGGCCAGCCCGGCGCGGTCGCTGATCAACTCGGCGCGCTCGGCGTCGTAGCGCAGCGGCCCCTTGGTCAGCGGGCAGACGAGGATCTCCAGAAGCTTCGGATCGACGCGCGCCTGCGTCTTGCCGTCGGCGGGCGTGTCGTCGTGGGGGTGGGCGCTCATGGATCGGGCCTCGCAGTCGGAAAGTGCAGTGTCGGTCGAAGGAAACGGTCAGTGACGCAGCGCGCCGCCGTCGCCCTCATGGCCGTCGAGAATGGCCATCTCGACCAGGGCGATCAAGAGCTTCGCGCGCTCCGGCAGGTCCGGCGTCTCCAGAAGGGCCTGCTTTTCGCTGGGCGAGAAGGGACAGATCATCGCCAGCGAGGTGACCAGCCGCTCGTCCGGCGTGCCGTCAATGGCCTTCCAGTCCACCGACAGGCCCTGCATCTTGAAATAGCCTTTCAGCCCGGCCAAAAGCCGTGGGCGGTCCAGCCCGCAGCCGTCGCTCAAGTTCCCGGCGCGCTCCAGCGGGTCGATCAGATCGCCGGTGAAGCGGTCCCAGTCCGCGGCGACCCGGCGGTAGCCGCGCTGGCCCTCCAGCTCCCGCATGATGGCGAAGCGGCTGACCCCGGTCAGGGTGATCAGGTAGCGGCCGTCCTCGGTCTCGGCGAAGCTGGTGATGCGTCCGGCGCAGCCGGTGCCGTAGACCGCCGGCTCGCGCAGGCGGCAGGCCGGATCGGTCGGCTGGACCATACCGATCATGCGGTCGCCGGCCAGAGCGTCCTCGACCATCGCGAGGTAGCGCGGCTCGAAGATGTTCAGCGGCAGGCGTCCGCGCGGCAGCAGCAGGACCCCCGCGAGAGGGAAGATCGGGAGCTGCCGCGGGAAGCGGTCCGGTGACGGGTCGATGGGGTTCCGGCTCATGCGACGAATATAGAACCCCCGGACACGGCGAACAGAGCGACCGCGAACGAAGCGGCCTCCAACGAAACAGACTCGCGGCCCGGAGTCGCCCCCGGGCCGCGAGCCCCCGTGATCAGCGGAACAGGATCGACGACAGCTTGCGGCGGCTCTGCACCGTCAGCGGGTCGGTCGGGCCGAAGGCCTCGAAGAACTTGACGAGCTGCTTGCGGGCGGCCTCGTCGTTCCAGGCGCGGTCGCGGCGCACCAGTTCCAGAAGCTCGTCCACCGCGGCCTCGCGCTTGCCGGCGGCGAACAGCGCGAGCGCGAGGTCGAAGCGGGCCTCGTGGTCGTCCTCGTTGCGGGCGACCTTTTCCGTCAGCTCCGGGATCGGGCCGGCGTTGGCGGCCTGCTCGGCGACCTCCAGCGCGCTGCGCACCGCGGCGATCTCCTTGTCCTTGGCGATCTGCTCCGGCACCTTGTCGAGCATCTGCTTGGCGCGGGCCAGCTCGTCGTTGACGATCAGGCAGCGGACCAGCCCGGCATAGGCCACGGCGTTCAGGTTCTCCGGATCGGCCTGCAGGATCTCGCCGTAGATCTCCGACGCGGTCTGGGTGTCGCCGGCCTCCAGCGCCTCCTTGGCCTGGGCCAGCGCCTCCTCCAGGATGTCGCCCTCGCCGCCGCCCGCGGCGCCGGCCAGCTTCAGCAGCTTCTCCACGAAGGCCTTCACCTGCGACTCCGGCAGGGCGCCCATGAAGCCGTCCACCGGACGCCCCTGGAAGAAGGCGTAGACCGCCGGGATCGACTGCACGCGGAGCTGCGAGGCGATCATCGGGTCCTTGTCGGTGTCGATCTTGACCAGCCGCACCTTGCCCTTCGCGGCCAGAACCGTCTTTTCCAGGATCGGACCGAGCTGCTTGCACGGGCCGCACCAGGGCGCCCAGAAATCGACGATCACCGGCACGGACTGCGACGCCTCGATGACGTCGGCCATGAAGGCGCGGTCGCTGCTGTCCTTGATCAGGTCACCGGCGGCGGGGGCGGCACCGGCGGCGACGGGCTTGTTGGCGGGCGGAATGGAGAACATGGCGGTCACGTATCCCTTTGCGATCTCGCGTGATAGATGAGCGCACGGGGCGCGTTAAGCAAGCGTCGGCTGAGAGTCCGGCGGCTCCTCGCCGAAGGGCACGATCAGCGGCTCGTGCCCGCCGGCCCGCAGGAAGCGCAGCAGGTCCGCGGCAGCGATGGCCGTGGTGCGGTCGTTCAACAGCGGATGGTAGTTCAGCGGGTCGTGGGCCAGCATCTGCTCCTGCAGCACCACCCTCACCCGCCGCTCACGGTCGTTGACCACCGAGAAGGGCGTGACCGAGCCGGGCCGCACGCCGAGATGCCGCCACAGCCGGTCGACTGAAGCGAAGGACAGCCGCGCCGACCCGATCACCTTGTCGAAGCGGTTCAGTTCCACCCGCGCGTCCTCCAGCGCGACGACCAGCCAGTGCTGCTCCTTCTTGTCCTTCAGAAACAGGTTCTTGCAGTGGCCGCCGGGCAGCGCGCCGCGCAGCGCCTTGCTTTCCTCCACCGTGTGCAGCGGCGGGTGGCGGTGGGTCACGGTGCGGATGCCGAGCGCCGCGAGATGCTCCAGGAGCTGCTCCGGGCTCGTCGGCAGCGGCTCCTCGGCCCTGCCCTCGGGGGTGTCGCGGGTGTCCATGGAGCCATCTTTAGCGGCGCCGGTAACATTCGTCCGGGAAAATCTGTCCGGGCGCCCGAGAAAAGTGAAACATGACGCTTGCATTGCGCCGATCCATGAGTATAGTCCGCCGCACGCCGCCGGACGGCACCGCACAACGGTCCGAACGGCAGCGAAACGGAGCGCGGGCGTAGCTCAGGGGTAGAGCACAACCTTGCCAAGGTTGGGGTCGAGGGTTCGAATCCCTTCGCCCGCTCCATTCTCCCGACGGAGGCGGTGATCCTTCGGAGGGAAACAGGACGGTTGATGGAAAGGCTGGACCTTCGGGTGCCGGCCTTTTTCGTTTTCCCCTCCCGACCGCATCCCTTCCCCGCGCGTTGCGATCCCGCAACCGACGCCATCGCTTCCGACGCCGAGTCTGCGCCGCGGCACTCCGCCGCCTGCAACCGACGCCTTGGCCCTGACATTCCCAACCTCGAACCAGCGCAGCCATACAGGGCGGGCAACGCCAAAATTCGCAACCAAAGGGCGTTAACCCTAGCAAACAGCATGCTTTTGTAGGTCATTCCACGCGCACATACCCCATATGAACGCGTGAATAAATTTACTTCTCGGCAACCTACTTGCGTATGACCGCCCGAGAGACTATGCTTCAAATACGAAACAAATAGAACTTCTATCCGGTTAGGGTTGTATGCACCATGGATGGTCTGGTGGCGTCGGACGGGCTGAGCCCGTGATTTTCCCGGACAGGACGCTCCTGTCCGGCTGGCGTCCGCCGCTCCGGCAACACCGGCCCTCCCCCGCCTGATCGTCATCGGCTCCGCTGTCGTCGCACTGCGACCGGCGGTGCCGCTGGTCGCGCTTCCAAGCCCCGCTTCGTACAGCCCAGACGGCAACCCGCCCAGACGACAAGAGGTCCTTCCCATGGCTATGCAACGCTACATCGTGAATTTTCCGCGCCTGTCCCCGGACATGCTGGAAATCTGGAAGACGGTCCCCAGCAGCATCGCGTCCGACGTGCAGAACCGCTGCCAGAGCATGGACGCCCGGATCAAGCCCTGCGCCCCGGGCATGCGCATCTGCGGGCAGGCCCGCACTGCCGTTTCGATGCCGGGCGACAACAGCATGCTGCTGACCGCCTGCAGCCTGGCCGAGCCGGGCGAGGTGGTGGTGGTCGCCGGCGCCGGCCTGGAGGAGGTGGCGCTGGCTGGCGAATGGGTGGTCCGCGGCTGCAAGTCGCGCGGCCTGGGCGGTCTGGTGATCGACGGCTCTGTCCGCGACCTTCAGGAAATCCGGACCATCGGCTTCCCGGTCTTCGCCAAGGGCTCGGTCCCGCGCGGCCCGCACAAGGCCTTCGGCGGCAAAATGGATGTCCCGGCCGGCGTCGGCGGCATGGTGGTCAACCCGGGCGACCTGATCATCGGCGACGATGACGGCGTGACCGTGGTGCCGCTCGCCGTGATGGACGAGGTGCTGCGGCGCTGCCTGGAGCTGATGGCCAAGGAGAAGGTGTGGTCGCAGCAGCTCGACGCCGGCAAGTCGCTGATGGAGGTGCTGGGCGTGCCGGAACCGGAAATCGTCGAGACGCCCACCCTGCGCTGACCCCCGGCATCCGCCGGACCACGCGAGCCGGCGAACCGCACAGCCCTTCGAGCCGCCCCAAGACCGGTTTCCGTCGCCATGACGCTCATCTTTCAAATCGTGCTGCCGATGTTCGTCCTGGTCGCGCTCGGCTTCTACGCCGGGAAATCGGGCAATTTCAGCAACACGGCGGCTCAGGGGCTGTCGCGCTTTCTCGGCATCTACGCCCTGCCGGCGCTTCTGTTTGCGGCGATGGCCAAGGCAAAGATCCCCGATCCCATCGAATGGGGATTCGTGGCGTCCTTCTTCGTCGCGGCCTTCATCATCTTCGGGCTGGGTGCCGCCTGGATGCTGTCCATCCGGCGGCGTGACGAGGCGGCGATCGGCGGCTTCGCCCCCTCCTTCTCCTCCATCGGCCTGCTCGGCGCGCCGATCCTGATGGACGCCTACGGATCGTCGGTGGCCATCCCGGTGATGCTGCTGATCCTGTTCCAGTCGCCGCTGCTCTTCACCACGGCGACGATGATCGCCGAGGCGCAGCGGACGGCGGGCGGACGGCCGGTCGTCGCCGCGGTCAACGCCGTCAAGGCGACCCTGCTCAGCCCGATGATCCTGTCGATCGTCGTCGGCATGGGCTTCAATCTGAGCGGCGTCCATGTGCCGGACGCGGTCATGAAGGCGGCGGACTACGCCGCGGCCACCGTTCTGCCCTGCGCCTGCTTCACGCTGGGGACCTCGCTGTCCTTCGGGAAGCTCTCGGGCAAGTTCGGCCAGGCGCTGGTCCTGGCGGTGATGAAGACGGTCCTGCACCCGGTGCTGACCTGGGTGCTGGCGGTGGAGGTCTTCCACCTGCCGCCGGACTGGCTGGCCCCCGCCGTGACCGCGGCGGCGCTGCCCATCGGCGTCAACGTCTACGCCTTCGCCGAGCGCTACCAGACGGGGCGGGAGCTGGTGTCGATGTCGCTGCTGCTGTCCACCCTGATGTCCCCGATCTCGATTTCCGTCGCCTTCATGGTGGCGATGGGCTGACGCGGTCATTTCGACGCAGGCTGTTTTCATTATGCGTCCATTTGACGCTTGTCACGCACGCTCGATCGCGCGGAACTCCAAGAAACCACGCCAGATAGAAAGCATTCGTCGAAAATCGCCCTGATTTCCAGATGCCCGATCCGGTCAGCACGATTGATACACGAATAGAGAGTCTGTATCTTCCACTTTGAAGCGTCAAAGACGCTTCCATTGGGTCGATTTGACAGCGCTGGGCCTATGAACCGCTCCTTTTCGCGAGAATGGCGACCAAACTCCGCCGCTGTGCCGGCAACGGGATCGGCCATCCACGAAGATAGACATACCGAAGTATGCGTTCATCAAAAGCAAGGCGATGACGGATCTTCGTGTCGTTCCTGACCCAACATTTCAATGCTGTCAAAATCAATGACCATCGATCTTTACGGGAATTTCAGAAAAGGAGGCCCAGCCTGTGTCCGCATCGGGACGGGCGGGATCTCCCGGGACCCCACCGTGTCCGCGGCCAAGGGGGTCTTCCGCAATAACGCAGGAAAGAAGGGCATCCAGATGATCATTCGCAGCAAGTTCCTGGCGCTGGCGACCGGGACCCTGGCGCTGGCCATGTCGACGACCGCTCTGTCGACGGCCCGGGCCGCCTATCCCGAGAAGCCGATCACCGTGGTCGTCGCCTACGACGCCGGCGGTTCGACCGACGTGACCGCGCGCCTGCTGGCTCCCTTCATCGAGAAGCATCTGGGCGGCACCCGGATCGAAGTGGTGAACAAGCCGGGCGCCGGCGGCGAGATCGGCTTCGCGGCCATCGCCGACGCCGCGCCGGACGGCTACTCCATCGGCTTCTGCAACACGCCGAACATGGTGTCGATCCCGATCGAGCGTCAGGCCCGCTTCTCGGCGGACCGGCTGGACGCGCTGGTCAACGTCGTCGACGATCCCGGTGTGTGGAGCGTTCCCGGCGACAGCGCCTTCAAGACGCTGAAGGACGTCGTGGAGCACGCCAAGGCCAACCCGAACACCGTCACCGTCGGCACCACCGGCGTCGGCTCGGACGACCAGCTCGCCATGCTGCTGGTGCAGCGCCAGGCGGGCGTGCAGTTCACCCATGTGCCCTTCTCCGGCTCCGCCGCCAACTACAAGGCGATGCTCGCCAAGAAGATCCAGATCAGCGGCCAGAACCTCGGCGAGGGGCTGCGCGGCCAAGCCTCCGACCAGATCCGCGTGCTGGGCGTGATGAGCAAGGAGCGCTGGAAGGCCGCCCCGGACATCCCGACCTTCGCGGAGCAGGGCTACCCGGTGCTGATGGCCTCGCTGCGCGGCGTCTGCGCGCCGAAGGGCCTGCCCGCCGACGTCCGCGCCAAGCTGGTGGACGCCGTCACCAAGGCCGCGACCGATCCGGAGTTCGTGGCGAAGGCCGAGGCCAAGGAGACCTTCCAGCCGCTGCGCGTCCTCGGCCCCGACGCCTTCGCGGCGGAACTGAAGCAGCTCGACACCGAGCTGAAGTCGCTGTGGCAGTCGTCGCCCTGGCTGAAGTGATCCGGGGCTGACGCGACCCGGGCGGGCTGGTCCGTCCGGGTCCGGCCCATCCGCGAAACCACCCGCCGCCGGCCGCCCGGCCTGCGACGGGTGCGGTTCAAGCCCCCCTGACCATCCGGCGCCAACGGACCGGCCAATGGTTGAAGCAGGTGCTCCATGACTTTCCTCAATCACCTCCACATTCCCACCAAAATGGGAATCCCGGCGGCGACAGCGATCCTGGGCATGCTTGCCATCGCGTTGCTCGGCGGCTCCGCCATCACGGAACAGTCACGCCTGCTGGACACGCTGTTCAACCGCTCCTTCACGCGGGAAGCGGATGTCCAGGCGTTGACCGACACGCTGACCGTCGCCCACGCCGGCCTCTACCGGACGGTGATCCTCAGCACCGCCAACGCCTCCCCCAAGGCGGTCGAGGATGAATCGAAGGCCCTGACCGAACAGATCACCAAGCTGAAGACCCAGGCGGATAAGATGAAGGGCCAGTCCGCCGCGACCGAGGAGGAGGGGCAGATCCTCCAGCGCTTCGGCTCCGACACCGCGGCCTATCAGGCGAAGGTGACCAGCTTCCTCGACCTGCTGAAGATGGGCGTCGATCCGCTCGACTTCCTGCAGGAGGTCCAGGCGGCCTACGGACGCCTGAACGGCACCGCCCGCGACTACCTGACCTACCAGCGCCAGCAGTCGGCCGACGCCTACGCCAACGTGAACGCGTCGGTCGACGCGACCACCCAGGCCTTCATCGCCTCGGCGATCGTCGCCCTGCTGATCACGGTGGGTGTCGCGCTGTTCATCGGCTTCAACATCGCCCGTCCGGTGGTCCGCCTGACCACGGTGATGGAACGGCTGGCCCAGGGCCGGCTGGAGGACGAGGTGCCCGCCGCCGAGCGCGGCGACGAGATCGGCCAGATGGCCCGCACCGTCCGCGTCTTCAAGGAGAACGCGCTGCGCGTCCAGGAGATGGCGCGCGAGCAGGAGGCCATGCGCGCCCGCGCCATGGAGGAGCAGCGGCGGGCCATGAACAGCCTCGCCGCCGACCTGGAGGCGTCGGTCAAGGCGATGATGGGAGAGGTGGTGCGCTCTGCCGACTCCATGCGCGGCGAAGCCAACGTCATGCTGGAGAACGCCCGCCAGACCAGCCACCACAGCGATTCGGTCGCCCACGCCGTGCAGGAGGCGACGAGCGAGGTGGAGAGCGTGGCCGCCGGCGCCGAGCAGCTCCGCGCCTCCATCGACGAGATCACCCGGTCCATCACCCAGTCGACCCAGCTCGCCCGCGGCGCGGTGGACGAGGCCGGACGGACCGACTCGATCGTCCAGGGCCTCAGCGAGGCCAGCCGGAAGATCGAGGAGGTGGTCGGCCTCATCAACAACATCGCCGGCCAGACCAACCTGCTGGCGCTGAACGCCACCATCGAGGCGGCCCGCGCGGGCGAGGCCGGCAAGGGCTTCGCGGTGGTGGCGCAGGAGGTCAAGAGCCTCGCCAACCAGACCGCCAAGGCCACCGACGAGATCGGCGCGGAAATCGCGGCGGTGCAGGCGGCGACCACCGCGGCGGTCAACGCCATCCGCGCCATCGTCAACACCATCCGGCAGGTGGACGAATCGCTCAGCACCGTCGCCGCGGCGGTGGAGGAGCAGGACGCCGCCACCCGCGACATCAGCGAGCGCTCGCAGCGCGCCGCCACTGACACGGTGGCCGTGCTCCAGGAAATGCGGCTGGTGCAGCAGGCGGCGGAAACCACCGGCCATTCCGCCGGCGCCGTCCAGACCACGACCGAGGAGCTGTCGCGCAGCTTCAACCGGCTGGACAACGAGATCGAAGCTTTCATCACCCGCATCACCGCGGCCTGACCCGGCCCGATACGGTGAGGACGCCGTAGCGTCCTCCGGCAGCGCCCATGAAAAAGGCCCCTCTTCCAGGTGGGAGAGGGGCCTTTTTCATGCGGCCTCGCCTGTTTGCTTTTCCCGGATCACTTCAGCCAGGGGAACTCGCGCCAGAGATTGCGGAAATCGCCGTCCAGCTCCTTCAGCTCCGCGGAGAAGGCTTCCGAATCGAGGATGCGCAGCGGCTGGTAGGTGTCGCGGGCCTTGCTCTGGAACTCCGGATCGTTGGCGGCCTTGGTCACCGCCTCTACCAGCTTGGTGCGGATCTCCGGCGGCAGGCCCTTCGGCGCGCCGACACCGCGCAGCGACGCCATGGTGATGTTGTAGCCCAGTTCCTTGAAGGTCGGCAGGTCGGGCGCCATGTCCCAACGCTGCGTGCTCATCACGCCCAGGATGCGGATGTTGTCGCCGCCGGCCTTGCCGCGCAGCCCTTCGCCCAGATTCTGGCCGCAGATCTGGGTGTGGCGGCCGAGCATGGAGCGGTAGTTCTCCGCGCTGCCCGGAAACGGCACGTGGGTGAAGCGGACATTCGCCTGCCGCTGGAGCAGCAGCATGCCCAGATGGTCGTCCGAGCCGACGCCGGTGGAGCCCAGCGTGATGGTGTTCGGGTTGGCCTTGGCCTGGGCAACCAGATCCTCCACCGTCTTATAGGGGCTGTCGCCGTGGACCGTCATGATCCCCGGGTCGTCGACGATGTTCACCAGCGGGTCCAGCCGGTCGAGCGTGAAGCGGGCGTTGCGCTCGATCGGGATGGTGACGACGTTCGGCGTGTTGATGAAGCCGATGGTGTACCCGTCCGGCGTGGCGTCGGCGATGGCCGCGAAGCCGATCTCCCCCCCGGCGCCGCCGCGGTTCATCACCACGATCCGCGCGCCGCCGCCCAGGTATTTCTCGATGAAGGGCGCCAGCATACGCGCGGTCACGTCGGTCGATCCGCCCGCCCCGTAGGCGACGATCATGGTGATCGGCTTCTCCGGGTAGGCGGCCTGGGCCGCCGTCGCGCCCAACAGCAGGGCACAGGAGGTCAGGAGGCTGGAAAAGAAACGTCTGGCTTTCATGGTCGGCTCCGCCAAATGCTGCCGCAAGATCACCACACGGGAGCGCCACCAAGGAACGCCTCTGTGGTATCGGTTGCGCAATTCATAGTAACACGATTTTTTGTACACAATAGTATTTAAGGCGCAACCGGAGTGAGAGAAACGGACACATTGCCGCGCCGCCCATCGTCACCGAAAGGCGACGGCAAAACGGCCTTTCCACCTGGGAAAGGCCGTTCAGTCCCGTTCCGTCACGCGGCAACGGAAATCAGTTGATCGGTTCGGCGCGGTTGCCGAACAGGGCGCGCAGCTTGCGCCCGATGGTCGCCACCAGCATGCCCTGGTTGCCACCCTCCGGCTTGGGGAACCAGTCCGGCTCCTCGGTCTGGATACGGCGGATCACCGTCAGGAACGCCTCGACCACCAGCGGGTCGAAATCCTTGCCCGCCCGCTCGGCGATCCAGGCGATGGCGTGCTCCACCCCCCAGGCCTTGCGGTATTGGCGGTTGGTGATGAGGGCGTCGAACACGTCGGCCACGGCCATGATCCGCGCCGACACCGGGATCGCCCCACCGCGCAGCCCTTCCATGTAGCCCGACCCGTCGTAGCGCTCGTGGTGGTAGCGTGCGATCTCCGCGGCGATCGACAGCAGGCTGCGCCCGCGCAGGGGCAGCGCCGCCTCGCTGAGGATGCGGTGGCCGATCACGGTGTGGCGTTGGATGGCGGCCATGTCGTTGTTCGCCAGCTCGCCCGGAATGCCCAGCGTCTCGTCCGACACGCTCAGCATGCCGACGTCGTGCAGCAGGGCGGCCAACCCGACCTTCTCCGCCAGCTCCTCGTCCAGCTCGTCGGCGAAGCGGCCGTGGATGCGCAGCTCGCGCGCGATGTCGCCGACCAGCCGCTCGATCCGCTGGAGATGGCCGGCGGCGGCGTTGTCCTTGTATTCGGCGAGCGACCCCATGGCGAGGACGGTGGCCTTCTGCGCGGTGTTCAGCTCCTCGAACAGCAGGGCGTTCTCGAAGGCGATGGAGCATTTGTTGCGGAACAGCTCCAGCAGCTGCCACTCGCGCGCGGTGCCCTCGTTGTTGTGGCCCTCGACGTAGATCATGCCGATGATCCCGCCATGGGCGCGCAGCCGCAGGGCGCAGTAGCCCGGCTCCACGATGGTTTCGGAACTCGGGCTCAGCCGCTCCAGCGCAGCGGCCACGTTGGGCTCGCCCAGCTCGGCGACGTCCACGTCCTTCCACTTGGCGAAGCGCCCGGTGGAGGCGCGCACGCGGATGCGGCGGTCGCGCGGCAGCGTGTCGCCCTGGATGCACAGCAGGGCGTGCCGCCCGATGCCCAGCAGCCCGACGACGCGCGGCAGGATGTTGGGGAACAGCACGTCCGGAGTGCGCATCTCCAGCAGGCCGGTGGTCGCCACCAGCATGCGGGCCAGCGCCTTGCGCCCGGCCGCCTGGGTCTGCAGGTTGAGGAAGGCGCGCAGCCGCGGGACGACCGCGGTGCGCAGCGTGCGCGCCGTCAGCCCGTCCTTCAGGCGGTAGTCGCTGACGTCGTGGCCCTCCACCACCACCTCCTCCGGCGCCCGCTCGGGATGGGCGGTGCAGACCAGGATGCGGACACGGCTGTTCCCCAGATCTTTGCGGATGTGGTCGATGAGGCCGAGCCCTTCCGGCACCCCCTCCGCCGCGGGGTCCAGCACCGGCTCCAGCAGGACGGCGGCGGTGCCGGGGTTGCGGTACAGCGCCTCCCGCGCCTCGGCGACGGTCGCGGCGGTCAGCACCGTCACCGGCGCCCCGTCCAGCGCGAAGCCGTCGAGCGCGGCGCGCGTCAGCCCGGCCAGCGCCGGATCGGGATCGACCACGAGGACGTGCAGGCGGGGCTTGGCGGGCGGAACCGGGGTGGCCTCCGGCGGGCGGGCGTCGTCGTTGGGCATAACCGTCTCGATGGTTGCGCGCGGTGCGCGCGCCTGCACAAAAAATACGCCCACTTCTCGATTCATTCAACTTTCATCGGTTTGGACACGAAGGGCTTCTCCGTAATAACCGCCTCTTCCGGTTACGCCCCTCCGCCTGTTGCCTGTCGCGGCAAATCGGCTACCCTTTGCCTACAACGGCGGCAAACCGCCGCAAAAAATCAGGGAAGGATTGGAGCGATGGCTCTCAGGGCCGAACAGCTCAAGGACGAGCTGACCGAAGAGGTCGTGCGGCAGGTTCGCGAGCGGCTGGGCCGCAGCCGCGCGGCACCGGCGGAGCGCTTCGTACGGCAGTTCTACGACAACGTCCCGCCCGACGACATCATCCAGACTCCGGCCGAGCAGCTCTACGGAGCGGCGCTGGCCATGTGGCAGTGGGGCCAGCAGCGCGAGGCGACGGACCGCGCCAAGGTCCGCGTCTACAATCCCCGCGTCGAGGAGCATGGCTGGCAATCCCACCGCACGGTGGTGGAGATCGTCAACGACGACATGCCGTTCCTCGTCGACTCGGTGACCGCGGAGCTGAACCGCCAAGGGCTGACCGTGCATCTGGTCATCCACCCCGTGGTGCGGGTCAAGCGCGACGCCGACGGCCAGCTGGTGGAGATGTACGAGCCGGCGGCGGCCCCCACCGACGCGGCCCCCGAATCCTTCATGCATGTCGAGGTCGGCGCGGTCACCGGCGCCGCCGCGCTGGAGCAGGCCCGTGAGGGGTTGGAGCGCGTGCTGGCCGACGTGCGCGCCGCCGTCGCCGACTGGCGGGCCATGCGCCAGCAGGTGCGCGCCGCCATCGTGGAGGCCGACTGCGCCCGCGCCGCCGTCCCGGCGATCATCCCCGACGACGAGGTGGACGAGGCCAAGGCCTTCCTGTCCTGGGCCGACGACGACCATTTCACCTTCCTCGGCTACCGCGAATACCGCTTCGAGAGCGGCGCCGACGGGGCGGACTCCTCGCTGGGTCTGGTCGCCGGCAGCGGTCTGGGCATCCTGCGCGACGACTCCGTCACCGTCTTCGACGGGCTGCGCAACTACGCCACCCTGCCGCCCGACGTGCGCGACTTCCTGCGCAACCCGCGCGTGCTGATGGTGACCAAGGGCAACCGCCCCTCCCCCGTGCACCGCTCCGTCCCGATGGACGCCATCCTCATCAAGCGCTTCGACGCCGAGGGGCGGATCGTCGGCGAGCGGCTGGTCGCCGGGCTCTTCACCTCCGTCGCCTACAACCGCAGCCCGCGCGAGATCCCCTATCTCCGCCGCAAGGTCGCGGAGGTGATGGAGCTGGCCGGCTTCGACCCGCAGGGCCATGACGGCAAGGCGCTTCTGCACATCCTGGAGACCTACCCGCGCGACGAGCTGTTCCAGATCCAGGTGCCGGAGCTGCTGGACATCGCGGTCGGCATCCTGCACCTGCAGGAGCGGCAGCGGCTGGCCCTGTTCGTGCGCAAGGACCCGTTCGAGCGCTTCGCCTCCTGCCTTGTCTACGTGCCGCGCGACCGCTACGACACCACGCTGCGCCGGCGCATCCAGTCCATCCTGGAGGCCGCCTACGACGGCACCTGCACCGGCTTCACCACGCAGCTGACCGAAAGCGTGCTGGCCCGCCTGCATTTCATCATCCGGACCGAGCCGGGCCGCGTGCCCGCCGTCGACGCCACCGATCTGGAGGCGCGGCTGGTCCAGGCGTCGCGCGGCTGGGACGACCATCTGCGCGACGCGCTGGTCGAGGCCCACGGCGAGGAGCAGGGGCGCACCCTGTTCCGCCGCTACGCCGACGCCTTCCCCACCGCCTACCGCGAGGAGTTCAACGCCGAGGCCGCCGTCTTCGACATCGAGCGGATCGAGAAGGCGACGGCCCAGGGCACGCTGGGCATCAACCTCTACCGCCCGCTGGAGGCCGAAGGGGACGAGCTGCACGTCAAGATCTACCACGAAGGCCGCCCGGTGCCGCTGTCCGACGTGCTGCCCATGCTGGAGCACATGGACCTGAAGGTGATCACCGAAGCGCCCTTCGAGATCGCCATCGCCGGCCACGCCGCGCCGGTGTGGATCCACGACTTCACCGCGCGCTCCCAGAACGGGCTGCCCATCGACTGCGCGATGGTCAAGGAGAAGTTCCAGGACGCCTTCGCCGCCGTCTGGGACGGCCGGATGGAGGATGACGGCTTCAACCGCCTCGTCCTGCGTGCCGGCCTGACCGCGCGGGAGGTGACGGTGCTGCGCGCCTACGCCAAGTACCTGCGCCAGGCCCGCATCCCCTACGGGCAGGACGTGGTGGAAAGCACGCTGGCCGGCCATCCGGCCATCGCGCGCAAGCTGGTCGCCCTGTTCCACAGCCGCTTCGACCCGGCCCGCCGCCCGCAGAACGATCCGGGGCTGGCCGCGGAGATCGAACGCGCGCTCGACGGGGTGAAGAACCTGGACGAGGACCGCATCCTGCGGCGCTTCCTCAACCTGCTGTGCAACACTCTGCGCACCAACGCCTATCAGAACGGCGCGGACGGGCGGCCCAAGACCTACCTCTCCTTCAAGATCGACAGCCGCCACATCGACGACCTGCCGCTTCCCCGCCCGATGGTCGAGGTGTTCGTCTACAGCCCGCGGATGGAAGGCGTCCATCTGCGCGGCGGCAAGGTGGCACGCGGCGGCATCCGCTGGTCCGACCGCCGCGAGGATTTCCGCACGGAGATCCTCGGGTTGATGAAGGCGCAGATGGTCAAGAACACCGTCATCGTGCCGGTCGGCTCCAAGGGCGGCTTCGTGGTCAAGCGCCCGCCGCCGCCGTCCGCCGGGCGCGAGGCGGCGCTGGCCGAGGGCATCGAGTGCTACAAGACGCTGATGCGCGGCCTGCTGGACATCACCGACAACCTCGACGCCGGGGGCGCGGTGGTGCCGCCGCCCGAGGTGGTCCGCCACGATGGGGACGATCCCTATCTGGTGGTCGCCGCCGACAAGGGCACCGCGACCTTCTCCGACATCGCCAATTCGGTGTCGGTGGACCACGGCTTCTGGCTGGGCGACGCCTTCGCGTCCGGCGGTTCCGCCGGCTATGACCACAAGAAGATGGGCATCACCGCCCGCGGCGCCTGGGAGTCGGTGAAGCGCCATTTCCGCGAGCTGGGGCACGACACCCAGACCCAGGACTTCACCGTCGTCGGCGTCGGCGACATGTCGGGCGACGTGTTCGGCAACGGCATGCTGCTGTCGAAGCACATCCGCCTGCTCGCCGCCTTCGACCACCGGCACATCTTCATCGATCCCGACCCCGACGCCGCGCGGAGCTGGGAGGAGCGGCAGCGCCTGTTCGACCTGCCGCGCTCCTCCTGGGCGGACTACGACGCGTCGCTGCTGTCCGCGGGCGGCCGCATCTTCGACCGCTCCGCCAAGTCGCTGGAGCTGACTCCGGAGATCCGCCAGCGCTTCGGCATCGCCAAGGACCACGTAACCCCGCTGGAGCTGATGCAGACCCTGCTGAAGGCCGAGGTGGACCTGCTGTGGTTCGGCGGCATCGGCACCTACCTGAAGGCGGCGGAGGAAACCAACGCCGAGGTCGGCGACAAGGCCAACGACGCGCTGCGCATCGACGGGCGGGACGTGCGGGCCAAGGTGATCGGCGAGGGCGCCAACCTGGGCGTCACCCAGCGCGGCCGCATCGAGGCGGCGCAGCACGGGGTGCGGCTGAACACCGACGCCATCGACAATTCGGCGGGCGTGGACACCTCCGACCATGAGGTGAACATCAAGATCCTGCTGAACGACGTGGTCGTCCGAGGCGACATGACGCTGAAGCAGCGCGACCAGCTGCTCGCCGCCATGACCGACGAGGTGGCCGGTCTGGTGCTGGCCGACAACTACCTGCAGAGCCAGGCGCTGACCGTCGCCCGCGCGCAGGGTCCCGACGCGCTGGAGGCGCAGGCCCGGCTGATCCGCTCGCTGGAGAAGGCGGGCCGGCTCAACCGCGCCATCGAGTATCTGCCCGACGAGGAGGAGCTGTCCGCCCGCATGGCCAACCGCGAGGGGCTGACCCGGCCCGAGCTGGCGGTGCTGCTGGCCTACGCCAAGATCACCCTCTACGACGATCTGCTGGCGTCGGACCTGCCGGACGATCCCTTCATGGCCGACGACCTCACCCGCTACTTCCCCAAGCCGCTGCGCAAGACCCATGCGGAGGCGGTGGGGCGGCACCGGCTGCGGCGGGAGATCATCGCGACCAGCGTCACCAACAGCCTCGTCAACCGCACCGGCCCGACCTTCGTCAAGGAGATGATGGAGAAGACCGGCATGGGGCCGGCGGACGTCGCCCGCGCCTACACCATCGTGCGCGACGCCTTCGGCCTGCGCTCGCTGTGGACGGGGATCGAGGATCTCGACACCGTCGTCCCGGCCGCGCTCCAGACCAGCATGATCCTGGAGACGGTCCGCCACATGGAGCGCGCCGCCGCCTGGTTCCTGGCGAGCTGCCAGCAGCCGCTGGACATCGCCCGCGAGACGGAGGCCTTCCGGCCCGGCATCGAGACGCTTCTGGCCGGTCTCGACAACGTGCTGGACGCCGAGGAGACGGCCCGCCTGACCGCCCGCGTCGCCTCCTACCAGGAGCAGGGCGTTCCCGCCGAGCTGGCCCGCCGCATGGCGGCGCTGCCGGTTCTGGCCGCCGCCCCCGACCTCGTCCGCATCGCCGGGCGCACCGGGCGCGGGGTGGCGGACGTCGCCGCGGTCTACTTCATGCTGGGCCGCCGCTTCGGCCTGGAGTGGCTGCGCGACAAGGCCGCCGCGGCGAAGGCGGAGAACCATTGGCAGAAGCAGGCGGTGGCCGCCCTGGTGGACGACCTGTTCGCCCACCAGACCGCGCTGACCACCCGCGTTCTGGAGGCGGTGGACCAGCTTCCCGCGGAAGCTCCCGTTGAGGCCTGGATCGCCCACCGCCGCCCGGTGGTGGAGCGGGTGGAGCAGCTCCTGTCCGAGCTGCGCACCCAGCCCAACGTCGACCTGTCGATGCTGGCGGTGGCGAACCGGCAGCTCCGCGGACTGACCGCGGGGTAAACGGCTTGAAACCCCTCGTCCGGCCCCCTTCGGGCGGGTCCGGACGAGGGTTTCCCATGCGTCCGCCCCGCTTTCCGGCTATGGTGCGGCCATTCCAAGGAATGTCCGCCCAACCGGAGCCCGCCGCGATGACCGACCCCCAGCCCACCCTGAACGACGCCATCCGCCTGCTGCGGACGAACGATCTGGGCGGGGCGGAGGCGGCCTGCCGGGCGATCCTGGCGACCGACCCGCACAACGCGCAGGCCCTGCACCTGCTGGGAGTCGTCGCCGCCCACACCGGCCATCCCGACGGCGCGCTCGACCTCTTCGCCCTGGCGATTTCCGAGGATGGCAAGGACCCGTCCTTCCACAACAGCCGCGGCAGCCTGCTCTTCCAGCTCGGCCGCGCGGCGGAGGCGGAAGAGGCGTTCCGCGCCGGCATCGCCCTCAACGACCGCCTGCCGGAGCTTCACGGCAATCTGGGCAACGCGCTGAAGGCGCTGGGCCGGCTGGAGGACGCCGAGGGCGCCTTCCGCGCCGCCCTGGCCCTGCGCGGCGACGCGCCGGAGATGCACAATTTCCTGGGCACCACCCTGCGCGAGCTGGGCCGGCTGGACGAGGCGGAGGCCGCCTTCCGCGCCGCGCTGGAACGGGCGCCGGAGTATCTGGAGGCCCGCTACAACCTCGCCGAGGCGCTGAGCACCCGCGGCGCCCTGGAGGAGGCCGAGGAGGCGTTCCGCATGGTGATCGCGGCGGCGCCCCGCTTCGTCCCCGCCCATGTCGGCCTCGCCCACACGCTGCAAAGCCTGGACCGCGCCAACGAGGCGGTGGAGGCCATCGAGGCCGCCCGCGCCATCGCGCCGGACCACCCGCTGGTGCAGTTCACCCGCCGGCTGATCTATTCCAACGCCGTCCCCGGCTGGCACCTGCCGATGATCAACGATTTCGAGCGCAACGACGCCTACGAGGCGGCGCTGAAGCGCGCGGTGACCCCCGACTCGCTGGTCCTGGAGATCGGCACCGGCTCGGGCATCGTCGCCATGATGGCGGCGCGCGCCGGGGCGCGGAAGGTGGTGACCTGCGAGGTGAACCCGATCCTCGCCCGCATCGCCCGCGAGACCGTCGCCAACAACGGCTACGCCGACCGCATCGACGTGGTGCCGAAGCTGTCCACCCGTCTGTCGGTGGGCGAGGGCGGCGACCTGCCGGAGAAGGCCGACGTCTTCGTGTCGGAGCTCATCAACATCGGCATGCTGGCGCCGCGCATGCTGTCGGTGCTGCAGCACGCGCGCACCCATCTGGTGAAGCCCGGCGGCGCGATCATTCCGCGCGCCTCGACCGTCTACGCTATGCTCGTGGAGACGCCGGAACTGGCCCGCATCAACCCGGTGAAGACCATCGGCGGCTTCGACATGTCGACCTTCGACGTGTTCCGCTCCCCCGGCTATCAGCAGATCGACCTCGGCGCCGAAACCCACACGCCGCTGTCGGCCGCCTTCACCGCGCTCGACTTCGACTTCACCCGCAACATGCCCGAGGAGGGCGGCCGCGAGATCGCCGTGGAGATCACGGCGGAGGGCACCTGCCACGGCGTCGCCTTCTGGTTCGATCTGCAGATGGACGAGGAGGTCGTCTACCACTCCGAAAGCCGGGCGCGGACGAACCACTGGAAGCAGGCGATGACCTATCTGGAGACGCCGATCCGCGTGCGTCCCGGCGACCGGCTGACCATCGTCGCCCGCTACGACAACAACCAGATTTCGTTCGGCGTGGGCGGCTGAGCGGACGCGCGCCTTCGGCGTTTCCCGCAAGCCGACGCCAGCCGACCGACGCCGAACCGGAGAGGATCCATGAGCACCGACAAGACGCCCGACCACAACCCCACCGCCCTCTCCACCCCCTTGCCCGACCTGTCCGATCTGGACCGGCAAAAGGCGGAGATCGAGGCGATCCAGGCGCAGATGATGGACTTGCGCGCGCGGATCGACACACGCCTGGACGAACGTCGCCCCACCATCGACGTCGTTCCGGTTCACCTCGACGAACCCGCGCCGTCCAATTCGCCCGCGGCCATTCGCCATACCGAATAAAGCTTCGCTCTTTTGACAACTTCCGCCTGAACGCGCTAGGCTTCCATCAACGAATGGCGGCAGCGACCGAAGTGCCCGCCTGGATGGTCGGGAGGGCCTCATGTCGATCAACCCGTCGAACGCGCCAGCCTCCGGCCTCAGCCTCGGTTTCAGTCTCAAGGCGGCACTGACCGTGCTGGGCGCTGACAAGGGAGCCCCGTCGCAGACCGCCGCCGGTCAGGCGGCGTCGGCCTCCGGCGGCTCGGCTGTCTTCGTCACCCTGTCCGTCGAAGCCCAGGCCTTCATGGCGACCACCACCGCGTCCAAGGCCGGCAAGACCACGACCAGTGCCGCGGCGGGGGACCCCTACGCCGCCTATTTCCCGATGCGGGACGGCAAGCCCGCCACGGCGCTGGCCAAGGCGGTGTCCGATCCGGGGGCAGTGTCCAGCTCGGCGGGCCTGAGCGGGCCGGCCATTGCCAAGGACGCCCGCGCCCGCATGGATGCGCAGTACGAGGCCATGAAGGCCGGCGGGAAGGCCTTCGACTTCGACAGCTTCGAGGGTCGGGACTGGTACTCACTGATGGGCGATCTCGACCGCCGCTCGCTGGAGGCGGTGCGCAGCAACGCCGGTGGCCACTTCTCCAAGCAGGAGCAGGACATCGCCCAATCGATCATGGCGCAGCAGGAGGGGCTGGCCATGGGCCTCTACAACGGTCCGATCAGCCAGGAGGCCAGCTTCACCGATCCGTTCCGCAGCGACGAGGCCGCAAGGATGAAGGCGAACCTCACCTTCCTGGACGCCGTCGGCCCCGAGGAGAAGACCTCGACCGAATGGGCGACACGCCGGGCGTCGGCGCAGGTGTCCTACGAAATCCACACGAGGGAGAAGGGCGATGAACCGGAAAAGCTCGACAGCGACAACCCGCTCGCGACCCTGATCAAGCAGGCGATGGACCGGTCGCAGTCCGACCCGCTGCGGCACATCCCCAAGACACCGGACGAGTTGAAGACACAGGCGTGGTTCAAGGGCTTCGAGTCCCGACTGGACGCCACCGCCGCCCGGAACGTGGCGCAAGGCATCGCCCAGGGCATGGCGCTGGCGAAAGCCACCACGCCGGCGGCGGACTCCGCCAAACCGGCGTAGCTCCGCCCCCGGGTTGGCATTCCCGGCCACTTTGCCTAGAGTGGGCCATCCCGGACAACAGACGGCCGATCCTTCAGCATGCCCCACACCGCCGAGGCGCCGAGCCGCCGTGCCATCGCGTCCTGGTGCCTCTACGACTGGGCGAACTCGTCGTACAACACTATCATCACGACCTTCATCTTCTCCGTCTATTTCGCCCGCGGCGTGGTCGGGGACGAGGTGGCGGGCGCCTCGCGCTGGAGCGCGGCGCTGACCGTCGCCGGGCTGCTGATCGCCCTGCTCAGCCCCGTGCTGGGCGCGGTGGCCGACCGGACGGGGCGGCGCAAGCCGTGGATGGCGCTGTTCACCAGCCTGACCGTGGTCTTCTGCGCCGCCCTGTGGTGGGTGAAGCCCGACCCGTCCCATGCCCTGTTCGCCCTGGTCTGCGTGGTCATCGGCACCGTCGCCTTCGAGCTGGCGAACGTCTTCTACAACGCCAGCCTGACCGCGCTGGCGCCGCCGCGCATGCTCGGGCGGATCTCCGGCTGGGGCTGGGGCATCGGCTATTTCGGGGGCTTGGCCTGTCTGGTGGTCGCCCTGTTCGTCTTCGTGAAGTCGCCCACCCCGCTGTTCGGCCTGCTCGACACGGCGGAGCAGGCGCCGGTGCGCGCCACCGCCCTTCTCGCCGCCGCCTGGTACGGGCTGTTCGCCATCCCCTTCTTCCTGTTCGTCCCGGACGTGCCGGCGACCGGCCTCGGCATCCGTCAGGCCGCGCGGGAGGGCATGGCGACGCTGCGCCGGACGCTGGCGGAGACGCGCAAATACCGCAACACGCTGCGCTTCCTGATCGCCAGCGCGATCTACCGCGACGGCATCAACACCATCACCGCCTTCGGCGGCATCTTCGCCGCCCACGCCTTCGGCATGAGCTTCGAGGAGATTCTGCTCTTCGCCATCGCGCTGAACGTGGTGGCCGGCGTCGGGGCCATCGGCTTCGCCTGGGTGGACGACCGGATGGGGGCCAAGCCGACCATCCTGGTCAGCCTGATCGGCCTGACCGCCTTCGGCGTGCCGCTGCTGCTGGCGACGGAGAAGGCATGGTTCTGGGTGCTGGCCCTGGGGCTGGGTGCCTTCTTCGGGCCGGCGCAGGCGGCCGGGCGGTCGATGATGGCGCGGCTGGCCCCTCCGGGCATGGTGGGCGAGATGTTCGGGCTCTACAGCCTGACCGGCCGCATGGCCGGCTTCGTCGGTCCGCTCGCCTTCGGGCTGGCCACCGCGCTGTTCGAGAGCCAGCGGGCCGGCATGGCGAGCGTTGTGGCTTTCTTCGTCATTGGTTTTGGGCTTATGCTGACGGTTCGGGAGCCGGCACCGGGCGATGCGAATACGGTGCGACAGTCCGCCGCGGCATGACGGCGGATTCACTCAGCGGAAGCTGCTAACTTGCCTTTTGCTGCGACGCACAACGAACTTTGCGCGGAGGGCGGAACGGACATGTTGCACATCAAGGACATCGAGGCCTTCGCGCACATCAACGAGGCGCTGGCCCGCGACCACGCCGCGGCGCGTGGGGAAGACGAGTCGACAGGGCGTCCGTCGGGGCATCATCCAGCGATGCATCCGGCGATGCTGATCGCCATGGCGGCGACCGGGCGGCTGAAGCCGGAAGACGGTGCGGACGGAAAAACGCCGCAGACCGAAGCCGCCCTGCTGGCGCGGCTGATGGGGGCGCGGCGGGGGTCGTGACGTGCTGAGGGTATCGGCGTAATGCCCCCACCCCGACCCTCCCCCACTCTCGGCGGACCAAAGGTCCGCCGAGAGCGGGGGAGGGTCAGGGAGGGGGCAAAAGCCAGCCGAACGGGGTTAGCATGACCGACACCGCCGTCATCGACAGCATGGACACCAGCATGGGCACCGACACCATCATCGCGGACATCGCCGCGGCGCTGAAGACGCGGGGCGTGGTGCCCTATCTCGGGCCGGGCGCCTTCGCGCTGCTGCCGGAGGCCGACTGCCCGATCCCGCGCACCTCGCTGGAACTGGCGCAGCGGCTGAACGCCAAGGTCGCCGCGCCGGGCCGCATCCGCAGCCAGTTGACCGCGGTCGCCCAGTTCATCGAATCGCGGCGCCACCGCAAGACGCTGGACGGCATCCTGAACGAGATCTTCAAGCGCGAGGTTCCGGCGACGCCGGTTCACGCGTGGCTGGCCACCCTGCCCGCCCCGCCGATGATCGTCGATGTCTGGTACGACAACACGCTGGAAAGCCTGCTGACCGCCGATGCGGAGCGGAGCTGGGGCCAGATCCAGGGCCTGTCCCACCCGCAGGGCGTCGGCGAATGGGTGAAATACTACGCGCCGGGCGGAGCGGAGGTCGAGGCCGGCGCGGCGTCGGTCTGGGAGACCCTGCTCTACAAGCCGTCGGGGAGCGCCGCCCCGGCGGGGAACTACCTGATTTCCGACAGCGACTTTGTCGAGATCCTGACGGAGATCGACATCCAGACGCCGATTCCCGCCGTCGTTCAGGAACGCCGGGCGGGCCGGAGCTTCCTCTACCTCGGCTGCCGCTTCGATCAGGAGATCCAGCGCACCTTCGCCCGCCAGATCGCCAAGCGGTCGTCGGACAAGCACTGGGCGGTGATCGAGGGCGAGCTGTCGAAGAACGAGGCGCGCTTCCTGGAGCTGCAGAACATCACCCGCCTCGACCTGCCCCTGGACGAGGCGGTCCGCCGGATCGGCGAGGCGATGGCGGCGTAAAAACCCCTCTCCCCTCTGGGGAGAGGGGACATAAAGAGGGAACGCAGCGTTCCTTACGCCGCGACCGGGGTCGCCAGGGCGTCGATCTCCTGCTGGGCGGCGGCCAGCGCCTTGGCGCGGGCGTCCGGACCCATGCCGACGCCCTCGGCGCGGATCACCGTCACGTCGGTGACGCCCAGGAAGCCCAGAACCGTGCGCAGGAAGGCCTCCTGGTGGTCCAGCGCGCTCATCGCCGCGTTGGTCGAGTAGACGCCGCCGCGCGTCGAGGCGATGTAGACCTTCTTGCCGCCGGCCAGACCGACCGGGCCGGTCTCGGTGTAGCGGAAGGTGCGGCCCGCCTGGGCGATGCGGTCGATCCAGGCCTTGAGCTGGGTCGGGACCGTGAAGTTGTACATCGGAGCGCCGATCACCACGACGTCGGCGGCCAGAAACTCGTCGACCAGCGCGTCGGTCAGGGCCAGCTCCTCCTGCTGGCGGGCGGTCAGGCCCTCCAGGTTGCGGAACTTCACGACCTGCATCAGCTCGCCGGTCAGGTGGTCCGGCGGGGCGACGGTCAGGTCGCGGGCGGACACCTCGGCGTCCGGAGTCGCCTGGCGCAGCGCCGCGACGATGGAGCCGGTGAGCTGGCGCGAAACGGAGGCGTCGCCCAGCGGGCTGGAATCGATGCGAAGGATCTTCATGGTCACGTCTTCCTGTCCGGGAAGCGGGGCGCCGGTCCGGCACCGTCACCGCTTCGGTTTGTCTCGGAGGTGACCATAAGCCCGCCTACGCCAATCGATTGAGCTCCGATTTCGCCAATCTTCGTTGCACAGATCAGAACAATCCCCGGTCAGCGCACCCGATTGCCGCCCTTGAACACGACCATCTCGCCGCCCTTCATGACGGTCCAATCCTCGTCGCGGGTCAACGGGCGGGTGGCGACCACCGTCACCACGTCGTTGGGCGTCGTCTCCTTGGCGAAATCGACGCTCATGTCCTCGTCGATCAGCGTCGCCGGGCCGAAGGGAGCCTTGCGGGTCAGCCAGGCGAGGTTGGTCGCGCAATGGCACCACAGATACCGCCCGTCGCTGAGCAGCATGTTGAAGACGCCAAGCCCGCCGAGGTCGGTGGCGAGGTCGCGGATCAGCCGCATCAGCGCGCCGCTGCTCTTGGGCGGTTCCGGGTACTGCATGCGGATTTGGTCGAGCAGCCAGCAGAAGGCGTGCTCGCTGTCCGTCGTCCCGACCGGCTCGTAGAAGGTCAGCGTCCGGTCCTTGATGCCCTTGAGCTGGCCGTTGTGGGCGAAGGTCCAGACGCGGCCCCACAGCTCCCGCGTGAAGGGGTGGGTGTTTTCCAGCGACACCCGGCCGCGGTTGGCGCGGCGGATGTGGGAGATGACCACGCAGGACTTGATCGAATAGCTGCTGACCAGCCGCGCGATCTCCGACTCGCAGCTCGGCGCCGGGTCATGGAAGGCGCGGCAGCCCTTCCCCTCGTAGAAGGCAATCCCCCAGCCGTCACGGTGCGGACCGGTCTGCCCGCCGCGGCGCATCAGGCCGCGAAAGCTGAAGCAGATGTCCGTGGGCACGTTGGCGCTCATGCCCAGGAGTTCGCACATGGATCGGCCCCCATCGCAGGATTGTCGGATATCAGACAGGACGGGGGCAAACCTACGACAGTCGGGGTTGTCCCGTCACCTCTTTGCGGGCGGTGGACAGGGCGGCATCCCGGCGCGGGCGCAGCCTTCCAGCTTGCCCTCCGGCGCCCCGGCGGCCAGCCCGATCCAGGCGTCCACCCGCTCCGCCTCGAAGCCGCAGTCGCGGCGGTCGCCGACCTGCATCAGCGGACGGCGGATCAGCAGCGGCGTTTTCAGCATCAGCGCCAGGGCGGCGGCCTCGTCCAGCGCGTCCGGGTCGACCTCGCCGTTCTTCACCGCCGGGGCGCTTCGGTTGAACCACTCGGCCACCGGTCGATCGCCGAAGAAGGGGCGCAGGCGGTCCGCCGTCCAGGGCTCGGACAGCAGGTCGCGGGCATGGACGGTGTGCCCGGCCTCCGCCAGCAGCGCCTTCTGGCGGTTGTTGCCGGCGCAGCCGGGCTTTTCGAAGAAGATCACGTCGGCCATGGTCGAAATCACCCCTGCTTGAGCGCCGGGGAGCGGGCGAGCAGCCCGTCCACCTGGGCGCAGATTTCGTTGTAGACGTCGCGGTCGAGCTTGCGCAGCCAACGCGGCGGGATGGTTTCCACGCCATAAGTGGCGCCGGCCAGCATGCCGGCGATGGCGCCGGTGGTGTCGGCGTCGCCGCCCTGGTTGACGGTCTCGACGACGCAGGATTCCACGGAATCGGTCTGGAAATAATAGTGCATGACCGTCTGCATCGTATCGACGATGTAGGCGGTGGCGAGGCCCCGGTAGGGCTGGAACTTGAATTGCCGGTGCTTCGCGATGAGCTTGTTCGATTCGTCGCGCACGTCGCGCACGCTGCCGCCCAGCACCAGACGGCGGACCATATGGCCGAGCGTCAGGGTCGCCGCGTCGGACATCGCGTTGCAGTGGGTGATGTGCGCCTGCTCCACCGTCCAGCGCTCGAAGGCGTCGTCGTCGCCCAGCGTCGCCAGGGCGACCGGCAGGTTGCGCATCGCCGCCCCGTTGCCGGCGTGATACTCGCTCTCCGGCTCCGACAGGGTGCCGTGCATGATGAAGCGGCGGATGCCGCGCCGTGTCGTGTCCCCGACATCGACGGGAACGCCCTTCAGCCAGACGGCGAACTCCTCCGCGGCGCGGCGGGCGTCCCACTCCGGGGCGGCCAGGATGGCACGGCCGAGATGGATCGACATCTCGGTGTCGTCGGTCACCTGCCCGGCCGGCAGCTTCAGCCAGCCGCCGCCCTTGATGTGCTTGTGCACGCCGTATTGGTGGGCGATCTCGCCCTTTGTCAGAAACTCGACGGTGGCGCCCAACGCGTCGCCGCAGGCCAGCCCGAGATAGGCGCCCAGCGCGCGTGAGCGGATGGAATGGTCAGTCATGGGCCGGATCTGTCCCGTGATCGGTTGTCAGAGAAGCGACACCCCCACCCTGTAGTCCCCGCCGACGACCAGATACTCGCCCTCCCCCTTGAAGGGGTAGCGGGGCAGGATGTCGCGGAAGAAGACCACCTTGGTGAGCGGCACCCAGGTTTCGAGGATGTAGTCCCCGAACTGGCCGGCGATGTCGCGCTCGATGGAAAAGGAGCTGAGGTTGTTGAGGCGCAGGACCGCCGTGCGCTTGTCGGGGCGCGCGACGATGTGGTGCTCCTCGAAATTGTTGACGCCGCGGTAGAGCCGGATGTGGCTGGCGCGGGACGGCATCGGCGCGTCCGGCCAGCCGCGGCGCATCCACCACTGGCAATATTCGTACAGCAGGTCGAGCTGCAGGTTGATGTTGTTGTTGTGGAAGCGGGTGGCGACCTTCTCCTCGCCGTAGGTCCGCCACGCGTCGGAAGCGAACCGCAGGATCGGCTCCTTGTGGAAGGTGGGCAGCAGCCCGAACCGGCTCTCCACCCAGCCCTTCAGAACCGCACCCTCGGCGTTGTTGCTGTCGAACAGCCATCCCTTCAGCAGGCGCAGGTAGCTGGCGCGGTAGCGCCGCCGCCCGTCCGCGCCCTCGGCCCCGGAAAAGTCCGGGTTCAGCCCGAAGGTGAAGGCCATGTAGTGCTGGAAGATGTCGGCTGCGATCAGGCTGTCCGGGCTCTCGTCGAGCGCCTCGAACAGCACGGCGTGCTCGCTGCGCGTGCCGCCGATGCGTAGGCGCCGCGGTTCGTCGTTGAAGGACTCCGCGCACAGCGCTTCCGCCGTCACGTTCAGCAGGTTGGTGCGATGCGCCTTCAGCGCCAACGGCGAATCCGGATCGATCAGCCGCCCCCGCGCATCCCTCAAGCCACCGCTCGCCGAACCGTCCGCCATCGCACTCTCAAATCCACAATTAATTCATGGATACCGCGAAGCGGCGCTTCCGCCAAGGGTCCGCGTCACCGCAGGGCGACGTCGCGCAGCCCACGATACATTTCGAATTCAAAAACAATTCGATTAAACAGCCGAAACAACTTTTGGCTTACTCCAAATATCTTAAAAATATCCGTTTGAACGGATGATGAGACGACACCATAGTTCTTCGATTGGGACTCAGTGCATCGCAAGACGAGGCAAGGCCATGTGGCCGATGAAGCGAAAGGAACAGGAGACGCGCAACCGGGCGGCACAGCCCCCGCGCGTTCTTCTTCCTTCCGCCGTCTCGGAAAAGATGCCGATGCGTTCGGGACGGGCGCCGGTTCCGCTGCGTGGCTCCAAGGAAGCCCGCGACGCCGTGACGCTCGCCCGGCTGCTGCGCGGCACCATCACCCCGCTGCGCGGCGATGAGGTGCTGGCCCTGCTGGAGCCCCATCGCCCACGTCTGGTGCCCAAGCCGGTCAACCCGCTGGCCGCCATGCTCGGCCAGCCGCAGGGCCGCCTGCTGGAGGCGCTGCTGCGCCCCACCGCGCCGATCATCCTGGATGTTCTGCTGCCCCGCCTGCGCGACCATCTGATCGACCGCATCGTGCACAACAAGGGCACCGCCGAGGATGGGCTGCCCGGCGCGCTGGAGGTGGCCACCGCCCTGCGCGCCCTGGTCGCCCTGCTGCGCGGCGCCGGGCGCGGCGCCGTGCTGTCGGTGGTGTCGGCCATCGAGGCGGACGCCCGCGCCGACGCCGATCGTCTGGTCCGCGGCGAAGCGCCCGTCGCAACCGCGGAAGACGATCCGGCGGGCGCCGCCGGCGCCATGGACAGCCTCGCCCACGCCCTGCTGCGCTTCGAGGCGCGGCGGCTGGTGCTGGAGACGCTGGGCGCCACCGTCGCCCTGCGCGACGTCGTCTATCAGTCGCGCCGCTTGACCCGCCACGCCCTGCGCCGGGCCGCGGAGGCCATGGACGGCTTCGGCGCCGACCGCGGTATCAAGGCGCTGCACGCCAGCCTCGCCACGCTGGCCTCGGTGGACGGGCTGCTCGTCGTCGCGATGCGGAACCTCGACGACCAGGAGGAGCACCGCGAGGAGGCCAACGCCTTCGTCGAGCCCGCCGACCGCAAGGCGATGAACGACTGCCTGTCGGCGGCGTGGCGGCTTTCCGACACGCTGTTCGATCTTGTCGGAAAGGCCGCCAACGGCGGCGACCTCGACGAGCTGCTGTTCGAGGCGCTGCTGCGCCAACTCCGCTCCCTGCACCAGTTCTGCACCGACCTCGACCATGCCGGGCGCCCGGCGGTGCTCGACACGCTGGAGCGCCGTCTGGCCGAACGCAGCCGCGCGCTGGCCGGCATCGCCGGGGAGCGTCTCGTCGGCATCCTGCTGGCCCGCCCCGCCGACCCGGCCAAGGCACGCCGCCTGCTCGCCCGCGGCCAGTCGCTGGCCCAGCTTCTCTACGACATGGGCCAGGACGGCGACGAGTTGGAGGCGCTGGCGCTGCGCCTCGTCGTCGCCCGCGACGCGCTGAACCACGCCGCCGCCTGACGGCACAAAGGCGCCGTTCGTTCATCCCTTCCGTTTCATTGCGAGAGACCCGACAAAATGTCGGGCTTTGTCGGGTATGTCACAGGCCCGACAAAGCGGACCGCGCGCGTCCGCAATCTTGTTTCTTGTTCATTTTCAATAACTTAAAAATTTTCCGCGAACTGGCACGGGGGATGCAGAGAAGGGGTCGAAGCGGCCGCTGGGCAGGCCGCCCCGGAATTGAAGACACCCTGTAGACCCAAGCAAAGGAGTAACCTCCCATGTCTTTGCGCCAGATTGCGTTCTACGGTAAGGGCGGTATCGGCAAGTCCACCACCTCCCAGAACACCCTGGCCGCGCTGGTCGAGCTGGATCAGAAGATCCTGATCGTCGGCTGCGATCCGAAGGCCGACTCGACCCGCCTGATCCTGCACGCCAAGGCGCAGGATACCGTGCTGCACCTCGCCGCCGAAGCCGGCTCGGTCGAGGATCTGGAGCTCGAGGACGTTCTCAAGATCGGCTACAAGGGCATCAAGTGCGTCGAGTCCGGCGGTCCGGAGCCGGGGGTCGGCTGCGCCGGCCGCGGCGTGATCACCTCGATCAACTTCCTGGAAGAGAACGGCGCCTACGACGACGTCGACTACGTCTCCTACGACGTGCTGGGCGACGTGGTGTGCGGCGGTTTCGCCATGCCCATCCGCGAGAACAAGGCCCAGGAAATCTACATCGTCATGTCCGGTGAGATGATGGCGCTCTACGCCGCCAACAACATCGCCAAGGGCATTCTGAAGTACGCCCACAGCGGCGGCGTGCGCCTCGGCGGCCTGATCTGCAACGAGCGCCAGACCGACAAGGAAATCGACCTCGCCTCGGCCCTGGCCGCCCGCCTCGGCACCCAGCTCATCCACTTCGTGCCGCGCGACAACATCGTGCAGCACGCCGAGCTGCGCCGCATGACGGTGATCGAGTACGCGCCGGACAGCCAGCAGGCCCAGGAATACCGCCAGCTCGCCAACAAGGTCCACGCGAACAAGGGCAAGGGCACCATCCCGACCCCGATCACGATGGAAGAGCTGGAAGAGATGCTGATGGACTTCGGCATCATGAAGTCGGAGGAGCAGCAGCTCGCCGAGCTCCAGGCCAAGGAAGCCGCCAAGGCCTGATCCCTGGGTCCCTGACGGGGCACAGGTCTGAACTGGCCCCCTCCCCAGCCCACCCCGCCTTTGTGCGCGGGGTGGGAGAGAGGGGGCTCGGTCCCGCGCTGAAGTGGCGCGGACAATGAGAGCATGCAGGAGACTGGCACCATGAGCCTGTCCGTGAACGAAGGCGTCGACGTCAAGGGTCTCGTCGACAAGGTTCTCGAAGCGTATCCCGAGAAGTCCCGCAAGCGCCGCGCCAAGCACCTGAACGTGCTGGAGGCCGAGGCCAAGGACTGCGGCGTCAAGTCGAACATCAAGTCGATCCCCGGTGTGATGACCATTCGTGGTTGCGCCTACGCCGGTTCCAAGGGTGTGGTGTGGGGTCCGATCAAGGACATGATCCACATCTCCCACGGCCCGGTCGGCTGCGGCTACTACTCCTGGTCCGGCCGCCGCAACTACTATGTCGGCGACACCGGCGTGGACAGCTGGGGCACGATGCACTTCACCTCCGACTTCCAGGAGAAGGACATCGTCTTCGGCGGCGACAAGAAGCTGCACAAGGTGATCGAGGAGATCAACGAGCTGTTCCCGCTCGTCAACGGCATCTCCATCCAGTCCGAGTGCCCGATCGGCCTGATCGGCGACGACATCGAGGCGGTCGCCCGCGCCAAGTCCGAGGAGCTGGGCAAGCCGGTCGTTCCGGTTCGTTGCGAAGGCTTCCGCGGCGTCTCCCAGTCGCTGGGCCACCACATCGCCAACGACGTCATCCGCGACTGGATCTTCGAGAAGACCGAGCCGAAGGAAGGCTTCGTCTCCACCCCGTACGACGTCACCATCATCGGTGACTACAACATCGGTGGCGACGCCTGGGCCAGCCGCATCCTGCTGGAGGAGATCGGCCTGCGCGTGATCGCCCAGTGGTCGGGCGACGGCACGCTCGCCGAGCTGGAGAACACGCCGAAGGCGAAGGTGAACCTCATCCACTGCTACCGCTCGATGAACTACATCGCGCGCCACATGGAAGAGAAGTTCGGTATTCCGTGGATGGAGTACAACTTCTTCGGCCCGTCGCAGATCGCCGAGTCCCTGCGCAAGATCGCCGCTCTCTTCGATGACACCATCAAGGAGAACGCGGAGAAGGTCATCGCCAAGTACCAGCCGATGGTCGACGCCGTCATCGCCAAGTTCAAGCCGCGGCTCGAAGGCAAGAAGGTGATGATCTACGTCGGCGGCCTGCGTCCGCGCCACGTGGTCGACGCCTACCATGACCTGGGCATGGAGATCGTCGGCACGGGCTACGAATTCGCCCACAACGACGACTATCAGCGCACCCAGCACTACGTGAAGGAAGGCACGCTGATCTACGACGACGTCACCGCCTTCGAACTGGAGAAGTTCGTCGAGGTGATGCGTCCGGACCTCGTCGCCTCGGGCATCAAGGAAAAGTACGTCTTCCAGAAGATGGGCCTGCCCTTCCGCCAGATGCACTCCTGGGATTACTCGGGTCCGTATCACGGCTACGACGGCTTCGCGATCTTCGCCCGCGACATGGATCTGGCCATCAACAACCCCGTCTGGGGCATCATGAAGGCTCCGTTCTAAAGCGGCCTCTGGAAGATAGGAGTAATGAGCATGTCCCACCCCGTTTCCCAGAGCGCCGACAAGGTCATCGACCACTTCACGCTCTTCCGTCAGCCCGAATACAAGGAGCTGCTCGAGCGCAAGAAGACGGAGTTCGAGTACGGCCACTCCGACGAAGAGGTCGCCCGGGTTTCCGCGTGGACCAAGACGGAAGAGTACAAGGAAAAGAACTTCGCCCGTGAGGCAGTCGTCATCAACCCGACGAAGGCCTGCCAGCCGATCGGCGCGATGTTTGCGGCCCAGGGCTTCGAGGGCACCCTGCCCTTCGTCCATGGTTCGCAGGGCTGCGTCGCCTACTACCGCACGCACCTCACCCGCCACTTCAAGGAGCCGAACTCCGCGGTCTCCTCGTCGATGACGGAAGACGCGGCGGTGTTCGGCGGCCTGAACAACATGATCGACGGCCTGGCCAACGCCTACGCGCTGTACAAGCCGAAGATGATCGCCGTGCTGACCACCTGCATGGCGGAAGTCATCGGCGACGACCTCTCGGGCTTCATCAACAACGCGAAGAACAAGGAAAGCGTCCCGGCGGATTTCCCGGTTCCCTTCGCCCACACCCCGGCCTTCGTCGGCAGCCACATCGTCGGCTACGACAACATGATCAAGGGTGTTCTGACCCACTTCTGGGGCACGTCGGAGAACTTCGACACCCCGAAGAACGAGAAGATCAACCTGATCCCGGGCTTCGACGGCTTCGCGGTCGGCAACAACCGCGAGCTGAAGCGCATCGCCGGCCTGTTCGGCATCGACCTGACGATCCTGTCGGATGTGTCGGACAACTTCGACACCCCGGCCGACGGCGAGTACCGCATGTATGATGGCGGCACCCCGCTGGAGGCCACGAAGGAGGCCGTCCACGCCAAGGCCACCATCTCCATGCAAGAATACTGCACCCCGCAGTCCCTGCAGTTCATCAAGGAGAAGGGCCAGCAGGTCGCCAAGTACAACTACCCGATGGGCGTCACCGGCACCGACGAGCTTCTGCTGAAGCTGGCCGAGCTGTCCGGCAAGCCGGTCCCGGCGGAGCTGAAGCTGGAGCGCGGCCGTCTCGTCGACGCCATCGCCGACAGCCACACCCACCTGCACGGCAAGCGCTTCGCCGTGTACGGGGACCCGGACTTCTGCCTGGGCATGTCGAAGTTCCTGATGGAGTTGGGCGCCGAGCCGGTGCACATCCTGTCCACCTCCGGCTCGAAGAAGTGGGAGAAGCAGGTTCAGAAGGTGCTCGACGGCTCGCCGTTCGGCAAGTCCGGCAAGGCCTACGGCGGCAAGGACCTCTGGCACCTGCGCTCGCTGCTGTTCACCGACAAGGTCGACTACATCATCGGCAACAGCTACGGCAAGTATCTGGAGCGCGATACCAAGATCCCGCTCATCCGCCTGACCTACCCGATCTTCGACCGCCACCACCATCACCGTTACCCGACCTGGGGTTACCAGGGGGCTCTGAACGTGCTGGTGCGCATCCTGGATCGGATCTTCGAGGACATGGACGCCAACACGAACATCGTCGGCGAGACCGACTACTCGTTCGATCTGGTGCGCTGACCTCCCTCGGCCGGCGCGGGGTCTCCATCCCCCCGCCCGGCCGCTTCCCCGGAGAGCCGGAGCCCACCGCAAGGTGGGCTCCGGCTTTTCCTTTTGCCGGCCAGTCGCCTCGCCTATAAACAAGGACAAAAATTGTCTGTGTTCTCAGCTTGCGCCCGATAACGCGGACTTATACGGTCAGTGTTGTCGAGACCGTTGGACGGGCCACGCCATGGCACACCTCACCGCAAGCGTCGAAAACGGCATCCACTGCCTGCTCTGGCTGGCCGCCGCCGGCGACACGCCGTTGAGCAGCCGGGATCTGGCGGAGTTGCAGGGCATCTCCCCTCTTTCGTCGCCAAGATCTTTCCGAAGCTGGAGAAGGCGGGGATCGTCACGGCCAGCGAAGGGGTGCGCGGCGGTTACCGCCGCCCCCGCCTTTACGAGGCGGTGCTGGAAGGCATGGCGCCGGACCTCGCCACGCTGTTCGAAGCGGTGGGCGTCACCGGCACCGACGGCGCCCGGTTCACCCTGCCCTACGACCGTTTCGTCCTGGCCGCCGGCAGTCGCTTGTTCACCCCGCCCATTCCCGGTCTCGCCGAGCACGCCTTCAACGTCGGCCAGTTGGACAGCGCGCACGCCCTCGACGCCCACCTGAAGGCTTTGGCCACCCAGACGGAAACGGCGGCGCGCAACACCGTCGTGGTGGCCGGCGGGCGCCCGCGCCAACCCTCTGGCGGCGCAGATCAGCGGCGACCATGACCGGTTCGGACGCGTCCCGGCCGATCCGTTCCTGCGGGCGGGCAGCAGCGACGGAATCTTCGTCACCGGGGACGTGGCGCGGGCGGCCACCGACGATCTCGGCAACGTCGCCGCGATGTCCTGCCAGCACGCCCTCAGCTTGGGCCGCGTCGCCGGCCACAACGCCGCGGCGGAGCTGGTCGGCCTGCCACCCACCCCTATAGCCAGCCCAAATACGTGACCTGCCTCGATCTCGGCCCGTGGGGAGCGCTCTTCACCGAGGGCTGGGACCGGCAGGTCCGGCTGACCCGCGAGGAGGGCAAGGCGGTGAAGCGCGAGATCAACACCAAGTGGATCTACCCGCCCCAGCCGGACCGCGACGCCGTGTTCGCCATCGCCAACCCCGAATATGTGATCGTTCCCTGACGATGGTTCTGCGGAACCGCGTCCCTTGCCACCGCAGGGACGCGGTTCCGTACAGGTGTTACTTCCGGTGGAACGTCCTGACCGCTTCAGCCCACACCTTTCGCAGATGCACCAGCCTCACAGCTTTTCATGGAAAGAGTTCAATGAGAAACGGCCTCGGTCGCTCTTGTGGATCTCCTCTTCGATGCCTGTTGGTTGAACAGAACAGGCATACAGATCTCTGAGCCGTGAGTCGTTACCACCGGAAGAATGACCACAACATCAATAAAAAATTGCGTCCGATTAACTATCGACAAAACGGCATATCTTTATGAATACAATCATCGCCGAAACGGCACGGCACTCCGCGACACCGCATGAACATCAATTAATTGTTTTTTATATAAATTGCCGATAACCTCAAATCATCATTCCCTTCTTGCGCCATAAGGACAATCAACATGACCTTTAAAACCTTTCTAAGGTTGGCAGACACGGAAGCGACGGAAATAACCAGCGCATTAGACAAATCTAATGGCATAATTACCTTTGACACATCTGGCAACATATTGTCGGCAAATGATCAATTTCTCCGATGTATGGGCTACAGCTTTGAGGAAATCAAAGGGAAACATCACCGGATATTCGTCGACCCGAAACTCCACGACAGCCTGGATTACCGGGATTTCTGGGAGCGTCTGCGCCGGGGCGAGTTCCAATCCTCTCTGTACAAGCGCATCGGCAAGGGCGGGCGTGAGGTTTGGATCGAAGCTTCCTACAACCCGATCAAGAACCGCCAGGGCGTCACTCACAAGGTGGTCAAGGTCTGCACCGACGTCACCGAACGCCATCTGGAACACATCGATCTGCGCGGCAAGGCGGAGGCCATCTCCAAGTCCCAGGCGGTGATCGAATTCACCCCCGACGGCAAGGTCATCACCGCCAACGAGAACTTCCTGTCCCTGCTCGGCTACACGCTGCCCGAGATCGAAGGGCGCCCCCACAGCACCTTCGTCGACCCGGCGGAGCACGGAAGCGCGGACTACCGGGCCTTCTGGGAGAGCCTCCGGCAAGGCCGTTTCCAGGCCGCCCAGTACAAGCGGATCGGCAAGGGCGGCCGCGTGGTATGGATTCAGGCTTCCTACAACCCGGTGTTCGACACCAGCAACCGGCTGTCCAAGATCGTCAAGTTCGCCACCGACATCACCCGCCAGGTGGAACTGCTGGATCAGTTGAAGGCGCTGATCGACAACAACTTCACCGAAATCGATGCCGCGCTCTCCGCCGCCGGCCGGCAGGCCGAGGACGCCGCTCAGCGATCGGGTGCGACCCAAGGCACGGTCCAGACCGTCGCCGCCAGCGCCGAGGAACTCGCCGCGTCGGCCCGGGAGATCGCCGACAGCATGATCCGCTCCCGTCAGGCGGCGAGCACCGCGATGGACGAGACGGGGAACGCCGACCGGGCGGCGGCGCGCCTGACGGAGGTCGCCAAGGCGATGGGCGGCATCGTCGATCTGATCAGCTCGATCGCCAGCCAGATCAACCTGCTGGCGCTCAACGCCACCATCGAGGCGGCACGGGCCGGCGAGGCCGGGCGCGGCTTCGCGGTCGTCGCCAACGAGGTCAAGAATCTCGCCAACCAGTCGGCCAACGCGACCGCCCAGATCTCCAAGGAGATCGAAGGCATGCAGGCCGTCTCGTCCGACGTGGTCGCGTCGCTGGGCAACATCCGTCAGGCCACCAGCAACCTGATGGAGTTCGTCACCGTCTCCGCCGGGGCGGTGGAGGAGCAGAGCGCGGTGACCGGCGACATGTCCACCAACATGCAGAACGCGTCGGCCTCGGTCAGCGCCGTCGACCACAACATCGGCGCGATCAACTCCGCGATCACCCAGATCGCCTCGGCGGTCTCGGAAACCAAGGAAGCCGCCAAGGTTCTGGCCCGTTGAGGGCGCGCGCCTTACGCGGCCTGCCATCGCCCTACGCTGTGCGATACCCGACAAAGTCCGCGATTGTCGGGTATCGCACACGAGGCCATTCACAATAACTTATTGAATATAAACAATTCCCCGTCTGGCACACCTCCTGCATATGACTGATCCACAGGCGCCGATGTCGGCCAATGGCGGGAGAAGGTCATGCTCCAGGAAAAGCTCCAGGACGTCTTCAACGAGCCGGGTTGCTCCACCAACCAAGCCAAGTCGGAGAAGGAGCGGAAGAAGGGTTGCTCCAAGGCTCTGAAGCCGGGGGCCGCCGCCGGGGGCTGCGCCTATGACGGCGCGATGATCGCGCTCCAGCCGATCGCCGACGCCGCCCACCTCGTGCACGGGCCAATCGCCTGCCTCGGCAATTCCTGGGACAACCGCGGCACCAAATCGTCGGGCTCGCAGCTCTACCGCACCGGCTTCACCACGGACATGTCGGAACTCGACATCATCCACGGCGGCGAGAAGAAGCTCTACAAGGCGATCAAGGAGATCGTGCAGCAGTACGATCCGCCGGCGGTGTTCGTCTACCAGACCTGCGTCCCCGCCATGATCGGCGACGACATCGAGGCGGTCTGCAAATTCGCCGCGAAGAAGCTGGGCAAGCCGGTGATCCCGGTGATGGCGCCGGGCTTCGTCGGGTCGAAGAACCTGGGCAACAAGCTGGCCGGCGAGACGCTGCTCGACCACGTCATCGGCACGGTGGAGCCGGAGGTGACGACCCCGACCGACATCTGCATCGTCGGCGAATACAATCTGGCCGGCGAGCTGTGGCTGGTGAAGCCGCTGCTCGACGAGATCGGCATCCGCATCCTGTCCTGCATCTCCGGCGACGGGCGCTACAACGAGGTGGCGCAGGCCCACCGGGCGCGGCTGACCATGGTGGTCTGCTCCCAGGCTCTGGTGAATGTCGGGCGCAAGATGCAGGAGCGCTGGGGCATCCCCTATTTCGAAGGCTCCTTCTATGGCGTGTCGGACATGTCGGACACGCTGCGCACCATGGCCCGCATGCTGGTGGAGCGCGGTGCCGACAAGGCCATCATCGACCGCACCGAAGGCGTCATCGCCCGCGAGGAAAGCCGCGTCTGGCGGCGCCTGGAGCCTTACCGGCCGCGCTTCGACGGCAAGCGCGTCCTGCTGTTCACCGGCGGCGTGAAGAGCTGGTCGATGGTCACCGCTCTGGAAGGCGCCGGGCTGACCATCGTCGGCACCTCCACCAAGAAGTCCACCAAGGAGGACAAGGAGCGCATCAAGAAGATGAAGGGCGAGGAGTTCCACCAGTGGGACGACCTGAAACCCCGCGACATCTACAAGATGCTGCGCGACAGCGAGGCCGACATCATGATGTCCGGCGGCCGGTCGCAATTCATCGCGCTGAAGGCCAAGGTTCCGTGGCTCGACTTGAACCAGGAGCGCCACACCCCCTACGCGGGCTATGACGGCATCGTCAACCTGTGTGAGGAAATCGACAAGACCCTGTCCAACCCGATCTGGCGGCAGGTGCGTCTGGCCGCTCCCTGGGATGCCAAATCGGATGCCAAGCCGGTGGGAGCGTAACCGCCATGGGCACCATCCAGCGCTTCCCCCACTCCGCCAAGGCGGCCTCCACCAACCCGCTGAAGATGAGCCAGCCGCTGGGTGCGGCGCTCGCCTTCCTCGGCGTGGACCGCTGCATGCCGCTGTTCCACGGCAGCCAGGGCTGCACCGCCTTCGGGCTGGTCCTGCTGGTCCGCCATTTCCGCGAGGCCATTCCGCTTCAGACCACGGCGATGGATCAGGTCTCCACCATCCTTGGCGGCTACGAGAATCTGGAGCAGGCCGTCCGCACCATCCACGAGCGCAACGCGCCCGCCCTGATCGGCGTCGCCACCACCGGCGTGACCGAGACCAAGGGCGAGGACATGGCTGGCCAGTATTCGCTGTTCCGCCAGCGCAACCCAGCCCTGGCCGGCCTGAAGCTGGTCTTCGCCAACACCCCGGACTTCTCCGGCGGCTTCGAGGACGGCTTCTCCGCCGCGGTGACCGGCATCGTCGAGGAGGTGGTCCAGCCGTCGGAAACGACCGTGAAGGGCCAGATCAACGTGCTGGCCGGCTGCCACCTGTCGCCGGGCGACGTGGAGGAGCTGCGCGACATCATCGAGAGCTTCGGCCTGTCGCCGATCTTCCTGCCCGACCTGTCGCTGTCCATGTCGGGCCGCCAGCCGGACGACTTCACGGCGACCTCGCTGGGCGGCGTGACGGTGGAGCAGATCGCGTCCATGGGCGCGTCGGAACTCACGCTGGTGGTGGGCGAGCACATGCGCGTCGCCGCCGCCGCACTGGAGCTGAAGACCGACGTGCGCAGCGTCTTCTTCGACCGGCTGACCGGGCTGGAGGCGTCGGACCGCCTCGTCCGCACCCTGTCGGAGCTGTCGGGCCGTCCGGTGCCGGCGAAGCTGCGGCGCCAGCGCGAGACGCTGGTCGACGCAATGCTGGACGGGCATTTCTTCTACAGCCGCAAGCGGATCGCCGTGGCGCTGGAGCCGGACCTGCTCTACGCCGTCACCAGCTTCCTGGCGGACATGGGGGCGGAGGTGATCGCCGCCGTCTCGCCCACCCAGACCGCCGTGCTGGAGAAGCTGAAGGCCGCGACCGTAATGGTTGGCGACCATTCCGACGTGGAGACCCTGGCCCGCGACGCCGACCTGATCGTGTCGAACTCCCACGGGCGGCAGGGGGCCGCGCGCATCGGCGTGCCGCTGCACCGCATGGGGCTTCCCATGTTCGACCGGCTGGGCGCCGGGCTGAAGGTCCATGTCGGCTACCGCGGCACGCGCGAGCTTCTGTTCGAGATCGGCAACCTGTTCCTGTCCCGCGAGATGGACCACGACGGGCACGGCCACGGCCATGCCCAGGGTCATCGTCATGGGGACGGGCATGAACACGGCCAGCACTGCGGGAGCGGATCATGCGGATGCAGCGCCGGCTGAGTGTGGTGGGCCAGGCCGAGGAGGGCCGGCCCCGCAAAGGAGGTTCCATGAAGGTCGCTTTCTGCACCCAGGACATGCAGCACGTCGATGCGCATTTCGGGTGGGCCAAGAACATCGTGATCTATGAGGTGGACAAGGCCGGCTACACGATGGTCGAGACCTGCCAATTCGGCGGCTCGATGTTCGAGGACGGCAACGAGGACAAGCTGATCCCGAAGCTCGACGCGCTGGCCGACTGCGCCATCGTCTACCTGTCGGCCATCGGCGCCTCCGCTGCCGCCCGCGTGGTGGCGAAGAAGATCCACCCCGTGAAGGTGGAGGCTACGGACACCATAACCGCCCTGCTCGACCGTCTGGTCGAAACCATCAACGGCAACCCGCCGCCCTGGCTGCGCAAGGCCCTGAACGCCGGCCAGCCGCAGGAGCTGGCCTTCGACGAGGAGGATTGAGAGCATGACCGACACCACCGTGGCCGCCGGGAGCGATCTCGCCGAGGCCTTTCTGAAGACCCTGGTCATGCTGTTCCGCGCCGAAGACAGCTACGGCGCCTGGGAAGGCAAGAGCGACGAGACGATCCTCGCCCCCTTCATCCTCGACAAGGAGGCCCGCGCCGCCATCCCGATCATGGGCGATCCGGACCCCGACACGCTGTGGCGGCTGGAGCTGTTCTACAAGGCCGTCGGCATCACGGTCGAGAAGCAGACCGGCCACATCGCCTCCCCCATCATGAAGATGAGCCACGAGGGCTTCGGCCGCATGGTGCTGACCACGGGCCGGCTGGTCGTGGTGTCCAAGCACCTGCGCGACGTCCACCGCTTCGGCTTCCCGTCGCTGGAGAAGCTGGCCGCCGACGGCGCCAAGATCGTCGAGGAGGCCGTGGCGCTGATCCGCAAATATCCCGACGTCGCCGATCTGTGAGGATTCCGCCATGTCCGACATCGACGCCCTGAAGGACGAGGTCAAGAAGCTGAACGCCCGCGCGACCCAGAAGAAGATGGACCTGCACGACCTGTCGGAGGAGCTGCCGCAAAACTGGCAATCCATCCTCCAGGTCGCCCAGGAAACCTACGACGCCTACAAGACCCTGACCGAGAAGCGGGCCGAGTTGAAGGCGCTGGAGAAGGCGTCCGTCTGAGCGGCCTGACCGGTAAGCCGTGCCCCACCCTACCCCTCCCCCGCTCTCGGCGGACCGAAGGTCCGCCTGTCGCGTCAGCGCAAACCTATGGTTTGCGCGAGAGCTGCGCAGGGGAGGGAACTGCCGCCGCTTCGCAGAAGGCACCCTCCCCCGCCCAGCGGGGGAGGGCCGGGGTGGGAGCAACACCCACGCCCACATCCCCACCAAACACCCCCACACCAAGCCCGATTGAGGAGCAGACGATGGCTGAGTTCGTGACCGGCACCACCCGTGGCGGCGCCGCCTGGACGCCGAAATTCGTGGAAAAGATCGACCAGAAGATGTGCATCGGCTGCGGCCGCTGCTTCAAGGTCTGCGGCCGCGACGTGCTGGAGCTGATCGGCATCACCGAGGACGGCGACATCGTCGACGCCTTCGACGACGAGGCCGAGAAGAAGGTCATGAGCGTCAAGAACGCCGGCAACTGCATCGGCTGCGAGAGCTGCGGCAAGGTCTGCTCCAAGAACTGCATCACCCATTTGCCCCAGGCGGCCTGACGGCCGCCGAACTGGTCTGAGACGGCCTGACGGCCGCCCGCCCCCGGAGGAGGACGCCATGGGCATCCTGCACGCCGCCCCGCCGGGGGTGGGCGACATCACGCGGCTGTACCGTTGGCTGACCGACCGCCAGGGACGCTGCAACGTCTTCGACGCGCATCTGTTCGCTTGCATCCTGTCCCGCCGCTGGCCGGCGGGTCCGGGCGCGTTGGGATTGGACGACCGGGCGCTCGGCCAGCTTCTCGACCGCTACTTTCCTGGCGCCTTCGCGTCCGGCCTGCCGGTTTCCGACAGTTCCCCCACCCCCCTGCCGCCGCTTCTCCAGAGCGAAGCGGACGACATCGCCGCCCTCCTGCTCGCTCACCGCTCGTTGGGCATCGAGGAGGAGGAATGGCTCGCCGCCATCGTCGCGCGGGCCATGCTCGACGAGGGCGAGCTGTGGCGGGACCTCGGGCTGGCCGGTCCGAGCCACCTCGCGGCGCTGATGGAGCGCCATTTCGACTCGCTGGCCCGGCTCAACGCCACCGGCACCCGCTGGAAGGCCTTCCTCTATCGCTTCCTCTGTGCGCGGGACGGGCTGATTCCCTGCAACGCCCCGGTCTGCCGCGATTGCGGTGCGGAGGCCGTGTGCTTCGGGGCAGCGGATTGATCCGATCACCATAATCCCGTTGTGCCGGATCGACACGCCAAGTCAGGATCGCGCCCACCGTTTCACTCCTGAATCTGGCCTAGTCCGCATACGCACGGACTGGAGCAAACCCACGCCTGTGCGCCTTTCCAATGGTCCATGCGGCAAAATCATTCTTTCTAGCCGACCAACGGCTATCGGCATCCGCCCCATGACGTGCGCTATCCATCGCTCTGCCGGCACCGCGTCGGCTTCGACGCAATCAGAAGACGAAAAATAAGCCGATGCGGGCGCAGCATCTCCGTTGTGACTTACGATAGATTGATTTAGCATCACACTCATTCATCCTTCAGTGGCATACCGACGTATGATTGGGTGCCCCAGGCAAGCTGTTCCAAAAATAATCAGGAACGAGGTGATAAGCTATGCCCTACTCCATACCGCTCTCTGAATACTCAGATGCTTTCCAGGTCCACACCTCCGGCCCCTATGTCGGCGATTGGCACCTCAATGGCCTAGGCGGCAACGATACGCTGATCGGTTGGTATGGTAACGACACCTTCGAGGGAGGCTCGGGCGACGACTATCTGGTCGGCGGCGTGGGGCTCGATGATTTGTACGGCGACAGCGGAAACGACACGCTCTACGGTGAAGAGGACGCCGACTATCTGGATGGGGGCAGCGGAAGTGATCTGCTCTATGGTGGAGCCGGAAACGACACGCTGTACGGCGGCGGCGCTCTGCCCGGTGCGCCCAACGCCGACTTTTTGTATGGTGGTTCTGGCAATGATCAGTACTACCATAACTTCTCTGCCGGCGGGATTACGGTCATCAACGATCTGTCGGGCAACGAGTTTAACAACACAGACACCCTTCGCCTTCTAAATGCTACAGGCGCGCTCTCGTTGCGCTGGGGGAGCGACCGCTCAACTCTGTTCATCTATCAGGCTGGCGAATTCGACGATGGTACCTTTGACAACGGGGTGGTGATCACTGGAATGCTCACCAACCTCGGGGCAAGGAGCGTTGGAACAATCGAAAACATGTATGTGAACGGCTCCCACGCGTCCAACTGGCTGACCACCGTGGAGAACGGCTGGCAATCGACGATCTGGTGAGCGCGCGACCTCAATGCCTCACAGGCGCAGTACCGGCGCAAAACGTCGATGCCGTGCCTGTGAGGGCTTTCGGCGGGGACGAATGGGACACCCGCCCAACAGGCGGATGACAGGCCGGGAGTATTTGTCACGCCTCGCCACATGATAAGGTTGAACAACTCGACATGGAGACCATGACATGTCTGTGTCCAGCATCACGCCCGCCCCATCGCCCCTGACCAGCCCGCTGGCCATGCCCAGTCCGTCTCCCCCCGTCAAATCGCTTGGAACGGGCGGCACGATGTCGGTGGAGGACAGCGTATCGCTCAGCGAACTCGGCAGGTCGTTGCGTGGCGACTCCCTCGTCGCGTTCGAAGCCCTGTCGGACAAACAACGCGCCCAACTGGTCGGCTTGGTCGACAGCGGAAAAATCACCGGGGAGGAGGTTCACGACGCGCTGAAGCAACGTCTCAAGCAAGCGCGCAGCAGCGCCGTGGCCGCAACCGATCGTATGTTCGAGATCGATCACGCCGACCTGCTGCGCAACGAGGCCACCAGCGCCGACGACCTGCGCAGCGCGCTCGGCAGCACGCTCGCAAAACGGTCCTCCCTGATGGACAAGTTGGCCTCGGCCATGAGCGAAGGCGACCGGGCCGCCACCTCCGATGCCCTGGCCGCGCGCACCCAGGGACCTCTGCCATTCGCAGACCGGCTCAACATGAACCGCTTGATCATGCCGGGCTTTTTTGGGACGGATTTCACCGACTCCCGTCTGAACTATACCAAAAAGGAAGGCGATGCCGCTTACAAGCTGAAGTCGCTGGGCGTCAGTCTCGACGGCATAGACGGTGCGTTGCGCGGCATCGGGGAGAAGGACGCCGCCGCCATCCTGTCGGAGCGCGCCGGCCTGCCCTCCTCCCGAACCGTGGAGAAAGATTCTGAATTCTCGCTCGAGGACGCGGCCATCAAGCCCCTTATCGCCGGTCCATCCGGCGGCGAGTCGCTCCCTGATCGACGCGCTTGGCTGCGCGCCCTCGACCCGATCCTGTCATCCGCAAAGCCCGGTGCCGTGTACAGGTTCGACGTTCCCAAAGATCACGGCATAAACCGCAGCAATCCAGCCCAAATCACCGAGGCGGCGGGATCGGCGCAATCCGCCGTCAGCGTCGATTACGTGCGGGGCCTAATTCCCCATTATTGATTGCCCTATTCCCCCTGACGCTTAGGCCGCCCCGTCCAGCCCTTTCACCAGCGCGGCGATGACGCCATAGCCCACCTGATCCTGCGGGTCGATCTCCGCCAGCTTGGCGAGGATCGCCCTCGTCTCCTCCACCCGCCCGCTGCGCAGGCTGATGAAGGCCAGCGCCTTCAGGGTGAAGAGGGTGAAGCGCGGCGGCCCTTCCTTCGTCCAATCCGCGCTGTCCGCGCGCAGACTCCGCCAATCGCCGGGATAGCCGCCCTCGCGCGCCGCCGCGTCCAGCCCGATCGTCGCCACTCGCTCCGCGTCCGCGAAGCGCTTGCGGTTGAAGTAGAATTTGTAGAGCGCGTAGAAGACCGGCAGGACGCGCGGCCCCATCCGGTGCGCCTCCCACAGCAGGGCCTCGCAGGCCACGGCGTCGGGGCGGGCCTTCACCGCCTCCTGCAGCTTCTCGTCGATGTGCTCCGGCACCTCGCCGAAGGCCATGCGCCCGTTGGACATCCGCAGTTCGACCGGCCGCTCCATCACCCGTTCCCTTCCGTTGTTTTCCGACACTGTGCGCCTGACCGACAATTCTGTATGAGCCGCAAGCGGACTTCGCAAAAGCCCATAAACAAATTGTGCGTCCTTTCGTCGCAGGATGTCATAAACCCGACAGGGGTCCGACCTGACAATTGTCGGGAAGGCATCAGCCCGCCGGCCTGACAATCATTCAAAATCAATATCTTAGTAGTTGGCACGCCGCTTGCTGTTCTATGACCAGGATCGGTCGGCATGCCCGACGGAGCATTTGGAGGCGGCAGACATGGTGACCCTGACGGATGCGGCGGTGAACACCCTGGAGCGCGTGCTGGCGAAGTCCGGCGGTGCTGCGGCCGGGCTGCGCATCGCGGTGGCGGACGGCGGCTGCGCCGGCATGAAGTACCAGATGGGGCTGGAGGCCACGGCAGGCGACGAAGACGCCGTGCTGACCTTCGGCCCGGTGACGATCTTCGTCGATCCGACCAGCCAGCCCTTCCTGACCGGCGTGGTGGTCGATTTCGTCGAAGGGGTCGAGGGCGCGGGCTTCAAGTTCGACAACCCGAACGCGACGGGCAGCTGTGGCTGCGGCAAGTCCTTCTCGGCGGGACCGGGGGGCAGCTGCTCCTCCGCGCCAGCGGCCGGCGGCTGCGGCACCGCCCACTAACCCCGAACACACTCCCCCCACCCGGTAACGCGGGAAAGGCAAGGCGTCATGTGGAACTACACCGACAAGGTCAAGGAACACTTCTTCAACCCGAAGAACGCCGGCGCGCTGGATGAGGCGAACGCCGTGGGCGAGGTCGGGTCGATCACCTGCGGCGACGCCCTGAAGCTGATGATGAAGGTCAACCCCGACAGCCAGGTCATCGAGGACGCGAAGTTCCAGACCTTCGGCTGCGGCTCGGCCATCGCGTCCTCGTCGGCGCTGACGGAGATGATCATCGGCAAGACGGTGGACGAGGCGCTGGCCGTCACCAACCGTGATATCGCCGAGTATCTGGGCGGCCTGCCGCCGGAGAAGATGCACTGTTCGGTCATGGGCGCCGAGGCGCTCCGCGCCGCCATCGCCAACTTCAAGGGCGAGGAATGGGTCGACGACCATGAGGAAGGCGAGCTGGTCTGCAAGTGCTTCGGCATCGACGCGGCGATGATCGAGCGCGCGGTGACCGTCAACAGCCTGACCACGCTGGAGGAGGTCACCCACTACACCAAGGCCGGCGGCTCCTGCCAGACCTGCCACGAGAAGATCGAGGAGGTTCTGGAGGCCGTGCTCGCCAAGACCGGCGCGCTGGCCCCGCCCAAGGCCCACGCCCCCGGCACGGTCGGCCTGGACGCCATCAAGCCGCTGGCCCCGAAGGCCGAGGCCCCGGCGGCTCCGGCGAAGCTGACCAACGTGCAGCGCATGCAGAAGATCATGTTCGCCATCGAGGAGTTGCGCCCGCAGATCCAGCGCGACGGCGGCGACGTGGAGCTGGTGGACATCGACGGCAAGGACATCTACGTCCGCCTGACCGGCGCCTGCTCCGGCTGTTCACAGTCCGCCGGCACCATGATGGGCGTGCAGGCCAAGCTGGTCGAGGCGCTGGGCGAATTCGTCCGCGTCAAGCCGGCCTCCCTCCTACCGGCGGGGGCCTGAGCCATGACCGCACAGGGCATTTACCTGGACAACAACGCCACCACCCGCGTCGATCCGGAAGTGCTGGCGGAGATGCTGCCGCTGTTCACCGAGCAGTTCGGCAACCCCTCCTCAATGCACGGCTTCGGCGCCGCGGTGGGCGGCAAGATCGAATGGGCGCGCAAGCAGGTGCAGGCGCTCCTCGGCGCCGCCCATGACAGCGAGATCGTCTTCACCTCCGGCGGCACGGAGAGCGACAACACCGCCATCCTGTCGGTGCTGGAGGCTTATCCGAAGAAGAAGAGCATCGTTACCAGCGTGGTCGAGCATCCCGCCGTGCTGGCGCTGTGCGACTATCTGGAGAAGAAGCGCGGCTACACGGTCCACCGCATCGGCGTGGACAACCGGGGCAACCTGGACCTCGACGCCTACAAGGCGGCGCTGGGGCCGGACGTCGCCATCGTCTCGATCATGTGGGCGAACAACGAGACCGGGACGATCTTCCCGATCGAGGAGCTGGCCCAGCTCGCCAAGGCAGCGGGGGCGGTGTTCCACACCGACGCTGTGCAGGCGGTCGGCAAGATCCCGATGACGCTCGCCAACAGCGCGGTGGACATGCTGTCGCTGTCCGGCCACAAGCTGCACGCGCCCAAAGGCATCGGCGCGCTCTACGTCAAGCGCGGCCTGCGCTTCCGCCCGATGCTGCGCGGCGGCCACCAGGAGCGCTCGCGCCGCGCCGGCACCGAGAACGCGCCGGGCATCGTCGGGCTGGGGGCGGCGGCACAGCTGGCCCTGCTGCACATGACCGACGAGAACACGCGGGTGAAGGCGCTGCGCGACAAGCTGGAGCAGGCCATCCTGGCCGCCGTCCCGAACTGCTTCGTCACCGGCAACCCGGCCAACCGCCTGCCCAACACCTGCAACGTCGCCTTCGAGTACATCGAGGGCGAGGCGATCCTGCTGCTGCTGAACGAGGCCGGCATCGCCGCCTCGTCGGGGTCGGCCTGCACCTCCGGGTCGCTGGAGCCGAGCCATGTGATGCGGGCCATGGGCGTGCCCTACACCGCCGCCCACGGCGCCACCCGCTTCTCCCTGTCGCGCGAGACGACGGAGGATGAGATCGAGCGGGTGATCGCGGTGGTCCCCGGCATCATCGCGAAGCTGCGCTCGCTGTCGCCCTACTGGTCGCAGGCGGGCGCCCCGAAGGAGTTCGCACCGGTTTACTCGTAACACCGAGATCGCAGGCCGGGCCGGACCCGCGCCCCGGCAACCCGCCCGACGACACCCGCCGGGACGCGGTTCCCCGGCCCGGTCTGCGACACAACACCCTGGCCCCGTTGCCCCCACCCTCCCCACTGCGTGGGTCCCCTCCCCTCCCCGCTTCGCAGGGGGGGCCTTGATCCCCTCCCTGCGAAGCGGGGGGAGGGTTAGGGAGGGGGCAAGACCCACCGCTGATTACGCTCAGATTGAGGATGTGACCGAATGCCGATGGCCGGTTCCACCATCATCAACGACACGACGCTGCGCGACGGGGAGCAGACGGCGGGGGTCGCCTTCACGCTCGACGAGAAGATCGCCATCGCCCGCGCGCTCGACGAGGCCGGCGTGCCGGAACTGGAGATCGGTATCCCCGCCATGGGGCCGGAGGAGCGCGAGGGCATCCGCGCCGTGGCCGCGCTGGGACTGAAGGCCCGGCTGATGGTCTGGTGCCGCATGCACGACACCGACCTGAAGGCGGCGCTGGACTGCAAGGTCGGCTTCGTCAACCTGTCGATGCCCGTCTCCGACATACACATCACCAAAAAGCTGAAGCGCAGCCGCGCCTGGGCCTTGGCGGAGATCGAACGCAAGGTCAAGACGGCCCGCGACCACGGGCTGGAGGTCAGCCTGGGCGGTGAGGACTCCTCACGCGCCGACATGGATTTCCTGATCGCCGCGGCCACCGTGGCGCAGGAGGCCGGCGCCCGCCGCTTCCGCTTCGCCGACACGCTGGGCGTGCTCGATCCCTTCCAGACGCGCGCCTGCATCGAGCGGCTGCGCCGGGCCACCGACCTGGAGATTGAGATCCATTCCCACGACGACCTCGGCCTCGCCAACGCCAACTCGTTGGCCGCCGTGCTGGGCGGGGCGACCCACGTCAACACCACCGTCAACGGGCTGGGCGAGCGCGCCGGCAACGCCCCGCTGGAGGAGGTGGTGGTGTCGCTGAAGGTGCTCTACGGGCAGGACTGCGGGGTGGACACCCGCGCGCTGGGGGCGATTTCCGACCTCGTGGAGCGCGCCTCCAACCGGCCGGTGGCGGTCAACAAGTCGATTGTCGGCGACGCCGTCTTCACGCACGAGGCCGGCATCCACGTCGACGGGCTGCTGCGCGACCGAGCGACCTACCAGAATTTCGACCCCGCCGAGGTGGGGCGCGAGCACCGCATCGTGCTGGGCAAGCATTCAGGCACGGCCGGGGTGAAGATGGCCTACGGCCAGCTCGGCATCACCTGCGACGACGCCATCGCCCAGGCGGTGCTGCCGCGGGTCCGGGCGCTCGCCACCCGCGCCAAGCGCGCCCCGACGGCGGAGGAACTGCGCGCCTTCCACGACGACGCCACCCGCTGGAACTGCGTCTCCTCGTGATCCGGAGGACCACACCATGGCCGCGATTGACGCCCACCCGGACCTCGCCATGAATGAGACCAGCCTCTGGCGGCTGCTGCGCGAGGATGTCGCCTGCGTCTTCGACCGCGACCCGGCGGCGCGCAACGTCTTCGACGTGCTGACCTGCTACCCCGGCATCCATGCGCTGGTGGTCCATCGGCTGTCCAACGCCGCGTGGCGGCGGGGTCTGCGCTGGCCGGCGCGCTTCCTGTCCTATCTGGCCCGCGCCCTGACCAACATCGACATCCACCCCGGCGCCACCATTGGCCGCCGCTTCTTCATCGACCACGGGGCCGGAGTCGTCATCGGCGAAACGGCGGAGGTCGGCGACGACGTGACGCTCTACCACGGGGTGACGCTGGGCGGCACCTCCTGGACCAAGGGCAAGCGGCACCCGACGCTGGGCGACGGCGTGCTGGTCGGGTCCGGCGCCAAGATCCTGGGGCCGATCACCGTCGGCGCCCAGTGCCGCGTCGGCGCCAACTCCGTGGTGACCAAGGACGTGCCGGAGGGCATGACAGTGGTCGGCATCCCCGGCCGTGTCGTCCGACCGGACACCCAGCGCCGGCTGGCCGCCCACGGCATCGACCTCGACCACCACCTGATGCCCGACCCGGTCGGCAAGGCCATCGCCTGCCTGATCGACCACATCAACCGCATCGAGGCCCGGCTGGAGGCCCACGCGGCGGAGGAGGCCACGCGCCCCGCTCCCCCACTGAGCAGCATCCGGCTGGACGATCTGCCACTCGACGGCATCGTCTGCCGGAGCTGCGGCAACCTGTGTGACCAGGACGCCTGCGGCAACCGCGAAACTCCCGACCCCCACTCTCCCGACTTCGGCGCGCGCGCCGATCACTACGTCATCTGAACGGAAAGGACCCCGCCATGAGCTTCAAGGACGATCTGGAGGATCTGGAGACCGCGGAGGACTTCCTGCGCTTCCTCGGCGTCACCTACGAACAGCGCGTGGTGAACGTGAACCGCCTGCACATCCTGCAGCGCTTCCACGACTATCTGTCCTCCGACACCGGCATGGAAGGGCTCGACGACGAGGGCATGGCCGCCCGCTACAGCGCCCATCTGGAGCGCGCCTATCAGGACTTCGTGGCGTCCAACGCCATCGCCGAGAAGACCTTCAAGGTCCATCAGGAGGAGGCGCGCAAAATGGCCGACCGCTTCGTCCCGCTGGACGCCCTGCTGCCGACCTGATCCGTTTCGTCCTTCGTTTCCAAGACGGCCTGCGGACCCGCCCCCGGCGAGCGCCCGCGGGCCGTTGTGCTTTCCGGACATCCTCCGCGCTCTGTGCGGCCGTTGTCGGGTTTGTCCGGTAGGCGACAGAGGTCGAACCGGGTTGTGGCGTCGGTCCGGCGGTGACGGAAGCCCGCTGTTGAGAAGCCGACACGTCCGTTCTTTGTCGTTTTTGCGACAATCTCTCAACAGTCATAAAGCTATTTAAATTCAATGTTTTACCGCTCTTCGCAAATCTGGCACGCCGCTTGCTGGTAGGGCCATAGCCACGCCGCGCGACAGGCGGCGGAATGTCAAGGAGACCGGGATGCACATCGTTGTCTGTATCAAACAGGTGCCCGACAGCGCCCAGATCCGCATCCACCCCGTGACGAACACGATCATGCGTCAGGGCGTCCCGGCCATCATCAACCCCTTCGACCTCTTCTCGCTGGAGGAGGCGCTGCGGATCAAGGACAAGGTCGGCGCCCGCGTCACCGTCCTGACCATGGGGCCGCCGATGGCCGAAACCTCGCTGCGCAAGGCGCTGTCGCTGGGCGCCGACGACGCGGTGCTGCTGACCGACCGCAAGTTCGCGGGATCGGACACGCTGGCGACCTCCTACGCCCTGACCTCGGCGATCCGGAAGCTGTCGGAGGAGGAGACGGTCGACCTGGTCTTCTGCGGCAAGCAGACGGTCGACGGCGACACCGCGCAGGTCGGTCCGGGCATCGCGACGCGGCTGGGCTTCCAGCAGCTCACCTACATCACGAAGATCGAATCGATCGACCAGGCCGCCAGGGAGATCGTCGTGCACCGCCGCTCCGAAGGCGGCGTGCAGGTGCTGAAGACCGCCCTGCCCTGCATGATCACGATGCTGGAAGGCACGAACACCATCCGCTTCGGCAAGATGGACGACATGTTCCGCGCCGCCCGCTACGGCCTGAAGACCTGGAACAAGGACACCACCGGCGCCGAAGAGACGAAGGTCGGGCTGAAGGGCTCGCCCACCGTCGTGTCGAAGGTCTTCGTGCCGAAGCCGCGCGCCCAGAAGGCGACGATGGTCGAGGCCGAGACCCCCACAGCGGAGGCCCAGGCCGCCGCCGCCGTGGAAGCCATCTTCGGCGCCCAGCCGAAACTCGCCGACGAGCTGCTCGCCCGCGCCGCCGCCGGCCTGTGACGCGCTGGCCTTGACGCGCCGTTCCTGACGAATCCTCCGCCGGAGACATCCCGATGAGCGAACCAAGCAAGCCGCAGGGACGCAAGTTCCAACTGCCCGAGCACCTGAAGGAATACAAGGGCATCTGGGTGATCGTGGAGCAGGAGCGCGGCTCCGTCCATTCCGTGTCGTGGGAGCTGGTGGGCGAGGCCCGCAAGCTCGCCGACAAGCTGGGGGTCGAGGTGGGGGCCGTGGTTCTGGGCGCCGACAGCCCGGAGCTGAACGCCATCTGCGGCGACGCCTTCACCTACGGCGCCGACGTCGTCTACAAGGTGACCGACCCGGTCCTGGCCGACTACCGCACCGATCCCTACACGCGGGTGATGACCGACGTGGTCAACACCTACAAGCCGGAGATCGTGCTGCTGGGCGCCACCACGCTGGGCCGCGACCTCGCCGGCGCCATCGCCACCACGCTCGCCACCGGCCTGACCGCCGACTGCACCGAGCTGGACATCTATATGGACAACCGGTCGCTGGCGGCCACCCGCCCGACCTTCGGCGGCACCCTGCTCTGCACCATCCAGACGCTGGCCTACCGGCCGCAGATGGCCACGGTGCGTCCGCGCGTGATGTCGATGCCCGACCGCGACGACAGCCGCACCGGCCGCGTGGTCGAGGTGTTCCCGAACCTGCGTGAGACCGACGTCATCACCAAGGTGCTGAGCTTCATCGCCGACCGCGAGCAGAACGAGGCGCAGCTCGCCTTCGCCGACATCATCGTCGCGGCGGGCAAGGGGCTGGGCAAGCCGGAGAACCTGAGGCTGGTCTTCGACCTCGCCAAGGTTCTGGGCGGCGAGGTCGGGGTGACCCGTCCGCTGGTCCAGGCCGGCTGGACCGGCTTCGACCGTCAGGTCGGGCAGACCGGCAAGACGGTGCGCCCGAAGCTCTACATCGCCGCCGGCATCTCCGGCGCCATCCAGCACCGGGTCGGCATGGAGAAGTCCGACCTGATCCTGGCCATCAACACCGACCCCAACGCGCCGATCTTCGACTTCGCCCATCTCGGGCTGGTCGGCGACGCGCTGACCATCCTGCCGGCCCTGACCGACGCTTTCGGCAAGCGCCTGTCGGTCAACCGGCTGGCCGGCTAAGCAACCGGACGAACAGGAGCCACAAGGACCATGGTCGAAAAGTTCGACGCCATCGTCATCGGTGCCGGCCCGTCCGGCAACGCGGCGGCCTACACGCTGGCCAAGCAGGGCCTCAACGTTCTTCAGCTCGAGCGCGGGGAGTATCCCGGCGCCAAGAACGTCCAGGGCGGCATCATGTACGCCGCCGAACTGGAAAAGATCATCCCGGACTTCCGCGAGGATTGCCCGACCGAGCGCCACATCATCGAACAGCGCATCTGGCTGCTCGGCGACGACAACTACATCGGCACCAACTACCGGTCGGAGGCTTTCAACAGCGACAAGCCGAACCGCTACACGATCATCCGCGCCAACATCGACAAGTGGTTCTCCGAGAAGATCCGCGAGGCCGGCGGCCTGCAGATCTGCGAGACCACGGTGACGGAGCTGATCCGCGACGCCTCGGGCAAGGTGATCGGCGTGCGCACCGACCGCGAGGGCGGCGAGATCCACGCCGACGTGGTCATCATGGCCGACGGCGTGAACGCCCTGCTGGCCCGCCGCACCGGCTTCCAGCAGGAGCTGGCGCCGCAGAACGTCGCGCTGGCCGTCAAGGAGATCCTGTTCATCGACCCCGAGCTGATCCAGCAGCGCTTCGGCCTGAAGGACGAAGAGGGCGTGGTCATCGAGATCATGGGCAAGGTGACCAAGGGCATGGTCGGCACGGCGTTCCTCTACACCAACAAGGAATCGCTGACGATCGGCATCGGCTGCCTGATCTCCGACTTCAAGGAGGGCGCCATCCCGCCCTACAAGATGCTGGAGGACCTGAAGAACCACCCTGTCATCAAGCCGCTGATCGAAGGGGCGGAGATGAAGGAATACGCCGCCCACATGATCCCCGAGGGCGGCTACAAGGCGGTTCCGCAGCTCTACGGCGACGGCTGGATGGTGGTCGGCGACGCCGCCCACTTCAACAACGCCGCGCACCGCGAAGGCTCCAACCTCGCCATGGCGTCGGGCCGCATGGCGGCGGAGACGGTGATCGAACTGAAGCAGGCCGGCAAGCCCTTCAACGCCGCCAACCTCGCCGCCTACAAGAAGAAGCTGGACGACAGCTTCATCATGAAGGACCTGAAGAAGTACCGGAACCTGCCGGGCATCATGCACGAGAACAAGCAGTTCTTCGGCGCCTATCCCGACACGCTGACCGCCGCCGCCCACAGCTGGTTCACCGTGGACAGTGTGGACAAGAAGACGAAGGAGAAGGAGATCATGAAGTCCTTCGTCAAGAAGCGCTCGATCATGGGTCTGGTCGGCGACGCAATCAAGCTGGTGAGGGCCGTACGATGAGCATCGTGGTCAAGATCGAAGAGAAGCTGTACCAGAACCGCTACATCGTCGACGAGAGCCGGCCGCACATCCAGATCCGCAACGACGCGGTCTGCAAGTCCTGCGAGTCCCAGGCCTGCACCGTCTGCTGCCCGGCGGCCTGCTACACGAAGAACGAGACCGGCAGCGTGACGCTGGCCACCGACGGCTGCCTGGAATGCGGCACCTGCCGTGTGGTCTGCCAGGACAAGGAAAATATTCAGTGGGACTACCCGCGGGGCGGCTACGGCATCAGTTATAAGTTTGGTTGAGGAACGCACCGGCGGTCCTACGGCCTTCGCCGCTGGTCCGCCGGTCGTCTCCCTCTCCTATCCGCCATGACTGAAACCCCTTCCCGCTCCGCGGGGAGGGGTTTTCTTCGTTGCTCCCATCCGAATTTTCAGCCCGCCCAGCGGGTGCAGAAGGGACGAAGACTGCACATATCCGTTGTATCGAGACCCGCGGAACGAGGGAGACGGAACATGCAACTTCGTGTCTGCTTCGAGAACATGAAGTCGGTCAACGTCAACGACGCGTCCATGATGCGGCATTATGCCGAAAGCTATCTCGCCGACTTCCGGCCAGAATGGGCAGGCTTCATCATGCTGCCGCACAACGAGACCCAGCGCGCCACGATGGAGCCGGCTTGGCAGATGCTGATCCGCAACGCCACGCCGGACATGGAACGCCGTCTACTGGAGTATGTCCGGGGCAATCCGATGGCCGCCTACCATGTGCACATCTACCGCCGCGATCATGGGAACGAGGTCAAGGTCCATTGACGCCCGAGGGGTTGGACACGGGGCACCGCCCGTAATCACCCACCGGCTGTTCGGACAGGGCCCGGATCGCCCGGCCCGCTGTGCAGAGCAGAAGCAAGGAATCGCCGTTCGCGCCCATCCCGCGGACGGCGATTTTTTCGTTCCGTCCACGCCTGTCGCCTCCGAAACCCGCACCGTCGCACGACGATGGGAAAAAAGCGGGTGCCTGTCGAAATCCGCGGGAAGTTTGCAATGCGCCTCTCCATCAAAATCCTTCTTCTTGTGGTCCTGAATCTTCTCGGCCTTCTGCTCGCCGTCAGCGACGTCGTCGGGCTGCGCGCTCTCAACATGGCGAACGCCGACCTGCGGTCGGTGCATGACGAGCGCGTGCTGCCGCTGCGCAACCTGAAGATCATCTCGGACGCCTACGCCGTCTTCATCGTCGACGCCTCGCACAAGGCCCGCAACGGCAACTTCACCTGGGACGAAAGCTTGGCGTCGACCCGCAAGGCGAAGGAGGACATCCGGTCGCACTGGTCCGCCTATCTGGCCAACCCGCTCAACGCCGAGGAACAGGCCCTCGTCGATCAGATCAAGCCGGATATGGCCAAGGCCGACATCCTGATCGAGCGGCTGATCGGCATCCTGTCGGACAAGGACGGCCGGGCGCTGGATGGCTTTGTCCGGAAGGAGCTGTACCAGACCATCGACCCCGTCACCGACCGCATCGGCCTGCTGATCGACCTCCAGGTGCGCGTCGCCGGCGAGAATTATGAGGCGGCCCAGAAGACCTACGACATGGCCAGCATGACCGCCTGGACGCTGCTGGCCGTCGGCATCGCCATGGTGCTGCTGGGCGTGATGGTGGTGGTCCGCCGCGTCGTCGGCCCGGTCGGGCGCCTGACCGCCGCGATGCGGCGTATCGCCGATGGGGACTACGCCGAACCGGTGCCGGGAAGCGGCGGGCACGACGAGATCGGCGCGATGGCCCGCGCGGTGGAGGTGTTCAAGGCCAACGGGCTGGAGAACCAGCGCATGCGCCAGGAGCAGGAACGGCAGCGCGAGCAGGCCGAGATCGCCAAGCGCGACGCGCTGGAGAACATGGCCCAGACGGTGGAGCGCGAAACCCGCAACGCCGTGGACCGGGTGGCCGAGCGCACCGGGCAGATGGAAGGCAACGCCGCGGCCATGGCCCGGTCGGCGGACGCCGTCGGGGCGAACAGCCAGTCCGTGGCCGCCGCCGCGGAGCAGGCCCTGCGCAACGCCCAGACCGTCGCCGCCGCCTCGGAGGAACTGGCCGCTTCGATCCGCGAGATCGGCACCCAGGTGGCGCAGGCCAGCAGCATCACCCGAATCGCCGTGGAGAAGGGCGATCTGGCGCGCGGCACCATCCAGTCGCTGTCCAACGCCGTGCAGAAGATCGGTGACGTCGCCCAGCTCATTCAGACGATCGCCAGCCAAACCAACCTTCTGGCGCTGAACGCCACCATCGAAGCGGCACGGGCCGGGGAAGCCGGCAAGGGCTTCGCCGTGGTGGCCAGCGAGGTGAAGAATCTGGCGAACCAGACCGCGCAGGCGACCGAGGACATCGCCACCCAGATCGGCGAGATCCAGGCCGCGACCGGCGGGGCCGTGGCCGCCGTCTCCACCATCACCGACAGCATCACCGAGGTCGATCAGGTGGCCGCCGCCATCGCCGCCGCGATGGAGGAACAGGCTGCCGCGACCCAGGAGATCAGCCGGAACGTCAACCAGACCGCCGACGCCGCGCGCGAGGTCTCCCGCCGCATCGCCGAGGTCTCCAGCGAGGCGCAGGCCACCGGCGACCGCGCGTCCGACGTGCGCACCGTCGCCGACGACGTCTCGGGGAGCATCGACGAGCTGCGCGGCATCCTGGTCCGTGTCGTCCGCACCTCGATGAGCGAGGTGGACCGTCGCCGCGAGGCCCGCTACGCGGTGGAACTGCCCGCCCGCGCCGACACCCCCGCCGGCAATCGGATCTGCCGCCTGCACAACCTGTCCTCCAGCGGTGCTGCGCTGCAGGTGTGGGACGGCGCCACGAACGGCGCGCGGGGCACGCTGCACATCGACGGCTTCGGCATGCCCCTGCCCTTCACCGTCGTGACGGTCGAGACCCAGAGCTGCCACGTCCGTTTCGAGCTGCCGGACGAGGCGAAGGCCGGCTTCGAACAGCGGTTCAACGCGCTGGTCCGTGACCGCGCCCTGCGGCCGATGGCCGCCTGATCGACTGATGGGGATGGCGCCGGCTCGCTAAGCCGGCGCCATCCCATGAATGTAGGCGGCGGCACGGCCAAGTTCATGGTCGGCGCGGGCGACCAGCCCGCCGATGCCGTCCAGCCTCCGGTCCACGCAGGCCAGCTCGATGGCGTCGCTCGCCGCGGCGAGATCGCGCGCGCCCACCGTGCGGGAGGACCCCGCCAGCTTGTGGGCGGCCTGACGCACGCCGTCCCAATCCTCCGCCGCGTGGGCGGCGACCAGACGGTCGCGGCTGGCGCTGTTGGAGATGATGAACTCCTGCAGCAACTGCCCGACGAACTCCATGTCCCCATCGAACAGCGTCGCCAGCACGCCCACGTCGATGGGCGGCGCGTCGGGGCGGTAGTCCGGCGTCGCGACGGATGCCGAGGGAACCGGCGCCGGTTCGGACGCGGGCATGGACGGCAAGTGGCGGTCCAGCAAGCGGCGAAGCTGGCCGATCTCCACCGGCTTCGACACGGCGTCGTCCATCCCCGCGGACAGGCAGCGCTGGGCCTCGCCGGCCATGGCGTTGGCGGTGACCGCGATGATGGGCAGGCGCGGGCGCCCTTTCGCCGCCTCCTCGGAACGGATCAGGCGGGTCAGCTCGAAGCCGTCCATCTCCGGCATCTGGCAGTCGGTCAGCAGAAGCGCGTAATCGCCGGCGCGCCACAGGGCCAGCGCCTGGACGCCGTCCTCCGCCATATCCGCCGTATGGCCGAGCAGGGCGAGCTGCCGCTGGATGACCTGTCGGTTGGTCGGATGGTCCTCGGCCACCAGGATGCGCGGCGGGGTCGCCGTTCCATCTGCCGCCTGGGACGCTCCGGCCGGGCCGGGATGCCCCACCTCGGCCTCGACCGCCGGCCCGCGGCCCGCGGCGGCCAGCACGGCGCGCACCAGATGGCCGCGGCGCACCGGGCGGGCCAGACCGACCGCGTCGATCAGGGAGCCACGCCCGCCCAGCAGCACCCGCCCGCGCGCCAGCCCAAGCGCTGCGGTGTCCAGCGCCTGCAAATCCGCTTCCGAAGTGGTGAGCACGACGTCGCAGGGCGTGCCGGGCGGCAGGGCCCGCATCCCCGCCACCGCGTTCGGCGCGTCCAGCAGCACGGCACCGTCGGTGTTCAGGTAGCGGGCGAGGAACCGCCGTTCTTCCGCATCGGAGGCCAGGAGCAGCACCGACAGCCCGGCCAGCGGCGGAGCCGCGACGCCCGCGGCGTCGCCGTCCGCGGCAAGATCGGCGGTGAAGGTGAACCAGAAGGTGGAACCGCGGCCGGGCTCGCTCGTCATTCCGACTTCGCCGCCCATCAGCTCGGCGAGACGACGACAGATCGACAGACCCAGCCCGGTGCCGCCGAAGCGCCGGGTGGTCGAGGCTTCCGCCTGGGTGAAGGGGCGGAACAGCTGGGCCTGCGCTTCCGTGGCGATGCCGATGCCGGTGTCGGTCACGGTGATCCGGATGGTCGCCCGCCCGTCCTCGAACCGCGCCAGCTCGGCGCGGATGCGGACCGAGCCGGAGGGGGTGAACTTCACGGCATTGCCGGCGATGTTGAACAGCACCTGCCGGATGCGCACCGAATCGCCCATGACCAGCGGCGGCAGGTCGGGATCGACGTAGGTGACCAACGTCAGGTCCTTCTGCCGCGCCGCCGGGGCCAGCGTCTCGGCCACTCCCTCCACCACCGACGACAGCGACACCGGGGCGCGCTCCAGATCCAGCCGCCCAGCCTCGATCTTCGAGAAGTCCAGGATGTCGTTGATGATGGTCAGCAGCGCTCCCGCAGAATCGCGCACCACGGCAACCAGCTCCTGCTGCTCGGGCGTCAGCGGCGTGTATTCCAGCAGCTCCAGCATGCCCTGGACGCCGTTCATCGGGGTGCGGATCTCGTGGCTCATCGTCGCCAGGAACAGCGACTTGGCCTGATTGGCCGCCTCCGCCTCCGCCCTTGCCGCCTCCGCCGCCTCGGTCGCGGCCACCAGCTCGCTGGTGCGGTCGGCCACCTGGTTTTCCAAGTTGCGGTTCAGCGCCGTCAGCTCCTCGTACAGATGCACGTTGTCGAAGCCAACCGCGACCTTGGAGCAGAAGACCTCCAGCAGCCGCCGCTCGTCCTCCGTCAGGGGGCGCCGGTGGCTGATGTGGAACACGGTGTCGTGGTGCCGCGAGGTGGAGCGGAAGACCAGCAGGCTGCGCTCCCGCTCATACCGGTTCCGCCCGTCGGCCAGCGCCTGCGTCACCGCCTCCGCCGCCTCCGCCGGAAGGGCGGCGCGCACCGGCTTGCCCTCCGCCGCCGCATGGATGCCGCCGGCCCCCAGGACCAGCGGGTCGCGCGCGGCACCACCGGTTTCCTCCTCCGTCCAGCGGCTGCACAGGGCGATCCCGTCGCAGGGCGGGCAGATCTCGGCGATCTTCGCCACCGCGCCGCGGACGAACTCCGCCATGGTCCGCTTGTCGAGCAGGGCGGAGGAGGCGTCCAGGATGCGCTCCAGCCCCTGGCGGTGGTCCTCGATGGCGGTGATGTCCTGATAGCCGCGCAGGGCGGCGACGACCGAGGTGAACAGCTTCTGCGCCGTCAGCTCCGTCTTCGATTTGTAGTCGTTGATGTCGTAGTTGAGGATGACGTCGCGTTCCGGCGCCTGCCCCGGCTGGCCGGTGCGCAGGATGATGCGCACCCGCCGGTTGTTCAGCTCGCTGCGGATCATGCGCACCAGCCGCAGACCGGCGTCGTCCGATTCCATTACCACGTCCAGAAGCACCACGGCGATGGCCGGGTTCTGCTCCAGCAGGCTGCGCGCCTCCGCCGCGGTTCCGGCGGACAGGAACTGCGCCGGACGGCCTTCGAAGGTGAAGCCGCGCAGGACCATCTTGGTGGTCGCGTGGATCGCGGGATCGTCGTCGACGATCAGGATGATCCATGGATCGACGGGCTCCGGCGCCGTTTCCCTCGCCGTGTCGGCCTCGATACCCGGCTCGTCGTCGGCGAAAAGAAACTCGTCGCTCATCGAACTCCCTCCGCACCGCCGGCAGTGTCCGGTCGCGGGAGGATATCACAGGGCCGCCGCGCGTGAACATGCTCCTGCGGCCTGCCACAACCCTTCATCGGCAAGGCACCGAGACCGATGACAACCCCAAACTGCGCCCCGCCCATCAGCCGCCGTGGTCGCCACCCGCGGCATCGGCGTTGCAGAAGCGGCGCAACGCGTCCAGGTCGGCGACGGACACCGTCCCGCCCTGTGTCTCCACCCCAACGCCGCGCAGCTTCGCCAGCGCGCGGGAGAAGGTTTCCGGCTGCATGCCGAGGCGCCGAGCGATCAGCGCCTTGTCGAAGGGCAGCGCGAAGCTGGTGGCGCCGCCCCCCTCCGGACAGAAGCGCAGCAGGAAGCTGCCGACCCGCTGCGCCGTCGGCTGCACCTGCAACTGCTCGATCTGCTGAACGAGATGGCGCAGCCGCACCGACAGCGACCCCAGCATGGCGAAGGCGATCTGGTCGTCCTCGCGCAGGCAGCGGGCGAAGCCCTCCGCCGTCAGGGTCATGACGCGCGAGTCGGCCACCGCCTCCGCGCAGACCGGGAACTTGCCGCTGGCGAACATGGCGGCCTCGGCGAAGGTCTCGCCGGGGGCGACGATGGTCACCACCGCCTCCGCCCCGTCGCGGGTCAGGCGGTAAAGCTTCACCCAGCCGTCGAGCAGCGCGAAGAAGCGGTCGGCGTCCTCGTCCTGAACGAACAGGGTGGTGCCGCGCGGCACCGTGCGCACCTGCGCGGTGCTGACGAGAAGTTCCAGAGAGCGGTCGGGCAGGCGCCCGAACAGCGCGTTGGACCGCAGCGTTGCGGCATCCTGGGGCCGGAAGCCCGGCGGATCGTTCCTCATGCCTTCCCTCACCTCTTCACCCTCCCCCACAGTCTCGGCCGGGATGCCCAGCGGACGGGCCATTCCGTCGCACCGGCGATGGACGTTCCGCGCCGTCGGCACGCCCCCCACACCGCCGTGTCCCGGGACCCGCGGGTCCATGCCGCCCTGGCACTGTCGCAGCATGCACAAGGTTTGGGCAAGATGGGGATTCACCACAACGACGCCGGAGCCTTGGGCAATGGCATCGGCGGCCCGGAAACGAACCGGGGCGCCTCCTTGCGGAGACGCCCCGGCCGTTCTTCAAAGGCTGAAGAGGCTTAGCGGTACTCGACCTTGCCGGCCTCAGGACCCTTCTGGCCCTGGCGGACGGTCACGCGCACCTGATCGCCTTCCTGGAGCGACTGCATGCCGGAGCGACGCAGAACGTTCACATGGACGAAGACGTCCTTGCCACCGGTGCTCGGCGTGATGAAGCCGAAGCCCTTGTCGGCGTTGAACCACTTGACGGTGCCGTCGACCTCTTCGCCGCCGCCGGCGTCGTTGCCCCAGCCGCCGCGGTCGTAACCGCCGCCGCCGCCGCCGTAGCCGCCACGGTCATAGCCGCCGCCGCCAAAGCCGCCGCCGGCGCCCGCGCGGGCCGGACGGGCCGGAGCGCGGGACGCGGTGGACGTGTCCACGGATTGAATGGAGGCAACCTGCGGGCCCTTCGGGCCGCGGGCGAGGTCGCAAACGATGGTCGCGCCTTCGTCGAGCGCGTCATAGCCGGCGGCCTGAACCGCGGAGACGTGCAGGAAGGCGTCGGGCGAACCGTCCTCGGGGGACACGAAGCCGAACCCCTTGGTGGGGTTGAACCACTTCACAGTGGCGGTAACGTTGGCCTTGGTGATCTCGGGAGCGCGGTAGCCCTGGCGGGGCGGGCGGTCGAACATGTGTCTTCAAGCTCATAAAGGATGCCGAATTATCTTTGTCACAGGGTACGAGCCGTCCGTCAAGCACGCCAAAGGCCAGACGCCCTTTCCTGCGACATTCGGCCAGGGGAAATCCGCCCGTTCGGAAGGGGTGCCGGTCCCGAAGACGCCCGGCACTGCCCACGGCGGCCTCCGCGCGCCCTCCCCCGCCCCGGCTCGGGGAAGGGAGGAGTTTCTTTCGCCAATTGAATAACTTAGGACATCTTCCACACTTTTCGTAAGAGGACGCGCCGCATACCGGGGCAGGCACCGCAAACGCCGCGCGCATACGTCTGTGACAAAATCCCGACATGGTTGTCTTTGCCAAGGGTCATAGAGGCGCCAGCCATTCCCCCAGTTTCGTCCAGCGCCGCCGCCCCTGCGTCCCACGCACCGCCATGGCGAGCGCGCGGCGCTGGCCGAGCATGACCACGAGCCGCTTGCCCCGCGTCACGCCGGTATAGATCAGGTTGCGGTGGAGCATCGTGTAATGCTGGGTCACCACCGGGATGACAACCACCGGGTATTCGGACCCCTGGCTCTTGTGAATCGTCGTCGCGTAGGCCAGGACGATCTCGTCCAATTCTCCGAAATCATAGGTCACCGGACGGCCGTCGAAGGTGGCCGTCAGCACGCCTTCTTCGGTATCAATGGCGGATACGATGCCGAGATCGCCATTGTAGACCTCCTTGTCGTAGTTGTTCTCAACCTGCATGACCTTGTCGCCGGGGCCAAAGGTCCAGCCGAATCGCTCGACTCGGGACTCGCCCGGTGGGTTCAGCACCCTCTGCAATTCGATGTTCAGTGAGCGCGCGCCGAGGCCCCCGCGATTCATCGGGCAGAGGATTTGCACGTCGCGCACCGGGTCGGCGCCGAATCGGCGGGGAATGCGGTCGCGGACCATCTCGATCAGCTTCGCCACCCCGGCCTCCGGAGTCACCGCCTCGACGAAGTAGAAGTCGCTGTCCTCCCCGGCCTTCGGCATCTCCGGCATCTGGCCGGCGTTGATGCGGTGGGCGTTGACGATGATGCGGCTGGTCGCCGCCTGCCGGAAGATTTCGGTCAGCCGCACCACCGGCACCGCGCCGGAGGCGATCACGTCGCCCAGCACCTGCCCCGGCCCGACCGAGGGCAGCTGGTCCACGTCGCCGACCAGCAGGAGGGCGGCCCGCCCCGGCACGGCGCGCAGCAGGGCGTTCATCAGTGGCACGTCGACCATGCTGGTCTCGTCCACCACCAGCAGGTCGCAGTCCAGCGGGTTGGTCTCGTCGCGCTTGAAGCCGCCGGCCTGCGGGTCGGTCTCCAGCAGGCGGTGGATGGTCCGCGCCTCCAGCCCGGTGCTCTCGCTCAGCCGCTTGGCGGCGCGGCCCGTCGGGGCGGCCAGCGCGATCGACACGCCCTTGGCCTTCAGCATGGTCAGGATGCTGTTCACCAGCGTCGTCTTGCCCACCCCCGGACCGCCAGTGATGACCAGCAGCTTCGACGTCGCCGCTTGGCGCAGCGCCTCCCGCTGCCCTTCGGCCAGCGTGATCCCGGCCTTCGCCTCCACCCAGGGAATGGCCTTCTCCGCGTCGATCTCCGGCCAGGGCACGGGGCCGCCGGCCAGCCGGCGCAGCCGCTCGGCAATAGCCCGCTCCGCCCGGTGCAGGCTCGCCAGGAACAGGCAGGGCTCGTCGCCCAGGCTGTCGGCGACCACCGCGCCGTCCTGCCGCTCCAGCTCCGCCGCGGTCTCCAGGATGGACGCGTCGATCTCCAGCAGCTTCACGGCCATGGGGATCAGCTCGGCCACCGGCACGCCGCAATGGCCCTGGTCGGTCGCCTCGGCCAGCGCGTAGGCGATGCCGGCCCGCGCCCGGATCATCGCGGTCTTCTCGATGCCCAGCCGGGCGGCCACCGCGTCCGCCGTCTTGAAACCGATGCCGCGGATGTCGCGGGCCAGCCGGTACGGGTTCTCGGTGATCAGCCGGATGGCGTCCGGCCCGTAGGTCTTGAAGATGCGCACGGCGCGCGAGGTGCCGACCCCGTGGCTGTGCAGGAAGATCATGATCTCGCGGATCACCTTCTGGTCGGCCCAGCCGGCGATGATGCGCTGCGCCCGCTTCGGCCCGATGCCGGTGACCTGCCGCAGCCGGTCCGGCTCCTGCTCGATCACGTCGAACACCGCCTCGCCGAAGGCCTTGACCATCTTCTTGGCGTAGACCGGCCCGATGCCGCGGATCAGGCCGGAGCCGAGATACTTCTCGATCCCCTCCACCGTGGTCGGCGGGGTGGCGCGCAGGAAGTCCGCCTTGAACTGGAGCCCATGGTTGCGGTCGTTCACCCAGGCGCCGCTGGCCTGAACGAACTCCCCGGCGCCGATGGTGGCGGCGTGGCCGACCAGCGTGACGAGGTCACGCTGCCCGCGCACCTTCAGCCGCAGCACGCAGAATCCCGTCTCCGGGCTGTGGAAGGTCACCCGCTCCACCAGCCCCGACAGCGGTTCCCGCGGGGGTCCCGCCGCGGTGGAGGCATCGCCGGATATGCTCATGCCACCCAACATAGGTGCTGGCGGGCCTTTGGGGGAGTTCCCCGCGCAACCGCCGCGGCGCGGCAATTCGGGGGAAGACCGCGACGCCGCGAATGTGTACCTTGTCGCGCGAATCCCGCGCCGGACACCGGACCGAACGGACCGCGCCGGAGCGGGATTGCGGTGAAAAAAACGTCAGCCAAAGAACGACAAACCGAAAAACCGCGGTGTCTACGACTTCGGAAGGAAAGAGCAGCAATGGTGACGGAACGCATTCAGGTTGGCGGCTTGCAAGTTGCCACGGAGCTTCACCGCTTCATCGAGAACGAAGCCCTGCCGGGCACCGGCGTGACGCCGGAGCAATTCTGGTCGGGCCTTGACGCAATCCTCCACGATCTGGCCCCGCGCAACCGCGCGCTGCTGGCCAAGCGGGACGCGCTCCAGGCCCAGATCGACGAGTGGTACCGCAGCCGCCGCGGCCAGCCGCTGGACCGCGCCGCCCACACCGAATTCCTCAAGGAAATCGGCTATCTCCTGCCGGAAGGCCCGGACTTCGCCGTGACGACCGAGAACGTCGATCCGGAAATCTCCACGACCGCCGGCCCGCAGCTCGTCGTGCCGGTGATGAACGCCCGCTACGCACTGAACGCCGCCAACGCCCGCTGGGGCAGCCTGTACGACGCGCTCTACGGCACCGATGCCATCCCCGACACGGACGGGGCGGAGCGCACCGCCGGCTACAACCCGAAGCGCGGCGAGAAGGTCATCGCCTTCGCCCGCGACGTGCTGGACCGCGCCGCGCCGCTGTCCGACGGGTCGCACGCCGACGCCGCCGGCTACACGGTGGACAACGGCCGCCTCGTCGTCGCGCTGAAGGACGGCCGCAGCACGGGTCTGGCCGAGCCGGAGCGTCTGGTCGGCTACAACGGCGCGCCGTCCGCCCCGACCGCCATCCTGCTGGCCGACAACGGCCTGCACATGGAAATCCGCATCGACCGCAGCCACCCGATCGGCAAGACCGACGCGGCGGGCGTCGCCGACCTCGTGCTCGAATCCGCCCTGACCACCATCCAGGACTGCGAGGATTCCGTCGCCGCCGTGGATGCCGAGGACAAGGTGCTGGCCTACCGCAACTGGCTGGGCCTGATGACCGGCAGCCTGACCGCCAGCTTCCCCAAGGGCAGCGGCACGGTGGAGCGCCGGCTGAACCCCGACCGAAGCTACACCAGCCGCAACGGCGAGACGATCACCCTGCCGGGCCGCAGCCTGATGCTGATCCGCAACGTCGGTCACCTGATGACCAACAGCGCGGTCCTGCTCAACGACGGCAGCGAGGCGCCGGAGGGCATCCTCGACGGCATGATCACCTCGCTGATCGCGCTGCACGACGTCAAGGGCGCCCGCCTCAACAGCCGCGCCGGCTCGGTCTACATCGTGAAGCCGAAGATGCACGGGCCGGAGGAGGTCGCCTTCGCGGACGAGCTGTTCGCCCGCGTCGAGGACGCGCTGGGCATCGCGCGCAACACGCTGAAGATGGGCATCATGGACGAGGAGCGCCGCACCACGGTGAACCTCAAGGAGTGCATCCGCGCCGCGGCGGCGCGCGTGGTGTTCATCAACACCGGCTTCCTCGACCGCACCGGCGACGAGATGCACACGGCCATGGAAGCCGGCCCGATGATCCGCAAGAACGACATGAAGTCGTCCGCCTGGATCAAGGCCTATGAGGACTGGAACGTGGACACCGGCCTGCTCTGCGGGCTCAAGGGCCACGCCCAGATCGGCAAGGGCATGTGGGCGATGCCCGACCGCATGGCCGACATGCTGGCCGCCAAGGTCGCCCACCCGCAGGCCGGCGCCAACACCGCCTGGGTGCCCTCACCCACCGCCGCCACGCTGCACGCCCTGCACTACCATCAGGTCAACGTCGCCGCCCGCCAGGAGGAGCTGGCCCGGCGCGAGCGCGCCAGCCTGGACGCCATCCTGACCATCCCGCTGGCCGACCGCCCCAATTGGTCGGAAGAGGAGATCCAGCAGGAGCTGGACAACAACGCCCAGGGCATCCTCGGCTACGTCGTGCGCTGGATCGACCAGGGCGTCGGCTGCTCCAAGGTGCCGGACATCAACAATGTCGGGCTGATGGAGGACCGCGCCACCCTGCGCATCTCCAGCCAGCACATCGCCAACTGGCTGCTCCACGGCATCACCACCGAGGCGCAGGTCATGGAGACGATGAAGCGCATGGCCGCCGTGGTGGACAAGCAGAACGCCGGCGATCCGCTCTACCGCCCGATGGCCGCCGACTTCGACGGCAGCGTCGCCTTCCAGGCCGCCTGCGACCTCGTCTTCAAGGGCCGCGAGCAGCCGAACGGCTACACCGAGCCGGTGCTGCACCGCCGCCGCATCGAGGCCAAGGCAAAAGCCGCCGGCTGAGCCGACACGCCCCCCGGCACGCACCGCAGGCCCTTTTCCGGAGGCCCTTCCCCGTTCGCGGGGGAGGGCCTTTTCTTTGCAACCCCGCAATAAAATGACCAGAACCAGGACACACAATCACGCCCCACAGGAAACAAAACAAAGATATTTGATTACAAACAAAACCACCGTCCGCTCACAACCTTTTTCCGAACAAACTCCCGCCCACGAACGTCTGATCATCGTACGAACCCTTTTCATACAGGAAACAAACCTTTTTCATAAGGCAAACACCCGCCATTAATCCGTAATAGGAACAACGGAAAACTTGATTCCAGGCTCGATTGGATGAATTGTCCGGCCGGAACATCTGATGGCGGCAAGTCCGCAGCAGAAATATATGGAATGGAGCATTGTCATGAATTTCTTGCACGCCATGACCATCAAACGAAAGACAACGCTGGTCTCGGTGTTTGTTTTTATCGTCATGGCGGTCGCAACATTCTCTGTCGGGACCGAAACATCGCGTCAGGAGCGTCACCTGCTCCACGTCCGCCAGACCGCGGACGAGGTGAGCGGCAAAGTGGTGCCGCTGAGCGAGCTGATCGCCAACATCCGTTACGACGTGGCTCAGGTGCAGCAGTGGTTGACCGACGTGTCTGCGACGCGCGGGCTGGATGGGCTGGATGACGGGCCGGCGAAGGCGGACGAGCACGCGAAGGGCTTCGCCCAGCACGCCGAGGCGGCCCATGCCATCGCGCGGGCGCTGGGGCTGACGGAGATGGTGCGGAGCATCGCCGCCACCCAGGCCGCCTTCCCGCCCTTCTATGAGCTGGGCCAGCGCATGTCCCGCGCCTACGTCGACGGCGGCCCATCGGCGGGGAACGCCATGATGGGGCAATTCGACGCCGCGGCCGAAGGCATGGACAAGGAGATGGAGCGGCTCCTCTCCACCATGGAGAAGGTGCGCGGGGATCGGCTGAACGGCCTCGACGCGGCGGTCACCAACATCGAATCCTCCACCGCCACGCTGAAGACCCTGCTGATCACGACGGCCACGGTCACGCTCCTTCTGATCGCCGCCTCCATCGTCTTCCTGCGCCGGGCCGTGGTCGGGCCGATTGACCGGATGCGGCTTACCATGACCGACATGGCCGCCGGCAACCTGCGGGCGGAGGTCGGATTCGAGGGGCGCGGCGACGAGATCGGCCAGATGGCCGATGCCGTGCGCGTCTTCCGCGAAGCCGGCCTGGAGAACGAACGCCTGCGCGCCGAACAGGAACATGCCCGCGCGGCCGGGGAAGAAGAGCGGCGCCAAGCCCTGGCCACCATGGCCGACACGGTGGAGCGCGAAACCCGCGCCGCCGTGGAGCAGGTGGCCCGGCACGCCGGGCAGATGGCCAGCAACGCCGAAGCGATGGCCGCTTCCGCCGGAATGGTCAGCGACAACGCCCAGAATGTCGCCGCCTCGGCAAGCCAGGCGCTGTCCAACGCCCAGACCGTCGCTGCGGCGGCCAACGAGCTGTCGGCCTCGATCCGCGAGATCGGACGGCAGGTGACCGCATCGGCATCGGTGACCGGACAAGCCGTGGAGAAGGCCGGTTCCGCCAGCGCGATCATCGGCCATCTGTGGGAGGCGGTGGAGCGCATCGGCGCGGTTGCCCGCCTGATCGGCGACATCGCCAGCCGGACGAACCTGCTGGCGCTGAACGCCACCATCGAGGCGGCCCGAGCCGGGGATGCCGGAAAGGGCTTCGCGGTGGTGGCGCAGGAGGTCAAGAACCTCGCCAGCCAGACCGCCCGCTCCACCGAGGAGATCGCCACGCTGATCACCGATGTGCAGTCGGTCACCAAGCAGGCCGTGGACCGGGTGGGCGAGGTTGCCGCGACCATCGACCAGGTCTCCGACATCTCCTCCTCCATCGCCGCCGCGGTCGAGGAGCAGGACGCCGCCACCCAGGAGATTGCCCGCACGGTCAACGAGACCAGCCACGCCGCGCAAGAGGTGTCCAGCCGCATCGCGCTGGTGTCCGAGGAGGCCAACCAGACCGGCGAGCGGGCCGGCGGCATGCGCGCCGTCGCCGGGGACGTGGCGCGGAGCATCGACGACCTGCAGAGCATCCTGGTGCGCGTGGTCCGCACCGCGACCAGCGACGTCGACCGCCGTCGCAACACGCGCTTCCCGATCGACCTGCCCTGCACCATCGACGGCGCCGGTGCCGGCACGGGCAGCAAGGCGCGGATCGCCAATCTCTCGTCCGGCGGCGCGATGATCATGGACGCGCCGATGATGACCGTGGGCACCCCCGGCACCCTGCGTGCGCCCGGCCTGTCCCGCCCCGTGCCCTTCACGGTAAACGCCTGCGAGCCGCGACAACTGCACGTGAAGTTCTGCGTGCCGGAGGCCGATCAGCCGGCGTTGGACCGCGATCTGGAAGCCCTGGTGCGCGGCGCGGCGGCGAACCGCAGCGCGGCCTGACGCACGACGCCGCAAGGCCCTTGCCCACCGGGGCGAGGGCCGACACCAGTCGGATGGCAAAGCCCAGATATGGCGAAGGCCGGAAACCCGTCTGGGTTCCGGCCTTCGAGGATGGTGGGCGCGACAGGGATTGAACCTGTGACCCCTACGATGTCAACGTAGTGCTCTCCCGCTGAGCTACGCGCCCATCCGTGTCGCCGGTCGGTTCGGGGTTCGGCATCCGTCTTGCGTCCCGTCCGGCGTGGGCGTGGGGTGTACCATCATCCCGGAGGTCTGGCAAGCCTGGATTTCACTTTTTTGCGGCCCAACGACGAACGCGGCCATTTTTTCCGCCGGCGGGACGGCAGGCGCCTCACATCTGTTGGGGCGTGAGCGGGACGGTGCGTGACAGAGCCGTCCGGGTCCACTACATCACAGTGCCATGGATGCTTCCGTCGACGCCGCCACACCGGAGCCGGCCTTCGAACTTCTGGCCCCGGACGAACAGACCAAGCCGCTGGTGCTGGCCTCGCCGCACAGCGGCAACCGCTATCCGGCCGAGTTCCTGGCAGCGGCGCGGCTCGACCCGCGCGCACTGCGCAAGTCGGAGGACTGCTTCGTCGACGAGATCTTCGCGGGCGCTCCGGCGTTGGGCATACCGCTGATCCGCGCGCTGTTCCCCCGCGCCTTCCTGGACGTCAACCGCGAAGCCTACGAGCTGGACCCGGAGATGTTCGCCGACCCCCTGCCGCCCTATGTGAACACGCGCTCGCCGCGCGTGGCCGCGGGGCTGGGCACCATCGCGCGGGTGGTCGCCAACGGCGAGGACATCTACCGCGGCAAGCTGCGCTTTTCCGAAGCGGTGCGGCGGGTGGAACAGTGCTACACCCCCTACCACGCCGCGCTGCGCCGACTGATCGAGGACACCCGCGCCCGCTTCGGCCACGCGGTGCTGATCGACTGCCATTCCATGCCCTCCCCCGGCCTGGGCGACCGTGACAACCGGCGCAGCGACATCGTGCTGGGGGACTGTTTCGGCAATTCCTGCGCCCCTGCGGTCACCGAGACGGCGGAGCGGTTCCTGCGCGGTCTGGGTTACACGGTCAGCCGCAACGCGCCCTACGCCGGCGGCTACACCACCCGCCATTACGGACGCCCGCGCCAGGGTGTCCATGTGCTCCAGATCGAAATCAGCCGCGACCTCTACATGGACGAGGCCACGCTGTCGCGTTTGCCCTTCCTGACCGTCCTGACCCGGCACATGCATGAGATGGTGGACAACATCGCCCACCTGCCACCCACCCCCCTTGCCCCGCGCTGACCAGCCCGTCGCGCCGGGCCGCGCACAAAAAAAGGCCGGGGCAAAGGCCCCGGCCCGAGTCTAGGGAGGAAACGCCCAAGAAGTGCGTTACGGCACCGCCCGCGTCGCAGACACGATCGATGCCGCACTGCACAATATGATGACGTCCCGTTCAGGGATCAAGAGGGAAAATGTTTTTGCATGTCATTCAATGGTTTAACCAAAGTTAAGACAAAGCTTCGACGCGGCGCAAACAGCCGTTTATGCTGCATTGCACACAGAATCCCGGCCCTGCTCCCGCACAATCTGGGGCTGGCGGCGCGCCCGCCAACCCACCCCGGTCCTTCGGCATAACCCATTCGACCGATAGGGAACCAACCCCCCACACGGTCGTTTTGTCCCTGCGCGTCCCGGGGTCTGCCCCGCCACACGCGATTCGGCCGCCTTTTCAAGCGGCCGTCCGGCACCGGAGAACCACCCACGTGAGCAGACTGGTCGTCGTATCCAACCGCGTCGCCCCCATCGACGAAGGCAAGCAGGCCGCCGGGGGCCTCGCCGTGGCCGTGCTGGCCGCGCTGAAAAAGACCGGAGGCATCTGGTTCGGCTGGAGCGGCACGGTGGTCGAGGAGGAATCGCAGAGCGAACCCCGGCGCACCGACGTCGGGCGCCTGACCTACGCGACGCTGGACCTCAGCCGCCGCGACTTCGAGGAATACTACAACGGCTTCGCCAACCAGACCCTGTGGCCGCTGTTCCACTACCGCGTCGGCCTGATCGAGGTCAGCCGCCGTACGCGCGAAGGCTACAAGCGGGTCAACGGCTATTTCGCGGAGAAGCTGGTCCCGCTGCTGCGCCCCGACGACATGGTGTGGGTCCATGACTACCACCTGATCCCTTTCGGCGAGGAATTGCGCCAGCGCGGCTGCACCCAGCGCATGGGCTTCTTCCTGCACACGCCTTTTCCGGCCCCGGAGATCCTGGTGGCCCTGCCGAACCACCGGGAGCTGATCCGGGAGCTGTGCGCCTACGACCTCGTCGGCTTCCACACCCAGGTCGACCTGCGCAGCTTCGCCGACTACATCCGGCAGGAGCTGGACGGCGAGGTGGAGGACCGCGGCCCCGAGGGCGGCATGCTGATCCACGCTTTCGGCCGCACGCTGCTGGCCCGCGCCTTCCCCATCAGCATCGACACCGAAAATCTGGTGGGCATCGCCGAGACCGCCGCCCGGTCCCGACACACTCAGCGGCTGAAGGAGAGCCTCGTCGGGCGGCGGCTGATCATCGGGGTGGACCGGCTGGACTACTCGAAGGGCCTGCCGCAGCGCTTCCAGGCCTTCGAACAGCTCCTGGCGGCCTATCCGGAGCATTGCAACCGCGTCTCTTTCCTCCAGGTGGCGCCGCCGAGCCGGGAGGACGTGCCGGAATACATCGCCATCAAGCGCGAGCTGTCGGAGCTGTCGGGCCGCATCAACGGACGCTTCGCCGAATTCGACTGGGTGCCGATCCGTTACCTGAACAAGAGCTTCGGGCGGCGCGTGCTGGCCGGCTTCTACCGCACCGCCCATGTCGGGCTGGTGACTCCGCTGCGCGACGGCATGAACCTCGTCGCCAAGGAGTATGTGGCCTGCCAGGACGCCGACGATCCCGGCGTGCTGGTGCTGTCCACCTTCGCTGGAGCCGCGCGGGAACTCGATTCAGCGCTGATCGTCAATCCCTTCGATATCGAGGCGGTGGCCGACGCCCTCCAGCGCGCCCTGACCATGTCGCTGCCCGAGCGCAAGGAGCGCCACGCCGCGATGATGCGCACCCTGCGCAGCCACGACATCGGCTGGTGGCGGGAAAGCTACGTCGATGCCTTGACGCGCGCGCCGTACGGGTGAAACTGATCCCATGACCACAGACCGCAACGCCGTTTCCGGCCCCGTCACCCTGGTCGCCGACATCGGCGCCACCAACGCCCGCTTCGGCCTGATCGACGGCACGGGCATCCACGGTTCGCGCGTGCTGCGCTGCGCCGACTTCCCGTCGCTGGAGGCGGCGGCGCTCGCCTATCTGGGCGGCGTGGCGCACGACGCCCGGCCCAGCCGCGGCGCCTTCGCCATCGCCGGACCGGTGACCGGCGACGCGGTGCTGATGACCAACCGCGGTTGGTCCTTCTCCACGGCCGAGGTGCGCGGCAAGCTGGGGCTGGAGCGGCTGGCCGTCATCAACGACTTCACCGCCGTCGCCCTGTCGGTACCCCGCCTCACCGCCGCCGACGTCCGTCAGGTGGGCGAGGGAGCGCCGGTGCCGGGCCGCGTCGTCGGCGTGGTCGGGCCGGGCAGCGGGCTGGGCGTGTCGGGGCTGGTGCCCGGTACAGAGGGATGGACCGCGCTGGCCGCGGAGGGCGGCCATGTCACCATGGCCCCAGTCAGCGACCGCGAGAGCGCCGTCCTGGCCCAGCTCCGCAAGAGCTTCGACCATGTGTCGGCGGAGCGGGTGCTGTCCGGGCCGGGGCTGGTCAATCTCTATCAGGCGCTGTGCGTCCTCGACCACCAAGAGCCGGAACCCTTCACCCCGGCCCAGGTGTCGGATGCTGCGACCGCCAACACCAACCCACATTGCGTGGAGGCGGTAGAGATGTTCTGCGCGATGCTCGGCACCGTGGCGGGCAACCTCGCCTTGACGCTGGGCGCGCGCGGCGGCATCTACATCGCGGGCGGCATCGTGCCGAAGCTGGGCACCCTGTTCACCCACTCCCGCTTCCGCAAGCGCTTCATGGAGAAGGGCCGGATGCGCGACTTCCTGGCCCCCATCCCGACCTACGTCATCACCCACGAGCTTCCCGCCTTCCTCGGTCTGGCGGAGGCCGCCGAGCGGGCGTAACGGCGCTTAGGCCGACAGTCGTGAGGCGGCCAGCGTGATGTCGGCCAGGAAGGTGGGCTGCTCGGCGAGTTGGCCGCGCAGGATGTAGCTGGGATGGAAGGTCGCCACCACCTCCGCCCCCGGCACGAGGCGGCAGGGCTGGACCGTGCCGCGCAGCTGCATGATCCCGTTCAGCCCGGTCAGCGCCCACAGCGGCGTGCGGCCCAGCGCGACGATGACACGGGGGGCGAAGCCCTCCAGCGTTCGCTGCAGATGATCGATCTCGCCGGAGAAGTCCGCCAGCACCCAGTCGGAGGTGCCGAACGACCCCCAGCGCTCATCCAGCGCCCGCCCCTCCTTCTTCGCACGGGTGCGGGAGGCGAAGAAATGCCCCACCTTGTTGCCCGGCGGCTGGTAGCGGAAGACGTTGGCAACGAGGCATTCCGCCCGCTCCACCCCGGCCGCCTTCAGCGTCTCGTCGAGGAGCTGCCCGCTGCGCCCGACGAAGGGAACGCCCCGCCGGGCCTCCTCCGCCCCCGGCGCTTCCCCCACGATGGCGAGGCGCGGCCCGGCGGCGGTCTTCGTGGGCTGCTGGTAGTCGGCGAAGGGCAGGTCCGTCATGCGCGCGTCCCTTGCTGGTCGTGAGGCTTGCCGCCGCGAGGCTTCGGCCCCAGCATTGTTCGAAACGAGGAGTCCGAACCAACAACACCGGAGGGCACGAGATGGCGACACAACAGGAGCTGGCGGGAAAGAGCTGCGAACCCTGCCGCGGCGGCATCCCCCCAATGGATCGCGCGATGGCGGAAAATTATCTGGTGCAAGTGCCCGGCTGGTCGATCAGGCCGGACCCCGACCGGCTGGAGCGCGACTATCGATTCTCCAACTTCCGCGAGGCGCAGCACTTCGCGATGCGGGTCGGCGATCTGTGCGAAGCGGAAGGTCACCACGCCGAGATCCTCTACGGCTGGGGCCATTGCACCGTCACTTTCTGGACGCATAAGATCAAGGGCCTGCACGAGAACGACTTCATCATGGCCGCCAAGGTCGAGGGGCTGATGGACGAACCCTACGCCCCGGTGTCGGAGTCCATGGGCGACGTCTCCCCCACCGCGCGGCACGGTTGATTTTCTTGTCTCTCCTCTGTTTTTTCCCCTCTCCCCTCCGGGGAGAGGGTTAGGGTGAGGGGAGTGCGCTTTCGCGGGACTTCCCGCAAAGCGCACCCCCCTCACCCGGCCCTCCGGGCCACCCTCTCCCCGGAGGGGAGAGGGAAAATCAGCTTGAAGGACGAACCATGCCCACCGCCCAGCCCGCCGTCATCCAATGGGGACTGTCCAGCTACAGCGGCTGGGGCGTCAATGGGCTGCAACTGGCGCTCAGCTGGACGCGCAGCGGGCGGCTGGTGCCGGTCTGCTCACTGCCGCTGCGGTTGGAGGACATCGCGCTGTCCCCGCTGGAATGGCGGCGCATGAGCGGCTTCGTCCGCGAGTCCGAGGCGCTCTGCCAGCAGATCGCGCCCCATGGGGGGCAGGAGGTCAAGGTGTCGGTGCCGGTGCTGCGCGGGCTCGGCAACAACCTCGTCGGCAGCCGGTCGGTGGAGGGCGTGACCCTGCAAGGCCTGCCCACCGTCGGCGTCTGCTATCTGGAAGACAGCGCCATCGACGCGGAGGGCCGGGCGCGGGCGAAGCAATGCTCGGCCATCGTCGCCGGGTCCAGCTTCGTCGAGCGGGTGCTGACCGGCGCCGGCATCGGGCCAGTGCGGACGGTGCTGCAAGGCGTCGATCCCACGCACTTCCACCCAGCGCCCAAGATCGGCTGGTTCAAGGACCGCTTCGTGGTCTTCTCCGGCGGCAAGCCAGAGTTCCGCAAGGGGCAGGACCTCGCCCTGCTCGGCTTCCGCGCCTTCGCCGAGCGCCATCCGGAGGCGCTGCTGCTGACGGCGTGGCACAACCCCTGGCCGGAAAGCGCCCGCTCGATGGAGGCCAACCCCGCCGTGGCGCCGGTGTGCTTCCACGAGGACGGGCAGTTCGACGGGGCGGGCTGGGCGGTCGCCAACGGGTTGCGCGCCGATCAGGTGATGGACCTCGGCCCGGTGCCCAACACCGACATGGCCCGCATCCTGCGCGAGGTCGATGTCGGCCTGTTCCCCAACCGCGGCGAGGGCGGGACCAACCTCGTCGCCATGGAAGCGATGGCCTGCGGCGTGCCCGCCATCCTGTCGGCCAACACCGGGCATCTCGACCTGATCGGGGCGGACCGCTGCGTCCCGCTGACCCGGCAGGGCACCGTCCAGGCCTCCTTCGGCACCGAGGGCTGGGGCGAAAGCGACGTGGAGGAGATCGTCGCGGCGCTGGAAGGGCTGTGGGCCGACCGCGACCGCGCCGCGGCCACCGGGCGGGCGGGTGCCGCCTTCCTGGCCGGGCTGACCTGGGACCGCTACGCGGAAGGTGTGGCCGACGTCGTGGAGTCGGTGCTGTAGAGCCTACAGCGCTTTCACCGCCGCCAGAAGCCGCTCCACCTCCGCCTCGTCGTTGTAATAATGGGGAGAGGCGCGGATGACCTCGGTCAGCCCGCGGGCCTCCATGTCGAAGGGGGTCGAGGGCGCGGAGGACACCGACAGGTTGATCCCCTGGCCGCGCAGAGCGGCCTTGATCGCCCGCGGGTCATGGCCATCCACCGTGAAGGTGACGATGGCGCAGCGTTCCGCCCCGAGATCGCGCACCGTCACGCCGGGAAGCGCGTCCAGACCGTGCCGCAGCCTGTCCGCCAGCGCGAAGGCGCGGTCGCGGATCGCCTCCAGCCCCCAGGACAGCGCGTAGTCCACCGCCACCCCCAAACCAAGCCGGGCGGCGGTGTTGCTCTCCCACAGCTCGAAGCGGCGGGCGTCGGGGCGCATGGTGTAGCGGTCCGGCCCGGCCAGCGCGCCGCCGCTGTGGTCGAGCGTGTACGGCTCGATGCGGTCGAGCCACTCCTTGCGGACATAGAGGAAGCCGGTGCCCCGCGGCGCGCGCAGGAACTTGCGCCCGGTCGCCGACAGGAAGTCGCAGCCCAGCGCCTCGACGTCCACCGGCATCTGCCCGACCGTCTGGCAGGCGTCGAGCAGATAGGGAATGCCGTGCCGCCGCGCTACCCGCCCAATGGCGGCCGCCGGGTTGACCAGCCCGCCGTTGGTCGGAATGTGGGTGATGGCGATCAGCCGAACCGGCCCCTTCCCCGGCTCCCCGATCATCGCCTCCAGCGCCGCGACGGAGGTCTGGCCGGTCTCGTCGCTGGGGATCACCTCGACCACCACGCCGGTACGCCGGGAGGCTTGCAGGAAGGGGATCAGGTTGGCGGCGTATTCGGCGCGCGCCGTCAGGATGCGGTCGCCGGACCGGAAGCCCTCCCCCGGCAAGGCGGCCAGCGCGTTGAAGGCCATGCCCCAGGCCGCCGTCGCGCTCTCCGTCAGGGCCACCTCCGCGCGCGAGCAGGCGAGCAGGCGGGCCACGGAGTCGTAGACGCCCTCCAGCCGGTCGTCGGCCCGCTCCGCCGCCTCGTAGCCCCCGATGGTGGCCTCCAACGTCAGATGCGCGGTCACGGCGTCCAGCACCGGCTGAGGCGCCAGGGCAGCCCCGGCGTTGTTGAAATGGGCGACGTGCCGGGTCCCCGGAGTCTCCGCGCGCGCATGCACGACGTCGATGGTCATTCGTCCATTCCTTCAGTCATTCCATCCGGTTCGCCAATGTGGACGGCCAGCCAGACGGTCGGGGCGTCGGGATCGGTCCAAGCCACGCGGTGGCGCCGCCGGGCGGGGATCATCACCCAATCGCCGGGGCCGAGCGCACGTTCCGCCTCGCCCTCAAGCTGCAAGCGGGCGCCGCCCTGGACGACGAGCACGAACTCGTCCCAGTCCTGATCGTACCAGAAGCCGTCCGGCGATGTCTGACCGGTGGACAGGATGCGCTCGATGCGCACCGTCCCGGATGATGCCGTTTCCGACAATGTCGTGAAAAGCTCGTCCGGTAAGGAACCAGACGGCAGACCCGCCAGCAGATTGCCGGCCGGGACGCTCATCCCCAAAGTTCGGGGGCCGGCGGGCACAGCGTGCCGCCGTCGTAATGCAGGGCCGGCGTGCGGTCCTCGGCCAGCAGCAGCGGCCCGTCGAGATCGACGTAGCGCGCCCCCTGGGCCAGCAGGACCGCCGGCGCCATGGCGAGCGAGGTGGCGACCATGCAGCCGACCATGATGTCGAAGCCGGCCTCCTGCGCCGCCTGCTTCAGCAGCAGCGCCTCGGTCAGGCCACCGGTCTTGTCCAGCTTGATGTTCACCACCCGGTAAATGCCCTTCAGCCGGTCGAGCGAGTCCAGCCCATGGCAGGACTCGTCGGCGCCCAGCGGCACCGGGCAGTCGATGCCGCGCAACGCCTCGTCCTCGCCGGCGGGCAGCGGCTGCTCGATCAACTCCACCCCCAGTTCGGCCAGCACCGGGGCGAAGCGGTGGAGCATCTCCAGCGTCCAGGCCTCGTTGGCGTCGACGATCAGACGGGTGGCCGGGGCGGCCTCGCGCACCGCGCGCACGCGATCGAGGTCGCCCTCCCCGGTCAGCTTCATCTTCAGCAGCGGATGGTCCGCCGCCCGCGCCTTGGCGGAGGCGGCCATCGCCGCGGGTTCGTCCACGCTCAGCGTGTAGCAGGTGGTCAGCTTCTTCGGCGCGTCGGGCAAGCCGGCGAGCCGCCAGGCCGGTTTGCTCGCCTGTTTGGCCTCCAGGTCCCACAGCGCGCAGTCCAGCGCGTTGCGCGCGGCCCCCGGCGGCAGGAGGGTGCGCAGCCGCTCGCGGTCCAGCCCATCCGCCACCGCCCCGGCCAGGGACTCCAGCGTCTTGACCGTCTCGTCCAGCGACTCCCCGTAGCGGGCGTAGGGCACGCACTCCCCACGCCCCCGCTTGCAGGATTCGACCACCTCGGCGACCACGACCTCGGCCTCGGTCTTGGCGCCGCGCGATATGCGGAAGGTCCCCGCGATGGGGAAGGTATCGCGGCGGACGTAAAGACGGCGGGCAGTGGACGACATGAAACTCTCCAGCAACGCGGCGGACCCGAAGTGTAAGCAAACCCGCCGCGATGACCAGAGCAGGGTGCGAATGCCAGCCTTACCCGTGAAGCCCGGCCCCATTGACGCCCGTCTGCTGCTGGCGCGGGTCCGGGTCCTGCACGATCACCCCGTACCAGCCCAGTCCCTTGTAGGTCTCGTAGCCCGGCGTCAGGGCGTAGCCGTAGGTGCGCCCGGCCGCGTCGGCGTAATGGCCCATGCTCTCACCGCTGCGGCGGAGTTGGACGGTCTCGCTGAGGATACCGCGCCCGTCGGACGAGGCGATCACCCGGTGCCGTGCGTCCAGCAGAAGGCAGCGCGAACGCGAGCGTTCCTCGTCCTCCAGCCGGACGCCCTGGACGACGGCGGCGGCCTGCGGTTCCCAATCGAAGAAGATGCCCAGCACACCGATCGGGTCGCCGTCCGCCTCGCCGCCGCGCCGGATCGCGGTGGCGTAGGTGGCGACCACCCGGTCCTCCAGACGGCCGTTGCGCGCCACGTCGCCCACCGTGAACTCGCCGCCGTTGCGCGTGGCCAGCGCCTGGCGGAACCACCCCTCGTCCCCCACGCGGGCGCCCTGGGCGCCGGGGTAGCGGCCGGGACGGCCGGTGGCGATCACCTCCCCCTTCAGGTCGGCAATCCACAGGTCGAGATAGACGGTGTAGGATTCCAGGATGACGCTCAGCCGGTGTGAGGCGTGCTGGCGGTTCACCTCGGTCGGGTCGGCGGCGCAGTCCACCACCGCGCTGTCGGTCGCCCACCAGCGCACATCGCAGGACCGCTCGTACAGGTTACGATCGATGATCTCGATCATGTTCAGCGACAGATCGGCCAGACGCCGCCCGTGCATCTCCTGCACCATGGCGCTGCCGGTGGTGGTCAGGTGATCGACGCGCGAGACGATCTCCGACCGCAGCTCCTTGGTGATGGTGTTCACCTGCTTGGAAATCTCGGAGACTTCGTTCGCCACCACCGCGAACCCGCGCCCGGCGTCGCCGGCCCGCGACGCCTCGATCAGGGCGTTCATCGCCAGCATCTTGGTGCGGCGGGTGATGTCTTCGATCAAAGACACCTTCCGGGAGGCGACATCGAGGACGCCTCGGGAAAGCTCGAACAGTTCGTTTCCGGCCACACTCATCCCGAACACCTCTGTGAGTTTGGGTGGGATATCTTTTTAGACGTCCAACCATCAAACGCTGTGCCAAACGCCTTTTCAGAACCATCGGGACGCGCAAAGCCGCGGAACGCCTGTGTTTGCGGGCGGCGCTCCGGGTTCGGCTTCAACGTTCTTGAGATGTCAGTTTCGAAATTGTGATGAATTCGGCGTCATATTGGAGTCCGAACAATCACACGCGGCACCGTCTTCGCTGCGCCACACCCGACGCATCGCGTGCGCCGCAACAAAAGCAACGGTTTCTCCTAAAAAATGAGGCAAAAGGTCGCACACACCCTGCCCGCCGCTGCGACGCTGCTTAGCATGCAAGCAAATGACGGCCTGCTAATCAATGCCCGGTTTTTGAGCAAGCGCAACTTTCAGGCAAAACAGCCCAGGTTGCACAAAATCGTGTCAGGCGACCTTGTGCATCTCGTCCAAGAAAAGCTGCACCTCACGGGTCAGCCGGTCGGCTTGAACACTCATCCGCTCCGACGCGGCGAAGACCTCGTGGGCGGTGCCGCTGGTGCGCTCGGCGGCGGTGGTGACGTCCTGGATGTCCTCGGTGACGGCGCGGGTGCCGGCGGCGGCCTGATCCATGTTGCTGACGATCGAGCGGATCGCCGAGCCCTGCTGCCCGATGCCCGCGGCGATGCCGCCAGCGATCTGGTTGATGTCCTGGATGGTGTGGCCGATGCCGACGATGGAAGCCACCGCCACGTCCGTGGAGGACTGGATGCCGGCGATCTGCCCGGCGATGTCGCCAGTGGCCTTGGCGGTCTGGTCGGCCAGCCGCTTGACCTCCTGCGCCACCACGGCGAAGCCCTTGCCCGCCTCACCCGCACGGGCGGCCTCGATGGTGGCGTTGAGCGCCAGCAGATTGGTCTGGCTGGCGATGTCGTTGATCAGAGTGACCACCTCGCCCACCGTCTTGGCGGCCCCCGACAGCTCGGCGATCAGCGCGTTGGAGCGCTCGGCCTCGCCCGCCGCGTTGGCGGCAACCTTGGCGACCTCCTCCACCTGCCGGGCGATCTCCCGGATCGACGCCGACAGCTCCTCCGTCGCCACGGCGACGCTGCCGACCGAGGAGCCGGTCTGCGACGCGGCGGCGGCGACCGAGGACGCCTTGCCGGTGGCGGTCTGGGCGTCGGTCTCCATGGTGCGGGCCGACATCTCCAGTTGGTGGGCGGTGCCGGACACCTGTTCGCAGACCGCGCGGATCTGCGTCTCGAAGCGGTCGGTCACCCCGGCGAAGCCCTTCACCTTGACGGCGATGGCGTCGGTGGCGGTGTTGATGGTGCGCGACGCGTGCAGGAAGTTGCCCTGCATGCCCTTCAGCACGATCCGCCGGAAATACTTGTTGGCCGACACGTAGCTCATCGAGGCGGTGGCCTCGCGGATGAAGGCGTCGGTGCGGTCGATCGAGTCGTTCAGGGCGTGCATCAGCTCGCCGAGGTCGCCCTTCTCCCGCACATTGACGACCCGCGCCTCGAAATCGCCGCGCGACACCGCCTGACAGACGGCCACCGCCTGCCCCACCGCGACGCGGGCGCGCACCATGCACAGCATGACACCGACCAGCGCGGCCAGCGCCGCGGCCCCGATCCCGATGCGCAGCGGGGCACCGCCGACGTCCAGCGAGTCGGTCACCAACAGCGCTGCGACGAGCAGCGCGGCGACCGCCCCCAGCGCGAACGCCTTAGAGAGAGAAGACGAATTCGTCATACCCGATCCCCTTCTCCGTCAGCAGCCCGACAACGGTGGCAAAGGCCTCGTTCATGCCCTGCTTGCGGTCTTCGTGGCGGTTTTCGATGTCCAGAAGCGTGCGGTAGAGCGGCACCACCTTGTCGATGGCACCGCGGTCCGGAACCCGGCGCGACGAGTGGTAGCCGACGAGCCGACCGTTGACGTCGTAGCTGGGGGTGACGTGAGCGAAGACCCAGTAATGGTCGCCGTTGCGCGCCCGGTTCACGACGTAGGCGAAGATCTCCTGTCCCGCCCCCAGCGTGTCCCAAAGCAGTTTGAACACGCAACGCGGCATGTCCGGATGGCGGACGATGGAATGCGGGGCGCCCATCAGCTCCGCCTCGCTGTAGCCGGCCACGCGCTGGAACACGCGGTTGGCGTAGGTGATCCGGCCCTTCAGGTCGGTCTTGGAAACGATGACCTCGTCGGCGTCGAAGAACCGCTCGACCCCGGTCAGCGTCCGGTCGCGGGGGCCGGGACTGAGAACAGCGCTGTGTGCCATGTGCCTGCGGTCGCGGGCCGAGAGCCCGGCGCCCCCTTATTGGTTCGCGGTCGGTTACAGGGCGTACATCTCCCCATCCGCGCGTTCCCGTCGGGCACTGGCGGACGCCGCAAAATAAAGACCATGCAGGTTATACAAAAGATTAAATTTGTTGCCGGACGGAAATATGATTCAGCTCAACCGTCCGCCCGACATCGCTCAACCGTTGACTGGACGCAACAATGTGGCGTCGCCTCACTCCGGCGGATAGGGAACGGTCAGCAGCCGGCCGATGGGCGGGTTCTCGACGATGGCCGTCATGCCGTCCGGCCAGCGCACCTCCAGCCGCTCCACCGCGCGGGCGCTGCCCAGCCCGAAATGGGCCACCGGCTCCATCTGGCAGAGATAGCCCGACCCCGCGCAGACGGACCGCACCTGCCGACGCCCATTGGCCATGCAGGTGACCACGGCGCCGCGCGCCGGCGCGCCGTAGGGGGTCAACGGCAGCACGCGCAGCCACCCGTTGTGGTTCGCCGCCGTTCGGTACAGCGACAGGGGCTGCGGCGATCCGCCGCCATGCCCGCCGCCCACCCCATTTCCATGAGCGACCAGCAGTTCCAGCCGTCCGTCGCCGTCGATGTCGGCCACAGCGGCCCCGGTCCCCAACCCCTTGGGTTCCAGCGCGTCGCCGATTTCGATGGCCTGCCAGCGCTCATCGCGCCAGCCGAACAGGCGGTTGGGCTCGCCGTGCAGGTTGAAGAACAGCTCTTCATAGCCGTCGTTGTCGAAATCAGCGGCGATCACGCTGGACACCCGGCCCGGAAAGGACATTTCGGGATCGGCCTCGTCCACGAAGCCGCCGCCGGAGCGCTGGACGAACAGGCGCTGCGGTCCCTCCCAGGCGCCGACCAGCAGGCCGAACCCGCCGTAGCCCGGCCCGTCCACCGCGGCCACCGCCCGCCCCGCAAAGCGCGAATCGGCGACCCCCCGCTCCTCGGCGATCTCCTCGTAGGTGCCGTCGCCCAGGTTCCGGAACAGGAAGTTCGGCCCGCCCTCGTTGCAGGCGAACAAATCGACGCGGTCGGACAGGAACGGCAGGGCGAGCAGCCCGCGCCCGGCGCCGATCAGGTCGATGCCCGCGTCCTCCGCCGCGTCCTCCAGCCGCCCGCGCCGGCTGAGTTCGAACAGGCGGAAGGGGCCGCCGTCCGCCGCCACGACGAAGCCGTAGCGGCCATGGCCATGCCGGTCCATGGCGACCACCGACCGCCCGGCGACACGGTTCGCCATGCCGGCGTTCTCCGGCTGGGCCAGCAGGTCGAGCCAGTGCTTGCCGAAGCAGGCGAACAGCCGGTCGCCCATCTCCTTCGGTCCGCTCGCCCGGTCGGAGTTCAGAACGTACAGTTCCTCCCGCCCGTCGCCGTCCACGTCGGCGGCGGCGATGGCGACCGCGCAACCCGAGGCGTCGGCGAGCAGCGGCCCGGCGATGTCCACCAGCCGGGAGCCGTCCCATTTGAGGATGAGGTTGTTGGTGGCGTAGCCCGTGACCACCACTTCGAATGCCCCGTCACCGTCGACGTCGGTCACGGTGATGCCGTTGGACAGGCGCGGCTGGTTGCCGTCGATCAGCCGCGAGCATTCGAAGAACATCGGCCGCCACTCCCTCACTGCCGCGACACGGCCCGGTGAGGGTTTGGCCCGCGAAGGCCGGTCCCTGACGGGCTCTAATCCGTTGATACCTCTTCGAACGGCTGAGGTAAACCCGCACGGAAGTCCAGCCCGCCAGGGAACTGCGGCCTATGACCGCGCAGGAAGCGTCCCGAAGGGCATGAAAAATCCCGCCGCAGCGGGCTGGCTGCGGCGGGATCGGTTCTCCGGGCGCACGGGACGCTCAGCGGCGCTTCTTGACGCCGCCGTTGGTCAGGGAGCCGCCGGCGGCCAGCTTGACCGCATCGGACTCGTCGCCGTCCTTGGCCGCGACCGGACGATTCCCGGCCACCGCCAGCTTGGCGCTTTCCTTCAGCGCCTTGGCGGCCGCCTCGCGGGCCGGCAGCTCGATGTTCAGCTCCAGCGTCGAGCAGTCGCCGCCGCGGTCCAGCTTCACCTCGACCTTGTTCTGGTCGATGTCGATGTACTTGGCGATGACCGCCAGCAGCTCCTGCTGGAGCATCGGCAGATAGTCCGGCCCGGTCCGCCCGGCGCGCTCATGCGCCATGACGATCTGGAGCCGCTCCTTGGCCTGGACCGCCGACGCGCGCGGGGCGGAGCGGAAAAAGCTGAAGATGCTCATGCGGACCTCCGGAGGAGGCGGCTGAACAGGCCCTTCTTCTGGGGCGTGACGAAACGGTGCTCGACGTCCTCGCCCAGGAAGCGGGAGACCGAGTCCAGATAGGCCTGGCCGGCGTTGGACGCCTCGTCGAGGATGACCGGCATGCCGACGTTGGAGGCGCGCAGCACGGCCTGGCTCTCCGGGATCACGCCGAGCAGCGGGATCGCCAGGATCTCTAGCACGTCGTCGACCTTCAGCATCTCGCCGCGCTCCACCCGCTCCGGGTCGTAGCGGGTGAGGAGAAGCTGCTGGGTCACCGGCTCCAGCCCCTGCTCCGCCCGGCGCGAGCGGGAGGCCAGCACGCCGAGGATGCGGTCGCTGTCGCGGACCGAGGAGACTTCCGGGTTGGTCACGATCACCGCATGGTCGGCGAAGTACAGCGCCATCAGCGCGCCCCGCTCGATGCCCGCCGGGCTGTCGCAGACGATGTAGTCGAAGTCCTTGGAGAGTTCGTTCAGAACCTTCTCCACGCCTTCGCGGGTCAGGGCGTCCTTGTCGCGGGTCTGCGAGGTCGGCAGGATCGACAGGTTGTCGATGCGCTTGTCCTTGATCAGCGCCTGGCTCAGCTTCGCTTCACCGTTGATCACGTTGATGAAGTCGAACACCACGCGCCGCTCGCAGCCCATGATGAGGTCGAGGTTGCGCAGCCCGACGTCGAAATCGATGACGACCGTCTTGAAGCCGCGCAAGGCGAGTCCGGTCGCGAAAGCGGCGGAGGAGGTCGTCTTGCCGACGCCGCCCTTGCCGGAAGTCATGACGATGATCTTGCCCAACGGAGCTTCTCCCACGTTCCTAAATGTTGCCGCCAAGGTCCGGTTACCGGGTTACGCAGATCGGGGCCTGTGCCGGGCACGCTTTGCGTGACACCGTCCTCGCACAGAGGGCCGTTCGACAGAAAGCGCTCAAAAGCGTCATCACTGGGGCTCCATGTGAAGGTAGCCGTCGCGCAGGAAGATCTGCACCGGCTTCTTCAGCACGTCGTTCCCGAAATCCTCGCTGACGCGGTACAGTCCGGCCACCGAGACGACCTCGGCTTCCAGGCTGTGACAGAAGATTCGCGCGTTGGTGTCGCCGGACACGCCGGCCAGCGCCCGGCCGCGCAGAGCGCCGTAGACGTGGATGTTGCCGTCGGCCACCACCTCCGCGCCGGGGGACACCGGGGCGGTGATGACCAGATCCGTCTTCTCGGCGTAGATCTGCTGACCGGAGCGCACCGGCTCGGTCACCAGCAGCGCCGGGCGGTAGACCGGCTCGGGCGGCGGAGCCGGAATGGGGGCGGCGCCGGCCTGCGGATCGGCGGCGGGGGGGGCTGCGGACTCCAGCTTGGCGGCCCGCCCGGCGGGCATCGGGGTCAGCCCGGCGGCGAGCGCCCCTCGTGGACCGCGCGCGGCCCGCCCCGGAAGCCGACCGGCAGCAGGTAGAGCGCGCGCAGGTTGGTCACCAGGGCGGCGATGTCGAAGCGCGGAGTGTCCTCCGTCAGCTCCTCGAAATCGAGGACGACGGGGGCGTTGCGGAAGAAATTGGGCGCCTGCCGAACCTTGACGGCGAGTTGGGTGAAAAAGTCCGGCGACGCCGGATCATTCACCTTCAGCACCATCATGGTGAAGGAATTGCCCCGCAACTGGAACGGACCGTCCCGATCGGCACCCTGCCTGGCGCTGCTCACCGCTGCCATCCTGCTTGTGTTCCTGCCGAATCCGTGTCGTCCGCATGTCTGGGGCCATCGGCCAGGCACCAGGGCGGAAGGGTCAACCACCCGGGTTCTAGCGGCGCAGGCCCCATCCGTTCAAGCCTTTCCCAGCGCCGATGGAGTGACAACCACCGGACACACGCGCCTTGGGCCGGAACAGGGGGTCCCCGTCCGGGCTGGAGGTCCATGTGTTGCGTCAGCGGAAGGTCTCACTACAAAGTATGGTAATGGAACTGGATTCGTCGGGCAAAGGGTTTTGCAGGGATATGCCCTTTTCGCGCTGCGGCATCTTTCCCCCTCCACAGCGCCCGCAAAGATGGTTTGCAAGACCTCAACACACCATCTTGGTCGTGACGATGGCGGGTTCCCTCCGCCTCTGGCGGTAGTCCGTCGCCGTCGCGCCTCCACCTGCGGCTCACCCACAACATCTTGTGTGAATCTTTTGCGATGCCCGCAATTTCGCCTGACGTTCGCCGTCGCTCGCCCTATGTTTGTGGTGTGAGGTTCCTATTCTGACGAAGAGGTTCCGCTTGCATCCTGCTTCGTTCACGAGCGTCCGAATGTCGCCGGCACCCCATCACGGGCGTAGCCGACGGGACGCACGCCTCGCACCGGCAAGCCAGACTCCGGCCACCCTGTTGCACAGCAACATCGACGACCTCCCCCTTGCGGGAGGTTTTTTTGTGCCCGGAGCCGCCCGCCCACCAACGTGACGTTAGGAGAGCGATATGGCCAGACGCCAGAGCAAAGGCAGCGCCGTTTCAGCGTCCGAGTCGACGGTCCACCCACTGTTCCCCGCCGCCGGCTGGGACCCCGTGGGCGGCGCCGACCGCCGCGACCAGAGCTATCTCCGCAAGGTCAAGCCCCAGAGCCCCAACCAGAAGAGGCTGCTGGAGGCAATCAAGGACCATAACCTCGTTGTGGCGCTCGGCCCCGCCGGCACCGGCAAAACCTATCTGGCGATCTCCTCCGCGGTGGAGGCGCTGGAGGAGGGCAAGGTCGACCGCATCGTGCTGTCCCGCCCGGCCATCGAGGCCGGTGAGAGCATCGGCTATCTGCCGGGCGATATGCACGAGAAGATGGCCCCCTTCCTGCGCCCGCTCTACGACGCGCTGAGCGAACGGCTGGGCGCCAAGCGCCTGCGCGCCCTGATGGCCGACGGCACCATCGAGATCGCGCCCGTCGGCTTCATGCGCGGTCGCACCCTGAACAACGCCTTCGTGGTGATCGACGAGGCGCAGAACTGCACCTACGCCCAGGTCAAGATGCTGCTGACCCGGCTGGGTTGGCACTCCACCATGGTCCTGACCGGCGACCCCGACCAGACGGATCTCTTGGACAACCTGTCAGGCCTGGCCGACATCGCGCGCCGGCTGGAGGCGGTGGAGGGCATCGCCGTCGTCCGCCTGAGCGACACCGACATCGTCCGCCACCCTCTGGTCGCCAGCATGCTGACCGTGCTCTGAAGCCGTCGGCAAACGAACGGCGTCGACGCGCAACCACCCTTCCGGTACGCAACTGCGGGAGGCCTTCGGGCCTCCCCTTTCTTTTTCACGGCCCCACGAACTTTCTCTTCCAAACTTCTGGACGGCGGCCCGCGACGTTTTCTCACCCTGGGTTGATCCGCCTTGACGACGATCAGGCCCCCGGAGCAAAAGTAACAAAAAATTTAGCAGAATTTCCGGACGGTCACCGCTCCGTCCGGGACCGGCGCCGATGTGCCGGACATAAGGAAGATTCCGGAGGAACGTCAGGTGTTCGAGCGCATCAGCATCAAGGGTAAGATCTCCGTCATCCTGGGCGTCGCGGCCGTCGGCCTCGCGCTGATCTCCGCCGTCAGCCTGTTCGGCCTGCGCGCCGAGATGATGAAGGACCGCCAGGACAAGACCCGCAGCGTGGTGGAGGTCGCGCACAGCCTCGTCGCCCATTACGAGGCGATGGAGCGCAAGGGCACGCTGACCCGCGACGCCGCCCAGGCAGCGGCCAAGGACGCGCTGCGCCGGCTGCGCTACGCCGGTTCGGAGTATTTCTTCGTCATCGACCGCGCGCAGCGCATGATCATGCACCCCATCCGCCCGGAGATGGACGGGCAGGACCAGTCGCGCACCGCCGATCCGAACGGCAAGCTGCTGTTCGTCGAGATGACCCGCGTCGGCGTCGCGGCGGAGGGCGGCTTCGTCGATTACCTGTGGCCGAAGCCGGGCCAGGCGGAGCCGGTGCCGAAGATCTCCTATGTGCGCGGGTTCGAACCCTGGGGCTGGCTGATCGGTTCGGGCATCTATGTGGACGACGTGGCCGCCGCCTTCCGCGAGGCCGCCCTGTTCCTCGGCGGGCTGGGGCTGCTGATCGCCCTCGCGGCGACGGGCATCGCCCTGCTGGTCAGCCGGGCCATCGTCGGCCCGCTGCACGCCATGACCGGAGTGATGCAGACTCTTGCCGGCGGCGACACGGCGGTGACGGTGTCCGGCACGCAGCGCGGCGACGAGATCGGCGTCATGGCCCGCACCCTGGACATCTTCCGCAGCAACCAGATCGACCTGCAGCGCCACTGGGAGCGCCAGCAGGTGGAGCACCGGGTGACCGGGCAGCGCGCCCGCGCCCTGGAACGGCTGACCGAGCGGTTCGACGCCACGGTTTCCGCCATGGTCGGTGCGGTCGGACAGGCGGTGCAGGCGCTGGAGAACACGGCGCGCTCGCTGTCCGACACCGCCGACCGCAACATGCGCGAGGCGGCCTCGGTCGCCGGGGCGTCGCAGCAGGCGTCGGTGAACGTGCAGACCGTCGCTGCCGCCGCCGAGGAGCTGAGCAGCGCCATTGCCGAGATCGGCACCCAGGTCGCCACCTCCTCGCACATCTCGCTGGAGGCGGTGACCGCCTCCCGCCAAGCCAGCGAGCGCATCGACGGGCTGGGCCACGCCGCTCAGAAGATCAACGAGGTCGCCGACCTCATCACCAGCATCGCCAGCCAGACCAACCTGCTGGCGCTCAACGCCACCATCGAGGCGGCGCGGGCCGGCGAGATGGGCAAGGGCTTCGCCGTGGTGGCGGGCGAAGTGAAGAACCTCGCCGGCCAGACCGCCAAGGCGACGGAGGAGATCGCCGCCCAGATCAGCGAGGTGCAGCAGGCGTCCCACGGTGCCGTCACCGCCATCCGCGAGATCGCCGGGATCATCGCCCGCAGCGACGAGATCGGCACCTCCATCGCCGCCGCGGTCCAGCAGCAGGGTGCGGCGACCGGCGAGATCGCCCGCAGCGCCGGGGAGGCGGCCCAGGGCACGCGGCAGGTCTCCACCAGCATCGACGAGGTTTCGGCCTCCGCCCTGGAGACGGAGAAGGCCGCCAACAGCCTGCTCGACGCCGCGGAGAGCCTGGCGCAGCAGGCCGGGTCCCTGCGCGCTCTGGTCGACGCCTTCCTGGTCAATGTGGAGGCGATCAACAGCGCGGAGTTGGTCACCCTCTTCGCCCCCGCCGGCGAGGAGGTCTTCATGCCCTGGAACGACACGCTGGCCGTCGGCCAGGAGGACATCGACAACGACCACATGATCCTGGTCGCGCTGATCAACCGGGCGGCGCGGCGCATCCGGGGCGGCGAAGTGCCGCAGGCCATCGGGGCGGCCATCGACCAGCTCGTCGCCTATACGGTTCTGCATTTCGAAGAGGAGGAGCGGGTGATGCAGCGCTCGGGCTATCCAGACTTCGTGCAGCACAAGGCGCAGCACGACGCACTGCGCAAGCGCGTGGCCGAACTGAAGCAGCGCTTCGCGGCCGGGGAGGCGCGGGTCGGCGACGATCTGCTGGCGCTGTTCCGCGACTGGCTGACCGGCCACATCCAACGCTTCGACAAGCGCATCGGCAACCATCTGGCCCGGCCGGACGCACCCGCGCGCAAGGCCGCGTGAGGAGCGTCCGGCATGGCGGAGTTTCTGAGCGACCTGTTCATCGGCGCCCTTCCAAAGCTGACCGCCGCGCTGCTGGCCTGGGCTCTCATCAGCTTCGTTGTCTGGAAGCCCCGCCTGACCTGGATGCTCCTCGCCCTGCTGCCGGGCGGCATCGCCACCGTCGCGGTCTACGCCGCGACCGGCACGGTGAGCGGCACCGCGCTCGCCCTGATCGTCCTGACCATCGCGCCGGCGGCGCTGGCGCTACGCTGGGCCGCGCGGCGCCTCTGGTGAGCGCGCGAAGCTCCCGCCTTGGGCAGATTGTCCTCTTGACCTGGACCGTGCGCCGCCCCATTCCAGTCGGTCATGAAAGCCCGACTCATCCGCATCGCCGCCGCCTCCGTCGTGGGGCTCGTGATCGCCGCCGGCATCGCCTGGTGGCAGGTCGACAACGCCTCCAGCACGGTGCAGAGCAGCGTGCCCATCGGCGGCCCCTTCACCCTGACCGACCAGGACGGGAAGACGGTCACCGACGCCGACTATCGCGGCAAGTACCTGCTGATCTACTTCGGCTACACCTATTGCCCCGACGTCTGCCCGACGGAGCTGGGCACGATGGCCCGCGCCATGGATCTGCTGGGCGTGCAGGCGGACAAGGTGCAACCGATGTTCATCTCGGTCGACCCGGAGCGCGACACGGTGGCGCATCTGAAGGACTATGTCGGGCTGTTCCACCCCAATCTGGTCGGGCTGACCGGCACGCCGGAGCAGGTCAAGGCGGCGGCCAAGGCCTACCGGGTCTATTACGCCAAGGCGCCGCAGGAGGGCGGAAAACCGGAGGATTATTTGATGGATCACTCCAGTTTTCTTTACCTGATGGGTCCCGACGGGCGCTTCCTCGGAGTGTATCCGGCGGGCACCACCGCCGACCGCGTGGCCCAGGATCTGGGCACCCGCATTGCCGGCTGACGGAAAACATGAGCGGAGCCGCGCCCTTTGACCCGGTAATACCAAGGTTTCGGCGCGGTTTTGTTGGGTTTTCAAGCACTTGTATTAAGGGTTTTGCGACTTGACAGGGTTGTGCCCTGTCCGTATGGTCTCGCCGCTTTCGCGTGGCTGCGAGACAACGGGGACAACGAAGCGACATGAGCGACGAAAAGCCCCCGCCGTCTCTGGCAGAGCTTGACGCCCGACTGAAGAAGGCGCGTGAAGGGAAGGAATCGCAGAGCGGTCCGGGGAAATATCACCGGCTGCCGCAGAGTCCTCTCGGCATCGCCTTTCGAATCGGGACTGAGCTGGTCGCTGCCATGATCGTTGGCGTCGGTGGCGGGCTTCTGCTCGACCGCTGGCTCGGAACGGCGCCCTGGGGATTGATCGTCATGTTCTTCCTCGGCGCGGCGGCCGGAATTCTGAATGTCTACCGGGCCATCACCGGGCTCGGATTAGCCCCCGGCTACCGCCGGGCCCGTGAGGATGACAACGAGCGCCCCAACGGCGACGCACACTGAGCGAGGACGACCTTGGATCCGCTGCACCAGTTCCAGATCAACCCGATCCTCCAGATCGTGATCGCCGGGTATGACGTGTCCTTCACGAACTCGGCCTTCTTCATGGTCGTGGCGGTCGCGCTGATTTACGCGCTGCTCGTCTTCGGCATGTCTGGCCGCGCCCTGGTTCCGGGCCGCCTGCAGTCCCTGGCCGAGATCTTCTACGAATTCGTCGCGAACATGGTTCGGGACAACGCCGGGCACGATGCCCGCCCGTACTTCCCGTTCGTCTTCGCGATCTTCATGTTCGTGCTGTTCGGCAACCTCGTCGGCATGATCCCGTTCACCTTCACCTTCACCAGCCACATCATCGTGACCTTCACGCTGGCGGCGACGGTGTTCGTGTTCGTGACCGTCCTGGCCCTGATGAAGCACGGCCTGCATTTCTTCAGCTTCTTCATGCCGCACGGCGCGCCGGTGGCGCTCGCCCCGATCCTCATCCCGATCGAGGTGATCTCCTACCTGATGCGTCCCGTCAGCCTGTCGATCCGACTGTTCGCCAACATGATGGCCGGTCACACCATGCTGAAGGTGTTCGCGGGCTTCACGGTTATGATGATCAGCGGCCTGGGCGCCGTCGGCTTCCTCGCCGGCCTCGTCCCGCTGGCCATCAACATCGCGCTGACCGGCTTCGAGTTCCTGGTCGCGTTCCTGCAAGCCTACGTCTTCTCGATCCTGACCTGCCTGTACATCCGCGACGCGCTGGAACTGCACTGAGCCCCAGCGCCGACCCGGATCACCTCGTTACCTTTTCCACCACAGTTCACCCTTACCTAGAGGAATGAGTACCATGGAAGCTGAAGCCGCCAAGTACGTCGGTGCCGGTCTGGCCGTTATCGCCCTCGCCGGCGTCGGCCTGGGTATCGGCAACATCTTCTCGACCCTGATCGGTTCGATCGCCCGCAACCCGGCCGTCCAGCCGAAGGTCTTCCCGATCGGCATTCTGGGCTTCGCGCTGACGGAAGCCGTCGCGCTGTTCGCCCTGCTGATCGCCTTCCTGATCCTGTTCGCCTAAGGCCAGAGCGAACTTTCAATTTCGCTCTGACGCGGCGCCGGGCTCTCGAAGTTTCGGCGCCGCATTCTTGCCTAGGGGGACCGATCCATGCCGAACCTGTTGGCCAAGCGACGGCTGGTCCGCTGGTCGGGTGCTGCGGGCGCCTCGCTCGCCACTCTGACCGTGCTTGCCGGTAACGTCCTGGCGGCGACGGCGGAGCACGCGCCGGAAGCCGCCCATGGCGGCGAGCATGCCGCCGGCGGCCTGCCGCAGCTCAATCCCGCCACCTTCCCCACCCAGATCTTCTGGCTGGCGCTGACCTTCATCACCCTCTACTACCTCCTGTCCAAGAAAGCGCTGCCGCGCGTGGCCGAGGTTCTGGAGGAGCGCCAGGAGCGCATTTCGCGCGACCTGAGCAAGGCCGCTTCGCTCAAGGAAGAGGCCGAGGCCGCCATGGCCCAGGTCGATCAGTCCCTCGCCGGGGCCCGTTCCGAAGCCCAGGCCCTGATCGCCCAGGTCGCCGCCGAGATCGACGCGAACAACCACGCCCGTCAGGCCCAGTTGAACGCCGAGAACGCCGAGCGTCTGCGCAGCGCCGAGGCGAACATCGCCGCGGCCAAGGAGCAGGCGATCGCCAACGTCCGCTCCATCTCCGCCGACATCGCCCGTGACGTCGCCGGCCGTCTGGCCGGGCTGAACGTCGACGCGGCCCAGGCCGATGCGGCGGTCGCCGCCGTGATCGAGGAGCGCCGGTCATGAACACGCCTGAAATGTGGGTCGCCATCGCCTTCATCATCTTCGCCGCCCTGGTGTGGAAGAAGGCGTCCGGCGCGATCACCGGCCTTCTCGACGCCCGCGCCGAGAAGATCCGGGCGGAACTGGACGAGGCCCAGCGCCTGCGTGAAGACGCCCAGGCGCTGCTCGCCAACTACCAGCGCCGTCAGCGCGACGCGCTGAAGGAGGCCGAGGCCATCATCGCCCACGCCCGCGAGGAGGCCGACCGCCTCCGCTCGCAGGCCGGCGCCGATCTCGAGGCCTCGCTGAAGCGCCGCGAGGCCCAGGCCATGGACCGCATCGCCCAGGCGGAAGCCGGGGCGCTGGCCGAGGTCCGTAACCTGACCGTCGACATCGCCATGGACGCCAGCCGTCGCATCCTGGAAACCGGCATCCAGCCGGCCCAGGCGGACAAGTTGATCGACCAGTCGATCGCCGAGCTGCCGAAGCACCTGCACTGAGATCGTTGCTCCACCGGCAACGGTCTTTCGAAAAACCCCGGCCTAGGCGCCGGGGTTTTTCTTTGGTCGAATGGTCCGGCAACCCGGAGCCCATTCCATGACCACGACCCAGCCGGCCACCGCCCTGCCCTCTTCCGCCTTCCCCAGCGTCTTCGTCTCGCACGGCGCCCCCACCCTCATCATCGAGGATTCGCCGGGCCGCCATTTCCTGGCCGGTCTGGGCACGCGGCTGGGCCGCCCGAGCGCGGTGATCGCGGTGTCGGCCCACTGGACGACCCAGACCCCGGCGATCAGCGGGGCGGCCCGGCCGGACACCATCCACGACTTCTACGGCTTTCCCCGCGCCCTCTACGCGATGCGCTACACGGCCCCCGGCGCTCCGGCACTCGCCGACCGCGTACGGGCGCTGACCGGCGCCGCGGTGGACCCCGGCCAGGGACTCGACCACGGCGCCTGGGTGCCGCTGATGCTGATGTATCCGGAGGCCGACATCCCGGTCGCCCAACTGTCCGTCCAGCCCGGCGCCACCGCCGCCGACCACATCGCGCTGGGCCGCGCCCTGGCGCCCCTGCGGAAAGAGGGCGTGCTGATCCTGGGCAGCGGCGGCGCCGTCCACAATCTCGGCGATTTCCGCTTCGGCGAGCGCGACGTGGCCGGCTGGGCGGAGGACTTCGCCGGCTGGCTTGACGGGGTGCTGACGGCGGGCGACGAGGCGTCCCTGGCCGGCTGGAAGACGCTTTGCCCGCAGGCCACGGCGGCGCACCCCACCGACGAGCATTTCCTGCCCCTGCCCATGGCCTTCGGCGCCGCCGGAAGCGCGGTGCGGACGGAGCGGCTTCACACCGGGTTCGAGCATGGCAGCATCGGCATGCAAGCCTACGCCTTCCATGGCACGATCTGAGACAAAGCCAGAGATGTTCAAAGAGGGGATGTTTAAAGGGGGCTGAACCTTACGCACTTGTCTGTTTGCGCCGTTGCCTCGCCAAGCTACAATCCGCGCCACCCGTCCGTGCACACGGAGGGGTTTCTGACAACGTCGGGCTTTTCCCGCCCGCAACCTTCGGCCGGATCTCGTGGCTTACGAACGACAGCGCGTACGGGACGTGGCGTGAAGCGGAACGGAACCCTGCCCCGGTCCGGCGACGCCCTCCCCCTCGGTGCCCCGGCCCGCCCCGCGCGCTCCCTTCCGGGGCTCGGTCTTCTGCGCCGCCTGGACGAGCTGACGCTCGCCGCGCGCGTCGGGCTGGGCTTCGGCGTGATTCTCGCCCTGGTCCTTCTGCTGGCGCTGATCGGCGTGGCCTCGCTCTACGGGGTCAGCCGCGAGGTCGGTACCTTCTCCGGCTACGCCGACGCCTCCCAGACCGCCGCCGACCTGGACATCGGGCTGCGCGACCTGGAGGTCTCGGTCCGCGACCATCTAGCCGAGGGCGACCAGCAGAGCCTGCTCGACGCCGGGTTGCGCCGCGACGGCCTGCTTGAGCGGCTGACCGCCCTGGCCGGAATGGTGCAGGACGACGCCGACCGCCGCTCGGTGGAGAGCGCGCGCAAGGCGCTGGACGCCTACTGGAGCGGCTTCGAGGCGCTGGTCGCCCTGCGCGGCGAGCGCGCTCGGCTGACCGAGTCGGTGTTGGAACCCCAGATCTCCCAGATCCGCGCCGGGCTGGGCCGGTTGAAGGACGCGGGTGGCGTCGATTCGGCGGCGCTGGCCGGCGACGCGACCGTCGCCATCCTGATGATGCAGGACCATCTCGGCCGTTACGTGGCGCGTCGCGACGACCGCGACTCGCTGCGCATGCGCGCCGAACTGGGCAACGCCCGCGCCAAGCTGGCGGAGATGAACCGCTATCTCTGGGTCCCCGGCACCCGCCAGACCATCGACGAGGTGGAGGCGGCGCTGGCCGGCATCGACGGGGTGCTCAACGGCATCGAGGCCTCCCTGGTCGACGAGGACGGGCTGCGCGCCGAGCGGCTGACGCCCAACGCCGCCGTCGTCGCCGCCCAGGCGGCGGAAATCCGCCAGCGCAACGACGCCGTGGCGGCGGCGCTGCGCGGCAGTCTGGCCGACCAGTCCTGGCGCACGGTGCGCATCGCCCTGTGGGCGGCGCTGGGGGTGACGCTGGCGGGGCTGGCGATGGTCTGGTTCGTCAACCGCCGGGTCGCCCGTCCGGTCGCCGGCATGGCCGCCGCGGTGACCTCGCTCGCCGCCGGGCGGACCGACATCGCCCTGCCGCCGGACGAGGGGGCGGACGAGGTGGCCGCCATGGCCCGCGCCGTCCGCGTCCTGCGCGACAACACGGCGGAGATCGAGCGCCAGCGCCAGGAGGCCGCCGACCGGCACGGCCAGATCCTGCGCGAGAAGGAGCGCGCCGACGCCGCCAACGAGGCGAAGACCCATTTCCTGGTCAACATCGGGCAGGAGCTTCACGCCCCGCTCAACGAGATCGTCGCCTCCAGCCAGTCGCTGATGGGCGAGCTGCACCGCCTGGGTGCCGGGGAACTGGCGACCGACATCGAGCAGATCCAATGGACCAGCGAGCAGATGCTGACGCTGGTCGACGCCATCCTCGACTACGCCCGGATCGAGGCCGGCAACATGGACGTCGTGCTTCAGGATTTCGACGTGCACCGTCTGCTGATCGAAGCGCGGGAGCGGACGCTGCCGGCCGCCGACCTCAACGGCAACGAGGTGACGCTCCAGGCGGAGGCCGCAGCGCTCGGCCAGATGTATTCGGATTTCGGCAAGGTCCGGCAGGCGCTTCTGAACCTGCTGGACAACGCTTGCAAGTTCACCCAGGGCGGCGCCGTCCGGATGGCCGCCGAGCGGGTCGAGCGTGATGGCGAGCCCTGGCTGCGCTTCACCGTGACCGACAGCGGCAGCGGCTTCGCCACCAGCCAGACCGCCCGGCTGTTCCAGCCCTTCGTCCAGGGCGGCAGCGGCGTCAAGCGGCGCGGTGCCGGACTCGGCCTGACCCTGGTCGGCCATTACGCCGCCATGCTCGGCGGCGACATCGAGGTGGCGAGCGAGCCCGGGCATGGCACCCGCGTCACGGTGGCCCTGCCCGCCTACTACCAGCCCCCGGCGGAGGAACGCCCGCTCCAGGTCGGCACCGCCGGTGCGGCCAAGCGCCCTCTGGTCACCGTCGCCCCCCTGCGCCCCGTCGCCCAGCTGGCCTCCTGACGTCGGGAGCCGTTGGCCGTCAGGCCTCGCGCGGGCGGGCGGTATCCTCCGGCGCGGCCCCCTCGACGGGCGGCAGGCCGTACTTCATGCGGCGCATCTTCTCGGCGACGCGCGCGATCTCCTCGGGCGGCAGGATGACCGGCTCGCCCAGCAGATGGGCGTGGAGATACTGGCGGGCCAGCGTCTCCACCTCCACCGCCAGCGCCAGCGCGCCTTTCAGCGTCTTGCCGAGCACAATCATGCCGTGGTTGGCCAGCAGGCAGGCCAGCCGCCCCTCCAGCGCCGTCACGGCGTGGTCGGACAGCTCCTGCGTCCCGAAGGTGGCGTAGGGCGCGCAGCGGATCGAATCGCCGCCGGCCAGAGCCACCATGTAATGGAAGCTGGGAATGCCCCGGCCATGGACGGCCAGCGCCGTCGCGAAGGTCGAATGGGCGTGCAGCACCACATCCACGTCGGGCCGCGCCTTCAGGATGTCGCGATGGAAGCGCCACTCCGACGAAGGCCGCCGCCGGCCCACATAGGTCCCGTCGAAGCCCATCTCGACAATGTCCTCGGGCGCCGTCTCGTCATAAGGCAGGCTGCTCGGCGTGATCAGGAAGCCGCCCTCCACCCGCACCGACAGGTTGCCCGACGAGCCCTGGTTGATGCCAGCCCCGTTCATGGCGAGGCAGGTGTCGATGATGGCGCGGCGCGGCACCGGGTGGGACAGGCTGCTCATGGGCGGCGGTCTCGCTTGTGGAACGGACGGTAGGCGAACGGGCCATGGGCGTGCCCATCCTGTCAAGGACGGTCGGGGTCAGGGACGGTCGGCGTCCGCCTTGCTCATCAGGTCCCAATGGCGGACCACCGCGTCGTAGCCGGCGGACAGGGCGCCCTGCCCGTCCGGGGTGAAGGCGACCGCCAGGACCGGCTTCTCATGGCCACGGAAGGAGGCGAGTTGCCGCCCGGTGGCGATGTCCCACAGCCGGACGCGCCGGTCGCCGCCCCCGCCGGACAGCAGGGTCCTGCCATCGGGAGAGACGGCGACGGAGGTGACGAAGCCGGTGTGCCCATAGAGCGTGCGCAGCAGCGTTCCGGCCTCCAGGTCCCACAGCCGCACCGTCTCGTCGCTGGACGCCGTGGCGGCCAGTCGCCCGTCGGGGGACAGGGCCAAACCGTAGACGCTGCCCTCATGCCCTTCCAGCACCGCCTTCTCCCGACCGGTCGCGGCGTCCCAGACGCGGATCTGGAAGTCGTAGCCGGCGGAGACCAGCCGCCCGCCGTCCGGGGTGTAAGCCACGGCGTTTACGTTGGCGCCATGCCCCTCCAGCACCCGCAGCGCGGCGTCGCTCTCCGGGTCCCAGACGCGGATGGCAAAGTCCCAGCCCGCGGAGGCGAAGCGGCGGCCGTCCGGCGCCACCGCCAAACCCGCCACGGTGCCGGTGTGGCCTTCGAAACGGCGCAGCGACCGTCCATTTTCCAGGTCCCAGAGGATGATGGCGGCGTCGCGGCTGCCGGTCAGGGCCTGCTTGCCGTCCGGCAGGAAGGCCACGGCGGTGACGCCGGCGGCGTGCTCGTGAAAGGAGGCAATTTGGGAGCCGGAGGCGAGGTCCCAGAGGATGGCCGAATAGTCCCAGCTTCCCGTCAGGGCGCGGGTGCCGTCGGGCGACATGGCGACGGCGTTGACCATGGCGCCATGGCCGATCAGGTCCGCGGCACGGGACAACAGGGGTGCGGTCAGGACAGGCGCGGTCGCGGCCAGCGCGAGAAGCCGGCGGCGGGTGTGGCTCGGCGGGTTCCCCGGATGACACCCTCTGCCCATGCCCGAACCGCCTCCTGAAAAGGAAAAGACCGGCAGCCTTGCAGCCACCGGTCAGGGGGTAACAGGTATTAGCGCCGGTTGTCTTCAGCGCCAAGTGTGCCCGCGGGCGACCGCGGGGTTGTTGGAGGTCCGGTTCGGCTCGTAGCTGCCGCCCTGGGGCAGGCTGTAGCCAGCCGCGTGGTGGCGGAAGGGCGGAAGCGCGAGACCGGTCGCCGCATCGACGGTCAGGGTGTTGACCATGAAGGCGGCGTTGCCGGCGGTCCCCGGCATCATGGCGGCGACCTTGTAGACGGCGGTGCCGTCCTCCAGCGCCGCCTCGGTCACGCGCAGGACCTGCACGTTGTAGGTCTGCTCGACGATCCGTTTCACCTCGTCCGCCGACTTGGCCGCCGGAGAGGCCGGGACGGAGGTTTGTGCGGCGGCCGGAGCGGCGAGCGCCCCGGCCAGCAGCAGGCCGATCAGGAAGGAACGCATGGATGGGATCCTCACTCGGCGGGCGCGCGGTGGCGGCCCTGGTGATGGCCCCCGTGACGGCCGGGGGTCTCGCCGGTGACCTCCTGAACCCACAGCGAATGGTGCTCGCGCGCCCACTGGAGTTCGACGTCGCCGGAGCCCATCGCGTCGAAGGCGCCTTCCATGCCGACCGAGCCGATGTAGATGTGTGCGATGATGACCGCGGTCAGCACCACCGCCACCGCCGCGTGGATCAGCTGGTAAAGCTGCAGGTCGGCCAGCGAGGCGAAGGAGAAGGGCCACAGCAGCTGCACGCCCGTGAAGCCCAGCGCCGCACCGCCCAGCACCGTCGCCCAGAAGATCACCTTCTGGCCGGCGTTGAACTTCTTCGCCGCCGGATGCACGCCCTTGCTGAACAGCCCGCCGGCCTTCAGCGCCCAGGTGATGTCGTTGCGCTCCGGGATGTTGTGCTTCACCCACATCACGAAGATGAGGACGATGCCCAGCATGAAGGCGAAGCCCAGGTAGTTGTGGGCGAACTTGCCGTACTGGGTCATCGTGGCGAACACCTCCGGACCCAGCAGCGGCAGGACGGTGTAGCGCCCGTACAGCACGTTCAACCCGGTGAAGGCCAGGATGACGAAGCTGCCGGCGGTCAGCCAGTGCACGCCCCGCTCGAAGGCGTTGAAGCGCTGGATGGTCCGGCCGGTCTTCTTGCCGTCGATCCGGATGCGCCCGCGCACCAGGAAGAACAGGACGAGCAGCCCGATCATGCCGCCCAGCACCCAGCCACCATAGGTGGACAGCGGGCCGTTGCGGACCGAGCGCCACAGCTCCCCTTCCGACTGCACCAGCACGCCGGCGCTCTTGTTGGGGATGGAGACGTAGCCCTGCTCGCCAGAGCGGATCCCGCGCCACAGGTCGGTCTTGGAGGTGCCGTCGGCCGGCTGGCTGGCGATTGGCGGGAATGCCTCCGCCGCCGAAGCGGAGGAGACGTTGGCCATGACCAGGGTCAGCGCCAGCATCATGACGCCCAGAAGCACGATCTGGAACGGCGACTGGAGCCAGCCCTTGGCCAGCCCGGCCTTGGAATGATTTGACGTCATTGCGTCAGCCCTTCCCTTGAGAACAGCGTCCATCGGAAACGCCCCCTCAGAAACGCTGGCCGGCCGAGCGCTGCTGGAGCGCCTGGACCTGATCCGCGGACAAAGGACTGTCCGCGGCGCCGCGGTAGGCGCCCTTCTCCAGATGGATCGGGCGCGCCTGCTCCTCCTCGTTGCACCCCGCCAGAAGCGGGGTGACGAGAAGGAGCGCCATCGCACAGACGGTGCGGCGGATCACGGTCAAGACCCCGCCTTCATCTGATAGGCGGTGCCCCAGCCCCAGGCGCCGGACCCGAAGCCGCGGGCGACCACGCGCTCGCGGTAGATGTCCGACACCTTGTCGCCGTCGCCGGCCAGAAGGGCCTTGGTCGAGCACATCTCGGCACAGAGCGGCAGCTTGCCTTCGGCCAGACGGTTGCGGCCGTACTTCTTGTACTCCGCGTCCGTGTTGTCGGCCTCCGGGCCGCCGGCGCAGAAGGTGCACTTGTCCATCTTGCCGCGCGTGCCGAAGTTGCCGGCCTGCGGGTACTGCGGGGCGCCGAACGGGCAGGCGTAGAAGCAGTAGCCGCAGCCGATGCACAGGTCCTTGTTGTGCAGGACCACGCCCTGCTCGGTCTGGTAGAAGCAGTCGACCGGGCAGACGGCCTTGCAGGGCGCGTCGGAGCAATGCATGCAGGCGACCGAGATCGACCGCTCACTCGGCTTGCCGTCGTTGATGGTGACGACGCGGCGGCGGTTGATGCCCCAGGGCACCTCGTGCTCGTTCTTGCAGGCGGTGACGCAGGCGTTGCATTCGATGCAGCGGTCCGCGTCGCAGAGGAATTTCATGCGGGCCATGGTGATGAACTCCTAGCGTCTCAGGCCGCCGAGATCCGGCAGAGGGTGGTCTTGGTTTCCTGCATCTGCGTGACCGAGTCGTAGCCGTAGGTCGTGGCGGTGTTCGCCGCCTCGCCCAGCACGATCGGGTCGGCGCCCTGCGGGTACTTGGCGCGCAGATCCTGGCCCTGGAAGTGGCCGCCGAAGTGGAAGGGCATGAAGGCGACGCCGCGGCCGACACGCTCGGTCAGCATGGCCTTGACCTTCACCTTGCCCTGCTCCGCGCCTTCGACCCAGACCATCTGGCCGTCCTTGATGCCGGCGTTGTTGGCATCGAACGGGTTGATCTCGACGAACATGTCCTGCTGCAGCTCGGCCAGCCAGGGGTTCGACCGGGTCTCGTCGCCGCCGCCCTCATACTCGACCAGACGGCCGGAGGTGAGGATGATCGGGTACTCCTTCGACACGTCGCGGTCCTGGATCGACTTGTAGAGCGTCGGCAGGCGCCAGGACTTGGTGTCCTTGTAGGTCGGGTAGCTGGCGACCAGATCGCGGCGCGGCGTGTAGAGCGGCTCGCGGTGCACCGGCACCGGGTCCGGGAAGTTCCAGGCGACGCAGCGGGCCTTGGCGTTGCCCGGCGGGTTCAGGCCGTGCTTGATCGCCACGCGCTGGATGCCGCCCGACAGGTCGGTGGTCCAGGACACGGCGCCGATCTTCTCGCCCCCGATCTTCTTGATGACGGCCATCTCGGCCTCGGTCAGGTCCCCGGTCCAGCCCAGCTTGTCCAGCATGGCGTAGGTGACTTCCGGGTAGCCGTCCTTGATCTCCGACCCGACCGGGTAGGAGCCCTCGGCGAGCAGCGTTACGCCGTTGCGCTCCACGCCGAAGCGCGCGCGGAAGGCGCCGCCGCCCTCGGCGACCGGCAGGGAGGTGTCGTAGAGGTTGGCGGTGCCCGGATGCTTCATCTCCGGCGTGCCCCAGCAGGGCCACGGCAGTCCGTAATAGTCGCCGTCGCACGGGCCGCCGTTGGCGCGCAACGTGGTCTTGTCGAAGGTCGCCTGATGCTGCATGTGCAGCTTCAGCCGCTCCGGCGACTGGCCGGTGTAGCCGACCGACCACATGCCGCGGTTCCACTCCCGCGTCGTGTCCTCGATGTCCGGCTCGTTGCCGTGGAGCTTGATGTTCTTGAACATCGGCTCGGCGAAGCCGAACTTCTTGGCGAACAGGTACATGATCTCATGGTCCGTCTTCGCTTCGAAGAGGGGCTCCATGATCTTGTCGCACCACTGGACGGAGCGGTTGGACGCGGTGCGCGACCCGACGGTCTCGAACTGGGTGGCGGCGGGCAGCAGGTAGAAGTTGTCCTTGCGGTCGGACAGGACGGCGGTCATCGTCGGGAACGGATCGACGACGACGAGCAGCTCCAGCTTCTCCATCGCCTTCTTCATGTCCGGAAGGCGGACCTGGCTGTTCGGCGCGTGACCCCAGAAGACCATGCCCTTGATGCTCTCGGGCTGGTCCATGTTCTCCTTGGCTTCCAGGACGCCGTCGAACCAGCGGGACACCGGGATGCCGGTGGCCTCCATCAGCTTCTTGTCCTTGAAGCGGGCCAGGATCTCGTCATAGGAGACGTCCCAGACGCGCGCCCAGTGGCGCCACGCGCCCTCCGCCAGACCGTAGTAGCCGGGCAGCGAGTCCGAGGTGACGCCGAAGTCGGTGGCGCCCTGCACGTTGTCGTGGCCGCGGAAGATGTTGGTGCCGCCGCCCGTCACGCCGACGTTGCCCAGGGCGAGCTGGAGCACGCAGTAGGCGCGGGTGTTGTTGTTGCCGATGTGGTGCTGCGTGCCGCCCATGCACCAGACGAGCGTGCCCGGACGGTTGGAGGCCAGCGTGCGGGCGACGCGCTTCAGCTGCGAGCCCGGAACGCCGGTGACCTTCTCGACCTCTTCGGGAGTCCACTTGGCGACCTCGGCGCGGATCTCGTCCATGCCGTAGACGCGCTTGGCGATGTACTCCTTGTCCTCCCAGCCATTCTCGAAGATGTGCCAGAGGATGCCCCAGATCAGGCCGACGTCGGTGCCGGGACGGAAGCGGATGTACTCGTCGGCCTTGGCCGCGGTGCGGGTGAAGCGCGGATCGGCGACGATCAGCGGGGCGTTGTTCTGCTCCTTGCCCTTCAGGATGTGGAGCATGGAGACCGGGTGGGCCTCCGCGGCGTTGGAGCCGATGAAGAACATCGCGCGCGACTTCTGGATGTCGTTGTACGAGTTCGTCATGGCGCCATAGCCCCACACGTTCGCCACGCCGGCGACGGTGGTGGAATGGCAGATGCGGGCCTGATGGTCGACGTTGTTCGTGCCCCAGAAGGCGGCGAACTTGCGGATCAGATAGGCCTGCTCGTTGCTGTGCTTGGCCGAGCCGAGCCAGAAGACCGAATCCGGGCCGGACTTCTCGCGGATTGCCAGCAGCTTGTCGCCGACCTCCTGGATGGCCTGGTCCCAGGAGATCCGGGTCCACTTGCCGTCCACCATCTTCATCGGGTAGCGCAGGCGGCGGTCGCCGTGGGCGTGCTCGCGCACCGCCGCACCCTTGGCGCAATGGGCGCCCAGGTTGATCGGGCTGTCGAAGCTCGGCTCCTGGCCGATCCACACGCCGTTCTGCACCTCGGCGGTGACCGTGCAGCCGACCGAACAGTGGGTGCAGACGTTCTTGACCAGCTTGACCGGCGCGCCCGCGGCGGGGGTGGCGGTCACCGCCTCGGCCTTCTTCACCATGCCGAAGGGCATGGTGGCGGCGATGGCGGCGCCACCGGCGGCGATGCCCGAGGTGCGGAGGAACGAACGACGGTCGACGGTGTTACCGGTCAGGCCGGAAACCATCTTCGCCAGCGAACGGCCACCGGACGCGGCCGCTTTCTTCTTTGTCAGCATGTGCGGCGGTCCTTCTTAGAAGCGGCTCAGTTCGTAGACCGTCCGGACATGGTCGGTCTCGCGGTAGCCCTGGGCGGGAGCGGGCTCGGCGGCCTGCACCGGCTCCGCACCCGCCACGGCGCCCACGGCGGCGGCGCCCAGAGCGCCGACGCCCAATCCAGCCGCGCGGAACAGGTCGCGCCGCGCCAGCGTGGTCTTTTCCTTCTTGTCCGTCATAGCTTCACCCTATTCTTCGCGGCTTCCCCGAGACTGAAGACCGATGGGACGCCCGGTTTCCGGGCCTTGTTTTGAGCGTTTCCGGACCGGCCTTGTCGTGGACCGGTCTCGTTGTTGTCGTCTGTTCGGCGGCGGTGCCGGTGTGCGGTCGGGCCCCCCCGTCACGCCGCCATGTCGAAGGCTTTCCCCTCGACCTCCAGATACCGGTGACCCAGCGTGCCCACCGCGCGGTAGAAGGCGGCGGACGGCGTGGATTCCAGATCGGTGAAGAACCTGCCGGCCCAGGAGCCGATGTGGCGGTCGAAGAAGCGGCGCTGCGCCTCCAGATCGGCCGGGGCGTCGAAGGCCCCGGTGATCAGACCCGCCATCATCTCGGCCAGGGCGGCGATGTGGTCTTCGGGTTCCTTCACCTCGTCGGCGCGGGCGATGCCCAGCAGCGCCATGTCGCCGCGCAGCTCGGCCAGCGGCTTTTCGTGAAGGAAACCCGTGAGATAGTAGGACCCGTAGGGGGACAGGATGCCGCCGCCGACGCCGATGAAGAGGGTGTTGAACTCCTCTTCCACCGCGGCGGCGTCCGTGCCGCGGGCGGCCTCGGCCAGACCGCGCAGCGCCTGCCCGAGGGGGCTCGCGTCGCCGTCCAGCGCCGCCAGGGCGGCCAGGAATTCCCCGCCGGGCGGGCGGGCAAGCAGATGCGCCAGCAGCGCGTAGAGCTGCGCCCGCTGCATCTCTTCCGGCGGCAGGGCCGACGGATCGTGTTCACCGGTCACGGACACGGCGTTCATCCCTCCCGACACGACGAAAGGACCAGATTGGCGAAACTCCGGCACCCGGCCCCACCCGTCGCGACAACGGCGGCGCATTGGCTCGCCCGCTGCAGGCTCACGGCGTCATGGGCCGGCGCCCGAGACGCCCTGGACCGACAACCTCATATTGCACCCGCGAAAAGCCTCGCCACATCAGAGGCTTAACGTTCAGTGTCGGGGTATTAAAGGGCAGATTCGCGGTGTTTGTCAACAAAGGTTGACTCAGAAGTGTGCTTACCGCGACTTGGGCTGGACTATCGCTATGCTTTTTTTATCATATCGATGTCCGGTTCCTGCGAAGCAGAGGGGACCTGCTCGGGCTCCGAACCTTCGGGAAGGGCCGCTGTTTCTTTCGCGTCCTCATCGGCGTTGCCGTCTGCGGCCGTCTCACCGGCCATCTCGCCAGTCGCCTGCTCCGCCTTCTCAGCCGCCTCTTCCGCGGCGTCGAGAAAGCCCTTGCCGACGCGGTAGAGCGTCTTCACCGGCGACGAGCCGGTGAACAGGCTGGCGTAGTCGTCGGCATAGTCCTTCAACCCGTCGTCGTTGGCGAAGACCGGGTCGGAGGTCCACAGCTTGCGCAGCGCCTGCCGATGCAGATCGTCCGGGACCTCCGCCCGCAGGAAGGGGGTGAAGTCGGACTCCAGCGTCAGCTCCTCCACGGGGGGGAGGTCCTTCAGCGGGTCATCGGCTTCCGGAGTGGTTTCGACCGGTTCGGCCGCCGCGTCCACCGGGAGTTGCGTGGGCGGTTCCTCGACAGGCGGCGGCTCCACCGGTTCCAGGGCCGGCTCCGGCTCCGGGGCGACGGGCTGCCGCTTCAGGCGGGACCAGCGGGAGAGGAAGGATTCGTCGGTCATGCTGTGTCTCGGGAATTGCCGGACCTTGCCCCCACCCTAACCCTCCCCCGCTTTGCAGGGGAGGGAATCAGTTCCTCCCCTGCGAAGCGGGGGGCGGCCGGGAGGGGGCGCGGCGCCGGAGCCCCATCAAGAAGTCATCACCCCTGCTTCGGGAAGTGCCGCTTGCGCTCGCGCTTCACGAAGGGGACGTCCACATGGTGCTGCTCGGTGAAGTCGCGGACCAGCGCCGTGACCTCTGGCGGCATCGGCACCGTCTCCACCATCTCCACGCCGCTGACCTGATAGGCTTCGCATTCGTGAGCGGAGGCGGTGACGACGAAGGGCACGACTCCCCCAGGCTCGCCCGTCTCGTCCGGGCGCAGCACGACCCAGAGGCGCGGCGGCTCCTGCGACAGGTTCAGCTTGTAGCCTTCGGTGTCGCTGCGGAACAGCTCCAGCGGCAGGGTTGCCGCGTGGAAGTGCGCCCAGCCCTCCCCCTCGCGCAGCAAGCGCCAGGGACCGTCGACCGGCGGGGCGCCGGGAATCACCGACACCGGGCGCCACGCCCATTCCGCCCAGGCGCTGGTGCCTTTGCGGCGCTCCAGCACGATGCCGAGGGCCATCGTCTCGATCTTGTTGAGGGTCTCGCTCATCGGACCAGTCCCGCCGCCATCAGCCGTTCCGCCTCCGCCAGATCGTCGGGACGGTTGGTGTTGAAGAAGGGGTCTACCGGATCGGTGGCGAAGTCGGCAACCGCCAGACGATACCGGGCCGTCCAGGCATCGACCTTGCGCATGTCCTCCTCCACCATGGCGCGGCGCAGGTCGTCGGCGAGGTCAACCCGCCACAGCCCGAAGACCGGATGCTCCTGCCCGTCGGAGCGGGCGCAGGCGAGGTCGGCGCCCTCGCGCTCTACCGCCGCGACCAGACGCGCGACCAGATCGCCGGGAATGAAGGGCGCGTCGGTGGCGAAGCTGGCCAACCAGCGGCAGTCCGGCGCGTGGACCCGCGCCCATTCCATCCCGGTCAACACCCCGGCCAGCGGTCCGGCGAAGCCCTCCACCACGTCCGCCGCCACCGGCAGGCCGAAGGCGGCGAAGCGCGCCGGGTCGCCGTTGGCGTTGAGCACCAGCGGCCCGACCTGCGGGCGCACGGTGGCGACGATGCGCTCCAGGATGCTGCGCCCGCCCAGCGTGCGCAGGCTCTTGTCGCCGCCGCCCATGCGCCGCGACAGGCCGCCGGCCAGCAGCACGCCGGCAATGCCCTCACTCGTCATCGCGGCTCCCCTTGCGCTGGTGGCGCCCGCCCTCGTCCCCGACCGCGGCCGGGTCGGCGTCGAAGTCCAGCCGGTCGGTGCCGGCCAGGGCAAGGAAGCGCTTGCCCTTGGCCCGCCCGACCATGGTCAGGTTGGCCTGCCGTCCCAGCTCCACCCCCCAGGCGGTGAAGCCGGAGCGGGAGATCAGGATCGGGATGCCCATCTGCACCGTCTTGATGACCATCTCGGAGGTCAGGCGCCCGGTCGTGTAAAAGATCTTGTCGTGCGCCGGCACGCCGTGCAGGTGCATGTAGCCCGCCACCTTGTCCACCGCGTTGTGCCGCCCGACGTCCTCCATGTAGACGAGCGGGCGGTCGTCCTGGCACAGCACGCAGCCGTGGATGGCGCCGGCCTCCAGATACAGGCTGGGGGTCAGGTTGATCTTCTTCGACAGGGCGTAGATCCAGGAGGTCTTCAGCCGCGCGTCGGGGTTCAGCCGCACCGACTCGAAGGTCTCCATCACATCGCCGAAGGCGGTCCCCTGCGCGCAACCGGAGGTCAGCGTCTTCTTCTTGAGCTTCTGCTCGTAATTCGTGGCGCGCTCGGTGCGGACGACGACGGTGTCGATCTCCTCGTCGTAGTCGATGCCGGTGATCCGGTCGTCGCGCTTCAGCATGTTCTGGTTGAGCAGATAGCCCACCGCCAGATAATCGGGGTAGTCGGCGATCGTCATCATGGTGACGATCTCCTGCCCGTTCAGGTACAGCGTCAGCGGCCGTTCCACGGTGACCGACGCCTCCACCGGGCGCCCGTCCTGATCCAGCCCGGAAACGCGCTCCGTCAGCTTGGGATTCGCCGGGTCCGGCCTTATGGTGAATTCCGAGAGGTCCATGACCGGAAGAGTGGGGAAGATTGCGCGCCGGGGCAAGCGGCGGATGATCGGCTCCCGCAAGACGGAAGCGATGCGGCCCCGATTTGACGCGCGAGCGCTTGGTATGCACGAGTATCCTTATGCATGAGTTCGGTCTGGCCTTCGTCACCGCCTTCCATCTGATCGCCGATTTCGACCCCGGTCTGGTGGGGATCGTCGGCCTGTCGCTGCGCGTCAGCCTGACCGCCGTCCTGCTGTCGGCCCTGATCGGCCTGCCGCTGGGCGCCGCCGTCGCCGCCTTCCGCTTTCCCGGACGGCGCGCGGTGACCCTGTTCCTGAACACGGCGATGGGGCTGCCACCGGTGGTGGTGGGGCTGATCGTCTATCTGATCCTGTCGCGCTCTGGCCCGCTGGGTGTGCTGGGGCTGCTGTTCACCCCGACCGCGATGATCGTGGCCCAGACGGTGCTGATCGTGCCCATAGTCGCCGCCCTGACCCGCCAGATCGTCGAGGATCTGCTGGTGGAGTATGGCGACCTGCTGCGGGTGATGGGGACCGGGCCGCTGACCACCCTGTTCACCCTGCTATCGGAGGCGCGCTGGAGCCTGTTGACCATCGTGCTGGCTGGCTTCGGCCGGGCCTCGGCGGAGGTCGGGGCGGTGATGATCGTCGGTGGCAACATCGACCGGGTGACCCGCGTCATGACCACGTCCATCGCGCTGGAGACCAGCAAGGGCGACCTGCCGTTGGCGCTCGGCCTCGGCGTCATCCTGATGACCCTGTCGCTGTCGGTGAACTTCGCCGCCGCCATGGTGCGGGAGACGCGGCGGGCCTGAGCCACCGCTGCCTCCGCGATTCTGGAAAATTTGCAAAGCCGTTCGAACTTTCCCATAGTCGCCGCCACAGCCCGCAACCAAGGCGGGCAAGAACCTGGAGAGGGATAGTCCGATGCTGCGCCGTTCTTTCGTGCTGGGATGCGCCGCCGCGGCGGCTCTGCTGCTCGGCTCCGTTCAGCCGTCCACCGCCGCCGACCGCTTCATCACCGTGGCCTCCACCACCTCGACCGAGGATTCGGGGCTGTTCAAGTCGATCCTGCCGAAATTCACCGAGAAGACCGGGATCGAGGTCCGTGTGGTCGCCAAGGGCACCGGCCAAGCCATCGACATCGCCAAGCGCGGCGACGCCGACGTGCTGTTCGTCCACCACAAGCCGTCCGAGGACAAGTTCGTCGCCGAGGGCTTCAGCACCGAGCGCAAGCCGGTCATGTACAACGACTTCGTGATCGTCGGGCCGAAGGCCGACCCGGCCAAGGTCGGCGGCAGCAAGGACGTGTCCGCCGCGCTGAAGAGCATCGCCGCCGCCAAGGCCCCCTTCGTGTCGCGCGGCGACGATAGCGGCACCCACAAGTCGGAGCAGGCGCTGTGGAAGACCGCCGGCGTCGACCCCACGGCGGGTGACGGCTGGTACCGCGCCATCGGCCAGGGCATGGGCGCCACGCTGAACACCGCCGCTGCGGTGAGCGGCTACGCCATGACCGACCGCGCCACCTGGCTCAGCTTCAAGAACCGCGGCGATCTCGACATCCTGGTGGAGGGCGACAAGCGCCTGTTCAATCAGTATGGCGTCATGCTGGTGAACCCAGCCAAGTTCAGCCACGTCAAGGCCGCCGACGGGCAGGCCTTCGTGAGCTGGCTGGTGTCCGCCGAGGGTCAGCAGGCCATCGCGGACTACACGATCAACGGCAACTCGCTGTTCTTCCCGAACGCCAACGAGCCGGGCGCCTGACCGGCCCGCGCTCCGCGGACATGAGAAAAGGCGCAGCCCCGTGGCTGCGCCTTTTTCATTGGGTGGAAAAGAGTGGGCGGAAAAGAGCCGGCTTACAGCTTCTCGTTCAGCGACACCGGGACGCAGCGGTGGCCGCTGCGGGTCAGCTCCGAGCAGACCTTGCGGGCGGTCCCCTCGTCCAACCCGACCATGCGGGCACGGTAGACGGTGGAGCCGTTGGACTTCACCGGAGTCACCGCCGGCTTGGCGGCGCGCAGCAGGAAGGGCGCCTGCTTGGTCGCCTGGGTCAGCGCCCGTTTGCTGGCCTCCCGCGTGGAGAAGGCACCGACCTGCACGCCCCATTTCGACCCGTCCGCCTTCGGCGAATCGGCGTCCTCGTCGCGGGCGCGGGCCGGCGGGCGGACCGCGGCGGGGGTCGAGACGGTGGAGGCGAGCTGCGCGATGGTCTCCGCCTTGGCCGGCGGCTTGCCCTTGGCGGTGACGCGCGGCGCGTCCTCGTCCCCGGCGCGGGCGACGACCGGAGCCTCCGAACCGCGACTCGGCTTGTCGAACGCCTTGTCCAGGATTGCTTCCATGCGGGCGTCGCGCGAGGCCGCGGACTTGCCACCCAGCACCACGGCGACCAGCCGGCGCCCGTCGCGCACCGCCGACGCCGCGAGGTTGAAGCCGCTGGCCACGGTGTAGCCGGTCTTGATGCCGTCCATGCCCTCGTAGCGCGACATCAGCCGGTTGTGGTTGTTCAGGCTGCGCCCGCCATAGACGAAGGCGCGACGGCTGAAATAGGGGTAATAGCGGGAGTGGTCGGACAGCATCGCCCGCGACAGAATGGAGAAGTCGCGCGCCGTGGTCAGCTGCTCCATGTTCGGCAGGCCGTTGGAGTTGCGGAAGACGGTGTTGCGCATGCCCAACTCGCGGGCCTTGCGGGTCATCATCTCGGCGAACTTGGCCTCGCTGCCGCCCAGCGCCTCCGCCAGCACGACCGAGGCGTCGTTGGCCGACTTGGTAACCAGCCCGAGGATCGCCTGCTCCACCCGCAGCGTCTTGCCGGCGCGCAGCCCCAGCTTGGTCGGGGACTGCGCTTCCGCCCAGGCCGACACCGGCAGCGCCTGGTCCAGCCGCAGCCGCCCAGAATCCAGCGCGTCGAAGGTGAGGTAGAGCGTCATCATCTTGGTCAGCGACGCCGGGTAGGTCAGGGTGTCGGCGTTTTCCTCGTGCAGCACCTCACCCGTGCGCGCGTCCACGACGATCGCCGCGTATTTCGCGGCCAGCGCCGGCAACGGGGCCAGAACGGTCACCGCCAGCACCGCCAGGGCGCCGCATAGCCCCCGGCCGCACAGCCCTCGAACGAAAGGGGTAATGCTGAAGGCACTCCCCAGAGTCGAACGTCCATTCGCCAAACGTTCTGTGGCCTGTTCCCCCTCCGTTTCGCGCCCGCGCCAAGCGAACGCCAAAAGCAGGCTTCGAACGGTCTGGCCCGTTACGTTCATGATGCCCCCGCCAAAGGCTAATACTTGCTGTTTGGCGCAATGGTAAATTCCATGCAAAACAGTGTCTAGCGACAATTCGTTAATTTGCCGCTTCGATTTCTTCGGCGGCGCTGTGACGAAATTGGATGAGGCACGGACCCGTAAGGGGCGAACCGCGTTGAAGGAGCGCGACCGCCGATCCATCTTCCCGGAAGCGCAGGACCATTTCCCTTCCCGACTGGACGCGAGGCACCTCATGACCCGCCCGCCCGTGCGACGCCCGACGACTCCGCGCGCTGCCCCACGGGATGGACGAAGAGGGAGATTTGCCAAGCTAACGGGAATGACGGTGGCTGCGGCTGGACTGCTCGCCGGCTGCGCCTCGGTCGGGCCGACCGATAACCCGGTGGCGCGCAAGCTCACCTGGGTCAGCTACCTCAACGGCGACGATCTGCGCGCCGCCTGCACCAAGGGGGAGACCGACCGATACCGGCTGGTCTTCAACGCCGACTACCAGAAGCATGTGCGGACCTACGACATCGTCGGCGACCGCGGCACCGGCGGCGCGATGGTCGAAGCGCGCGTGCTGGAGGCCACCGACCTCGCCCGCATCGATCTGGACGACCCGGCGGCGGTGGCCCGCGGCCCGGTGGCCAAGGCCCAGCTGTCGCCGCGCCAGTTCGCCCTCTTCGTCCTGCGCCTCTACGAGAGCGGCGCCTTCGAGCCGGCGCCGAGCGGGGTGCGCCTGCCGTCGAACGGCGTCTACTGGCTGATCAACGGCTGCCGGCGGGGAAGCTGGTTCTTCAACGCCTACCCCTACCCGTCCGACCGCTTTTCCGACATCCGGTTCGACGGGCCGCTGAAGGAGCTGGAGGGCAGCGGCCAGGGGACCGGCGTGCCCTACCCCGCCCTGCCGCGCCCGCAGGACGCGCCGCGCACCCTGCCGACCGGCGGACAGGTGGACAGCGCGGGCGTGGTGTTCGAGGTCCAGGTGGGCCGCGACGGACTGGTCGGACCGACCGCGCCCTTCGGGACGTGGCTGTTCGCCGGGAAGTAGCGGGGCAAGGCGCTTGCCCCGCCCGGCCCTCCCCGCTGGGCGGGGGGGAGAAAAGCCCCTCCACCTCGAAGAGGGGAGGGTTAGGGAGGGGCTGGAGACTAGACCACCTCTTCCTCAGCGACATCCGCCCGCGCGCCGGCGGACAGCAGCGTGTCCACCCACGGACCGTCCGGCATACGCCGGGCCAGCTCGGTGATGTTGCGGTTCCACCACAGGCGCTGCTCGACCAGATCGTCGTAGTCGAAGTTCGACTGGCGCCACAGCCGCTCCTGGGCGTTGAAGGTCACCATGTCGATGGGGAAGCCGACGTCGTTGGACGAGAAGCGCGTGCTGTCGAAGGACAGGTAGGCGATCTTCAGCGCCGTCTGCATGTCCGTGCTGTAGGACAGCGCGCGGTCCAGGATCGGCTTGCCGTAGGCGGTGGCGCCGATCGACAGGTAGGGCGTGCGCTCGTCCACCTCGATCCAGTTGCCCTCCGGATAGACCAGGAACATGTAGGGCTCGCGGTCCTCGGCGAGCTGGCCGCCGATGATGGCGTGCAGGTTGAAGGCCAGCTTGGACGCCTCCAGCGACTCCTTGTCCTCCGCCGCCACCTGGCGCAGGCAGGCCGTGAAGGCCGACAGCGCGTCCAGCATGGTCGGATAGCTCTCGCCGCGGCGCCGGGACATGTCGCGGCGCAGGTAGGCCAGCGTCTTGTCGCGCACGCTGCGCAGGCCGGAGTTCAGGATGAAGAAGCGGTCGCCGCCGCTGCCCACCATGGTCACCTTGCGCGCGGACGACAGCTGCGAGCCGCTGGTGATGCGCCCGTCGGACAGGCCGATCAGGCCGTCGCGGGTCTTGATGCCGAGGCAATAGGTCATGAAAGAACGTTCCTGAACTGATAGCTGCGACGTTCCGCCGCGGTTGGTCTGACCTTTGGCCGAAGCGCGTCCCTTCGGCGGGCAGGGTAGGATTGGGCAGGATCGGCGGTAAAGCTTTCGTAAAGGCTCCGCCCAGTCGAGCCGAAGTGGATCGGTTTTCCCATGAGGCGGAACGGTGGAGCATTCGCCGTACCGACCAAGCAAAGGGATCGGGCTCAACTGATATATTGTGCGACGCACAAGATTCTTTGTTGACTCCACGGACATCTGCCCATAGTTTAGCCATTGCTGCACTGCAGCATTTTCGGGCCCGGAGCCGTCCGGGTCTCCCCAACGCAGCCGGTCTGCGCCCCGCAGGCGGACAGTCCGCCGGTCCGGGTTGATGCGCGCCGGGCTTCGACGAAGGAAGGAACGCAAGGCATGACGACCGTGACGAAGGCCAAGCCGGCCCCCGCCCCCACCCAGGCGTTCGAGAGCGCCGCCGCCCAGGCCAAGGAGCAGGTCGAGGGCTTCGTCAAGGCTGGCCAGGAGCAGGCCGCGAAGACGTTCGAGCAGACCGCTTCCGCCACCAAGGAGCAGGTCGAGAAGCTGTCCGCCCAGCTCCTGAAGATCTCCGCCGAGCTTCAGGCCTTGAACAAGGCCAACGTGGAAGCGCTGATCCAGAGCGGCAGCATCGCCACCCAGGGTGCGGAGGAGCTGACCCGCGAGGTGACCGCCTACGCCCAGGCCTCCTTCGACAAGTCGGTCACCACCGGCAAGGCCCTGCTGACCGCCAAGTCGCTGAAGGAGGTCGTCGATCTCCAGAGCGAGTATGTGAAGGCCAGCTTCGACGCCTTCGTCGCGGAATCCTCCCGCCTCCAGGGCATCGGCACCCGCGTCGCCACCGCGGCCCTGACCCCGCTGAAGGACCGCGTCTCGGTCACCGTCAGCACCCTGTCCAAGCCGATCGCCGCCTGACGCGGCGACACCCCAGAACCACGAAGCCCGGCCGTTCTCCGACGGCCGGGCTTCGCGCGTGAAGGGGCTGGCCGGGACGCGCCAAAGTTTTTGTGCACCGCACAAAATCCCGTTGACAGGCGCTTTCTCCTGCCTTAAGTTTAGCCATGCTGCATTGCAGCATCGACCCGACGCCCGAAGCCACGGGGTCGCTGGTCGGATCATCCGCGCGGTCGCCAATCGGTGGGTCCGGCGCGGGTCAACCCGATGAAATTCGAGGAGCCGTTCCATGACCGACAAGTTCGCCGCCGCCACCAAGACCTTCGAAGACGCCGTGTCCGCCGCCAAGCTGAACGTGGACGGCCTGGTCAAGTCCCAGCAGGAGCAGTTCGAGAAGGCCTCGGCGCAGATCCTGAAGGGCTTCGACGAGCTGACCGCCCTGACCAAGGGCAACGTCGACGCCGTCGTGAAGTCGGGCACCATCGTCGCCAAGGGCGCCGAGGAAGCCGGCAAGCAGGTCGCCTCCTTCACCCAGTCCTCGCTGGAGAAGAGCGCCGCCACCGGTAAGGCCCTGCTGGCCGTCAAGACCATCCAGGAGCTGGTCGAGCTGCAGAGCAGCTTCGCCAAGGCGAGCTTCGAGACCTTCGTCAAGGAGAGCGCCAAGCTGCAGGAGCTGTCGCTGAAGACCGCCAAGGACGCCTTCGCGCCGATCAACGACCGCCTCCAGGTCACGGTCGAGACGCTGTCCAAGCCGGTCGCGGCGAAGGCCGCCTGATTCAGGCCGGCCCCAGACGTCAGCCTGAGACAAAATGACCCGGAGCCAGCAATTCCACAGACCCGGTCGCGAGGCCGGGGCGGCTCCCCCCTCCATCGCCCCCGGGACGCAACCGTCCGGGGGCATGGACGGCGCAAGGCGGTACCGCTTTAAATCCTGCCGCCTCACGGCATTGTGAAGTTCCGGGAAAGCCCGGCGGTGCAGACCGCCGGGCTTGTTTGTTTTCGGGCGATGGGCATCTACAGGATGCCGGCATCGGGCGCCGGCCGTGCTATTTTTGGCACGCCGGTGCGGCAGTTCTGCCGCAAAGCGGATGTTTTCCACCAATTCCGGGGTAGCCGGGCAGGTTTCGTTCCGAATGGGCCTCTCCCAAATGGGGACTCACCGAAAACGGCCCCTTCCCACCGCGCCCGGAGTTCTCATATCATTCATGCGACGTACATCGCGATGCTGACCTGTTGAGACCATGGCCGAAAACGACAAACACGGCGACGAGGGCACCACTACGGGCGTGGTCATCAAAACCAAGCCTAAGACTAAAAAGCCCTCGATGTATAAGGTCTTGATGTTGAACGACGACTACACACCTATGGAATTCGTCGTTCATGTCTTGGAGCGCTTCTTTGCGAAGTCGCGCGAGGAGGCGACACGGATCATGCTGCATGTGCACCGGCGGGGTGTGGGCTTGTGCGGCGTGTTCACCTACGAAGTGGCGGAGACGAAAGTCACGCAGGTGATGGACTTTGCGCGCCAGAACCAGCACCCGCTGCAATGTACGCTAGAAAAGGATTAAGGCCACAGATGCTGTCGCGTAACTTGGAACAGACGCTGCACCGAGCCCTGGCCCATGCGAACGAGCGCAGGCACGAATACGCGACGCTCGAACACTTGCTGCTCGCATTGACCGAGGATGCCGATGCAATGGCCGTCTTGCGCGCTTGTGGGGTCGATCTGGACCGCCTGCGCGCCGAACTCTCGGATTACCTCGACAACGAGCTTGCGAACCTGATCACGAACAGGCCCGATGATGCGAAGCCGACGGCTGGCTTCCAGCGGGTGCTGCAACGCGCGGCCATCCACGTCCAGTCGTCGGGACGTGAAGAGGTGACGGGAGCAAATGTGCTCGTCGCCCTGTTCTCTGAACGCGAAAGCCACGCGGTCTATTTCCTGCAGGAGCAGGAGATGACCCGTTTCGACGCGGTGAACTACATCTCTCACGGAATCGCGAAGGCCCCGGGCCGCTCGGAAGCGAAGCGCGTTACCGGAGCCGACGAGGACGCGGCGGCGGAGAAGGTCGTGAAGAAAGGCAGCGAAGCCCTAGAGGCTTATTGCGTCAACCTGAACAAGAAGGCGGCCAGCGGGAAGATCGATCCGCTGATCGGACGGGAGCAGGAGGTCGAACGGACCATCCAGATCCTGTGCCGGCGGTCGAAGAACAACCCGCTGTATGTCGGTGACCCCGGTGTCGGCAAGACCGCCATCGCCGAGGGGCTGGCCCGCCGCATCGTCCATGGCGAGGTTCCGGAGGTGCTGAAGGGCGCCACCATCTTCGCGCTCGACATGGGCTCCCTGCTCGCCGGTACGCGGTACCGCGGCGACTTCGAAGAGCGCCTCAAGGCCGTCGTCTCCGAACTGGAGGCCACGGAAGGTGCCGTCCTCTTCATCGACGAGATCCACACGGTCATCGGCGCCGGTGCGACCTCGGGCGGTGCGATGGACGCCTCGAACCTGCTGAAGCCGGCCCTCGCCTCCGGCTCGCTGCGTTGCATCGGTTCGACGACCTACAAGGAATACCGGAACTATTTCGAGAAGGACCGGGCGCTCGTCCGGCGCTTCCAGAAGATCGACGTCAACGAGCCGACGGTCGAGGATGCGATCAAGATCCTCCAGGGGATCAAGACCTACTACGAAAAGCATCACCGGGTGAGCTACACCAACGACGCGATCCGTTCGGCGGTGGAGTTGTCCGCGAAGTACATCGGCGACCGCAAGCTGCCGGACAAGGCCATCGACATCATCGACGAGGTCGGCGCCGCGCAGATGCTGCTGCCGGAGAACAAGCGGAAGAAGAAGATCTCCGTCAAGGACGTGGAGGCGGTGGTCGCCAAGATCGCTCGCATCCCGCCGAAGTCGGTCAGCCGCGACGACAAGGAGACGCTCCTCAACCTGGAGCGCGACCTGAAGACCATGGTCTTCGGCCAGAACAAGGCCATCGACGCGCTGGTCTCCGCCATCAAGCTGGCCCGTGCCGGCCTGCGCGAACCGGAGAAGCCGATCGGCAACTACCTGTTCACCGGCCCGACCGGCGTCGGCAAGACCGAGGTGGCCCGCCAGCTCTCCCTCACGCTGGGCATCGAGCTGACCCGCTTCGACATGTCGGAGTACATGGAGCGGCACACCGTCTCCCGCCTGATCGGCGCCCCTCCGGGCTATGTCGGGTTCGACCAGGGCGGCCTGCTGACCGACGCCATCGACCAGCATCCCCATTGCGTGCTGCTGCTCGATGAAATCGAGAAGGCGCATCCGGATCTGTTCAACATCCTGTTGCAGATCATGGATCACGGTAAGCTGACCGACCACAACGGCAAGACGGTGGACTTCCGCAACGTCATCCTCATCATGACCTCCAACGCGGGCGCCTCGGACATGGCCAAGCCGGCCATCGGCTTCGAGCGCGAGCGTCGGGTCGGCGAGGACATGGAAGCGGTGGAGAAGCTGTTCACGCCGGAGTTCCGCAACCGTCTGGATGCGATCATCCCCTTCGCGCCGCTGACCCAGGAGGTCATCAACCGCGTGGTGGACAAGTTCATCATGCAGATGGAAGCGCAGCTCGAGGACCGCGGCGTCACGATCGAACTCGACGATCAGGCTCGCGAGTGGCTGGGCAAGAAGGGCTACGACCCGCTCTACGGCGCGCGTCCGCTGGGCCGCGTGATCCAGGAGCACCTGAAGAAGCCGCTGGCGGAGGAGCTGCTGTTCGGCAAGCTCGCCAAGGGCGGCCTGGTCAAGGTCACCGTGAAGGACGACAAGCCCGCCTTCGACTACACCGAGGGGTCGCGCAAGCGGCGCTCCGGCGACGAGGACGAGGACGAGGTCGTGCACGAACTGGCGGAATGACGCCGGTTCGCACGGAACGCGAAAAAGGGGGCCGCAAGGCCCCCTTTCTTTTTGCCCGGCTGTTGGATCGCCGAGCGATCACTCCTCGACCAGAACGACCGCGTCGTTGGAACTCTTCATCAGGGTGATCCCGTGCAGACAGTCGCGCTCGGCCGTGTAGCCCTCGCTGCTGACGGCGATGGTCTCGCCGTTGGCGGCGTGGAAGGTCCAGCGCCATTCGTTGCGGTGATCCTTGTAGACCCTGTACTTGGGAGCCTTGCCCGTGGACATGTTTTCCTCCTCGCCGTTGGTCTGATACGGACGGTGGAGGCGGCACGAATGTGAAGGGCGGACGGTTGCATTCCCGATGCCGCATCACGGACACTCCTCCCAGGCGGCACCCCCAAAACAAAGCACGCCGAAACGAAGAATGAGGAAACGCACCATGCCCCTGCCCTTCCTGAGCGGACTGCGCATCATCGATCTCGGCCAGTATCTGCCGGGTCCCTACGCCGCCCAGATGCTGGCCGACCTCGGCGCCGAGGTGGTGAAGGTGGAGCCGCCGAGCGGCGACCCGCTGCGCCAGATGGGCCCCACCGACGCCGACGGCACGACCGCCGCCTACAAGCTGCTGAACGCTGGCAAGACCATCATCCGCCTGAACCTGAAGGACGAGGGCGACCGCACCGCCTTCGAGACGCTGATCGCCAGGGCCGACGCCCTGGTGGAAAGCTACCGCCCCGGCGTGCTCGACAAGCTGGGGGTCGGCCACGCCCGGCTGCGCGCGCTGAACCCGCAGCTGGTCCACGCCAGCCTGTCCGGCTGGGGCAGCAGCGGCCCCTACGCCCGGCGGGCCGGCCATGACCTGAATTATATGGCGGTCGGCGGCGGCCTGGATTCCTCGGGCACGCCGGACCGCCCCTCGATCAGCCACCCGCCGGTCGCCGACTTCGCGTCGGCCCAGCAGGCGGCGCTGGCGGTGGTCGCCGCCCTGTTCGGGCGCCAGCGCAGCGGCGAGGGTTGCTTCCTCGACCTGTCGATCATGGAGACGGTGCTGGGCTGGCAGGGCTTCAACCTGACCGCCGATGCCCGCGGCGAGGTCCCGGCCCGCGGCGAGGCGCTGCTGTCGGGCGGAGCCGCCTGCTACCGCATCTATCGCACCGCCGACGGCCGCTTCGCCACCCTGTCGGCGCTGGAGGCCAAGTTCTGGCAAGGCTTCTGCGAGGCGGTGGGACGCCCCGACTGGATCGCTCGGCAAGCCGACCCGTTGCCCCAGACCTCCCTGATCGCGGAGGTGGACGCCCTGTTCGCCAGCCGCAGCCTCGCCGACTGGAAGGCGCTGCTCGACCCCGTGGACTGCTGCTTCGAGGCCCTGCCGACGCTGGCGGAGATGCCGGAGCATCCGCACATCGCCGCCCGCGGCCAAGTCCGCGTCACGCCGGGGCCGGAGCCGCTGGTGGAGACCTTGATGGGCCTGCGCGTCGATGGCGGTGCTCCGCCCGAGCGTACCCCTTTGCGCGAGTCCACCGCCGCCGCGGTGCTCGCCGCCTGGACGTAAAGCCTACAGGGCGATGAGGGGCCCGCCGCCGTCGCGCGGCGGCCGCGCGTCCAGCGGGCCGCGGCGGGCACCCATCAGGCTGGCCTTCGACAGGTTCGCCGCCGCGTCGTCGCAGCCGCGCAGGTCGGCGGAGGCGAGGTTGGCCATCTCGAAGCTGGCGCCAGCCAGCTTGGCCCCGGTCAAGCGGGCGCCGCGCAGGTCGGCAGCGGCCAGCGTGGCGTTCGTCAGGTTAGCGGGCCAGCTCCGCCCGGTTGGGGTACCGTCCGGGTTGCGCAGGTCCACCGTGCCGAGATCGGCGCCGTGGAGATCCACCCCGGTCAGATCGGCCCCGCTCAGGTTCGCCCCGGTCAGCACCGCCTGGTCCAGCCGCGCCCGGCGCAGGGTGGCACCGCCGAAATCGGCCAGCGAGAGCGAGGCGTTGGACAACCGGGCCTCGTCCAGGTTTGCGTCGCGGAACACCCCGCCCGACAGGTCGCAGGCGGTGAGGTCCAACCCGCGCAGGTCCATCCCGGTGAGGTCCGCCCGCAGCCCGGCCCCGCCGCCGCTGTTGATCCACAGGATGTGGGCGTCCAGCACGCTGCGCACCAGCATCGGCAGAGCGTCGGCGTTCCTCATATAGACGGCACCGCTGAGGTTGGCGCCTTGCGTGTCCGCCACGGTCAGGTCGACGTTGCGCAGGGTCGCCTCGCGCAGGTCGGCGTTGCGCAGGATGGCGCGGGTCAGGTTGGCGCCGTTCAGCACGGCGCGCTTCATCTTGGCCCCGCTGAAGTTCGCCTCGGTCAGGTCGGCCCCGGCCAGATTGGCGGCGAACAGGTTGGCGTTGCTGAAGTCGCCGCCCGCCGTCGAGGCGTTGGCCAGTTCGGCGTGGCTGAGGTCGGCGCCCTTGAAATTGATGCCGTCCATCCGCGCGTCCGTCAGGTTGGCGGGCCGCCGCTCCTCCTCGTCCTCGCGCCCGGCGCGGTGGACCATGATCTGGCCAGGGCGCAGATCGGCTCCCTCGAAGTCGGTGCGGGTCAGGTCGGCCTTCAGGAAGTTCGTCCCGCGCAGGTCCGCCCGCGCGAAGGAGGAGCCCACCAGCTTCGCCCGGCTGAAATTCGCCCCGAACAGGTCGGACATGGCGAAGCTGACCTCCTCAAGCTGGGCATCGGAGAAGTTGCCCTGGGTGAGGATGGCCGTTTGCAGGTTGAAACCCTTCAGCCGGAGCCTCGACAGATCGACGCCCTTCGCCTGAAGGCGCACACCGCCCGGCTTCAGTTTGAGATAGAATAGATGGTCCCGCACCTGCTTCAGGAATTCCATGGTGCGGTCGGTCATCGGGCGGGTCCGTCGGTCGGCTGGTCCCGCCCACACTACGCTTTGCGCATGGGCAGTAAAGGAGAAATCCCCAATCGTCCGCCACCCCTGCAATGCCGGGGGCGCATGCCGGACCGGGGTCATAAGGCAGTCTCTAAACCATTGAACGAAAACGCGGTTAGGGTTTGGGAGAGAGGAAGCATGACGAGTTTCGACACGGAGTGCCTGCGCCGCGCCATCGCGCTCAGCCGCACACACATGCAGGGCAACGCCGGCGGCCCCTTCGGCGCGGTCATCGCGCGGGACGGCCGGATCATCGGCGAGGGGTGGAACTGCGTGACCTCCAGCAACGACCCGACGGCGCACGCCGAGGTCGTCGCGATCCGCAACGCCTGCCGCGATCTCGGCAGCTTCAGCCTCGCCGGGGCGACCGTCTACACGAGTTGCGAGCCCTGCCCGATGTGCCTGTCGGCGATCTACTGGGCGCGGATCGAACGCATCGTCTACGCCAACGCGCGCGACGACGCGGCGTCCATCGGTTTCGACGACGCCTTCCTATACACGGAAATCGCCCTGCCGCTGGAACAGCGGGCGATCCCCATGCAGCGTTTGCTGGCCGACGAGGCGCGCGCCGTCTTCGACGAATGGGCCGCCCGGCCCGATCGCGTTCCCTACTGATCCGGCCTTACTGATCCGGCCCTATTGCTCCGACACGCCATCCTGGCGGTAGGGTGACAGTTCCATCAGCGCCTCCCGCTCCGCTGCCACGCTAGGCCGCTCGCGGCGCAGGTAATCGGCGATGGCACGGTGGAAGCCGGGGTCGGCCACCCAGTGGGCGCTGTAGGTCGGCACCGGCAGATAGCCGCGCTGGATCTTGTGCTCCCCCTGGGCGCCCGCCTCGACCCGGCCGAGGCCGCGCTCGATGGCAAAGTCCAGCGCACGGTAATAGCACGCCTCGAAATGCAGGAAGCGGTAGCTGCCGTCGGATCCCCAGTTGCGGCCATAGAGGGCGTCGGCCCCGATCAGATTCAGGGCGCCGGCCACCCACTCCCCGTTGTCCTCGCACATCACCAGCATGACCCGGTCGGCCATGGTCTCGCCCAGCAACCGGAAGAAGGCGCGGTTCAGATAGCCGCCGCCCCATTTGCGGTCGGCGGTCTCCAGATAGAAGCGGTGGAAGGCGTCCCAATGCTCCGACTTCAGGTCGGCGCCGGTCAGGCTGTGCAGCCGGACGCTGCTCTCCGCCACCTCGCGCCGTTCCTTGCGGATGGCCTTGCGCTTGCGGCTGTTCAAGGTTCCCAGGAAATCGTCGAAGCTGGCGTAGCCACGGTTTTCCCAATGATACTGCACGCCTTCGCGGAGCAGCCAGCCGGCCTCGCCGAGGCGGCGCCAGTCACCCTCCTCCGGAAAGGTGACGTGGACGGAGGAGACGCCGTAGCGCCGCGCCACCTCCTCCATCCCTTGGATCAGGGCGCCGGCGACCGCGTCCATCCCCTGGGTCGAGGCGCCGGGCCGGACGAGCAGGCGCGGCCCCGGCACCGGGGTGAAGGGCACGGCGCACTGCAGCTTCGGGTAATATTGCCCGCCCGCCCGCTCATAGGCGTGCGCCCAAGCATGGTCGAAGACATACTCGCCGTAGGAATGGTTCTTCAGATAGAGCGGCACTGCCCCCATGATCCGCCCCGCCCCGTCGAGGGCGGCGAGGTGGCTGGGCTGCCAGCCGGTGCGGCCGATGGCCGACCCCGATTCCTCCAGCGCCAGCAGGAAGGCGTGGCTGAGAAACGGGTTGTCCGGCCCGGCGCAGGCGTCCCATTCCCGGGGGTCGGCCAGACCGATGCCGGTCAGAACCTTGACGGTGATGGCCTCCCCGGCGCCGGGGCCGATGTCCTTGCCGTCGGGCATGCTCTCTCCTTCACGGATACGCCGAGGGAGGTGGGCGCTTTTCCGCGCCGCGGCAAGAGGCTGGCCCCTCCCCCGGCCGGACCCCCGGATCAGGCCAGTTCGAGGATGGCGTCCACCTCGACCGCCACGTTGCCGGGGAGCGACGGGGCGCCGACCGCGGCGCGGGCATGCTTCCCGGCGTCGCCGAACACCTGCATCATCAGCTCCGACGCGCCGTTGATGACCAGCGGCTGGTCGTGGAAGTCCGGGGTGCCGTTGACGAAGCCGCCCAGACGCAGCACACGCACCACCCGGTCGAGATCGCCGCCGCAGGCCGCCTTCGCCTGGGCGATGATGTTCAGCGCGCACAGCCGCGCCGCCTGCTGGCCCTGCTCCACCGTGAAGTCCTGGCCCAGCTTGCCGATGAAGCGGCGCTCGCCGTTCCACACGGTGACCTGCCCCGACACGTAGAGCGTGTTGCCCGACTGGGTGTAGGGCACATAGGCCGCCACCGGGGCCGCCGCCTGCGGCAGCTCGATCCCCAACTCCTTCAGCCGCGCCTCGATGCGTCCGGCCATGCTTCATCCCTCCGTCTTCGTTGCGGGCGCCGAGAACGCCGCGATGGGTGGCGCCCCGATGGGCGCGACAGCCCGACGATAGCCCCCTCCGCCGCCGTCACCAAGGGCTTACCGGCACCCTTCGCACACGGTCCGACCGACCCCCAACTGGGTAGTTTTGTCCCGGGGTCCGAGGCGCAACACCCTTTCTGCCCGGCAAAACTTTCCGCCGCCCTAGGAAGGGCCGTCCGGCCAACCAAAACCGAATCGTCGGGCACGCTCCATAAATGTCTTTTCAGAACAGTAAGTTATCGGGATTTTTAGGAACTGGCACGGGTCTTGATAGAGGAGGACCGCGCAAATGCACGTTGCCTCGCTTCGGTTTCAAGCACCAGCCGCGGGGCGAGCCTCAGAAGGAGACTTGGAACCATGGCCATCAACGACGTCACTCTCACCGCGTCAATGCGCACGAATCTGCTGCAACTGCAGGGCGTGAACGAAAAGATCGGTGTCAAGCAGAACATCCTCTCGACCGGCAACAAGATCAATTCGGCGCTCGATGGCCCGACTTCGTTCTTCGCAGCGAAGAGCCTGACCCAGCGCGCCGGTGACCTGTCGTCGTTGAAGGACGCCATGGGTCAGTCGATCAGCACCATCAAGGCCGCCGACAAGGGCGTGACCGCGATCGAAAGCATGATCGAGCAGGCGCGCGGCCTGACCACCGCCGCCTATTCCGCGCTCGGCACCGACGCCGGCTCCGTCGCCACCCGCAAGACGCTGTCCGCCCAGTTCAACGCGCTGAAGGAGCAGATCGACAAGCTGGCCGGCGACAGCGGCTATGCCGGCAAGAATCTGCTGGCCGGCAACGGCCTGCGGCTGGACTCCACCAGCGAGTCGCGCCGCGCCGTCAACACCATCCAGGGCATCGAGAACGCCCGCATCACCAACGTGGTGGCGACCGACACCTACACGGTGCGCGTCAAGGGCGACGGCTCCATCGAGGGCGCGGCCGGCGAGATCAACAGCGCCGAAATGGCCCACGGCCTAGTCGGCCTGAAGCTGTCCGGCACGATGACCACCTCGCTCGGCAGCTTCTCCGACGTGCAGATCGAGGTCCGTGGCGCCTCGGGCCGCGAGCGGTCGTTCATCATCACGGACGGCAACGAGTCGCGCACGATCACCTACTTCGACAACAGCCAGACGATGGCTGCCAACACGACGAGGACGGCCTCGACGGGTACCGCGCAGGTCACCAATGTGACGCTGGGCGGCACGATCGAAGCCGGTGACAGCTTCACCATCACCGTCGAAGACCAGACCTTCACCTACACCGCCACCGCCGGCGACGTGGCGATCGGTCAGACCGCGCGCAACAACATCGCCAACCAGCTTAAGGCGTCGATCAACAGCGCGCTGGGCGCCAACGGCCGCCTCAGCGGCAAGGACGTCCAGACCGTCACGGTCGGCTCGACGGGCACGATCACGCTGTCCGGCGCGACGACGACCAATGCCGCCCGCGAGATGACGGTCAAGGCGACCGCCGAGAACGCCCTGACCAAGCGCATCTCCGAGAGCTTCGCGTCGGGCACCATCGTGTCCTTCACGGTCGACCGCAAGCTGCTGGAGCAGGCTGCCAACGCCGGCAACGGCATCTCGACGATCGAGAAGAAGGTCGACATCCAGATCCAGGTCAGCAACCTGAGCGGCGCCACGGTGACCCGCGACGGCATGTCCAAGCGCGGCGAGGGCAAGCTGTCGGACGGCGAGAACGCCTTCGCGTTCGACACCGGCACGGTGCGCTTCAACGTCGATCAGAAGAGCATCAAGCAGGCGGCGGCGGCCAACTCCGCGGCCAACCTGGTCTCGGTGCAGGTGACCGACGCCAACACCTCCAACGATCTGACGGTGCAGCTCAACGAGCGCAACACCAACGCGATCACGGTGAAATCGCAGAACCTGAGCACCAGCGGCCAGGGCCTGCGCATCGACTACGCGCAGAACGACTGGACCGACCGCGCCGACATCGACAAGGCGGTCGCCAGCATCGACTACGCGAAGCAGAACCTGCGGTCGGCTTCTCAGACGCTGTCGACCAACCTGAACATCATCACGACCCGCGAAACCTTCACCAAGGAGTTCAGCGACGTGCTGGTCGAAGGCGCCAACAAGCTGACGCTGGCCGACCAGAACGAGGAAGGCGCCAGCCTGCTGATGCTGCAGACCCGTCAGCAGCTCGGCACCATCGCCCTCTCGCTGGCCAACCAGTCGCAGCAGTCGATCCTGCGTCTGTTCTAACCGGCAAGGTCCAGCCGGCGACCACAGGCCGAGGCAAGGCATTGCGCAGCAGGCGCCCCAACCGGGGCGCCTGTTTCCTTTTGGCCGCCTTACCGCAGGGCGGCCTCGATCAGGGTCCGCGCGTCGGCGGCCAGCTTCGCCCGCTCCGGCGCGCGGGTGTACATCATGTGCCCCCCCTCATAGACCGTCACGGCGACCCGGTCGGCCTGCCCGTCCGGCAGCTCCAGGCGGGACGCCACCCAGCGCGACGCCATGTAGGGGGTGATGAGGTCGGTGCGCCCATGGGCGATCAGCACCCGCAACGCGGGCTGCAAGGTCAGGGCGGCCTGGAGGTCGTCCACCGCGCTGGGCTGGCCGGAGCGCGGCCATTCCCAGCCCCGGTTCACCCGGTCGCTGAGCAGCTCGAAGGGCACCTCCGTCCGCACGCCCAGCCACTCGTGGGCGTAGGCGGCGAAGGCGGTGGTGTAGGTCGGCACCGTGCCCTTCAGGAAGGGATCGAAGGGAAGGCGCGCCGCCGACGGATCGGGGTCCGCGGCGGTGAAGGTGCCGTCGTAGACGCTGGCGACCCGCCCCTTCCCACGCAGCAGCTCGCGGGCAAAGATGTCGGTGGGGATCTCGCCGCGGAAGCGGGTCACCAGCTCCTCCGGCAGGCCGATGGTCCGCGCCACCTCGGCGAAGAAGCCCTGCGCCGCGCCGGGCCGGCGGTAGTCCAGCCCGGCCAGCCCGGTGAGGTATCCGGTGAAGGCGTAGCGCTCGGCCGCCGCCGCCGCCTGCTCCGGGGTGCCGGCAACCAGACCGTTGGCGGCGGCCGAAGCGGCGTAGGCGGGCAGCCGCAGCGCCGGCACCAGAAGCCCGCCGCCGCCGCGGATGGTGGCGAAATCAACCACCGGCGACACCATGATCAGCCCGTTGACCGCGATGCCGGTGTCGTCGATCAGCCGGTTGGCCATCTTGGCGATGCGGAAGCCGCCATAGCTTTCCCCCACCAGGAACTTCGGCGACTCCCAGCGGCCGTTGCGGGTCAGCCAGAGCCGGACGATCTCGACCATGGCCCGGCTGTCGGCATCGACCGACCAGAAGCGCTTGCCAGGGTCCCCGTCCCGCCGCGCGCCCTCCTCCTTTCCACCGTCACGCCGGATGCCGCGGCTGTAGCCGGTGCCGACCGGATCGACGAAGACCAGATCGGTGAAGGCCAGCCAGCTGTCCGGATTGTCCAGCAACGGGGCCGGTGGCCGGGTCAGCGACCCGTCGTCGTTGAAGCCGACCACCTTCGGCCCCAAGGCCCCCAGATGCAGATAGGCCGAGGATGCCCCCGGCCCGCCGTTGAACACGAAGGCGACCGGCCGCTGGCCGCGCGGCGCCCCGTCCAGCGTGCCCCCATCCAGCGTATAGGTGACGGTGAAGACACGGGCCGCCGCCTCCTCGCGCGGACCGTCGCGCAGGGGCAGGAATTCCGCCACCGCCGTATAGGCGAGCGGTCCGGATGGCAAGGGCAGTTGGTGCTTGGTCTCGCTGCGCTGGGCGTCGAACCCGCCGGCGCGGTCCGCCGGCTTCGGGGCGCCCTGGTTCTGTTCGTTCCGGGCCGGAGTGTTCTGGGCCGGAGTATTCTGGGGCGCCGCGTCCTGAGCACCCGCGACATGGAGCGGCGGCAGCGCCAGCGCGGCGAGCAATGGCAGAAGGCGGAGGCGGCGGTTCATGGCACGTCGCATGGCGCATCCCGTCGGCTGTGTCGTCACAGCCCCGCATATTGACCCTCACCCGGTGTCCGGCAAGGACACAGACCTTCTGTCGCGCGCCTCGGATCTCTATCAAAACCGCGACAATTTATCTCAATTCAAACCATTGATGCACATACGACCGTGTTTATGATGCCCAGGCTTCCACCACCTTAAGCCGAGTCATCGCGATCATGGACATGCCCGCCGAGAATTTTCAGGATCTCGTCTGGAGCGACGATCTTGCGTTGGGCGTCGAGCATATCGACGAGCAGCACAAGCATTGGATCGAACTGGTCCAGGCCTTCCATGTCGCCGTCGCCGAAGGCCGCTCCCGCGAGGAGGTCTACCGGACGCTGGCCGATGCGGTGGTCTATACGGAGATTCACTTCGCGAGCGAGCAGAAGGTGATGGAGGAGGCCGGCTATCCTTTCCTGGCCGACCATCTGGTCCAGCATTCCCTGGCCTGGGAGCAGTTGCACGCCTTCACCACCGGCAACGTGCCGGAGGAGAACATCGCCGAGTATCTGGCGACCTTCCTGCCGCAATGGCTGATGCTGCACATCAACTCCGCCGACCGCCAGTTCGCCCGCTGGCTGAAGGAGCGCGACGCCGTCCCGGTGGAGCTGGCCGACGCCCAGCTGTCCGGACGCGTCTTCCCCAACATCCCGGTCTGAACCCGCCGGAGCGCGCTCTCACCGGAGCCCGCACAAAAAGGCCGCATGAAAAAAGGGGAGGTCCGAGGACCTCCCCTTTTCCACGCCATGCCGGGGATGGAACCGGCTGGCCTCAGCTGCAGCCCGTGGTGGAGCCGCAGGTGTCGCACTTCAGGCAGGTGCCGTTGCGGACAAGCGTCATGTTGCCGCACTCCCCGCACTGATCCCCCTCGTAGCCGCGGGCGCGAGCCTCGCGGATGCGGTCGTAGCGCTGGTCGCTGTTGCTGCCGCCGTAGGCCGTCCCGGTGGTGCCGCCGACCGGGGCCGTGCCGCCGGCATGGACCACCGCGGCGCCGACCGCCGGGCTGGAGGCCACCGCCGCATGGGCGGCGGACGCCGTGGCCTGGACCGCTGTGCCGGTGGCGGCCAGGGCCGCCGCCGCAGAGACCCGCTGGGTCTGCCCGCCGTTCAGGACGCGCAGGTTGTTGCGGACGTAGCCGGTGGACGCGACCTTGCGGACGATGTCCGACGGCTGGACCGCGCCGGTCTCCGGCAGGTCGCCCTGCTTGTCGCCGCTGCCGACCGTGAAGGGCACCAGATCCTCCGGCGTGGCGTGCGCCAGATCGGTGCGGCCCAGGTAGGAGATGGCGATCTCGCGGAAGATATAGTCGATGACCGAGGTCGCCATCTTGATGGTGTCGTTGCCGGTCACCATGCCCGACGGCTCGAAGCGGGTGAAGGTGAAGGCCTCCACGAACTCTTCCAGCGGCACGCCGTACTGCAGGCCGATCGACACCGCGATGGCGAAGTTGTTCATCAGCGAGCGGAAGGCGGCGCCCTCCTTGTGCATGTCGATGAAGATCTCGCCGATGCGGCCGTCCTCATACTCGCCGGTGCGCAGGTAGATCTTGTGGCCGCCGACGGTCGCCTTCTGGGTGTAGCCCTTGCGGCGGTGCGGCAGGCGCTCGCGCTCGGTGCGCTTGCGCTCGATGATGCGCTCCACGACCTTCTCGACGATGCGCTCGGACACCATCTGGGTGCGGGCCGCGTTGGCCGCCTCGACGATCTCCTCGACCGCGTCCTCCTCGTCGTCCAGCAGGGCGGCGGAGAGCGGCTGGCTCAGCTTGGAGCCGTCGCGGTACAGCGCGTTGGCCTTGATGCCCAGGCGCCAGGACAGCAGGTAGGCGTCCTTGCACTCCTCGACCGTCGCCGTGTTCGGCATGTTGATGGTCTTGGAGATGGCGCCGGAGATGAAGGGCTGCGAGGCGGCCATCATGGTGATGTGCGATTCCCAGGACAGGAAACGCTTGCCGATGCGGCCGCAGGGGTTGGCGCAGTCGAACACCGGCAGATGCTCGTCCTTCAGGAAGGGCGCGCCCTCCAGCGTCATGGCGCCGCAGCAGAAGGTGTTCGCCGCCTCAAGCTCGGCCTTGGTGAAGCCGAGAGCGGTCAGCAGGTCGAAGCCCGGCGCGTCCATCTGCTCGGCGGGGATGCCCAGCGTGTCGACGATGACGTCGGCGCCGACCGTCCAGCGGTTGAAGGCGAACTTGATGTCGAAGGCGGTGGCGAGGTTGCCCTCCAGCTTCTCCAGCACCTCGGCCGGGAAGCCCTTGGCCGCCAGAGTCTCGTGGTTGACACCCGGCGCGCCCTTCAGCGTGCCGTGGCCGACCGCGTAGCGCTCGATCGCGGCGATCTCGTCGGCGGTGTAGCCCAGCGTGCGCAGAGCCTCCGGCACCAGACGGTTGACGATCTTGAAGTAGCCGCCGCCGGCCAGCTTCTTGAACTTCACCAGCGCGAAGTCCGGCTCGATGCCCGTGGTGTCGCAATCCATGACCAGACCGATGGTGCCGGTCGGGGCGACCACCGTGGCCTGGGCGTTGCGGAAGCCGTGCTGCTCGCCCAGCTCCAGCGCCATGTCCCAGGCGCGGACGGCGGCCATCGCCAGTTCCTGCTCCGGGCACTCGTCGGCGACGAAGGGCACCGGCTTGACCGACAGGCCCTCGTAACCCTCCATCTCGCCGCAGGCGGCGCGGCGGTGGTTGCGGATGACCCGCAGCATGTGGTCGCGGTTCTGCTCATAGGCCGGGAAGGCGCCCAGCTCCTGCGCCATCTCGGCGGAGGTGGCGTAGGCGACGCCGGTCATCACCGCGGAAATGGCGGCGCAGTAGGCGCGGCCTTCCGCCGAGTCGTAGGACAGGCCCGACGCCATCAGCAGGCCGCCGAGATTGGCGAAGCCCAGGCCCAGCGTGCGGAACTCGTAGGAAAGCTGGGCGATCTCCTTGGACGGGAACTGCGCCATCAGCACGGAGATTTCCAGCACCATGGTCCACAGGCGGCAGGCATGCTCGAACGCCTCGACGTCGAAGGAACCATCCTTCAGACGGAACGACATCAGGTTCAGCGAGGCGAGGTTGCAGGCCGTGTCGTCGAGGAACATGTACTCCGAGCACGGGTTCGAGGCGTTGATGCGCCCCGAGGCCGGGCAGGTGTGCCAGTCGTTGATCGTCGTGTCGAACTGCACGCCCGGATCGGCGCAGGCCCAGGCGGCGTAGCCGACCTTGTCCCACAGGTCGCGGGCGCGGAGCTTGCGATGGACCGTGCCGTCGGTGCGGCGGATCAGGCTCCACTCGTCGTCGTTCAGGACGGCCTGGATGAAGTCGTCGGAGATGCGCACCGAGTTGTTGGAGTTCTGGCCGGCCACCGTCAGGTAGGCGTCCGAGTCCCAATCGGTGTTGTAGGTCTTGAACTCGATGCTGGTGAAGCCCTGGCCGGCGAACTGGATCACGCGCTGGACGTAGTTCTCCGGCACCTGCGCCTTGCGGGCGGCGACGATGGCCTTCTTCAGCTCCTTGTTGACCTTCGGGTCCTGGCCGTTCTGGGCGGCGGCCATGATCGCGGTCAGGTGCTCGCGGCAGATCTTGGAGCCGGTGACGAGGGCGGCGACCTTCTGCTCCTCGGTCACCTTCCAGTCGATGTAGGCCTCGATGTCCGGGTGGTCCATGTCCACCGTGACCATCTTGGCAGCACGGCGGGTGGTGCCGCCCGACTTGATGGCGCCCGCCGCGCGGTCGCCGATCTTCAGGAAGCTCATCAGGCCCGACGACTTGCCGCCGCCGGCCAGCTTCTCACCCTCGCCGCGCAGGCGGGAGAAGTTGGAGCCGGTGCCCGAACCGTACTTGAACAGGCGCGCCTCGCGGACCCACAGGTCCATGATGCCGCCCTCGTTCACCAGATCGTCGGCGACGGACTGGATGAAGCAGGCGTGCGGCTGCGGGTGCTCGTAGGCCGAGGCGGAGGAGGTCAGCAGGCCGGTCTTGAAATCGACGTAGAAATGGCCCTGGCTCGGGCCGTCGATGCCGTAGGCCCAGTGCAGGCCGGTGTTGAACCACTGCGGGCTGTTCGGGGCCGCCATCTGGGCGGCCAGCATGAAGCGCATCTCGTCGAAGAAGGCGCGGGCGTCGGCTTCGGTGTCGAAATAGCCGCCCTTCCAGCCCCAGTAGGTCCAGGTGCCGGCCAGACGGTCGAAGACCTGCTTGGCCGACTTCTCGCCGGAATAGCGCTTCTCCTTCGGCAGCGCCGCCAGAGCCGATTCATCGGCGGTCTTGCGCCACAGCCAGGACGGAACGGTGTTCTCCTCGACCGCCTTCAGGGCGACCGGAACGCCGGCCTTGCGGAAATACTTCTGGGCCAGGATGTCGCTGGCGACCTGGCTGTAATTCTCGGGAACCTCGATGTCCGTCTGCTGGAAGACCACAGAGCCGTCAGGGTTGCGGATCTCGCTCGTCGTGCGGCGGAAGCCGAGAGCGGCGTAAGCATCCTGACCCTCTTTCGTGAAACGACGCTGGACCCGCATGTGACTCGTGCTCCCTCTGGCTGGCGAACAAAGGTGTCGCGCTCCGTGCGGCGCAGCTCGCGCTGGCTGACGAACGCAACACCCTGTATGTTGGTGCGCATCCTAGCCTCAAGCTTTAGGCCAAGCAAGACCCGGCCCAAGATATTGTGTGCTTGACGCGGGCCTACCTCCTAGATATGGCGCGTCAGGTCAACGGACCAAGCCGCCGCGGGTTCCCGAGAAAAATCGCCCCACCCCCACATCTAGTCCCGCGCCGAACGCCTCCGGCGCCCGATTCCTGTAAGGAATCCGTCACTTTCGCGGGCTCATCGGACCCCTCCGACTGCAGGAGCCACGGGGGGCGAATCGGCGGTACACCCTTCTCCGGCCTCCCATACCCGCCAACCCACTTTTGCCCGCTGGACCGGTCCCGTGGCGAGGCACCCGGACGGCGCCCCGAGTCGCCCCACGATGTCACAGGCGGTCCCGCGTGACCTTTCCCGCTCCCTCCGGTTGGAAGGGTCGGTTTCGTGCAACGAGGAGACCTTCCATGCACAAGACGGTGATCGCGACCCTGTCCGCCCTGGCGCTGACGACCGGCGTCGCCGCGGCCCAGACCGGCACCGGCGGTTCGGCACAAACCCCGGGCGCCCAGGCCCCGAACTCGGTCATTATGGACCAGGGGCAGAGCGCCCGACCGGCCGGCCCCACAAGCGGAGCCCCGGCCAGCGCCAGCGTCGAGCATCTGATGAGCCGCACGGTGATCGGCGCCGACGGCGAGAAGGTCGGCAAGGTGTCCGACGTGATCCTCGGCCCGGACGGCAACGCACAGCTCCTGGTGATTCAGAGCGGCGGTTTCCTCGGCATTGGCGGCAAGGAGATCGCCGCGGACATCGCGCTGGCCGACGTGCTTCCGGGCAACGGCCCAATTACGCTGCGCGACGTCACTCAGGCGAGCGTGCGCGACATGCCGGAGTTCCAGTACAGCGACAGCATGACCTCGCTGAACCGCGGCCCGAAGCACAGCGGCGAGTCGAACAAACAGTAACCATCAGGTGACACCGCCCCTCTCCCACCGTGGGAGAGGGGCTTTGCCCTTTACGCCTCCACCCCGCGCTCGCGCAGGTAGGCGCCCAGCTTGGTGTCCACGCCCAGAATGTGGCCGGACAGCCATTTGGCGAGGAAGCCGAGCACGAAGGCGCCCTTTTCCCCACCCGCATCCAGCGCGCTGTTTACGTCGTGCAACTGGCGGACGAAGCTATCGTGCAGCGCCTTGTGGGCGGCGTAGTCGGGATAGCCGTGCTCGCGCATCAGCGTCTCTTCCCGGTCGAAATGGGTGTCGGTGTAGTCGAGCAACTCCCCCAGCACGTCCTGGATCTCGCTGTCGGCGCGGAACGCGTTCACCGCGGTGACGAACTCGTTGAACAGCTCGAACAGGCGCTTGTGGTCAGCGTCGATCATGGCGTTCCCGACGCCGAAGCCGTCCTGCCACGCCATCGTCTCCCAACGCGGGTCGGCAAGGTTCGGCTTCATCGTCTTCGGCTGCGTTGTGTTTAATTGCATGACGTTTCCCCCTTCAGGAAACATCCTTATAAGCCGCCGCCCACCCGCAGCCGGGGCGGCAGATAGTCACACTGACAGTATGGCTATAGGATTGCCGGTCAGTTCATCTGAGCCAGCGGCAGGTTGACCAGCAGATTCTGCGGCTTCAGGCGCAGCTTGCGGTCGGCGGTCATCGCCAGGGCCAGATAGACGGGCCGCCCGGCGATGTCGGCGCGCATCGCCGCGGAATCGGCGAACTCGAGCCGGAACAGCGACAGGATGCGGGCCAGCCGTTCCTCCCCCACCTCGGCCCCGTTGTAGAGGTCGTTGAGGATCGCCGTGGCCTCCCCGTCCAACCCGACATGCCAGACCCAGCGCTCGTCGCTGATCCGCTGCACCGGCTGGATCGACACCGCTACCCCCAGGAAATGCCGCACCCAGCCCTCCAGGACACGGCACAGCGCGTCGAGACCGGCCGCGGCGAAGGTCACGTCCAGCACGGTGTCGTGCCGCGAATCGCGCTCCCAATAGCGGGGGTGGTTGGTCTCGTCGAGGACGTCAAGATCGACGGAGCGCGGGGCAGTCCCGGCCTCCACCACCAGCCGGCCCAGGCTGCCGAAGCCGCCGGTCGCGGCCAGCATCTCCACCGTCTCGCTGTCAGCCAGCCGGACGCGCCCGTCGTCCACCGACACGGTCTGGGGCCGGAAGAACAGTTCGCCCGCCCGCGCGCGCAGGCCCGACGGTGTGCCGTCCAGAATGTTGCGCAGGATCACATGGGCCATCTGGTCGATGAACAGCCCCGGCACGCCCCGCGCGCCCTCGCGGAACAGGCGGAGGTAGCAACCCTCGACCGTACCGGCAGCGAGCAGCCGGTCGCGGAAGCCCAGCCAGACCGTCCAGTTCTCCCGCGCGTCCGCATCGGCCAGCGCCTCCACCATGCCCGGCGGGACGGGGCGGGTGGGATCGTCGAGCAGGCCGGCGAACAGTGCGTGCTCGGTCTCGCAGGCGTCCTCGGGCGGGCGCATCTCCGGCCGCATCAGATAGGCGCGCAGGAAGTCCGGCGTGACCGCCAGCCAGCCGTCGGCGTCGCGCGTCAGCAGATGGAAACCGGACTCTTTCCAGAAATCGGACATGGAAGGCAGACCCTTGAACATAAGAGCGGGCGTGGAAGCAGGCGCAAAGCGTCCCTCATGTGGGCGCGCGGGCGCCCGCGCCAAGGACCTAGCACAGCCCGCCCTACAGATGCCCGGCTTACAGAGGTAGGGCGGCGAGGAAGGCGTCGATGTCCGCCCACACCCGGTCACGGATGTCGTCACGCTCCATCAGCAGCTCGTGCTTGGCGTCGGCATGCTCCTTCAACACGGCGTTGCCCAGCCGGGCGGCGGCCAGCCGGTGCGACTCCGAGCGGACGACAGCGTCGGCGGGGGCGCTCAGCAGCAGAATGGGCGTCGTTACCCGCTCCAGCGGCGCGGTGAAGCGGATGTGGTCGGCAGCGCGCAGGGCCGCCCGCACCCAGCCGAAGCTGACCCCGCCCACCCGCAGTTCGGGCCGGTCGCGGAAGGCGTCGTGGTAGGTGGCGTAGCGGCGAGGGTCCGAAGTGATCGGGTTGACCGGGGTGAACAGCCCCTCCACCGGGTCGTAATCGTGCTGGCCGAAGGCGTATTCGGCGGCCCGCCCACGGGCGCACAGGCGCTCGGCCAGCCAGACCGCCATGCGGCGCGGCACCGGGCCGGTGAAGATGTCGAACATCGGCGCCGTCAGCACCGCAGCGTCGCACAGGGCCGGGTTGCGGAGCAGGGCCATCAGGGCGACCAGCCCGCCCATGCTGTGGGCGACCAGCAGCAGCGGCCCGCGCTGCCGCGGCCTCACCAGCCGCTCCACCACCTCGTCAAGATCGCCGGCCAGCGTGTCGAAGCTGTCCAGGTGATGGATCTGAGGGTTGGGCAGGGGACGGTCGGACAGGCCCTGGTTGCGCCAGTCGAAGGCGAAGACCTCGAAGCCGCGGGCAAGCAGCTCCCCCACCGTCTCGGCGTATTTCTCGATGAACTCCGCCCGGCCGGTCAGCAGCAGCGCGGTGCCGCGCGGCGGGGCTTTGGTGGCCGTCCAATGGGCGGTGCGCAGCCGCGTCCCGTCCCCCATCGTCACCCAGCCGAACCGTGGCTCCACACCCAGATCCGCCACGCTCACGGCCATTCCTGCGCTCTCCATCTTTGAGGGGATGATTGAACCATCATCGGACCGGGCAGGTCCAGCCCACGGCGGCGGTGCCGGTGATCCAGTGGAACCCCCGACCTCCCACGGATGTTGTCCAGGTCCAATGGGAGGTACATTCGAATGCACATGGCGCGTACACTGTCCATGGCGCTCTGCGCCTTGTCCCTGTCCTTGCCTCTGTCCCCCATGGCCGCCCAGGCCCAGCCCTCATCCAAATCACAAAGCCCCAAGGACGCGTCGGTGCCGCCGATCGCCGTGGAACGCACGGACGAGGGCGAACCGGTGATCGTCCATGAGGGCGAGGCGTCTTTCTATGGCGGTTCGTTCCACGGCAAGAAGACGGCCAGCGGCGAGCGTTTCGACCAGAACAAGCCGACCGCCGCCTCGCGCGAGCTGCCGCTGGGCAGCAAGGTCACCGTGACCAACCAGGACAACGGCAAGAGCGTCGACGTCATCGTCAACGACCGCGGCCCCTATGTGGACGGGCGGGTCATCGACCTGTCGAAGAAGGCCGCCAAACAGCTCGACATGATCGAGGACGGCGTGGCCCCGGTCCGCGTCGAGGCCAAGCCGTCCGAACAGCCGACCGAGTCCGTGAAGGAGAAGGTCGAGGCCAAGGCCGAGAAGGCCGACAAGACTCAGGTCGCCGAACAGCCCTCGTCTGACAAGAAAGGGATCGGCGCGGCCCGGTCCGGTTCGTCGCGCGCCGATCAGCAAAGCGGGTCGGGGTCCGACCGCTAAACTTTCTCTCGCGGCGGACGGGCGGTCCTGCGCGCGCGCTGGCCGCGGTCGAAGGCGGCCAGCAGCGCGCCCAGCCCGTCCGACGCCGCGTGGCGTGACCACAGGAAGGGGCGCAGCATGTTGCGGGTGCCGAAGCCGTGCACATGCACCGTGCGGCGCCCCAGCGCCTGCAACCCCTCCCGCGCCACGTCCAGCGGATCGGCAGCCCCCGGCAGGGCGTTCAGGGCGAAGCCGGCGCGCTTGCCGAAGGCGGTGCGGGTGGCGCCGGGGCACAGGACCAGCACATCCACCGGCTTGCGCTTCAGCTCCGTCGCCAGCGCCTCGCCATAGGCCAGGATGAAGCTCTTGCTGGCGCAGTAGGTCCCGAGGAACGGGATCGGCTGGAAGGCCGCCGTGCTCGACAGCAGGATCAGCCCCGCCCGCCGCCCGTCGCGGGCCGCCCGCTCGATCATGCCGGGCAGCAGTGCGCGGGTCAGCACCGTGGTCGCCACCACGTTCAGCTCCACCGTCGTCCGCTCCGCCTCCGGGCTGTTGTCGAGCACCGGCCCGAAGGCGCCGGACCCGGCATTGTTGATGAGCAGATCGATCTCCAGCGTCTCCGCCTTCTGGATCAGGGCGTTCCGCCCCGCGTCAGTGGTCAGGTCGGTGGCCAGCACCTCCACCCGGCGTCCGGTGGCCTCCAGCTCCGTCTTTGCGGTGGTCAGGGCCTCGGCGTTGCGGGCGGCCAGCAGCAGGCCGGTGTCGGCGGACAGGGCACGGGCGAAGCCGGCGCCGATGCCGGAGGTGCCGCCGGTGACCAGCGCGAAGCGGTGGGGCATGGGTCGGATTCCGTCGCGGTTCGGGGGGATGAGAGGTGACGGTTGGCCGCGGCGGCGCGAAGTCAAGCCATCCGCCCCCGAGTCGCCCCGCATTCCGCGGTGCAGCAGGCCGAATTGTCAGTGTACATATTAACTGAAGCCGCTCCGGACTTTTACTGTCACGGAACTGAAATCGCCGGACCAGAGGAAATAGGCAGGACGCCGCGACTGCCTCCTCTTTCGAAAGAGGTTAGCGGTTTTTTCACTTTTTCAGGCGAGTCGTGTTGCCATCACGTGGTTGCAGTGCATATATCGCATTGCACCATACGTGTTGTCGCACCGCACGGTCGGCGCTTCTGGCCGGTGCTTGATGAAAAGGAACCGCGGTATGGATGATGTTCGCCAAGTCCTGAAGGACAACGAGGGCCACTGCATCGAGGATTTGACCGTCGGCATGACGGCGTCCTTCGCGAAGACGGTTACCGAGGCGGACATCGTGCTGTTCGCCGGCATCTCCGGCGACACCAACCCGGTCCACCTGAACCAGGAATACGCCAGCGGCACCATGTTCCAGGGCCGCATCGCCCACGGCATGCTGAGCGTCAGCTTCATTTCCGCCGTTCTCGGCACCAAGCTGCCCGGTCCGGGCGCCATCTACATGAGCCAGACCGTGCGCTTCAAGGCGCCGGTCCGCGCCGGCGATACGGTGACCGCCCGCGCCACCGTCACCGAGATCATCCCGGAGAAGCGCCGCGCCGTCGTCCGCACGGTCTGCACCGTCGGCGAGACGGTGGTGATCGAGGGCGAGGCCCTGCTGATGGTCCCGTCCCGCGGGTGATCCCGTCAAGCCCTTAGGGCGGGCAAGCCTTCAACAAGCGAAATGACTTGCCGGTCGCCGGTGCGTAGACCACGCGCCGGCTCCGGTCTATATAAGACGCCCATGGCATGGCCCGCCCCGGCGGGCCGCCATCGTTTCCGGGGGCCGTGCGCGGCCCGCAGACCATCAGGGCGTGACGCATGCGATTGTTCCGACACACCGCCGACCTGCCGGAGGACGCCCGCGGGGCCGTCGTCGCCCTGGGCAACTTCGACGGGGTGCACCGTGGCCATCAGGCGGTGATCGCCACCGCTCAGCGGATCGCCCGCGATCTCGGCGCGCCCTCGGCGGTGATGACCTTTGAGCCGCACCCCCGCTCGGTCTTCCGCCCGGACGACGCCCCCTTCCGCCTGTCGCCCTTCCGCGTCAAGGCCCGCCACATCGAGGCGCTGGGCGTCGATCTGCTGTTCGTCTGCCATTTCGACGAGAGCTTCCTGCACAAGACCGCGAACGCCTTCATCCAGGAGGATCTGGTGGCCGGGCTGGGCGTGCGGCACGTCGTCTGCGGCTACGACTTCCTGTTCGGCCATGGCCGCGGCGGCGATCCCGCCCTGCTGCGGCAGGCCGGCGCGGCCCACGGCTTCGGCGTGACCGAGGTCGGGCCAGTGGCCGACGATGCGGACGGCGTCTATTCCTCCACCCGCGTGCGCGACGCGCTGGTCGCCGGCAACCCGCGCGAGGCGGCCCGGCTGCTCGGCTCACCCTGGGAGATCGAGGGGCGCGTGGAGCATGGCGACCACAAGGGCCGCACCATCGGCTTCCCCACCGCCAACGTCGAGCTGGCCGACTACCTCCGTCCCGCCTTCGGCGTCTACGCGGTGCGCACCGGGGTGGACCAGGGGGCGGGCACGGTCTGGCGCAACGGCGTCGCCAACCTGGGCCGCCGCCCGACCGTGGGCGGAACGGTGGAGCGGCTGGAGACCCACATCCTCGACTTCGACGGCGACCTCTACGGCCAGCATCTGCGCGTCCAGCTCATCGAGTTCCTGCGGCCGGAGCGCAAGTTCGGCAGCTTCAACGAGCTGAAGGACCAGATCGTCCAAGACGCCGCCGCCGCCCGCGCCGTGCTGGCCCGGGAACCGCGGTCGGAAGGCTGAGCGACGATGGACCGCGTGATCCTTCTGCTCTTCATCCTGAACCAGGGCGGCCCGACCACCATCGAGTTCCAGACGATGGAGCAGTGTAAGGCCGCCGAGCCCGCCATCGTCCAGGCCTACCGCGAGATGACCGGCAACCCGGTGCTGACCCGCTGCATCGCGCTGGCGCTGCCGGGGAAGTGAGTCCATATGGACCGCCCGCGGTGTTCCAGGTTAACCTGACGCACGGATTCCACCGGGAGGGTCCCATGCCCGACGGCCACCTCTACGACACCGACTGGTACGCCTGGACCCTGGAGCAGGCCGCCACGCTTCGTCGGATGGCGGAGACGCGCGTCAACTCCGAGTTGGATATGGAGAATCTGGCGGAGGAGGTCGAGAGCTTGGGCCGCAGCCAGGAAAGCGCGCTGGTCAGCGCCCTCACCAACGTCATCGAACATCTGTTGAAGCTGGAGCATTCGCCCGCCCCGGCGCCACGCAACAAATGGATGCTCAGCGTCGTGGAACAGCGCGGCCGGGCGGTCTACGCGCTGGAGGACAGCGGCACCCTGGCGCGCAAGGCGCCCGATCTTCTTCCGAAGGCGTGGAAGCAGGGGCACCGGCTGGCGGTCAAGGCTCTGGAGCTGTTCGACGGCGTGGCGCCCGAAGCCCTCCCCACCGATTGCCCCTACAGCCTCGCCCAAATTCTGGACGACGACTTCATCCCGGCCAACCGGCACGGGCTGGGCTGACCGGCAAGGACCGGCCATTGCGATTCGCACGCCGGGGGGCTACACACGGGGCAGTTTGAGCCTCCCTGGGAGCCGTTAGGCCATGACCACCGCCGCTTTGCCCGCCCCTGCCAATGGTGACCGGGCGACCATCGCCGCCACCGCCGCGAAGATCCTGCTGGAAATCAAGGCGCTGCATTTCAACGCCGAGACGCCCTTCATCTTCACCTCCGGCTGGGCGAGCCCGGTCTACACCGACTGCCGGCGCATCGTGTCCTTCCCGCGCGCCCGCAAGGCGCTGATGGACTTCGCCGTCCAGACCATCGAGCGCGAGATCGGCTACGAGAGCATCGACGCGGTGGCCGGCGGCGAGACGGCGGGCATCCCCTTTGCCGCCTGGATCGCCGAGCGGCTGGAACTGCCCATGCAGTATGTCCGCAAGAAGCCGAAGGGCTTCGGGCGCAACGCCCAGATCGAGGGCGTGCTGACCGAGGGGCAGCGGGTCATCCTGGTCGAGGACCTCGCCACCGACGGCAAGAGCAAGGAGAACTTCGTCACGGCGCTGCGCAACGGCGGCGCCACCGTGACCGACAGCTTCGTGATCTTCCATTACGGCATCTTCCCGCAATCGAAGACCAACATGGACCGCATCGGCGTCCGCCTGCACGAGCTGTGCACCTGGTGGGACGTGTTGAAGGTCGCCCGCGAGAACCAGTACTTCGACGAGAACACCCTGTCGGAAGTCGAAAAGTTCCTGAACGACCCGGTCGGCTGGTCCGCCGCCCACGGCGGCAAGGCCAGCTTCGACTGACGCCGCCCGGAGGCGCCGCGCCTTGACCGCACCGCCCACACCGCTAATATCCCGCGCGATGCTGCATCCGGCGTGGGTCATGGCGCGTATGGCGCGAATTACCAACCCGGCCTCCTGAGGGGGGCCGGGACCGCCTCGTTTGTGCGTGCGTCGGGGGCCTGACCGCTGCCGCCCGACGGTTCTGCTTCAGGTTCAGGAAATCCCCGACATGACCCGCGACTACAAGTCCACCGTCTTCCTGCCCCGCACCGACTTCCCCATGCGCGGCGGCCTGCCCACCAAGGAGCCGGAGCTGCTGAAGCGCTGGGAGGACATGGGCCTCTTCCAGCGGCTGCGCGAGACGGCGAAGGGCCGTGAGAAGTTCGTCCTGCACGACGGCCCGCCCTACGCCAACGGCAACATCCACATCGGCCACGCCGTCAACAAGGTGCTGAAGGACGTCATCGTCCGCTCGCGCCAGATGCAGGGCTTCGACTCCAACTACGTCCCCGGCTGGGACTGCCACGGCCTGCCCATCGAGTGGAAGATCGAGGAGAAGTACCGGGCCGAGGGCAAGGACAAGGACGAGGTTCCGCTCAACCAGTTCCGCGCCGAGTGCCGCCAGTTCGCCCAGAAGTGGGTGGACGTGCAGGCCGGCGAGTTCCGCCGCCTGGGCGTCGAGGGCAACTGGGCCGACCCGTACCTGACCATGACGCTGCCCGCCGAGGCGCAGATCGTCCGTGAGATCCACAAGTTCGCCATGAACGGCGGCCTCTACAAGGGCGCCAAGCCGGTCATGTGGTCGGTGGTCGAGAAGACCGCGCTGGCCGAGGCGGAGATCGAATACCACGACCACACCTCGACCACCGTCTTCGCGCGCTTCGCCATCTGGGGCTCGCCGGCGCCGGAGGTCGACGACGCCAACATCGTCATCTGGACGACCACCCCCTGGACCCTGCCGGGCAACCGCGCCATCGCCTTCGGCGAGGACATCGAATACGCGACCTACAAGGTGCTGGCGGTCGAGGAGGGCAGCCTCGCCGAGGTCGGCGAGCGGCTCGTCATCGCCACCGCGCTGGCCGAAAGCGTCTTCAAGGAAACCAAGATCGCCGACGCGCGGCTGCTGCACCGCTTCCCCGGCTCGCGTCTGGCCGGCGGCTACTGCCACCACCCGCTGACCCGCAGCGGCTACGACTTCAAGGTGCCGCTGCTGGCCGGCGACTTCGTGACGACCGACGCCGGCACCGGCTTCGTCCACATAGCACCCGGCCACGGCGAGGACGACTTCCACCTGGGTCAGGCCAACGGCATCGAGGTGCCGCAGACGGTCGGCGAGGACGGGCGCTACTACGACCACGTCCCGCTGTTCGCCGGCCTGCGCGTCTACACCGCCGAAGGCAAGCCGGGCGAGGCCAACGGCGCCGTGCTGAAGGCCTTCCAGGAGGTCGGGGCGCTGCTCGCCAAGGGCCGCGTCAAGCACAGCTACCCGCATTCCTGGCGCTCGAAGGCCCCGCTGATCTTCCGCACCACGCCGCAGTGGTTCATCTCCATGGAGACGAACGACCTGCGCAAGACGGCGCTGCAGGCGATCTCCGACACGACGTGGTTCCCCGCCCAGGGCGAGAACCGCATCCGCGCGATGATCGAGCAGCGCCCGGACTGGTGCATCAGCCGCCAGCGCGCCTGGGGCGTGCCGATCGCCCTGTTCGTCCGCAAGGACAACGGCGCGATCCTGCGCGACGCCGAGGTGTTCAACCGCATCGCCGACATCTTCGAGAAGGAAGGCTCCGACGCGTGGTTCGCCCGCCCGGCGCAGGACTTCCTCGGCAACGCCTACCGCGCCGACGACTACGAGCAGGTCAGGGACATCGTCGACGTGTGGTTCGAGTCCGGCTCGACCCACGCCTTCGTGCTGGAGCAGCGGCCGGAGCTGAAGTGGCCGGCCTCCCTCTATCTTGAGGGCTCCGACCAGCACCGCGGCTGGTTCCACTCCTCCCTGCTGGAAAGCTGCGGCACGCGCGGCCGGGCGCCCTACGACGCGGTGCTGACGCACGGCTTCACGCTCGACGAGCAGGGCCGCAAGATGTCCAAGTCGCTGGGCAATGTGGTCGCCCCGCAGGAGGTCTGCGACAAGTACGGCGCCGACATCCTGCGCCTCTGGGTGGTCAGCACCGACTACACCGAGGACCAGCGCATCGGGCCGGAGATCATCAAGTATCAGGCCGACCACTACCGCCGCCTGCGCAACACGCTGCGCTACATCCTCGGCGCGCTGGCCGACTACACCCCGGCGGAGCGCATCGCCGTCGCCGAGATGCCGGAGCTGGAGCGCTGGGTCCTGCACCGCCTGTCGGAGCTGGACGCCCTGGTCCGCGGCAAGATCGAGGCCTACGACTTCCACGACCTGTCGGTGGCGATCCACAATTTCTGCGCCGTGGAGCTGTCGGCCTTCTACTTCGACGTCCGCAAGGACAGCCTCTACTGCGACGCGCCGGGCTCGGTCCGCCGCCGCGCGGTCCGCACGGTGATGGAGCATCTGCTCTCCACCCTGACCGCGTGGCTGGCACCGATCCTCTGCTTCACCGCGGAGGAGGCGTGGCTCGCCCGTCCCGCGGGCCTGACCGGCGTCGAGGGCTGGACCGAGGAAAGCGTCCATCTGCGCGTCTTCCCGGCCATCCCGACGGAATGGCGCAACGACGATCTCGCCGCCAAGTGGGAGTCCATCCGCACCGTCCGCCGCACCGTCACCGGGGCGCTGGAACTGGAGCGGGCCAACAAGAAGATCGGTTCGTCCCTGCAGGCCAACCCGACCGTCTTCGTGGACGCGGCGACCAAGGCATTGCTCGACGGCGTGGACTTCGCCGAGATCTGCATCACCTCGCAGATCACCGTGGCGGAGGGCACGGCGCCTGAGGGCGCGTTCGTCCTGCCCGACGTGGCCGGCATCGCGGTGGTGCCCGGACTCGCCGAAGGGGGCAAGTGCGAGCGCTGCTGGAAGATCCTTCCGGAGGTCGGCACGAACGCCGCACACCCGACGCTGTGCCTCCGTTGCGCCGAAGCCGTGGACGCGGAACCGGCGTTCTAATACGCGTTGCCGGAGCCTGCGCCTTATCCCCTCTCCCCTCTGGGGAGAGGGTTAGGGTGAGGGGGTTCCGCTTCCTCGACGCGTCCGGCAAACGCGCAACCCCCTCACCCCGACCCTCTCCCCAGAGGGGAGAGGGAGCAGGAGCACTTCATGAGCAGCCTCTCCACGTCCGGCAGCCGCAGCCACACGGTCTTCGGCCTGTCCGTCGCCGCGCTGGTGGTGGTCCTCGACCAGCTCACCAAATGGTGGATCCTCGACGTGGTCATGCAGCCCTACCCACGGGTCATCGAGGTCACGCCCTTCTTCAATCTCGTGCTGGCCTGGAACACCGGGGTCAGCTTCGGCACCTTCGGCAGCTCCCACGCCTGGATGCCCTACGTGCTGGCCGCGGTGGCCTTCGCCATCGTGGTGGCGCTGCTGCTGTGGCTGCGGCAGGCTGACCGGCGCTACCTTGCGCTGGCGCTGGGGATGGTGATCGGCGGGGCCATCGGAAACGTGATCGACCGGTTCCTGTACGGGGCTGTCGCCGATTTCCTCGATTTCCACATCGGGGGGTGGCATTTCTGGGCCTTCAACGTGGCAGACAGCGGAATCAGCGTCGGCGTGGCGCTTCTCGTGCTGGATGGGCTGTTCGCCGGCCGCGAAAAGTCGTAATAGTTCACGCGACGGAGCCGCTATAAGGGACGCGGCCCGACGACAAGCGGCCTGACGACTAGACGACGGGACTCGAACGTGACCATGCTTTCCTTCGCCTCCTCCATCGCGCGGCGCTCCACCCGTTCCCTGGGGCGGGGTCCGCTGCTGGGCTTGGCGCTCGTCGCGCTGGCGCTCACCGGATGCACCGACGTCCGCCGCTCCATCGGCCTCGACCGCACGAGCCCGGACGAGTTCACGGTCGTGTCCCGCGCGCCGCTGACCATGCCGCCGAGCCTCGCCCGCCTGCCGGAGCCGCGCCCCGGCGCGGCGCGCCCGCAGGACGCCACGTCGGCCGCGGTGGCCGCCGCCTCGGTCTTCGGCGGCTCCTCGCGCGCCACCGCCGCGGGCGGCCGGACGGCTGCCGGTACCGCCGGCGAGTCGGCCCTGATCGCCCAGGCCGGCGCCAAGAGCGGCATCGAGCCGGGCATCCGCAACAAGGTCGACCAGGAGACGACCCAGCTCGTCGTCGCCGACAAGAGCTGGATCGACTCCCTGCTGTTCTGGCAGACGCAGGAGCAGCCCTACGAGGTCGTCGATCCGAAGAAGGAAACCCAGCGCCTGCGCGAGGCCCAGGCCACTGGCAAGGCGCTGAACGACGGCACCATCCCGACCATCGAACGCAAGCGCCGGGCGCCGCTGGAGGGCCTGTTCTAAGCCGATTTCGGGGACCCAATTCAGGGCATTGTTCCGGGCGCTTCGCCGCACCAGTATCTAGGGGGCGTTCCCAGACGGGGACGCCCCCTTTTGCATTCCCGTCCCCTTCGCTCCCAACGAGAGGCCCATGCTCCCCAACGGCCCCACCGCCCCGCCACCCTGGAAACGGCCCTGGCGTCGGCTTGCCGCCGCGGGCGTCCTGGCGTTCGCCCTGGCCGGCGCCACCGCCGCCGCCGCCCCCGCCTTCGCCGCCGAGAAGGGCGTCTTCTTCCCGGAGACCTTCACCCTGTCCAACGGCATGCAGGTCGTGCTGGTGACCAACCAGCGCGTGCCGGTGGTCACACACATGGTCTGGTACAAGGTGGGCGCGGCGGACGAGCCGCGCGGCGTGTCGGGCATCGCCCATTTCCTAGAGCATCTGATGTTCAAGGGGACGGAGGAGGTTCCGCCCGGCGCCTTCTCCCGCATCGTCGCCAAGAACGGCGGGCGCGACAACGCCTTCACCTCCTGGGACTACACGGCCTATTTCCAGAACGTGGCGCGCGACCGGCTGGAGCTGGTGATGAAGATGGAGGCCGACCGCATGTCGAACCTCCGCCTCACCGACCAGCTGGTCTATCCGGAGCGCGACGTCATCATCGAGGAGCGCCGCCAGCGCATCGAGAACGAACCCGCCGACCGCATTGGCGAGCAGGTCAACGCCACCCTCTACGTCCACCACCCCTACGGCACCCCGATCATCGGCTGGCCGCAGGAGATGGCCACGCTGACGCGGGAGGAGGCGGAGTCCTTCTACAAGAGCTGGTACGCGCCCAACAACGCCGTGCTGGTGGTGTCCGGCGACGTGACGGCGGAGGAGTTGAAGCCGCTCGCCGAGAAATACTACGGCGGCATCCCCACCCGCCCGGTGCCGGAGCGCGTCCGCGTGCAGGAGCCGCCGATCAGCGCCGCCCGCCGGGTCATCCTGCGCGACGACGAGGTGCGCCAGCCCTCGATCCGCCGCAATTGGCTCGCCCCCTCCTACCGCACCGACAAGGAGGGTTATGCCTACCCGCTCCAGGTGCTGTCGGAGATCATGAGCGGCGGCCCGACCTCCCGCCTCTACCGCAGCCTCGTCGTCGAGCAGCGCATCGCGACCTCGGCCTGGCTGGGCTACAGCCCGTCGTCCTGGGACATGACCTCGCTGGCGGCGGGCGCCTCGCCGGCTTCCGGCGTCACCATGGAGAAGCTGGAAGCGGCGCTGGAAGCCGACATCCGGACGCTCGTCGAGAAGGGCGTGACCGAGGAGGAGGTGGCCACCGCCAAGAAGCGCATGCTGGCCGAGGCCGCCTACGCCCGCGACAGCCTGACCGGCCCGGCCCAGACGCTGGGCGCCGCCATCGCCACCGGCCAGAGCATCGACGACGTGGAGAACTGGCCGGTGCGCATCGACGCGGTGACCGCCGATCAGGTCAACGCCGCCGCCCGCGCCGTTCTGGGCCAGACCAACCACGTCACCGGCCTTCTGCTGCCGCTCCAGGACAAGGGAAGCTGAGATGATCGTCCTATCCAAGCGCCTCGTGTCCAAGCGCGTCTTCGGCGTCTGTCTTTTCCTTTTCGCCTTCGCCATCACCACTCCGGCAGCCGCCATCGAGATCAAGCGGGTGGTCAGCCCCGGCGGGATCGAGGCATGGCTGGTCGAGGACCGCAAGGTCCCCATCATCGCCCTGGAATGGGCCTTCGAAGGGGCCGGCGCGTCCGACCCCAAGGGCAAGGAGGGCCTCGCCAACCTCGCCGCCCGCACGCTGGACGAGGGCGCCGGTCCCTATGACAGCCAGGCCTTCGCCGCGCGGCTTCAGGACAACGCCATCGCGCTGGGCTACGACGCCGGACGCGACGGCTTCGGCGGCAGCCTGCGCACGCTGAGCGACCGCCGCGACGAGGCGTTCGAGCTGACCCGCCTGTCGCTGGCCGAGCCGCGCTTCGACGCGGAGGCGGTGGAGCGCATGCGCGCCGCCGTGCTGTCCAGCCTGCGCCGCGATCAGGCCGATCCCAACTACGTCGGACGGCGGCTGTTCTATTCCACCGCCTACCCCGGCCACCCCTACGGCGACGAGATCCGCGGCACGCTGGAGTCGCTGCCGACGATCACCCCGGACGACCTGCGCGGCTTCGTGAAGACCGGCTTCGGGCGCGACCGGCTGGTCGTCGCCGCAGCGGGCGATATCAGCCCGGAGGATCTCGGCCGCGCGCTCGACCATGTGTTCGGCGGCCTGCCCGCCACCTCCGCGAACGCCGCCATCCCCGACGTCGAGCCGAAGGGGCTGGGCGAGACGCTGGTCGCCACCCGACCGACCGCGCAGACCGTCATGCTGATGGGCCAGACCGGACTCAAGCGCGCCGACCCCGACTGGTACGCGGCGACCGTGATGAACTACGTCCTGGGCGGCGGCGGCTTCGGCTCCCGCCTGATGGAGGAGGTGCGGGAGAAGCGCGGCCTCAGCTACGGCGTCTACAGCTACCTGATCCCGATGGACCATTCCGCGCTGGTCATGGCCGGCGGCAACACGGTGAACGCCAAGGCCGGTCAGGCCCTGGACATCATGCGCCAGGAATGGAAGCGCATGGCCGACCAGGGCGTGACGGAGGAGGAACTGGCCGACGCCAAGACCTACCTCACCGGCAGCTTCCCGCTGCAGCTCAGCAGCACGCAGGCGATCGCAGGCATCCTGCTCCAGGTCAAGCGCGACGAGTTGGGCATCGACTATCTCGACCGCCGCAACGCCTTCATCAACGGCGTCACCCAGGCGGACGTGCAGCGCGTCGCCAAGCGGCTGCTCGACCCCAACCGGCTGCTGACCGTGCTGGTCGGCCGTCCGGAAGGCGTGACCGCGACGCGGACCATCGACGGGGGGAGCTGAGAAAGGCGCCGCGGTGGGCCCCCCACCGCGGCGACCCTTCTTACGCCAGATCCGGTCTTACGCCAGATCCGGCTGGCTCCCCGGAAAGCGCGGATCGCCGGGATCGATGGGGCGGCCCGGCACCTTGCCGGGGATGATCCCCACCTGATCGGGCCGCTCGTCCTCGCGGCGTTCCTCCTCGGCCGGACCCGGCGGGTTCAGTTCGGGTTTGTTCGGATCGCTCATGGTCACCTCCTGTCCCGAAAAGAACACAGGGCAACGGTTGCCGGTTTCATCCACCGCCCCGCATAGTCCGCTCAAACTAGACCGCTTCACCTAGACCTTTGTGCACGTTGGATGCGCCGCTTTGGCGCGTACCCGGCGCGCACCGATCGGTGCTAGGCTCCGCGCACGCGAGAAGGAGGCAAAATCCCGATGTCAGCGCTCACCCGTTCGCCCGCCTGGGAAGCCCTGGCCCGTCATCGCCAGGACGTTTCGACCCTCCATATGCGCGACCTGTTCGCCGCCGACGCCGACCGCTTCAACCGCTTCTCCCTGGAAGCCTGCGGCCTGCTGTTCGATTATTCGAAGAATCGCATCACCGAGGAGACCCGGACCCTTCTGCTCGACCTCGCCCGCCAGCAGGACGTGGAAGGCTGGCGCGACCGCATGTTCGCCGGGGAGCGGATCAACATCACCGAGGACCGCGCCGTCCTGCACACCGCGCTGCGCAACCGCTCCAACCGCCCGGTCATGGTGGACGGCCAGGACGTGATGCCGGAGGTGAACGCCGTCCTGCACCGGATGGAGCGCTTCGTCCGGCAGGTCCGCGACGGCGCCTGGACCGGCTACACCGGCCACCCGATCACCGACATCGTCAACATCGGCATCGGCGGGTCCGACCTTGGCCCGGTGATGGTGACGGAGGCGCTGACCCCCTACCTGCACCCGCAGATCGGCGTGCATTTCGTCTCCAACGTCGACGGCACCCACATCAGCGAGACGCTGGAATGGCTGGACCCGGAGACGACGCTGTTCGTCATCGCGTCCAAGACCTTCACCACCCAGGAGACTCTGACCAACGCCCACACCGCGCGGCGCTGGTTCCTGGAGAGCGCCGGCGACCCCGCCCATGTCGCCAAGCATTTCGTCGCTGTCTCCACCAACGAGGCGGAGGTGCGCAAGTTCGGCATCGACCCGGACAACATGTTCGGCTTCTGGGATTGGGTCGGCGGGCGCTATTCGTTGTGGTCGGCGATCGGGCTGTCCATCGCGCTCGGCATCGGCATGGACCGCTTCACCGAGCTGCTGGCCGGCGCCCACGACATGGACGAGCATTTCCGCACCGCGCCGCTGGAGCGCAACATGCCGGTGCTTATGGCGATGCTCGGCGTCTGGTACGTCAATTTCTGGGGCGCCAAGTCCCACGCCGTGCTGCCCTACGACCAGTATCTGCACCGCTTCCCGGCCTATCTCCAGCAGTTGGACATGGAGAGCAACGGCAAGACGGTGGACCGGCAGGGCGCGCGGGTGGATTACGCCACCGGCCCGGTGGTCTTCGGCGAGCCGGGCACCAACGGCCAGCACGCCTTCTACCAGCTGATCCACCAGGGGACGGAGCTGGTGCCCGCCGACTTCCTCGCCCCGGCGGAAACCCACAACCCCATCGGCGACCATCACCGCATCCTGCTGTCGAACTTCTTCGCCCAGCCGGAAGCCCTGATGCGCGGCAAGACCGCCGACGAGGTGCGCGCCGAGATGACCAAGTCCGGCAAGCCGGCCGACGCCATCGAGCCGCTGGTTCCCCACCGCGTGTTCGAGGGCAACAAGCCGTCCAACAGCATCCTGTTCAAGAAGCTGGACCCGCACACGCTGGGCGCGCTGATCGCGCTGTACGAGCACAAGGTGTTCGTCCAGGGCATCGTGTGGGCCATCAACAGCTTCGACCAGTGGGGCGTGGAACTGGGCAAGCAACTGGCCGGCAAGATCCTGCCCGAACTCCAGAACGGCCCGACCACCGCGTTGGGGCACGACAGCTCGACCAACGGGCTGATCGGCTGGTACCGCAAGCACCGCTGAGCGGCGGAGGATCGCCTTCCGGTTTTATTGCCAAAGGGGGAAAACAACCATAAAATCATCGTCACGGGATTGCTCGACCGTGAGGGATGCTCTGATGGACGTTTCACCCCCTTTGGCTGGCGCCCCGGCCGTTGCCACGACGAAGACCATGTCGGCGGCCCAAGGCGGCGCAATCAGCTCTCCTGGGGCGGCAACGACCGCCACCACCACCACGGGCGCCAAGGACACGCTGTCCCTGAGCCCCCTGGCGGCGAGCCTGAAGGGGCCTTCGCTGGACCTGTTCAACAAGCTGAAGCAGAACGAGCGCACCCTGCTCAACGGCCTCGTGGACAGCGGCAAGGTCACCGGCGGCGACGTGAACAACGCGCTGATGGGCAGCCTGAAAATGGCTCGGTCCACGGCCTTCATGAACGGAGGCCGGATGTTCGAATCCCAGAACCGCGGCCTCTTCGCCCGCGCCAACACCGTCACGGCGGATGAGATGCTGAAGGCGACCGACGACACGCTGGCCCGGCGCAAGGAACTGGTCGCGCGGCTGGGAGAATTGGACAAGAACGGCCAGGGCGGCTCCGACGACTGAGATCCTGCGCGCTCTTTCCGGAGTGGAGCCCGGCGCGGGCACCGGGCAACCCAGCGCGGAACCCATGGCAACCGCCGGGCGACCGCCCATTTACGCCAGACCCGGCTCATCTCGCCCTATTACATGAAGTTGGGCGACCCCTTTTTCATCCGCAGCGGCGAAGAGGAAGCGGCAAGCAACAAGCTGAAGGACGCTGGCGTCTCCCTGTCCAGCCTCACGGACGCCGCCCGCGGCATGGGCGAAGACGATGTGGCAGGCATGGTGAGGGAACAGGCGTCACATAGGGCCGAGATCATGCGGAGGAACGGCGGCTGAGTCAGCGCAGCGGGGCGCTCCCGCAGTAAATCCTTGTGCAGCACATCGATCGGGCGTAGGGTTCACGCCATGAACCCCGTGCGCCTCACCTCCTCCGCCCTTCTGGGGCGATTTTGGTACCGCTGGTACACACCGGCGGCATAGGTATCGCACACCCACGATGCACCCAAAGCCGCCCGACCCGAGGCGGCTTTTGTGTTTTCAGCACGCGGTGCACGCAAAATCCTCCTGACGGTCACGGCGGCCTCCCTTACCAACCGGAGGTCACATCATGTCCGATTTCGATTTCGACGTCGTCCCCCGCCCCCCCGGCCGCATGCCCCCCCCCCCCCCCAACGGACCGGAAACCGGGGGCGACGGCCCCCCCCGCCGCCAAGCCCGGCCCGCGGTGCCCGCCCCGGGCCGGGGGCGCCCCCGCCTTCCCCGCCCCGCCATGGCGGTACGGGACGGCGGGGCGGTCCATACGCAAGAACGGCCGCCGCTTACGGCAGCGTGACCGGCGCGGCGGTGGCGAAGCCGAGCTGGCCCAGTTGCGCGTCGAAGAAGTAATTGTAGGCCAGCAGCAGGTTGATGCCCGTGTTGACGAAGGCGATGTCGGCGTCCGGCACGACCGGTTCCAGCGACGCCGGGGCCGCCGCGGTGGACAGCGCGGTGTTTATGGCGAAGATGTCCTTGACCGGGGCCGCGCTGGACATGGAGAAGCTGTAGGTCATCACAGGCTCCGCGTCGGGGCTGGACCCGTTCGGCACGGCGATGGTGATTTCCGCTCCGCCGAGATTGGCCACCCAGTTCTTCACCTGCGGAACGCTCATCATCGCGCCGGTGACCCCGCTGTCGAGCAGCAGCGTGGCGCTCAGCGGCAGCGCGTCGTTGATCGTGCTGACGGTGATGGTCGCCGGAGCGGTCAGCCAATAGGGCTGGGCCGGCGCCGCCGGCCAGGAGGTTCCCGATGCCGGGGCGCAGTTGCAGTCGTTGGTGACGTTCGGCGTGACCGGCGGCTTGGCCGAAGTCAGCGCGACGGTCTGCCCGTTGAAGGGGGCGGCCGTGAACTGGGTGGTCGTGACGCCCAGCGCTATGCAGCCGCTCGCCCCGCTCCCCGCCGAGGACAGCAGATAGGACGGGTAGAGCGGCTGGCCGTTCGCCGACGCCGAGAGGAACGGGTTGCTCAGCGTATAGACCACCTGATCGGATTGACCGGCGTTCGCGGTGTAGCCCAGCGCCGGGCGGCCGAAGCCGACGCCCATCATGCCCATGCCCGGATCGACCGGACTCTGGACGCCGGGCGTGCCGGTGTTGCCGGCGTATTGCGCGCCGAAGACCACCAGCGGCCCGGCCTCGCAGACGGAAACGACCTGCTTCGAGTCGTCCAGCGACGCGCCGAGCGCCAGGCTGGGCACGAGATAGAGGCAGCCGGCCAGCGTGTTGCCCGACGGGTGATAGGTGATCTGCGCCGGCCCGAGCGACACAACGCCCGCGGCCAGCCCCTTCGACGTGGCGCCGTCGATCATCAGCAAAGTTGCGGGGATGACGATGCCGGTCGAACCGGTGTCGACCTGCACCTCATGCAGCAGGCCACTCGGCGTGCCGATGGTGACGTTGAGGGAGTTGCTGTAGCCCGGCAGGTTGAAGGGCTGGCGGACCACCGGAATATCGACTGGCGCGGCGTAGGTGATGGGGGTATCGGACATGTGCTGCTCCCACAAAAAATCGGACGGAGCAGCACATTTCCTCAGATCAAATGAACATTCAAACATCTCATCAATACGCACGCATTTGTATTATTATAATTTCCTAGAAAAAAGGAGAAAGAGACCAAGAATGCTTGATGGCTTATATTTTCACGGACCACGACGACGATTCGTCCTCCAGTTTATTGCCCCAAGAAAAGAAGCGGACGCCGACACGCGCCATCCGACCGGACGCTTCCGCCGCATGGACAACCGACCCCGCCCCCGGCATCATCGCTCACCACCTCGGGATGCATCCCGAAGGCCGCACCATCGAAAAGCGGGGGAAGCGCGCATGTCCATCACCGACGTCACCAGCAGCACGCCCGCCGCTTTCGGCGCCAACGCCAAGCCGGCTCCGGCAAAAGGACCCGATGCTGCCACGTCGGGAACCGCCGCGCCAACGATCGGCCGCAACGGCGCGGTGGATATGGTCAGCCTGTCTCCCGACGCGGTCCGGGCCATGAAGGCCGGGGTCATCTCCTTCACGGTGCCAAAGGCCGACGAGGCGGCGGCGAAGGACCCGGTGGCGGCGCGCATGGAAACCATGCTCGCCCGCCGCGACTACGACCTCAAGCAGGCCGACTACATGCGAGAGGCGATGGGCATGCTGCGCCAGACGCTCAACCTGCCCGAGGACCAGCCCATTTTCCTGGGTGGCGCTGCGCATGGCCTGCTGGACAAGCTGGCGGCGAAGAACGGCCTCCGCAAACCCGAGATGCCGGACGCGCTGCGCGCCGCCGGGGTGAAGGACCCGTTCGCGGAGGACGCCGACGCCGAGTCCGGCGTGATCGGCGTCGGCATCCCCAACAGCGGCAAGGAGATGCAGGTCGTCTTCGACCGGCTCGGCCTCGCCGGCCGGTTCGCCAAGACGGACGATCCGCTGCGCATGATCGCGCTGAAGGACGGGAGCGACCACAGCGGCCCGCTGCTCGGCGCCATCAAGGAGGGAACGCTGGGACGCCTCACCGACACCCGGCCGGACCAGGGTGCCAGCCTGTGGGCGGTGACCGACCGAGATGGGGAATCGAACGCCCGGGTCCTCGCCTCCGTCCGCTCGGTCGGCATGGACGACGTCGCCACCGACATGGCCACGAACCTGCTGAAAGGGCTGAAAGGGCTGTTCGCCGGGGCCTGAGGCCCGCCGCGCCGGTTCGCCGCGCACGCCCCCGCTCATGGTGGTATTCCTGGCGTGAGCCTACTATATTTGGCGGATGCCGATCCGCATGTTGCCCGACACGCTCGTCAACCGCATCGCCGCCGGCGAGGTGATCGAGCGGCCCGCCGCCGCCGTCAAGGAACTGGTGGAGAACGCCATCGACGCCGGGGCCACCCGCATCGACGTGGTGGTGCGTGATGGCGGCAAGTCGCTCATCACCATCACCGACGACGGCTGCGGCATGGGACCGGACGATCTGGCGCTCGCCGTGGAGCGGCACGCCACCTCCAAGCTGCCGTCCGACGACCTGCTCGACATCCGCTCCTTGGGCTTCCGCGGGGAGGCGCTGCCCTCCATCGGTGCGGTCAGCCGCCTGACCCTGACCAGCCGCCCGCGCGGCGCCGACAGCGCCTGGGCGCTGACCGTGGACGCCGGCCTGAAGGGCGCGCCGCAGCCCGCCGCGCTGGCCCAGGGCACCCGCGTCGAGGTGCGCGACCTGTTCGCCGCCGTGCCCGCCCGCCTGAAGTTCCTGAAGGCCTCCCGGACCGAGTTCGACCACATCGGCGACTGCATCGAACGGCTGGCCATGGCCCATCCCGGCGTGGCCTTCACGCTGGACGGCGACAACCGCTCCCCGCTGCGCCTGTCGGCGGCGCAGGGCGACCTGCTCGACGCCCGGCTGACCCGGCTGGGCGCCCTGATGGGCCGCGATTTCCAGGACAACGCCGTGCCCGTGCAGGCGGCGCGCGAGGGGGTGACGCTCGCCGGCTGGATCGGCCTGCCCACCCTGCACCGCCCGACGGCCCGCCACCAGCATCTGTTCGTCAACGGCCGCCCGGTGCGGGACAAGCTGATGGTTGGCGCGGTGCGGGCGGCCTACGCCGATTTCCTGCCGCGCGACCGCCACCCCATGCTGGCGTTGTTCCTCGACCTCGACCCGCAGGAGGTGGACGTGAACGTCCATCCCGCCAAGGCGGAGGTGCGGTTCCGCGACCAGGGCTTGGTGCGCGGGCTGATCGTTGGCGCGCTCAAACACGCGCTGGCCGAGGCCGGGCATCGCGCCTCGACCACCGTGGGGCTGGCGACTCTGGGTGCGCTGCGCCCGGAGAGCAGCGAGATGGACGCGGACGGAGCCATTCCATCGCCCTCCCCCCTGCCCTACCGCAGCCCGGGGCACCAGCCGGCGCAGTCCTGGGGCGGCAGCTACGGCTCCGTCGTTCCGCGCGGGCTGGCCGACCGGGCGACCGCCTTCCAGGCGCCCCATCAGGCGCCGCTCCCTCCCTTGCAGGGCCGCCTCGCCGGCTGGCAGGCCGCGCCCGCCGCGCGCCCGCCGGACTACTCGGCCCAGGCCGCCGCCACTGCTCCGCCGCTGGACAGCCACCCGCTGGGCGCGGCCCGCGCCCAGGTCCACAACACCTACATCGTCGCCCAGACCAGCGAGGGCATCGTCATCGTCGACCAGCACGCCGCCCATGAGCGGCTGGTCTATGAAAGGATGAAAACCGCCCTGTTGGAGGGCGGCGTTAAGCGGCAGGCCCTTCTGATCCCGGAACTGGTGGAGTTGGACGAACCGTCCGCCAACCGTCTGCTGGGCCGCGCCGCGGAACTGGCCGAGCTGGGCCTGGCGGTTGAGGGTTTCGGCCCCGGCTGCGTCCTGGTGCGCGAAGTGCCCGCGCTGCTGGGCCAGAGCGACGTGAAGGGCCTCGTCCGCGACCTCGCCGAAGAGTTGGCGGAGTTGGGCGATGCGCTGTCGTTGAAGGAACGGCTGGAGCATGTGTGCGGCACCATGGCCTGTCACGGCTCCGTCCGCGCCGGACGGTCGCTCAGCGTCGAGGAGATGAACGCCCTGCTCCGCCAGATGGAGGCCACCCCCCACAGCGGCCAATGCAACCACGGCCGCCCGACCTATGTGGAGCTGAAGCTGTCCGACATTGAGCGGCTGTTCGGGCGCCGCTAGATTTGTCGGACACCACCTGCGCCCACCATGGCCGAGAGGACCGGGGTTCAGCCCGGTTCGTCATCGTGATCCCCGCGCTTCTCCGGCAAGCCAGTCGACGAAGCCGGCAACCAGCTTTCCGGCAGCGGCCTGACGTGGAATAAGCGCGACATACCCCGTCCTCGGCACCCGGATCTCCGGCAGCGGCGTCATCAGCCTTCCGTTGGCAACGTCGATCCCGAGCATTGGCAACGGGCCGATCCCAATGCCAAGCCCATCTTCCACCGCCTGACGGGTCACGAAAAAGTGATCAAATATCTGGCGGGGATGCCCGGCAAGGTGTTCGAGCCCTGCCGCCTCCAGCCAGTTCGCCCAATCACCGGCGCGGGTTTCGCTTGCAAGCAGCGTATGTCCCTCGATGTCGGCGGGCTTCCGGATCGGCCGTCGCGCGAACAGCGCCGGGCTCATGATCAGCGTATCCACATCATCCAGCACCGGGACGACGCGATGGTGAGGCCACACGTCGTCCCGGGCTACGCCGCGCCGGATCGCCACGTCGACCCCACCGCGCAATTCCTCAAGCACGGTCGAAACCGTGGTAACCGCGACTTCGACCTGCGGATGATCGGCGTGGTACCGGTTGAGGCGCGGGATCAGCCAGCGCATCGCGAAGCTGGTCGGGGCGCTGACACGCAAGATGCGGCGCGCGTCGGGCCGGCCACACGCTTCCGCCGCGACGGCCAGACGATCGAAGGAAAGACCGACCTCGGCGGCGAAAATTCTCGCCATCGGCGTCGCGACCATGCGGCGTCCGTCCTTCATGAAGAGCCTCTGCCCGAGCCAGCTTTCGAGCGCAGCGATCTGGCGGCTTACCGCGCCATGGGTGAGGCCGAGTTCGGCCCCGGCTTCGGCATAGCTGCCGGTCCGAGCCGCAACCTCGAAAATGCGCAAGGCGTTCAAGGGGGGAAGGCGGCGCATGTGCGATCCGTGAGAAAAACGAACGTTACTCGTGATGCAAAGCATACTAGTCGATGAAATCTCACACGTATACCATGCTGTTGAGATGAGCCCAGCTGAGCAATGCCCGTTGCATTTGCGAGAAATCCATCAACGATGAAATCGAGACATTGCAGTAATCAACAAAAGAGAAGCCTGGCGGGGGCATGCCTCGCCCACGCGCTGCACGACGGGTACACCGACGCTCTCTATGTTTTCCTGCCGGTATGGCAGGCGCAGTTCGGCCTTTCCTATGCAGCGCTTGCCGTCGTCCGCGCGCTCTATTCCGGGACGATGGGAGGCCTGCAAATCCCGGCCGACCGAGTGCTCCGCAGCTTGTCGCCGCGAGCGGCGTTGATCCTGTCGACCGTCCTCGCATTGACGGGCTTGCTGATCATGGCGTCGCCGTTCGGCTTTGCGGGTCTTTGCATCGGCCTCGTGGTGGCCGGCGTCGGATCGAGCATCCAGCACCCATGTGGGTCCATGCTCGTCACCGTGAGTTACGGCACGGCATCGCGACACCCGCTCGGCATCTACAACTTTTCGGGCGATCTTGGAAAAGCCGCGCTGCCGGCACTCGTCGCGGTGCTGCTGCCGACTCTCGGCTGGCAGCCGGTGCTGGGGCTGATGGCGGTGCTTGGAATCGCCCTGTCGGTCGTCCTGGTGCCGCTGGTGCCGGCGGTCCCCCTCACCAGGACCGCCAAGACGGGGGCGGCTTCCGGCCAGGGCCGCGGCGGCTTCGGCATTCTGACGGCGATCGGCGCGCTCGATACGGCGACCCGCATGGGCTATCTGCTGTTTCTGCCCTTCCTCATCCATGGACAGGGTGGAGACTCGGCGACGGTCGGAATCGCGCTCGCCCTGCTGTTCATCGGCGGTGCGTTCGGAAAGGCGACGTGCAGCCGGCTCGGGGAGCGGCTGGGGGTCGTCGGCAGCGTCATGCTGACCGAAGCCGCAACGGCCTTGCTGATCACGGCGACGCTGTTCACGCCGTTGACGCCAACGCTCATCCTGCTGCCGCTGCTCGGCATCGTGCTCAACGGCACCTCTTCGGTGCTCTACGGCACCGTGCCGGAGCTTTCCGACGGCGATACGGGCCGGGCTTTCGCGGTTTTTTACACGAGTGTGATCGGTTCCGGAGGCGTTGCACCGATCCTCTACGGCGCGATTGCCGATCACAGCACCCAGACGATTGGTGTGCTGGCCTCGGCGGCGACCGCCGCCCTGATCGTTCCGCTTGTCCTGACGCTGAGGCCCCATCTGAGCAACTCCACCGCGGGACCGTACGGGCAGGCCGGCGTCTCCCGGCACCGGAGTTGAGGTGGATTGGCCAAGGCCGGCAATGAGCCGCCGGCATTCCGTTGCTTCCCGCCACCGCATGAAGGCTCTTCCAATGAACACCATCCCTCAGGCGCCGCTGATTTTGATAACGGGTGGCGGGCGTGGCATGGGCGCGGCGACCGCACGGCTTGCCGCCGCCCAGGGCTACGATGTCGCAATCAGCTTCGTCGCCAACGAGTCCGCGGCCCGTGCGGTGGCGGCGGATGTGGAAGCTCTGGGGCGCCGGGCTTTGCCCGTGCGCGCCGACAGCGCGGACCCGGCGCAGGTCACCCAGTTGTTCGCCGCGATCGACCGGGAGTTCGGCCGGATCGACGTCCTGGTCAACAACGCCGCGGTGCTTGCGCGGCAGTCCCGGACCGAGGATCTCGACTTCGAGCGGATGCAGCGCATCTTCGCGGTCAACGCGATCGGCCCGATCCTCTGCGCGCAGCAGGCAGCGAAGCGCATGTCGTATCGCCACAACGGGCGGGGCGGCGTGGTGATCAACATCTCATCGGCATCGGCCCGGCTCGGCAGTCCGAATGAATATGTCGACTACGCCGCCTCGAAGGGGGCCCTTGAAACCTTCACGATCGGCTTCGCCAAGGAGGTCGCGCGGGACGGCATCCGCGTCAACTGCATCCGCCCCGGGCATATCTACACGGACATGCATGCGAGCGGTGGAGAGCCGGGACGGGTGGATCGAGTCAAGGACTCGATCCCCATGGGACGAGGCGGTCAGCCCGAGGAGGTCGCGCGGGCGATCCTATGGCTGGCGAGCGCCGAGGCCTCCTTCATCACCGGCACGTTCCTCGATGTCACCGGCGGCAAGTGAGCAACGGGGTCGGCGTTGGGCCCTGCCCTCGACGAACCGTACCAACACAGATCATATCAGCGCCTCGGCCTGTGCGAGCGTCTGGCCCGCTGCATAGAGGACCCGCGTCCTTCTGATCGCTGTCGGGTACGCCGATGCCGACGACGGCGATACCCTGCGCAGCGATCCCGTGGTCATCACCGCCCTGTTGGAAACGGCTGCCCTGCGCTTCGCACCAAAGCCGCGAAGTCCTGTTCGGCGTGGTAGGAGGAGCGGGTCAGCGGGCTTGCCGAAACCAACCGGAAACCCTTGGCCCGTGCTGCTCGTTCGTATTCGGCGAACTCCCCCGGCGGGGCGTAGCGCACCACCGGGTGGTGGCGCGGCGTGGGCCGCAGATACTGGCCGATGGTCAGGAAATCGACGCCCGCCACCCGCAGATCGTCCATGACCTGAAGCACCTCGGCGCGCTCCTCGCCAAGGCCCAGCATGATGCCGGATTTGGTGAAGATCTCCGGGTGCCGGTTCTTGGCCTGATCGAGAAGGCGCAACGAGTGATAGTAGCGCGCCCCCGGCCGCACCGTCGCGTACAGGCGCGGCACGGTTTCCAGGTTGTGGTTGAAGACGTCCGGCCGGGCATCGGCGACGGTCTCGATGGCTCCCGTCTTGTTGCGGAAGTCGGGAGTCAGGATCTCGATCGTCGTTGCGGGCGAGACGGCGCGGACCCGTTCAATGCAACGCACGAACTGCCGGGCACCGCCGTCCGGCAGGTCGTCGCGGTCCACCGAGGTGATGACCACATGGCGCAGGCCGAGTTCCAGAACCGCCTCGGCCAGCCGGTCCGGTTCTTGCGGATCGAGCGCGTCGGGCCGTCCGGTCGCCACGTTGCAGAAGGCGCAGGCCCGCGTGCATACGCTGCCCAGGATCATCACCGTCGCGTGCCGCTTGCTCCAGCATTCGCCGATGTTGGGACAGGCGGCCTCCTCGCAGACCGTGTGCAGGGCATGTCGGCGGACGAGGGCGCGGGTGTCCTCATTGGCACCGGTCGACGGCGCGCGGGCCCGAAGCCAAGCCGGTTTCTCGGCCTGATGAACAAGCGCAGTGGGTGACGCGGGCATGGCCGTTACTCCGCCGCGACGGCCGGGGCCGCCGGCTGCACGATGATCTCCACGTTCCGGTCCTTGTTGTGGACCAGTTCTTCGAACCCGCGCGAGACGATCATGTTCGTTTCCTCCAATTGTGTCGTTGCCAATTTTGCCGTTGAACGGTGCGCGTCGGCTCGAAATCGCCGGGTTGCGGTCAGATGAAGACCATTCCGCCGTCGACCAGCAGGGATTGGCCGGTCATGAAGTCGGAATTGGACGAGGCGAGGAAGCGGGCCACCCCCACCAGATCCTCCGCCGTCGAAGGACGGCCCAGCACGGCCCCGGCCGCGAAATGGTTGAACGCCTCGTCCTCGGCCGTCGTCAGGCCAGTGTCGCGGAATCCCTTGTCGATGATCTTCCACATCTCCGTCGCGACGACGCCGGGGCAGATCGCGTTGGCGGTGATCTTCTCCTTGCCGAAGGCGCGCGCCGCCGCCTGGGTCAAGGCAACCACCGCGAACTTGCTGGCCGAGTAATGGGCGAGCGGTTCGTACCCTTGCTTGCCGGCGATGGAGGCGGTGTTGATGATCTTTCCACCCCCGCCTTGCGCGCGGAAGGTCTTGATCGCCTCCTGCATGCCGATCAGCACACCCAGCGCGTTGACGTCGGTGACGAAACGCCAGTCCTCCTCCGTGATGTCGAGAAAGGGCTTGGTCTGGGCGACGCCCGCGTTGTTGAAGATGACGTCGAGGCGCCCGAAGGAGGCGACGGCCGTGTCGATCATGTGGCGGACGGCGGCGCGGTCGCGGACGTCCACCGTGACCGCGACGGCGTCGCCACCCTCCGCGCGGATGGACTCCGCCACCGTCCGCGCATCCTCCTCCGTACGATCGGCAATGATCAGCCGCGCACCGTCGGCCACGAGCGCGCGGGCTATGGTGGCGCCGATCCCGCGGCCGGCACCGGTGACGATGATGCTCTTGTCCTTGAGGTTGGGCATGGTGCGTCTCCAGGGGCCGGCTTGAGAGAGCCGCAAGCCGGCCGGACGGGTGGAAGGGTCAGGCGTTTTTCGTGACGTGGTCCTTGAGGAGGGCGTTGACCTTCCCGGCCGCCTCCATCTGCACCATGTGACCGGCGTTCGGGACCACCTCGACCCGCGCGGCGGAGCGTAGCGCGGTGGCGTGGGCGGCGGGGATGACGCGATCCTCCGCGCCCCACACGACCAGCGTCGGCACCTTCGCGGCCTCGACCGCCTCACCGAGAATGGCCGTCTGTTCCCCGTTCCCGAACATCGAGGACGCAATGGCCCGAAGCGCACCGTCCACGCCGTCCAGCCGCTTGTACTTCAGCAGGTCGTCGGTCATCTGGCGGTTGACGAGGCCGGCGTCGGCGAACAGGGTCTCCAGCACCGGCTTCAGGTCGCGGCGCGAGGTCGCGTCGATGAAGCCCGTGATGTAGCCCTGGTTGATCTCCCGCCCCAGGCCGGCCGAGCAGATCAGCGACAGCGACGCCACCCGCTCCGGCGCGTCGAGCGCCGTGCGCATGGACACCGCACCGCCCATGGAATGGCCGACCAGATGCGCGGCCTTGATGCCCACCGCGTCCATGAAGTCCCGCACCGCTTTCGACAGGCCGGACAGCGTCGGATCGGGCAGCGTCTTGGCGGACTGGCCGTGCCCCGGCAGATCCAGCGCGTAGACCGTGGCGCCCTCCGCCAGGGCGTCGATGGTGAACAGCCAGTTGTCGAGGTCGCCGCCGAAGCCATGGACCAGCAGCACGGTCGTCGCCCCGTCGCCGCGCTTGGCGTAGCGGATGGTGCCCGCCGCCGTCTCGGCGAACTTGTAGCGCGGGCCGGCATCCGCCCCGTCCTCCTCGCCGTCGGCGGCGGGGACGGCGTAACCGGCGATGAAGGCATCGATGTCGCTGTCCGGCACGTCGGGTTCGGCCAGCACGGCGATCAGCGCCTTCACCGGGTAGACGGTGCCGGGCTCGCCCAGCACCCGGCGCAGCACGCCGGTCTCGCCGGCCTCGACCACGTTGGTGATCTTGTCGGTCTCGACCTCCAGCAGGTCGTCGCCCAGGTTGACGGTGGCTCCCGGCTGCTTCAGCCAGCCGGTGACCTTGCCCTCCGACATGGACAGGCCCCACTTGGGCATGACGATGGGCTTGATGCGCTCGTTGAGAGTGGTCATGAAAAAGTGGCTCCGGGATCAGGCGGCGAGGGTGCTGCGGGGCGAGGGGGCCATCGTGCGGCGGACGGCGGCGGCGACGGCCTCGGCGCTGGGGATGTAGAGATCCTCCAGCGAGGGCGAGAAGGGCACCGGCGTGTGCGGCGGCGTCACCATTTGGATGCCGGACTTCAGCGCGCCGAAGGCGTTCTGCGCCACGAAGGCCGAAATATCGGTGGCGAGGTTGCAGCGCGGGTGCGCCTCGTCCACCACGACCAGCCGGCCGGTGCGCTCCACGCTGTCGATGATGGTGTCCCAGTCGATGGGCGACAGGGTGCGCAGGTCGATGACCTCCGCCTCCACCTTGTCCTTGGCGAGCGCGTCCGCGGCCTCCATGGCGCGGTGGACGGTCAGGCCGTAGCTGACGATGGTGACGTGATCGCCGTCACGGAGCACGTTCGCCTCGCCGAAGGGGATGGCGTAGGACTCCGCCGGCACCTCGGTCTCATGGCCGTAGAGGTTCTTGTGCTCGCAGAAGATGACCGGGTCGTTGTCGCGGATCGACTGGATCAGCAGGCCCTTGGCGTCATAGGCGTTCGACGGGCAGACGACCTTCAGCCCCGGGATGTGGGTGAACAGCGGGGTGAGCATCTGCGAATGCTGGGCCGCCGCGCGGAAGCCCGCGCCGACCATGCCGCGGATCACCACCGGCGTTTCCGCCTTGCCCCCGAACATGTAGCGGAACTTGGCCGCCTGATTGAAGATCTGGTCGAAGCAGACGCCCATGAAGTCCATGAACATCAGCTCCGCAACCGGGCGCATGCCGCAGGCGGCGGCGCCGATGGCCGCACCGATGTAGGCGGATTCCGACAGGGGCGTGTCCAGCAGGCGGTCGCCGTGCTTGGCGAACAGGCCCTTGGTGACGCCCAGCACGCCGCCCCAGGCGTCGTCCTCGCCGGGCGCGCCGGTGCCGCCGACGATGTCCTCGCCCATGAGGATGACGGTCGGGTCGCGGCGCATTTCGAGGTCCAACGCCTCGTTGATCGCCGCCTTCATGCTGATTTTGCGGGACATGGTGTTTCCTCCGGTGAATGCCGTTTTTTGGCGTGGGCCGCTCAGTAGGCGACGTAGACGTCTTTCAGCAGGTCGGCGGCGACGGGCAGCGGAGCCGCCTTGGCGCAGCGCACGGCGTCCTCGATCAGCGCGTTCACCTCGCGGTCGATGGCCTCCAGCTCGGCGGGGGCGACGGTGCCGGTTTCGGTCAGGCGCTGGGAGAGCAGCTTGATGCAGTCGCGGTTGGCGCGCAGGTTCTCCACCTCGCCCTTGGCGCGGTAGGTCTGGGCGTCGCCTTCGAAATGGCCGTAGAAGCGGACCATGTTGCATTCCAGCAGCGCCGGGCCGCCGCCTTCGCGGGCGCGCCTGATGATTTCGCCGGCCGCCTCGTGCACCGCGAAGAAATCGGTGCCGTCCACCGTCACGCCGGGCAGGCCGAAGCCGGTGGCGCGGTCGATGTAGCTGTCGCAGGAGACCGCCCATTCCATGGCGGTGGACTCGGCGTAGCCGTTGTTCTCCACCACGAAGACGACCGGCAGGTTCCACACCGCCGCGAGATTCATGCTCTCCAGGAAAGTCCCCTGGTTCGACGCGCCGTCGCCGACGAAGGTGATGCCGACCCCACCGTCGCCCCGGAACTTGGCGGCCAGCGCCGCCCCGCAGATCAGCGGCGCGCCGGCGCCCAGGATGCCGTTGGCGCCCATCATGCCCTTCGACAGGTCAGCGATGTGCATCGATCCGCCCTTCCCCCGGCAGGCGCCGGTGGAACGGCCGTAGATCTCCGCCATCATCTCGTGGACATCGACCCCCTTGGCGATGCAATGACCGTGGCCGCGATGGGTCGAGGCGATGCGGTCGTTGTCGTTCAGGTGCATCATGATGCCGGTGGCGCAGGCCTCCTCACCGGCGTAGAGGTGCACGAAGCCCGGAATGTCGCCCTTGGCGAAGTCGATGTGCAGACGCTCCTCGAACTCACGGATGGTCCGCATGGTCCGGTAGGCTTGCAGCAGGTCCGCTTTGTCGAGTGGATAAGGATTGTTGGTCACTGACGTTTCTCCCTTGTCAGATTTTTCAAAGGCAGGTTTTTCAAAGACGGGCTTTTTCAAAGCTCGGCCGTGACCGGCGCCGGGGCGCCGGTCAGCAGCCTGTTCTGGGCGGCGTACTGCATGCAGCCGCCCACGTTCACGGTGCGGAAGGCGTCGTCCCGGAGCGTCAGGGAGACGCGGTCTTGCGCCGAGAATGCGATTTCCCGCTCGCCGTCGAGCGCGATGGAGCCGGCCTTCACCTCCGGCACGAAGGGCACGCCGGCCGGCATGCGGCGCCAATCAGCGACGCCGACCGAGGCCATCAGCCCCGGCGCGATGGGCGCGCGCAGCACCGTCATGCCGGTCGCCGGCGTGCCGAGACGCACCATCAGTCCGCCGCTCTCCTCCCGCGTTACCGGCTCCAGCAGGCCGGCGATGGCCGACATGCCGATGACCTCCGGGTCGGCGAAGGTGACGAACAGCTCGCGGAAGCTGTCCGGCTTCCACAGGGCGCGGGCCCCGACGTAGCGCTCGGTCACCAGAGCGACATCGACCAGCGCGATCTCCTCCACCCGGCCGTTGAGCGACACGTCGATGCGCTTGTTCGCCGCGAAGGCGATGTCCGCCGGCACCTGCCCGGTCACGGCCAAGCCGGTCGCCAGCCCGGTGATGGTCGGCTCGCGGTGTTCGGGAAAGGCGTTGTTGGTGCCGGTGGAGATGCCGGCCACGGGGACTGCCCCGCAGTGCGCCACCACGGCGCGGTGCGTGCCGTCGCCGCCCAGCACGACAATGGCGGCGACTCCCGTCCGGCGCATCTCGTCCGCCGCCCGATGGGTGTCGGCGACGGTGCCGGTGACCGGCATGGGCAGCGGGTGAATGGTGGGATAGGGCGCCTCGCCGTGCGCCGCCGCCCGTGACAGCCCGCGCGCCACATGACGCCCGATGCCGCCATGCTCCGGCATCATCATGACGTCGGTGACCCCGCAGGCGCGCAGCGCGGCCAGCACCCGCAGGACGATGTTGGCGCGATCCGTGATCTGGAGGTTTGCCGCGTTCGCGACGACCCGGCGGATGTCGCGTGCGGATACTGGATTGGCAATGATGCCGATGACCGGTGCCACGCGTCCTCCCCTTCGCTTCGATGTTTTGAAGGGGTGTATGGCAAGAGCCGTGCCAAATGTGCGTACGGCTGACTATCGTTGTTCTGCAACAGTTTGCGCGACGAGTGGCGGTGTTGCGATCGCCTCACCTGTTGCATGACCTGTTGCAGGGGCGCTGCAACAGGTGTTGCATGCCTCAATCCAACCGGTGCGGCGGGACGATGCCGAAACGGCGCATCTGGCGGTGGATGGTCGAGCGGTCCACGCCCATGTCCCGCGCCGCCGCCGACACGTTCCAGTGCAGGCGGCGCAACACCTCGCGCAGGCGGACGGCGGGGTCGGCGCTGTCCGGGGCGGGCGTCGGAGCGCTGGCCGGCCACGCCTCGAACACGCCGCTGCGCTGCACGGGGTCGGGAATGTCCATCAGTTCGATCAGCCCGTCGGTGCAGACGGCGCAGGCGTAGTCGAGCGCGTTCACCAGCTCGCGCACGTTGCCGGGCCAGCCGTGAGCGCGCAGGGCCGCCAGCGCCGGAGCGGCGATGGTGTAGTCGACGCCGTCCCGCTCCGTCCGCTCGGCCAGCAGCCGGTCGATCAGCCAGTCGAGGTCGCCGCGCTGGCGCAACGGCGGCACGGTGAACACCGCGCCGTTGAGACGGAAATACAGGTCGTCGCGGAACGTCCCGGCCTTGATCAGTTCGACAAGATCGCGGTGGGTGGCGGCAATGACGCGCACGTCCACCGACACCGCCTTGGTGCGGCCGATGGGGGTGACCTCCCGCTCCGCCAGGACGCGCAGCAGGCGTGTCTGCGACGACAGCGGCATGTCGCCGATCTCGTCCAGGAACAGCGTGCCGCCGTCCGCCTCCAGGATCAGCCCCTTCCTGCCCCGCGACGTGGCCCCGGTGAAGGAGCCGGGCTCATGGCCGAACAACTCGCTTTCGATCAGCGCCTCCGGCAGCGCGGCGCAGTTCACGGCGATGAAGGGCTTGGCCGCGCGCACGCTCGACCGGTGCAGGGCCTTGGCGAGGTGTTCCTTACCGGTGCCGGTCTCGCCATGGATAAGCAGGCTCATCCGCGTGTTCACCAGCTTCGCCGCGCGCGTCAGCACCGCTTTCAGCGCCGGATCGCCGCCGCACATCGCCTGGAGCGGTTTGGGCAGGCTTCCCTCGTCTTCTTTGCGTGGGCGCGGGACGGCGATGGCCGGCGGCGGCATCGCCTGCGCGAACAGGGGTGTCCCACTGCGCCGCAGCCGAAGGGTGCGCTGGTCGGTGGGCAGAGAGCGCACGAACCGCACCAGGTCATCCACTTGGCAGTCGAACAGGTCGGAGAAGGACCGCCCGATGAGATGCTCCCGGTCCTCCCCCTCGCCGGCCAGCAGTCGACACGCACGGTGATTGAATCCGATGATCCGCCCGGCGCCATCCAGCGCGATCACGAAGTCCGGATCGACCTCCGCGAACTCCTGGGAGGCGGAGAGCTTGACCACCCACTCCCGGCGGAAATTGTTGTAGAGGTTGGCGTTTTCGATCTTGTGCGTGTAAGCCTTGACCAGCTGGAGGGCCAGATACTGGCTGATCTTGGGCTCCGGCGAACGGAGCGCGGAGATGTCCAGCACCGCCGCAAGCCCGCCGCCGCTGTGGAACACCGGGGCCGCCGTGCAGGTGAGGGGAATGTGGGTCGCGTCGAAATGGTCCGTCTGGTGGACGGTCAACGCCTCGCCCGTGGCGATGCAGGTGCCGACCGCGCAGGTGCCGGCCCGGCCCTCGTTCCAGTCCGCGCCGAGATAGAGGCCGGTCCGGCGCAGGTCGTTGTCCGACGCCCGGTCTCCGATGAAATCGACGGTGACGCCGTTGCTGTCGGTCAGCAGCAGGGCGTAGCCCATGCCGGCCACCTGATGATACAGCGCCTCCAGCCCGAAGCGGGCCATGCGCAGGAACTCGTCCATCGCGTCGCGGTGCAGGCACAGGCGCTCGTGCGGCAGAATGTAGGCCTCGCGCCGGACGGTCGGATCCAGCTTGTGGTCGGCCACGCACCGGCGCCAGGATGCGGTGATGATGGCGTCGCGCTTCGACGCGATCCCTTCCGAGACGCGGACCAATTCGTTGATGTGCGCCGCTTTGGCGTTCTCCATCAGCGTATCCTCCCTGGAGCGCAATCGCTCTGATCTGGTCAGCCAGATCGGAGCAATATATCAAGCGCCTCGTCACACAGGCAATTTGTGCAATAGTATTGCAGGCACTTGAGCCGCGGCCCGGAAATGAGCCCCTCGGCTGGGCCTGTTCAGGTTCCGGCAGCTTTCGTGCCAGCCTCCGTTTCGGAGGTGAAGGATGCGGCGCCGCGCCGCTCTTCGACCAGTGACGGCGACTTGGTTGTGCACCGCAACGCTCCGACGGCGTCCCGCTGACCAAAAGCCATGGTGAAAGCCGCTGCGATCGACTGTTAAAGCCAGGAACCATGCGGGACAACAACGTGCCGACGCACCGGCCTGCCTTCGGACCCTTCATTCTTGGGACTCATCGGCCATAAGGCAGCCTAAGCGTTCGGATCGGGGGCCAGGAACATGAGTCGAGATCCGCACGTCGGGGGAAGCGCACAGGGGAGCACACGGGCGTCCACCCGGCCGCCCGCCCGGTATGATGACGAGTTGGAGCAGGCGCTCACCGCGGCCGAGGATGCCCGCGATGAGGCCATGCGCATGGCCCGGGAAAGCGACCGTCTCCAGGCGCTTCTGATCGACCGCGATCGCGAGGTGGCCCGTTTGCGGGCGGAAGCCGAGCAACGCGAGGCGATCTCCCGGACGCTGTTGAGTCAGGTCGAGACGACGGTGCGCGACCGGCATTTCCGGGACGCCAGCACAGCCGAGGAGTTGCAGGTCGCCTTGGAGGAGTTGGAGGTCACCAACGCCGCCCTTGCCCAAGCCAACGAAGAGCTTGAGAAGAAGATCGTCGAGAGGACCGCGGCCATCCGCGCGAGCGAGACCAAATACCGCCTGCTGTTCGAGGCGATGGACGAGGGCTTTCTGCTCGGCGATGTCCTCTTTGACGAAGCCGACCGGCCGGTCGACATCCGGTTTCTTGAGGCGAATCCCTCCGCGACCCGCTTGATGAGGCAGGATGTCGTCGGGCGGCGGCTTCGGGAGATCGATCCGTCCTTCGAGCCCCATTGGTACGAGGTCTTCGGCCGCGCCGCGCGCGCCGGCAAGGCCACCCGTGCGGAGTTGTGCGCGAAGCCGTTGCGCGCCTGGTTCGACTTTTGCGTCTTCAAGGTGGGCGATGCCGACGACCGGCATGTCGCCATCGTGTTCAAGGACGTCACCGAGCGCAAGCGGATCGAAGACGCGCTGAAGCGGTTCAACGCCACCCTGGAAGAGCGGATCGCCGAGCGCACCCGCGAGCGTGACCACTTGTGGGAGCTCAGCGAGGACCTCCTCGTCTATGCCGATTACGACGGCCGCCTGCTGCGGATCAGCCCGTCCTGGTCGCGCCTGCTGGGCCATGAGCATGCGGCGTTGCTCGCGCGTCCTTACAGCGAGATCATTCACCCGGAAGACATCGGGCTGGTGCAGGCGGCGCTGGACGAGCTTCGCGACCGCCGCCGCCCCATGCGGCTCAAGTGCCGGATCCTTGCGGCGGACGGCTCCTGGCGCTGGATCGCCTGGGTCCTCTCGCCCGATCCGGACGGTTGCCACCTGCACGGCGTCGGCCGCGACATCACCGCCGAGGAGGCGGCCAGGGCGGCGCTTCACACCGCCGAGGAGCAGCTTCATCAGGCGCAGAAGATGGAGGCGGTGGGCCAGTTGACCGGCGGTGTCGCCCACGACTTCAACAACCTGCTGATGGCGGTGCTCGGCAACCTCGATCTGCTGCGCAAGCACCTGGCCACCGACCCCAAGGCCAAACGGCTGATCAGCGGCGCCATGCAAGGGGCGCGGCGCGGGGCGACGTTGACCCAGCGGCTTCTCGCCTTCGCTCGACGCCAGGATCTGCAGACGCAGCCGGTTGCCTTGGGTGCCCTTCTGGACGACATGAGGAATTTGCTGGAACGCTCGGTAGGCCCGCGCATCGTGGTTCGCCTGAAGGTGCCCGCCGCACTGCCGCCGGCCCTGGTCGATCCCAACCAACTCGAACTGGCGATCCTCAATCTGGCGGTCAACGCCCGCGACGCCATGCCGGAGGGCGGCACGCTCACCTTCGACGTCACCGAAGCAGCCGGAACCGCAGCGGGCGGGCGCGCATCCGGCCCCTTCCTGCTCCTGAGCGTTCAGGACACCGGCATGGGCATGGACGCGGACACGCTCGCGCGGGCCGTCGAGCCGTTCTTCTCGACCAAGGGCGTGGGCAAGGGCACGGGGCTCGGGCTTTCGATGGTGCACGGGTTGGCGGTGCAGTCCGGCGGGGCGTTTCGGCTGTCCAGCGCGCCCGGTCGGGGGACCCTCGCGGAGCTGTGGCTGCCGGTGGCCGCCACGCCGGCCGAAGCCGCGGAGCCGACCATGGACCCCGCTGTAGACCCTGCTGTGGAACCGGTCGTGGAAGCAGCCCCGGCCACGATCCTTGTTGTCGATGACGACGCGTTGATCGCCATGAGCACCGTCGACATGCTCACCGATCTCGGCCACACCGTCCTTGAGGCGAACGCCGGCCCGCCGGCGCTCGATGTGCTGAGAGGGAACCAGGACATCGACTTGCTCGTGACCGACTACGCGATGCCCGATATGACGGGGGCTGAACTCGCATGCGAGGCGCACAGGATCCGTCCGGATCTGCCGGTGCTGCTGGTGACCGGCTACGCGGATCTTCCCGACGGGGCCATCATCGATGTGCCGCGGCTCGCCAAACCGTACACGCAACAGCAGCTCGCCATGGCCGTGGCCAAGCTGCTGGCGGGGTAGCCAGAGCCGCTCGAACGTGAAACAAGCGGGCGCGGGAGGTATGAACAGGATGTCTTCCCGGACGCGATATGCCTTTTGAACCAGCGCACCAGGGCGTTGCTGACAGGTTGGCGGAACAGCCGGTTGTCGGCAGAGGCTCAATACCCCGCCAGCACCTCCAGACAGGCAGCCGGTGGCTCGGGGATGGCTTTGGGTGGCCGGGGCACCGGCGCTTCCTTCGGCGGCTCGAACCAGCTCAGAAGCTCCTGGCCGCAGCCGTCGCCCGGCGGAATGGGGGCTTGCGGGACGCAGGCCGTCGATCCGGCCGGGCAGTTCATCCGCACGTGGAAGTGCGAGTCGTGCCCACCCCACGGGCGCACGGCGTTCAGCCAGGAGCGGTTGCCCTGCTCGCTCTGGCACAGCGCCAGCTTGATCGCCGGGTTCACGAACACCCGCGCGACCTTCGGGCTCGTCGCCGCCAGTTGCAGAAGGCGGGCCTGACGGGGACCGAAGCGCTCCGGCAGAACGCGCTGCGTCTGCCGGTTCACCATGGTCGGGAAGTCTGTCCGCTCCCGCGCGTCACGCGCGAGCGGCGGCTGGTCGAGATCGAACCACACGTCGACGTCGAGACCGATCTGGTGACTGGCGTGTCCGCTTTCCATGCGGCCGCCATAAAGCTTGGAGATGTCGCCGATGGCCAGCCGCCCGAGCCGCTCGGCCTGCGCCCGGCGGGCAAGGTCCTGAACGAACGCAATGGTGTCGGGGTGGCCGTGGTTCCGGTTCCGCGACAGGTTGACCGCCTGATAGCCGAGGCCCTCGGGAGGCAGCGTCTGCGCACCGCGAATGCAGCCGTTGGCGTAGCTGCCGATCGGCTGTGCCGAAAGGGACGGCATCGGCGGCTGCAAGGCCACCGTGCTTAGGTCCATCGGCACGGTGCCGGAAACCGGGGACGACGATCGGGGGGCCGCATCGGCCGCCATCGCGTCGCCGGTGAACCAAACCCCGCAAAGGATCGTCAGCGCAGCGAAAGACCATCGTCGAGCCATGACCGGCCTGAAACCTCTCATCTTTGAGCCGACCCGACATTAGCATGGGGCTTGTGGTCTGGGCGTGCATTGCGTGGGAGGTCGGGGTCTCATCACCAAAGCCGCCCGGCGCACACCCGCGAACCGTTGGACGGGGGGTGCGCCGGCAGCGGCGGGTGTCGTCAGAGGCCGTGTTGATCGAGCAGCAGTTGCCCGTCGCGCGCCACGTCGTCGCCATGGTCGAACAGGTTGCGCCAGGACGCGACGCCCGCGGTGATGTCCGGGTGCGACACGGCGGAGGAGAAGGCTTCGACGCCGATCAGTCCCTGATAGTTGGCCGCCTTCAAGCGGCGCAGCATCGGGGCGAAGTCGATGGACCCCTCCGTCAGGCGGCCACGATGGTTCTGGTCGATCTCGAAATAGCCGAGATGGGGCATCGCCAGCTCAAGCGCGCCCAGCAGGTCGTTCTCCTCGATGTTCATGTGGAAGGTGTCGAGATGGATGCGGACGTTGTCGGCGCCGATCAGCTTGAGCATCCGGACGGCCTGCTCCGCCGTGTTGATCAGGTTGCTCTCGTACCGGTTGACCACTTCGAGCGCCAGCAGCATCCCGTAGGACGCGGCCCGTTCGGCGACGATCCGCAACCCGTCCGCCGCCGCCTGGAAGTTGGCGTCGCTCGGCACCCTCGACGCCTTGCCGAAGGCGCTGTAGAGGATGCCGCCCATGCGATCCGCGCCCATGTCGCGCGCCAGGGCGAGCGCCGCGCAATGCCGCTCGACCCCGCGGCGGTGCACCTCCGGGTCGGTGCTCGAAATGTCGTTGTCGACCTGAAGCGGCGAGGTCGCCACGGGGCGCACCCCCGCCCGCTCGCAGAGCGCGGCGATGGCCGCCGGTTCGATGCTGTCATGGTCGCGGATCGGCACCACCAGCTGGCCATAGCCGAAGGCCGCGGCCCGTTCGGCCGCGTAGGCACCGTCCTTGGTGGACCATTTCGGAATCCAGGTGTAGCTGTGGATCGACCGTCTGTTCATCTCGTTTCCTCCTGTTTGCGCCCGCGTGCGGGGCCGTTGGTCTTGCCGCCGGTTCGCAAAGGGCAAGCGGCCCCCTTCCCCGCCGGCGGTCCAACCGGCCTGGGTCTGCGTCCGTCAGTGATGCCCGGATAAACCGTCCGGCGGTGGAGCCCCCCGGCGGGGTCCCGGACGGGGTCTATTCGAAGAGAATGTCGTGACGCTTGAGGATGTCGTCGCGCATCGCCTCGATCATCTTCAAATGGGCCAGCAGGAGTGACTGGGTTCCCGCGACGTCGTTCGCCATGATCGAGCGCATCAGCTTGACGTGGTCGGCGATCGCATCGTCCTCATGATGGGCCTCCTGAAGCTCGAGGAAGCGCACCCGTGTCAGATGCGTCCTCACGTCGCTCAGCATCTCCAGCAGCATGACGTTTCCCAGAACCCCGATGACGGTGTCGTGGAACGCCACGTCCAGTTCGGTGAAACCGACATAGTCCTTCTCCCGCACGACCTGTCTCTGCTGCTCGATCAGCGACAGCGCCTTGCTTTGCGCCGCGCTGTGATCGGCGGTCTTGTTCCAGATGCGCGCCACCTCGCCGAACGCCGACACCTCCAGCGCCTCCCGGATGAACTGGGCCTCCTTCACCTTGGCCACGGACAGGTGGGACACCTGCGCCCCGCGCTGCGGCAGGATGCTCAGCAGCCCTTCGTTCGCCAGCCGGGAAAAAGCCTGACGCACCGGTGTCCGGCTGACGCCGTATTCGTCGGCGACAGCGTTCTCGTAGATCATCGAGCCGGGCTGGAACGACAGCGAAATGATCCTCTTCCGCAGTTCCCTGTAGATCACGCTGTCCAGCGTGTTGCGTTCCAACACCAGCCGTTCGTTCTTCACCGTGTTCCCCCAGCCTCCGTGCAAGCGGACATCGCCCTTTCCGAGCCCAGAATCGCGATTATCGCCGGAGCGGATGAACCCACGCAAGGTCGCAGCGCCGCTGAACACAGTCCGGAACGCGGGCGGAACCGGACCGATGACTGATACAGCCGGACGAACACTTTGACATTACTGGTTGCACCTCCCATCCGTCACGCCGCTCTTGCCCGGCGGAATCCCGCCCGACCGTGCGTTCGATTGGACACCAATCAAAACGCCTTATGGATGATCCGTAGCACCTTGCATCCTTGGATACAAGTGTGCAAGATAACCGAACGTTGCACTGGCCGAGCCGTTCGCCGTCCGTGCATGGCCTGCCCGTTCCCCGTGGACGGTCAGTAAACGAACGAACCAAGGGCAGTCTCAGGCTCCATGCTCAAAGCAACGAGCGCTCTTTGTCTCCGAACTCATAAGAAATTCTAGGGAGTAGGAAGTGACCAACATGTCCAAGCGCCTTGGCGCTCTTCTCGGAGCCACCGCACTGACGCTGATCGCGGGCATGGGAATGGCCCAGGCCCAGACGCAGAAGCACATCCTGCGCATGAACCATGTCCATAGCCCGGTCGAGGCCTATCATTCGGCGTTCCAGGAATGGGCCAAGCGCGTCGAGGAGCGGACCAACGGCGGCCTGAAGATCGAGGTCTTCCACAGCGCCCAGCTCGGCAACGAAGAGGACATCATCGAGCAGATCCGCCAGGGCGCCAACATCGGCCAGAACACCGACGCGGCGCGCCTCGGCAACTACGTCCGCGAGATCGCGGTCCTGAACGGCCCGTACTTCGTCGAGACGCTCGACGAGGCCTTTGCGCTGTCGAAGCTCGACATCGTCAAGAAGTGGAAGACGGAGCTGGCGGACAAGCACGGCCTCCAGGTCGTCTGCTTCGACTTCGTGCAGGGCAAGCGCCATGTCTTCGCCAACAAGCCGGTGCGCAATCCGGGTGACTTGTCCGGGCTGCGAATCCGCACCCCGCCCGCCCCGATCTGGCAGGAATCGGTGCGCGCCATCGGCGCGGCCCCGACGGCGATGAGCTTCGGCGACATCTACCCCGGCCTTCAGCAGCGGGCCGTCGACGGTGCGGAACTGACCTACGCCAACATCCGTCCGGGCAATCTCCAGGAGGTCGTCCGGAACGTCAGCGAGACCGGTCACATCCTGCTGATCAACTTCGAGGTCGTCAGCTCCGCCTGGTTCAAGAAGCTGCCCGCCGACTACCAGACCGCGCTGGTCGAGGAATGCAGCGCCGCCGGCCAGAAGGTGTCGAAGGTGCTCGCCGACGCCGCCGAAGGTGAGAAGGCCGCGCTGGTCAAGGGCGGAATGAAGGTGACCGACAACGTCGATCTGGAGGCCTTCCGCAAGGCCGGCGACGCTGCGTACCAGAAGCTCGGCCTCACCGAGGTGCGCGCGGCCGTCTACAAGGAATTGGGACGCTAAGTCATCCGAAGCCGGCGAGGCCTGCCTTATGAAGACTCTCTACGACTATGTGTTGAAGCTGGAGGCGATCCTCGCCGGCTTGTTCCTGATGCTGATGGTGGGGTTGCTTCTGCTGGGCGGCGTGGCGCGGATGATGCAGCACCCGCTCAACTGGACCATCGATCTGGCGACCTGCTTCTTCGCCTGGGCGGTGTTCCTGTGCGCCGACATCGCCTGGCGCAAGGACATGCTGATGTCCCTCGATCTGGTGACCGCGAAGCTGTCCGAGCGGTACCAGCGGACCCTGCTGTTCGTGAACTACGCGGCGATCGCGCTGTTCCTCTGCTACGCCGTCTACGGCGGAATCCTGCTCGCCTGGACCAGCCGGTCCCGGACCTTCAACGGCATTCCCGGCGTCAGCTATTCCTGGGTCACCTCCAGCATCGCCGTCGGGGCGGCCCTCATGCTCATCACCACGATTCTCAAGATACGGGCCCTGATGCGGTCCGACGGCGTTCCGTGCGCCGCTGCCGCCAGCGGGGAGACCGCCTGACCATGCTGCTCGTCGTTCTGGCCTTCGCGGTCTTCCTTCTCATCGGCATGCCGGTCGCCTTCGCGATCGGCATCTCGGGGGTGCTGTTCTTCCTGCAGCACCCGGAACTGCCCTTCACCATCCCGCTCCAGGTGACGGTGTCCCAGACCCAGAATTTCGCCCTGCTCGCCGTTCCCCTGTTCATCATGGCGGGCAACTACATGAACCGGTCGGGCATCACCGAAAGCCTGCTGAATCTGGCGTCGGTGGCCACCGGACACTTCAAGGGCGGCCTCGCCCAGATTTCGATCGTCCTGTCGGCGCTGATGGGCGGCGTGTCGGGATCGGCCATCGCGGACGCGGCGATGCAATCGCGCATCCTCGGCGAGGAGATGACGAAAAGGGGCATGTCGCGCGGCTTCACCGCCGGCGTGATCTCCTTCACCTCGCTTCTCACCCCGCTGATCCCGCCGGGCATCGGCATGATCCTGTACGGGACCATCGGCCAGGTGTCGATCGGGCGGATGTTCGCGGCGGGCTTCGCCCCGGCGCTTCTGCTCGGCATCGCCATGAGCATCGCCGTCTGGTACACCTCCAACAAGCGCGGATACCCTCCCGAGCGGGCGAAACGGGCGTCCCTGTCGGAGGTCGGCAGCGCCCTGAGGGGCGGTGTCTGGGCTCTGCTGTTCCCGGTCATCCTGCTCGTCGGATTGCGCATGGGCATCTTCACGCCCTCGGAGATCGGCGCCTTCGCGGTGCTGTACGCGCTGTTCATCGGCTTCGCCATCTACCGCCGGCTCAAGGCGAAGAGTTTCATCGAGGCGCTTGAGGTCAGTCTCGCCGACGTCGGCTCCGCGATGTTCCTGATCAGCCTGTCGGCGATCTTCAGCTACGGCATCGTCTTCGAGCGAATCCCGGAAGTCATCGCGTCGTCCCTGACCAGCCTCACCGACAACGTCCAGCTGGTGATGGTGCTGATCGTCCTCCTGGTCCTGGTGGCGGGCCTGTTCATCGACGCGACGGTGATCATCATCATGATGACCCCGATCTTCCTGCCCGCGGTGCGGGCGATGGGCGGCGATCCGGTGCATTTCGGCATCGTCTTCATCGTTGCGGCGACCATCGGCAACTTCACGCCTCCGGTCGGGGCGGCAATGTTCACCGTCTGCTCGATCCTGAGGGTGTCGGTGGGCGCCTATGTGCGGGAGTCCCTGCCCCTGATGATCGCCATCGGGCTGACGACCCTGCTTCTGATCTTCGTGCCCGAGTTCATCCTCCTGATCCCGAACCTGCTCTTCGGATGATGACGGCACGCCGGGAGGGCGGCGGAGACGACGCACTCCCGGCCCCTGGGCACATCGAATCCCTGCGTCCAACCCGGCGTCCGCTGCGGCGCCGACTGGTGGAGTTCCAAACACGATGACCGGCAGACTAGACGGAAAACGCGCGCTGGTGACCGGCGCGGGACAGGGCATGGGACGGGCCATCGCGCTCGCCTTCGCCCGGGAGGGGGCCAGCGTCGTCGCGGCCAGCCGCACGCTGTCCAAGATGGAGGATCTGCCCCGCATCGATTCCAAAATCACCCCCGTCGCTCTCGACGTGACCGATCCGGCGGCGGTGCGGCGCGTCGTCGCCGAGGCCGGGCCGCTCGACATCCTCGTCAACAACGCTGGCTGGGTGCACAACGGCACCATCCTTGACTGCAGCGACGAGGATTGGGCGCGCAGCCTGGACCAGAACGTCACCTCGATGTTCCACACCATCCGGGCGGCGCTTCCCGGCATGATCGAACGGCGCCGAGGCTCCATCGTGAACGTCGCCTCGGTGGCGTCGAGCCTGACCGGCGTCGCCAACCGCACCGCCTACGGGACCAGCAAGGCGGCGGTGATCGGCCTGACCAAGGCCGTGGCCCGCGACTTCATCGGCGCCGGCGTCCGCTGCAACGCGCTGTGCCCCGGCACCACCCACTCGCCGTCGCTGGAGGAACGCATCCAGTCGAGCGCCGACCCGGAGGGCATGCGGGCGCAGTTCATCGCGCGCCAGCCGATGGGCCGCCTGGGCACCGTCGAGGAGATGGCCGCCGCCGCGGTGTATCTGGCCAGCGACGAGTCCGGCTTCATGACGGGCAGCCTGCTCGTCGCCGACGGGGGGCAGACGCTGTGACCGGACCGGCTCACCCGACCGCCCGCTATGGCGCGGATGCCCTGGACTCCTTCTGCCGCGCGGTGTTCCTGGCCGCGGGAGCGGACGAGGCGACGGCGGATGCGGCCACCCGGGCGATGATGCACGGCTCCCGGCTGGGGGTCGACAGCCACGGTGTGCGGCTGCTCGGGCACTATGTGGCCACCATGACCCACGGACGGGTGAACCCGCGCCCCGCCCCGCGCATCCTGTCGGAATTCGGCGCCGTCGCCACGCTGGACGCCGACGACGCCCACGGCGCGCTCGGCGCCTATCGCGCCCAGGAGAAGGCGGTCGAGCTGGCCGGCCGGTTCGGCATCGGCGCGGTCGCCATCCGCAACAACTCCCATTTCGGCCCGGCCGGCGCGTTCGCGCTCGCCGCGGCGGAGGCGGGCTGCATCGGCATGGCCGTCTGCAACTCCGACAGCTTCATGCGGCTGCACGACGGCGCCGAACGCTTCCACGGCACCAACCCGATCGCCATCGCCGTTCCGGTGAAGGACGGCGATCCGTGGCTGTTCGACATGGCCACCAGCGCCATCCCCTACAACCGCGTCCAGCTCTACCGCAGCCTCGGGCTCGCGCTTCCCGAAGCCACCGCGTCGGACCCCGAGGGGCGCAACACCACCGATCCCGAACGAGCCGAGATGCTGGCGCCGCTGGGCGGCGAGTTCGGCTTCAAGGGGGCCGGGTTGGCGGGATTCGTGGAAATCCTCAGCGCCGTCCTGACCGGCATGAAGCTGAGCTTCGAGATCCTGCCGATGCCCGGACCGGACCTGAGCACGCCGCGCGGCATGGGCGCCTTCGTGATGGCGATCCGTCCGGAGGCCTTCCTGCCGCAGGAGAGCTTCCAGGACAACATGGCGCGCTATCTGGCCGCCCTGCGCGGGTCCCAGGCCGTACCGGGCCGAACGGTCATGGCGCCCGGCGACCGCGAATGGGCCGAGGCCGAGCGCCGCAGGACGCTTGGCATTCCCATCGACCAGACGACCGTCGACAGCTTCAACCAACTCGCCCATGCCTATGGCATTCCCGCTCCGGCCCCGGCGGCCTCACCCGCATAAGGCCGGGTGGAATGAAGAAGGTGGCGCCGGAGGCGATCCGGGGCTGACGGTGTCGTGGTTGGTCGCCGGGCACGGCGTCCACCGGTCCCCGATCAAGGCACGGAGGAAGCGTCGCCCGGCTCGTTTCCTCCGCTCCATTCCCGGATGAGGCCGTACGCCACGGCGAGCAGCGTCGGGCCGAGAAAGATGCCGATCAGGCCGAAAGCGATGAGACCGCCGACGATGCCCAGGAAAATGATGATGAAGGGAAGATCGCTGCTTCGACCGATCAGGATCGGGCGCAGGATGTTGTCGAGGCTGCCGACCAGCAGGCCGACCCAGGCCACCAGGAAGATTGCCATGCCGGTGCGGCCCTGGCTGGCCAGCCAGATCGCGGCGGGCAACCAGATCAGCGCCGGCCCCATCGGCACCAGCGTCAGGAAGAAGGTGACGAAGCCGAGGAACAGGGCGCCGGGAAGCCCCACGATCCAATAGCCCACGGTGGCGGCGATGGCCTGAACCAGCGCGGTGCCGAGCACGCCATGGACGACCCCGTTGATCGTTTCGGCGGCGACGTCGAGGGATTGCCGCGCGCGGTCGCCGGCGATCCGCCCCACGATGCTGCGCAGCCGGCGCACGGCGGTGCGACCGTCCCGATAGAGGAAGAAGGCGATCAGGACGCTCAGCGCGATCAGCGACGTCCCTGAGAGAAGATGCCCTCCGCTCGCCAGCACCCCGTCGCGGATCCGGCCGAGATAGGGTTGGAGCGTCGTGCGCAGATTGGACTCGCCGCTCGCCAGCACGCTCCAGACCTCCTGTAGCCGGTCCCCTAGAATCGGAATGCCGGCCAGCCAGTCCGGCAAAGGTGGAACCCCCCGGTCCATGGCCGCGTGAAGCGTCTCGAAGACCTGGAAAACACTCTCCGACAGCTTCATTCCAAGCGCGACGAGAGGCACGACGAGAACCGCCATGATCGCCAGCGTCATGATCGCCGCCGCCAGCGTCGTGCGGCCGCCGAGCGCGCGCTCGATGCGCCGATGCAGCGGCCAAGTGCTGAAGGACAGGATGACGGCCCACAGGATCGCCGCGATGAAGGGGCGCAACACGACGAAGCAGCCAATCAGCAGGACCAGCATCATGGACAGGACGAGCGCCTTGCGGACGTAGCTCATCTCGTGCCGCTCCGGGACCTCCGAGGCGTCGGCGTGCGGCATGAACCGGTCGTGAATGAAGTCCGCCATGGCTTCTGTCCCTTTCAGCGTGCAATGGTCCGAGCACCGCCGGTCTTGCGGAAATTCATCGGGTGGGAATTCGACTCCCGCACACGCATGATATCGAGCCGGACACGGCGGCAGGATTGGCGGCAGGATCGGCGGGTGGTCACACGCCGCTCGTCACCCCCTTGGTGGGCGCCGCGCCCGGCGGGTGCATGGCGCCGTCGTACCTCGGCTTGGCGCGCTCCTCCGCCGCCGGTTCCCGGATCCGGAACCAGGCGACGTAGAGCGCCGGCAGGAAGAGCAGCGTCAGCAGGGTCGCCACGATCAGGCCGCCGATGATCGCGTAGGCCATGGGACCCCAGAACACCTCCGGCGCGATGGGGATCATGCCCAGGCTGGCCGCCGCCGCCGTCAGCAGGATCGGCCGCACCCGGTGCATGGTGGCGTTGATGACGGCGTCCCAGGGATGCTCCCCGGCCTCCAGATGCTCGTCGATCTGGGCAATCATGATGACCGAGTTGCGGACGATCATGCCGATCAGCGCGACCACGCCCAGAATGGCGACGAAGCCCAGCGGCGTGCCGGTCGGCAGCAGCGCCGCGACGACGCCGATCAGGCCGAGCGGCGCCACGCTGATGACCAGGAACAGCTTCTGGAAGCTTTGCAGCTGGATCATGAGGATGGTCAGCATGACGAAGACCATGATCGGGAAGACGGCGGTGATCGAGGCCATGCCCTTGGCGCTGTTCTCCACCGTGCCGCCCGCTTCGACGGTGTAGCCGGGCGGCAGGCTGCGCCGCAGCTCGTCCACCGCCGGGGCAAGCTGCTGCACCACCGTCGCGGCCTGCAACGGGGGGACCAGATCGGCCTGGACGGTGATGGTCGGCAGGCGCGTCCGCCGCCAGACCACCGGCTGCTCCAGGCCGTAGCGCATGGTCGCGACCTCGCCCAGCGGCACGGTGCGGCCGTCCGGAATGGCGATCTGAAGGTTGCGCAGCGTCTCGATGGAGCTGCGCTCCGCGTTGGTCGCCTGGGCGACCACGTCGATCAGGTAGATATCGTCGCGCACCTGCGTGAAGGCGGCGCCCGATACCGTGGCGTTCAGCGCCTGGTTGAGCGACTTGGAGCTGATCCCCAGCAAGCGGGCCTTGTCCTGGTCCACATCGACCCGCACCACCTTCGACGGCTCGTTCCAGTCGTAGTTGACCAGCAGCGTGTAGGGGTTGGTGCCGATGGTGTCGGCCATCCGGGCGGCGATGGCCCGCACCTCGCCCACGTCCGGTCCGGAGACGCGGTACTGGATCGGCCAGCCGACCGGCGGCCCCATCTCCAGCGGGCTGACCCGCGTGTTCAGATCGGAGAAGTTCTCGTTCAGCACCTTCTCCAGCCGGGCGCGGACGGCCTCGCGAACCTTGTAGCCCTTGGTCACCACCACGGCCTGCGCGAAGTAATCGTTGGCCAGCTGCACGTCGAGCGGCAGGTAGAAGCGCACGGCGCCCTGGCCGACGTAGAAGCTCCAGCGCTCGACATCGGGGTCGGCCGCCAGCACCTTCTCGAAGCGATCCACCACCTCCTCGGTCGACCGGATCGAGGCCGTCTGCGGCAGGGTCAGATTGACCAGAAGTTCCGGGCGGTCGGAGGCGGGGAAGAACTGCTGCTGGACGAAGCGCAGGCCGAAGACCGACAGGCCGAACAACAGCAGCGTGGCGACGATCACCAGATAGCGCGCCCGCATGGCCAGGCGCAGGCTGCCCCGGAACATCCGCATCAGGCGTCCCGGTTCGCCGCCATGCTTCGATTTCATGGTCTTGGGCAGCACGTTCACCCCGATGAGGGGCGCGAACAGGACCGCCACGATCCAGGAGAACAGCAGCGCCATCGCCACCACGGCGAACAGCGTGAAGCAGTATTCCGCCGCACCGCCCTGGGCGAAGCCGATGGGGATGAAGCCGGCCACGGTGATCAGCGTGCCGGTCAGCATGGGAAAGGCCGTGGAGGTGTAGGCGAAGGTCGCCGCCTTATCGAGGCTGAAGCCCTCCTCCAGCTTGGTGATCATCATCTCCACGGTGATCATGGCGTCGTCCACCAGCAGGCCGAGCGCGATGATCAACGCGCCCAGCGAGATGCGCTGGAGCGTGATGTCGAAGAACTCCATGCCGATGAAGGTCATGCCCAGCACCAGCGGGATGGAGGTCGCCACCACCAGCCCGGCGCGCAGGCCCAGGCTGATGAAGCTGACCACCAGGACGATGACGACGGCCTCCTTCAGCGCCTTGGTGAAGCCGGCGACCGATTCCTCGACCACCACCGACTGGTTGGCGACGAGGTGGACGCCGATGCCCACCGGCAGGTTCGCCTCGACCTGCCGCATCCGCTCGCGGATGCCCTCGCCGAAGGTCAGCACGTTGCCGCCGGCCGCCATGGAGATGATCATCCCGATGGCCGGCTGCCCGTTGTAGCGGAACAGCGGCGACGGCGGATCCGCGTAGCCGCGCCGGATGTCCGCCAGGTCGGCCAGCCGATAGAATTTGTCGTTGGCGCGCAGGCTGATGGCGCGCAGGCTGTCCTCCGACGTGAAGGCGCCGCTGACCCGGACCGAGATCTTCTCGTCGCCCGCCTGCACCACGCCGGCCGGCGCCACGGCGTTCTGGGCCTGAAGCTCGGCGATGACCTGCTCGCGGTCGATCCCCATCGCGGCCAGCTTGCGCGTCGAGAAGTCGAGGTAGATCCGCTCGTTCTGGACGCCGACGAACTGGATCTTGCCGACGTCCGGCACGCGCATCAGGTCGGCCCGCGCGGTCTCCGCGTAGTCCTTCAGCTCGCGGTAGCTGAAGCCGTCGGCGGTGAAGGCGAAGACCGTGCCGAATGTGTCGCCGAACTCGTCGTTGAAGGCCGGCCCCTGCACGCCCTGGGGCAGGGTGGCTTTCATGTCGGCGATCTTCTTGCGGACCTGATACCACAGGTCGGGCACCGCCTCGGCCGGCGTGTAGTCCTTCAAATTGACGTAGACGACCGAGATGCCGGGCTTGGTGTAGCTCTTGACGTAGTCGAGATAGGGGATCTCCTCCAGCTTCTTCTCGATCGGGTCGGTCACCAGCTTCATGGTGTCCTCGATGGTGGCGCCGGGCCAGTTGGCCTGGACCACCATGGTCTTGATCGTGAAGGCCGGGTCCTCCTCGCGACCGAGGCGCATGTAGGCCATGCCGCCCGCCAAGGTCAACGAGATGATCAGGTACCAGACGAAGGAGCGGTGGCGCAGAGCCCACTCGGAGAGATTGAAGCCGGTCATGGTGCCGCCGCCGTTTCGATTTTCTGGTTGAGCCGGACTCTCTGGCCTTCGCTCAGGCTGTGCACGCCCGCGGTGACCACGACGTCGCCGCGGGTCAGGCCCTCGGTGACGATGACCGGGCCATCGCTTTCCCTGGCCCGGATCACGACCGGCTGGCGCCGGACGGTCTGGGCCTTCGGGTCGACGACCCAGACGAAGCTCCGCCCCCCCTCCTCGAACAGCGCCGTTCCCGGCAGCTCGACCACCGGGGCGGGGGGCTGCTTCAGGCGGCCGACGACGGTCGCGCCGAGGCGCAGGGCGTCGGGCGGGTTGTCCAGCGCGATCCGGACGGTGTGGGTCCGGGTGACGGGATCGGCCTGGGGCGAGATCTCGCGGACGCGGCCCACCGCCGCGATGTCCGGTGCGCCGGCCAGCGCGACCTCGATCACCGGGTCCTTCGGCGCCGCCCGGATGCCGGTTTCGGCGACGTTGAAGACGGCTTCGCGCTCCTCCGGCTGGGCGACGCGCACCACCATCTGGCCGGCTTCGACCACCTGTCCGGGCTCGGCCCCGATGGTGGTCACCACGCCGTCCCGATCCGCCCGCAGCTCCGTGTAGCCGACCCGGTCGCGGGCCGATTGCAGCGCCGCCTGCGTCGCGACGACCTTGGCGTCGGCGGTGCGCATCGCCAGCAGCGCCGCGTCGTACTGCGCCTGGGGCGCGTTGCCGTTGGCCAGCAGTTCCCGCTTGCGGTACTCCTCGTTGCGCGCCTGCACCTGATCGGCCTGCGCGGAGGCGAGGTTCGCCTCGGCGGTCCGCAGCGCGTTGCGCTGGTCCTGGTCGTCCAGCCGCGCCAGCACGTCGCCGGCCTTGACCAGACTGCCGACATCGGCCTTGCGCTCGACCAGTTTTCCGGCGATGCGGAAGCCAAGGTCGGCGTCGGCCCGCGCCTCGATGGTTCCGGTGGCGGAGCCGCCCATCCGGAAGGTCACCGGCTCCACCGTGATCGTTCGCACCGGGCGGATCACCGGCGCCGCGTCGGCGTGATGGCCGCCCTGCGGCTGACAGGCCGCCAGCGTCGGGGCCAGGGCCAGCAGCGCGATGAGAAGCGGGTTCGTGGTTGGCTGCCGCATGCTTGGGGGCCGCATGGTTGGTCGCGCGATGCGGGTCATGCGCCGCTCCCCTGCTTGATGGTGACCTTCTGGTCCGGCCGCAGCTTCTGGACGCCGCCGACCACCACCAGATCGCCATCGCTGAGGCCGCTGGAGACGGTGACCGTGCCGGTGTCGTATTGCAGGACGGAGACGGGGCGCAGGCTCACCGTGTCGGCCGGCCGCGCCACGACCCAGACCGCCGGGTCTCCATTCTCCGTCTGGAACAGCGCCGAGGACGGCAGATTGACCACCGGGCGCGCCGGCAGCTTGGCCCGCCCGACGACGGAGGAGCCGAGCAGGAAGGCGTCGGGGGCGTTGGGCAGGGAAACCTTCACGGTGTAGGTCCGGGTCACCGGATCGACCCCCGGAGACACCTCGCGGATCGTTCCCTCGGTGACGGTCTTCGCATCATTGACGAGCCGCACCTCGACCGTCGGCAGGCCCTCCCGTCCTTCCAGCCGGATGCTGGCGCCCGGCACCTGGAAGACCGCTTCCCGCTCTCCCGGATCGGCCAGCCGCAACACCGTCTGGCCGACGGCGACCACTTGGCCGGGCTCCGCCATCTTCGCCGTGATGACCCCGTCGCGGTCGGCCCGCAGTTCGGTGTAGGACAGCGTGTCGCGGGCCGAGCCCAGCTGTGCCTGGGCGGAGTTCAGCTCGGCCTGCGCCTGCTGGTAGCGCTTCTGGGCGTTGTCGTACTGGACCCGGGTGGTGAAGCCGTTGGCGAGCAGGGAGCGCTGGCGCTCCTCCTGCGTCCGGCTCTGCTCGACGGCGGCCTGCGCCGCCGCCACGTCGGATTCGGCTGACTTCACGGCGTTGGTCTGGTCCTGGTTGTCCAGCCGCGCCAGCAGTTGGCCGGACGTGACCGTCTGCCCCACATCCACCAGCCGCTCGACCACCTTGCCGCCGACGCGGAAGCCGAGGTTGCTCTCGTGGCGGGCCTGTATTTCGCCGGTCAGCGCGGCGGTGCGGTCGAACTGGCTCACCTGCACCGGCAGCGCGCGGATCAGCGTCGCCTCGGCCGGTGGCGGTGCCGGCTGCTCGCAGCCGAGAAGCAGGAGGCCGGCGACGATCGCCGATCTGGATGACCCAAAGCCGGATAACCAGGACATGGTGCCTCTCTCCTTCTCGGGGCCGTGTTACGCGGAGCGGTGGCGGCGGAGGATGTCGCGGGTGTGGAGCGCGATCATCCGTTCCTCGTCGGTCGGGATGACCCAGCCCTTGACCCGGCTGTCCGGCGTCGTGATGCACAGCGCGTTCGCGGCGTTGGCCGCCTCGTCGAGGTCGAAGCCGAGCCAGCGCGCCCGCTCCGCGATGGCCTTGCGGATGGCTGGCGCCCGTTCGCCGATGCCGGCCGTGAACACCAGCCCGTCGATGCCCCCCATGGCGGCGGCCAGCGCCCCAATGGCGAGGCTCGCCCGGTAGACGAAGCAGTCCAGCGCGAGTCTGGCGCGCGGGTCGGTGCTGGCCAGCAGGTCGCGGACGTCGTTGCTGATGCCGGACAGCCCCTTCAGGCCGCAGTCGTGGTACAGCAGCCGTTCGATGGCGCGGGCGTCCATGCCCTTGTCCATCAGGTACAGGACCACGCCGGGGTCGAGCTGCCCCGGCCGCGTGCCCATCGGCAGCCCGTCCAGCGCGGTGAAGCCCATGGTGCTGTCCACGCTGCGCCCGTCCCGGATGGCGCACATGCTGGCCCCGCTGCCGAGATGCGCGACGACGACGCGCCCGCCGGCGATCTGGGGGGCGAGGTCCGGCAGGCGCCCGGCGATGTATTCGTAGCTCAGGCCATGGAAGCCGTAGCGCCGCACCCCCTCCCGGTGGAGAGCCTCCGGGATGGCGTAGCGGTCGGCCGGTTCGGAATGGTGCCGGTGAAAGGCCGTGTCGAAGCAGGCCACCTGAAGCACGTCCGGCAAGAGCTTCCGGATCGCCCGGATCGGCGCCAGATTGTTCGGCTGGTGGAGCGGGGCGAGCGGGACATAGGTTTCCAGAGTCCCGATCACCGCGTCGTCCACCGCCATATGGGTGTCGTAGGTCGGTCCGCCGTGAACCACCCGATGCCCGACCGCCACAGGCATGGCGCCGCTCAGCCGTTCCCGCAACCACGCGCCGAGAAAGGTCAGCGCGCCGGGAACCCCGTCACCGGACTCCGCCGGCAAGGGAACGCCTCCGTCCTGGAGAACCAGCCGGGGCGTCGTGCCGATCCCCTCGATCCGGCCGCGCAGGCGCACCGGCAGCGTCCCGTCCGCCGCATCGAACAGCTGGAACTTGATGCTGGAGGAACCGGCGTTGATGACCAGGATCGTTTCGGTCATGCCCGTCTCGGTCATGGTCGTTTCGGTCATGGCGACCTCACCCCTTCACCGGCTGCTCGACCCGCTGCTGGTGCGCGTACAGGGCCGCCACGGCGCAGGAGGCCATGCGCGTCATGACGCTGTCGGCCCGGCTGGTCAGCACGATGGGCACCCGCGCGCCCAGCACGATGCCGGCGGCATCGGCGTTCGCCAGGAAGGTCAGGTTCTTGGCGAGCATGTTGCCCGCCTCCAGATCCGGCACGACGAGAATGTCGGCCTGCCCGGCGACCGGGGACTCGATACCCTTGATCCTCACCGCTTCGGGGCTGATGGCGTTGTCGAGCGCCAGTGGCCCGTCCAGCAGGCCGCCGGTGATCTGCCCACGGTCGGCCATCTTGCACAGCGCGCCGGCCTCCACGGTGGAGGGGATTTTCGGGTTGATGGTCTCGACCGCCGACAGGATCGCCACCTTCGGCTGGGGATTCCCCAGCGCCCGCGCCAGATCGATGGCGTTCTGGATGATGTCGCGTTTGTCCTCCAGGGTCGGCGCGATGTTCACCGCGGCGTCGGTGATGAACAGCGGCTTCCCGTAGGTCGGCACGTCCATGATGAAGACGTGGCTGATGCGCCGCTCCGTCCGCAGCCCGCTGTCCTTCCTGGCCACCTCGCGCAGCAGCTCGTCCGTGTGCAGGCTTCCCTTCATGAGAAGCTGGGCACGCCCCTGGCGCACCAGTTCCACCGCCGTGGCGGCGGCGGCGTGGCTGTGGGGCACGTCCACGATCTCGTATGGGGCGATGTCGAGCCCGGACTCATCCGCCACCGCCCGGATGCGCGCGGCCGGACCGATCAGGATCGGGGTGATGAAGCCCTGGCGGGCCGCATCGACGGCACCGCCCAGGGACGAGGCGTCGCAGGGGTGCGCCACCGCCGTGGGAACGGGGGGAATCTCGCGGCAGGCGGCGACCAGCCGTTCGTACTTTTCGTGCCGATGCGGAGAGGGTGGCTGGTTTCCGGCCATGGCGTTCCCTCCTCACCAGCGCAGATAGAGTCCGACATCCCCCGGCATGCCGCCGGGATAGTCCAGGATCTGCGCCCGCAACTTGTAGCCCTTGGCCCGCAGGGTCTTGTCGAAGACCTCGTAGGCTTCGCGAGCGAAGCCGGTCAGGGAATTCGGCCAGTCCGGCTCGAAATTGTTGATCGCCCGGCCACCGTCGGTGCAGTAGCTGCTCGGGAAGCGCGCAATCTGGATTTCCTTCACGCCGCGCGACGCGGCGTCGCGCACCGCGCGCGTGAACCGCTCCTTGGCGTCGGGGCGGATGTGCTGGTTCATGAAGGCTTCGCGGACGGTGTCCTGTTCCTTCATGTGCTTCTTTTCCCGCTCCAGGGCTTCCTGGAGCAGCGCCATCTCGTGCTCCTCGGCGAGCTTCCGGAGTTCGGCGGGCGAGATCAGGTCATCGCCGATGTCGGGGACGGCCGTGGCCGCCTTGCTCTGATCAATGTTGCTCATGATGCGTTCCCCTTGTTGTTTGTCAGCCTTGTGCGTCGGCGCCGGGTTCACTTGGCCTTCGCGGTGCCCATCACGCCGCGCTGCGTGTCCGCCCTGCTGATGTCGGTGGCGGCCTTGCCCAGCGACGATCCGCCGGCCCCGGGCAGCACGCGCAGGGGTGGTTCGCGCCCGGCCTCGATACGCTCCTCCTTGTTGTGCAGAAGGGCGTCCACCTGCCGCAGGCGGGCGCGCTGGTCTGGGGTCAGCGGTCCGGATGCCTCCAGAACGCGCTCCGCCAGCGCCATCACCTCCTTGCGCTCCTTCTCGCCGGACAGAAGCTTGGGCAGCGCGCTCATCGCCGCGGCTTCGTCCATCAGCATCAGGAAGACCTGTTCGCGGAAGACCGCGCGAACGGCGTCGACGGTCAGGTGCTGGGTGCCGGAATGCTCCTCACGGATTTTCCGCAGCATCTGGAAGGCGCGCTCGTCGAGGGCGCCTTCGCCGCGCCGCGCGTGGATCAGGACGCGGAACAGCGCCTCCCGCACACCGCCTTCCTCGACGCGGGCCATGATCTCGGCCATCCGCTTCTCGACCAGGGCTTCGAACGCCTCGTCGCGGACATGCGGCGGCCGCGCGTCCTCGCCCGGCGCGGCCAGCCCGACCAGAGCCTGAAGGAGCGGTGCGTTGTAGAGGCCCATGAACAGGCGCTCGACGGCGCCGTCGCGCGCGTCCCGCCAGCGGTCAAGCCCCTGCACGATCTCGTCCGAGACGCGGTTCTGCGCGCTCAGGTACGGGTTGTCCGGGCTCACCGGGCTGCGGTGCTCGCGCACCCAGTCGGCCATGGGGCCGACCGGCGCCATGAAGGGGTTGAGGCGCGAGAACAGGTAATACTGGCTGCGCGCCGGGTTCATCATACGCAGCCATTCGGCGAAGGGCTCGTTGACGGTCGCCTGGATGCAGGGCCGGACGAAGGTGGCGTACAGACCCTTGTTGATGTCCGAGATGCGGGCCACCGCGGCGAAGCGCCGGTCGTCCTCCGGCGTGTTGCCGCCAAGCCCACGGATGTCGTCGAGCGTGCGCGGCTCGAACCGCGTCACGTAATCGCCCGCGACCAGATCGGCGCCGGGGACATTCGGGTCCTTCGGCTGGAGGATCATCTCGTAGAGACCGGGTGGCAGCAGGTCGATGAAGTCGATGTTTTCGACGAACTCCGACGTTTCCTTGCGGGCGACGCGGCCGGACACGAAGATGCCCAGGTGCCCGATGTCGTGATGGAGGTTGTAGACGATGGTCTGCTCGTGGGCCCGGATGTCCTCGACGTCGCTGTAGAGGTCGAGGATCCAGCCCAGCGCCTGTTGCGGCGGCGTGATGTTGTCGCCGAAGGACGCGAAGACCAGGATGGGCGAGCGGATGTTGCGCAAATCCAGCCGGCGCCCGTTCCGGACGATGCCGCCGCTGGTCATCTTGTTGCCGACGAACAGCTCGTCGGTGATGGCCTCAATCTCCTCCCCGTTCATCAGGAAGAAGCCGCTCCACCACTTTTCGAATTCAAGGTACCGGTCCGCTTCCGTGTCGATATGGGCGTACAGGTTGTACGCCTTCTTCCAATAGGTGTTGGCCGGGTCCAGCTTCTCGAAGTTGCCGACCAGATGCGCCCCGTCGAAGCGGCCGTTGCCGAGATCGCTGGCCAGGGCGGCGAGCCAGGCGCCGCCATAGAGCCCGCCGAGGTAGCGCATCGGGTTCCGCCCCTTCACGCCAGCCCAATAGGACAGCGGTGAGCCCGCGATGATGATCGGTCCCATCAGGTCGGGCCGGACCGCGCTCAGCGCCATCACCGCCCAGCCGGCCTGGCAATTGCCGATGACGCACGGCTTGCCGCCCGCATTGTCGTGCAGTTTTCCGACATGCTCGATGAAGAAGGCCTCGGCTTCACCCACGTCGGCGAGGGTCTGGCCCGGCTCTGGTTCAGGATGGAAACCGATGAAGTAGCAGGGGTGGCCGGCGCGTAGAGCGGTGCCGATCTGGCTGTCCGGCTTGAAGCCGCCGATCCCGGGCCCGTGACCGGCGCGCGGATCGACGATCACGAACGGGCGCTTGGCCGGGTCCATGCCGACGGCGGGGTCCGGCAGAATGCGAAGCAGCATGTAATTGCACGGCCGCTTCAGCTTTCGTCCCTCCATCACGACCTCGTACGGGAAGGACAGGACGGGTGGCTTTCCTTTATCGGCGTGGTCCATGAACTGGTCGCCGCGGCGCCGCAGGACATCCAGGAACAGGACCCAGCGCTGCATGGCATCGACGCCATAGTCGAAAGCGTCCTGAAACGGGTTGGGAAGATTGAACGGGTTGGGGAAAGCCGGCGTTGGCCAACCACCATCCGTGTCTTTCCCGGCCACACTCTCTTCGACCGGCTTTGCCCCCGCCTGTTTCACCCCTGTTGATTTTGCTGCGGTCCCGTTTTCTGCGGGTTCGACGAAGGAGCCGAGAAAGGGAAATGCCGCGGTCCAGGCGGAAAACCAGCTCGCCAGAGGCTGCTGTTCCGTCAGGGGACGCACCCGCCGATTTTTCATCACATGTCCTCTTTGGCTGTACGCTCCTGCGCCGGCTGTGCGTTCGCTGTGCCGACCGGCTTCTTTGCATCCGCGAAGGCGTTGCGACGCCGGCGCTGCGGATACCGACCCATGATGAGAACGTGAGGGGCCAAGGCGCTGGCTTCGACACTGGCTTTAAGACACGGGCTTTAAGACACGGGAAATACTGCACCGCATCATCCGCCGCGTTGAAGCATGCAACTGTTGGCGCTGTTACCGTATCAGGCTGCTTTCCCTTGGTGGTTCATTCCCGAAACAGTGCGGCGGCACCGTCTTCCGGTGGGGATTCGGGCTTTGAATTTTTCATGAATGAGATTCGGATTTTGGCAAACCCAACCCAGCGGGTCTTTGTGTGTTTTTGTTTAATAATTTTATGGAATTTTTCTTTCATTAAGTAATAATGCGCCCTGCAAGGGGGTAAATTCGGCTCGTTCATTGGCATAATGAACAGAAGATGACCCTCTTCACATGACCGATACGGTGGGCGTTACCGTAGCATGACTGCGCTTTGGCTTGGAGGAATGCTACCTTCCAAAGCACAGTGTCTTGCGAGTTAAATTCTCGCCCCCGACCTGTGCACCCCGTCCATCCGATCGGCGGTCCATCGATTTCGCATCGGGCCGGCCGGTTCGTCGGGGAAGCGTCTCCTGTCCCTGAAAATCCGCTTACAAAAAGCCGCCCACAAAAAGCGCTGGGAGCAAACCATGAAACACCGAACCAAGGTCGCTCTGGCCGTTGCCCTGACGGCGACGGTGATCACCGCCGCGAACGCGCAGATGGGGCCGGCCCCCACGGAAACCAATTTTCAGGTCCGCACCACGGGCGACCTTGTGCGGCTGTGCGAAGCCACGCCAAACGACCCGACCGGTATCGCGGCGCTCCATTTCTGCCACGGTTTCGCCGTCGGCGCCTATCAATACCATCAGGTCGTAACGGCCGCCGAAGGCAAGCGCCAGCTGGTGTGCGCGCCGACGCCACCACCGTCGCGCAACGACGCCGTTTCCGCTTTCGTCACCTGGGCAAAGCAGAATCCCAAGCTGATGGACACGCCGCCGGTGGATGGGCTGTTCCGCTTCCTGTCCCAGCGCTACCCCTGCCGCGCCTGATCCCGCCGGCATCCGCTTCCTCCGCCGCGGTCCACGGCCTTCGATCAAAGGCCAACCAGGATGGGAAAGACCATGAAACCCACACAAATCCTCCGCGTCGCCGTCGTCGCGCTTCCCCTTGCAGCGTGCGCCGACATGTCACCGACCCAGCAGCGCGCGCTCACCGGCACGACCGGAGGTGCTGCCGGCGGAGCGCTGATCGGCGCCATCGCCGGCAACGCCGGCATGGGTGCGGCCATCGGCGCCGGTGCCGGTCTGGCCGGCGGTCTGCTCTACGACTATCACAAGCGGACCGAGGCCTCGGCCTACCAGCGCGGCGTCCAGCAGGGGTCCACCCAGCAAAGCGGCACCCAGTGACCCGCGGCGGTCATGCTCTGAGGCGGTCATGCGCTGAGGTGGTCATGCGCTGACGGGGACGTTCTCGCCATGCCGCCGATCCCGCTGGATGGCAGGCGCGTCCTCGTCACGGGCATCGCCAACGACTGCGTAAAGGACAATCGTGAAGCTTGGCCAGCCTTTGTCATGCCGTGACGTTGTCATGCTGCGGCGTGGCTGGCATTCTGATGGCCATGATACCGTTCCTGGCGCATGAACCACGATCCTGCGAGCAGACCGTTGCCGCTGCGGCGGTTGTTCGCGACGTTATCGGCGGCGGCGCCTCAGCCGCGTATCTCTACGGATCGGCGGTCGCGGGCGGCCTGCGCCCGAACAGCGATCTCGACATCCTCGTCGTCACCGAGCGATCGCTGTCAAACACTGAGCGCGTCGCGATCATCCGTCAGCTTCTGCCGATCTCGGGAAGCACCGCCGTCGGCGGGCCGGGCCGCCCCATCGAACTCACCATCCTCGCCCGCCCGGCCCTGACCCCATGGCGTCACCCCGGTTGCCTTGAGCTTCAGTATGGCGAATGGATGCGCGCCGAGTTCGAGCGGGGCGGCATGCCCGAATGGCCGTGCCGGGATCCCGACGTCGCCGTCCTGATCGAGACGGCCCGCCGCGGAGCCCTGCCGCTCTTCGGCCCGCCCGTCGACTCGGTCCTCGGCCCGGTGCCGCGCGCGGATCTCGTCCGGGCCATGATGGACATGGTGCCGATCCTGATTCCGGGCATCGAAGAGGGGGACGACAGACGAAACGGGCTGCTGACCCTGGCGCGCATCTGGACGACGCTCACGACCGGCGAGATCCTCCCGAAGGATCAGGCCGCCGATTGGGCGCTCGCGCGCCTGCCCGAGGAACACCGGCGCGTTCTGGCGCACGCCCGGGCGGCCTATCTCGGCGAGGAGCGGGAGGATTGGAGCGATCTCGCGCCGGGGGTGCGACCGCATGTCGACCACATCATCGCACGCATCCGGACCCTGACGGCTGGCACATCACCGGAGTGATGACGGATCGGCGGGGGCTGGCAGGGCGGAAGCGTCCGCGCCATGACAACCCTCACAGCGGTCAGTAACCGGGCGGCGCAGTGACGGTGACGTAGGTGACGCTTCCGTCCACATAGCTGCGGTTGTACCAGGTTCCACCGCAGCCGTAATAGCTGACGCCGCCGTACGGCACGACGGTGGGCGTGCAGGGAAGCACCGTCACGTAGTTGGGACCCGCCGTGGCGGCACCGGCGATGTAGCCGGCGGTCGCTCCCACCGCCGCACCCGCAAGGGCCCAGCCCCAATCGTCATCATCGTCGTCATAATGATGACCATCCCAGTCGTTGGCGATGTTCTGCGCCGCGTAGGCCCGCGATTCCGTGCGTTCGGTCTGGCCTTGCTGGCGGGCTTCCGTGCGTTCGGTCTGGCCCTGCTGGCGCTGGCCCTGCCGCTCGGTCCGCTCCTGCTGGCCCGAAGTGCGCGTGTCGGCCCGGGCTTCCGTGCGCGTCTGCTTCGTCTCGGCGCGCTGCGCGGAACGCTCCGTAGCGCCGGACTGCCGGGACGCCGTCTGTGCGGAGGCCATCCGGTCGCTCGACCGCTGGGTGGCACCGGCCTGACGAGCCCCCACTCCCGCCGTGGATCGTCCCGCCGAGGAACGTTGAGCGGAAAAGCCGCCACCCGCCGCCGGACCGGACCGGGAATAACCCCCTCCGCCCGCTCGGCCACCGCCGCCGCCGCGACCTCCTCCGCCGCGGGCATAGGCATCCGCGACCGATCCGGCCACCAGCAGCAGGGATGCGGCGATGGAAATGGCAATTCGTGAAGTTGGCGTGTTCATTTCGGCGCTCCTTCCGAACCGCCGGCCGCGTTGCGGCGGACACGGATCATGACCGGAATGCGTTCCGCGCCGTCCGGAGGATGGAAGGCGAGTTGCGCCGGCTGGACGTCCGGGTTGAGATTCCAGTCGGAGAATTCGGCCCGGTATTGCGGCTCGCCCTCGTCGGCCTTGTAGGTGATGGTCACGCGCTCCGGCAGCGGCGGGCCTTCGGTGGCGATCCATATCTGGAAGTCGACATCCTCGGTGCGCCCCGCCAAGTGATCGGTCGGCACCGCCGTGAGCATGTCCCGCTCCACATAGTCGAGCGTCTGAAGGCGTTGCTCCAGCTCGTCCGGCAGCGTGCTGACCAGCAGCAGCGCCAGCGGCAGCCGCACCCGAAGATCCTGAACCAGATAGCGCACGGCGTCGTCGATCGTGCCGGCCCGTTCGATCTGGGCATAGACGTTCTCGTCCGGGTTGAACACGGAGATCGCCTTGCCGTCGAACGTCACCAGCGACCGCTTCCCATCGCTTTCCTGCGCTTCGACCCGCAGCCCGTCGGGGCGGTTCAGGGTGAGGGCGCGCCTCTCGCTGAACGTGATCTTTTCCCCCGTGTCCTGAACCACGTCGTAGCTGGCCCGGATGGTCACGGTGAAGCGCTGGGTCTGGGCGAGCGTGTCGGCCATGCGCGTCAGGACGGTCATCGCCTCGTCGTCGATTGCCGAATCTTCCGGCTCGTCCTGCTCGACCGCTTGCGGCGGACTGTCGGACGGTGGCGCCTCGGCCCCGAAGGCCGGCCCGACCAGGGCGAAACCGACCAGGGCGAAAACGCAGAGCACCGGGCACAGCGCCGACCGTATCAGCCACCTGGGTCCGTTCATCGATATCCCTCCTGCCCCGCCTCCTGCCCCGGACGCCGCGCCGGCGGCATTGATGAAAGGCCTGGAGCCATTGAGCCGCGTGGAGCGGAGCCATTGAAAGTAGCAGCCACGGTCGATGCGGGCCGCTACGGTAACGCTGCCCCAAGTTGCCGGTGGGTTGCCGGTGCGCCCGGAACCGGTCGAGGCCCTGTTGGGTGGAACACGGTGATCGCGCCAAGTACGCTACCGTAACATCCATTACGGTAACCGAGACCGCGGAAGCCGTCCGATGCTTACGCTCGTCAACGGGCTGGGCGTTTCCTGAACAGTCGGGCCGACGGCAGGGATCAGCGAAGTCCAGGCTACTGTAGAATACTCGTCAGAGCCGGCGTCTCGGGCTACAGGACTTGGCTGTGGACAACAACGCACCACACCGGACGGCCCCAGATCCGCCCCCCAACTTCGCGCTTTGAAGACGGCGCTGGAGCATGCCGGGCAAGACAGGAGGACAGCATGAAGCGTCGTGCAACCTTGCCAACGGTCACCGCCACCGCAGTGGGCATCCTCTGCGGCGTACTCTTGGTGCCGGGCACCGTTCCGCACCCGGCGTCGGCGCAGGACAGGCCCGTTCTGACGAACGTCATTCCGGAAAGTGCCGCCGTCACGCTCCACGCGAAAATCACGGACATCGATGCGTCCAAGCGGAAGGTCACGCTGGCCGGACGGTCGGGCACGCCAGTCACCGTCATGGCCGGGCCGGCGGTGCGATTGGAGATGCTGAAGGTGGGAGACACCGTCGACGCGCAGTTCTACCGCTCCGTGGCCTTCATGGTGTCCCAACCCGGTGCGCCCGTGCCCGAGGACGAGATCCAGCAGACGGTCGCGCGCTCGGTCGAGGCGCCGGGCGGCATCGGGGTGCAGGTGACGCGGCTCAGCGGGCTGGTCGTCGGCATCGACCTCGGCGCGAACAGCATCGACCTCGTCAATCCCAACGGCGGCGAGGTCTACACCGTCAACGTGACGGACCCCGCCCGTCAGGCGAAGCTTCCCTCGCTGAAGGTCGGCGACACGATCACCGCAGTCGTCAGCGAAGCCCTCGCGGTGTCGATCGAGCCGGCGCGCAAGAGCTGGTTCTGAGAGCTGGTTCTGAACGGCGGTCCTCGCGAAGGCAGTCGAAGGGTGGGGGCCAAGAGCACGGGCGGAGGGCATGGGAGTGCACGCAAGCCAGGATGCCCGGCCAGTGGCGACGGGCGGCGCAGAAGCCCGCGGGATGAGGCGCCCGCCCCTTCCGAGGGGCTTCGCCGCCGCGGTCCTGCTGGTCTGGACGCTTCTTGCCGGGGGATGCGCGACGGCGGTCAGCGTCGAACGCGTGGACCACGGCACCGTCCACCAGCAGCTCACGCACAACGTCCTGTCGGCGCACGCGCTCAGCGATCCGAGCCACAACGTGCTGCGCCGGTGGTCCCTGACGGACCGCTTCCTGACGCAACCGGAGAACGCCATGGCCGATCTCCGCGCGCTGGTCACGCAGGGGCATGGCGGCGCCGACGAGATCTTCGCCTTGGCCGAGATGTCGTTCCTGCACGCCGAGGAGCGGGGAGGGCCGCCCTATTATCTGGCGTCCGCCCTCTACGCCTACGCGTTTCTCTTTCCGGGAGGACTGGACCAGCCGCCCAGCCCCTACGATCCCCGGTTTCGGCTGGCCACCGACCTGTACAACCGTGGCCTGACCTCCGGGCTGTCGACGGAGGACCGAACCGGCATCGCCATTCGGGAGGCCCGCCACCCGCTGCCGTTCGGTGAGTTGGACGTGGCCTTCGATCCTCGGGAACTGGCGTGGGGCGGGCGCCAGCTGACCGGCTTCTTTCCGGTCGCCGAGCTGCAGGTTCACGGCCTCGACGCCCGTTATCGCCAACCCGGCATCGGCGCTCCCTTGGCGGCGGGGACCACGCAGGGCACCCTGGCGAAGGGCTTCCAGGTCGCCCCGCGCGTCAAGACGCCCGTGACCGCGCTGCTGCGCATTCCCGATCCCTGGCGCCAGATCATGGGCGGGCAGGTGCGCGCGCAACTTGAACTCTATCCCGCGTCGGAAACCGAAGCGGTGCTGATCGACCGCCAACCGGTGCCGCTGGAGGTCGAGCACACCGCCACGCTGGCCTACATGCTGGACGGCATGCCGGTCTGGGAATTCGAGTTCGGCGGCTTCCTGCGCGGCGGCCTGCTGGACAAGGTGCCGTCCCGCCTCGTCGCGCTGGAACCGTACCGGTCCGGCCGCATTCCCGTCGTCTTCGTCCACGGGACGGCATCGAGCCCGGTGCGCTGGGCCGAGATGCTGAACGATCTGAGAAGCGACCCGCGCATCCGCGACCGCTTCCAGTTCTGGTTCTTCAGCTACGAGACCGGCAATCCCGTTCCCTATTCCGCCCTGTTGCTGCGTGACGCACTGCAGGAAGCGGTGTCCACCCTGGACCCGTCCGGGCGGGAACCGGCGCTGCACGAGATTGTCGTCATCGGACACAGCCAGGGGGGGCTGCTGACCAAGATGGCGGCGGTGAACACCGGCGCCCAGCTATGGAACGCGGCGTTCCGCAAGCCGCCCGACCAGCTTCCGCTCGACCGGGAAGCGCGCGATCTTCTGACACGCGCCCTGTTCGTGAAGCCGGTTCCGTCGGTCAAGCGCCTCGTCTTCATCGCCACGCCGCACGGCGGCAGCTATGTCGCCGGCAACCGGATCAGCCAATTCGTCGCGAGCCTGGTGCGATTGCCGGGGCGCATCCTGAGAGTGACCTCGGAGATCGGCCAGCTGGACAGCGCCAGCACCACGCTTGCCGGGCAAACAGGGTTTGGCAGCGTCCACGCCATGACCCCCGGCAGCCTGCTGGTCCAGACCCTGGCGCACATACCCATCGCCGAGGGGGTCAAGGCGCACTCGATCATCGCGGTGCGCGGCGACGGACCCGTCGAAACCGGCGACGATGGCGTCGTGGAATACAAAAGCGCCCACATCGACGGGGTCGAATCCGAGTATGTCGTGCGTTCCGGGCACTCGACGCAGTCCGATCCGCGCACCATCGAGGAGGTGCGCCGCATCCTTCTCCTCCATTGGGATGAATCCTGCACGAAACGCAACGCGTGTGGGCCGCCGGGCGCCAGCGCCCCGCGCGTCGCGAGCCGGACCCGATGATGGCGGCTCCCATGATGGCGGGTCTGGCGAGCGCCGTTTCCGCTCTCATTCTGTCCGGTATCCTGCTGTGCTCCGCGTCTCTGCGGGCGGACGAGGCGCCATGGCTGCCCGTCTCGCAAGTCATGTCCGAGCTGGCCCGGAATCCGGATTTCGTGGAAGCCCTGTACCGGCGCCTGGGGCGCAATCCGAAGGCGGGCGGCATTCTGGGGCCGGATGAGATCAAGCGGCTGCGCGAGATGATCCTCGGCAAGGATTTCGAGGGGCTGGACCGGTTTCCCGGGCTGACCGTGCAGGGAATGGGCCGGTCCGTGCGGCTTGCTGGGGCGATGCTGGACCGTCCCAGCGACGATGACCTCGCACCGGAGCCCGCGCCGGTCGAGAAGGCGCCGGCCGAGAAGGCGGTTGAGACGGCGGCCGAGGCGACGATCGACGAGGGGCTGGGCATTCCCGCCGCCGGCACCCCTCCGGCGCTGGATGCCTATCTGCGCCCTCTGGGTTTTGGGCTGGAAGCCGGCGACCGCGTCGATCCCGCGCTGGCCGAACGCTACGCCGATGGCCTGCGTCTGGCCGAACTGCTCAACCGCCTTTCCCTGAACGCGCCGGATGGCGGGCGACGCCACCGGGTCGTCCTTGACGGCCAATCGCTGGACACGCCCCGCGCCCTGGTGGAAGCGTTGGCGCGGAGCGGCCATGACGTGGAGGTTCGCGATTCACGGTATTTCGCCAATTTTGGCGACCTGATCTATCAGGGCCGCGACGTCCTGACGCCGTTCTGGATCGACACCCGACTGCCGGTCCCCGGGACGGACCGCAACCTTCTGGTTCCGGTCAGCCATTCCCAGCACGAACTCGTCGTCCGCGGCCCGGTGGTCAACGCGGATCTGTCCTTCTATTTCGGAATCGACGGCCAGGCCGTGTTCCGCCCGAGCGTGACTCGCGATCAGGCCTGGGTCATGGGCAGGGTGGCGCACCACTACCGTGGGGAGGAGGCGATGGAGGTGATCCGCCTCGCCGGCGTCATTGTGCGCGCCTACGACACGATCAAACGGCGCCATCCGGAGCTGCCGTTCGGTGGCTACTACGCGCTGGGCGTCTGCAACGACGTGAACGCGATGATCGAGCTGCGCATGCGGGGCGAGACGACCCTGTTCCCGCTGACGCTCGATCCGCAATTCTTCACGGACGAGGGTGAGATCGGCCGGCTTGCCGAGAGCCTGCCGTTGGACAGCCGATGGCGGGGGGTGGCGGACCCGCGGCGTATTCTGGGGTCCCTTCCCGTGGACGACCTCGCCGCGCTCCCCCTCCCCTCGCTGAGGGAGGATTTGGAGAAGGTCCGCACGGCGTGGGAGAGTGGTCGCCTCTCACGGCCGGGTGTCGGCGACGTCGCCCTTTTTGCCGTAGTGGCCGGACTTCTCGCCGCCGGCCTGTGGTCGGTTCGCCTGTGGCTCGTGCGGCGGCGGCGCTGACCCAAGGCGCTGACCCAAAGTGACCGTTCGGCCTCACTCCGTGGGCCACTGCAGCTCCGGAATGACCTTCAAGGGGTAGTTGGGGCTCTCGTAGCCGTCCGGGTCCTGGCGCTTGGGCAGCTTCACGGTTTCCCTGGGCAGCTCTTCGTAGGGGATGTGGTCGAGCATGTGGCGGATGATGTTCAGGCGCGCGCGCCTCTTGTCGTCCGACCGCGCGACGAACCACGGCGCCCAGGAGGTGTCGGTCTCCGCGAACATGTCGTCGCGGGCACGCGAATAGTCGTACCAGTGGCCGTAGGATTTCAAATCCATTGGCGACAGCTTCCAGACCTTCCGCCCATCGTTGATCCGTGCTTCAAGGCGGCGCGTCTGCTCCTTCGGGCTGACTTCGAGCCAGTATTTCAGCAGAACCACCCCGGACTCGATGATGGCCTTCTCCACGCTCGGGACGGCGTCGAGAAACCGCTTCGCCTGCTCCTCGGTGCAGAAGCCCATCACCCGCTCGACTCCGGCGCGGTTGTACCAGCTCCGGTCGAAGATGATGACTTCCCCGGCGGCGGGCAGGTGCGGGATGTAGCGCTGAATGTACATTTGCGACTTTTCACGTTCGGTCGGCGTGGGCAAGGCGACAACGCGGAACACGCGTGGGCTCACACGCTCGGTGATGGCCTTGATGGTTCCGCCCTTGCCGGCGGTGTCACGCCCCTCGAAGACGATGCAGACCTTCATACCTTTGTGAACAACCCATTGTTGCAGCTTCACCAGTTCGACATGAAGTTCCGCAAGCGCTCTTTCATAATCCCGCCGCTTGAGCTTTGGTTGCGCGCACTCCACGCGATGGGCGGTCTTCAGTTTCTTTGCCATGCTCATCATCCTCGCGGACGGGTGTTGGGTGTGATCCGTGACGGGACTGGCGGTTCATTGGCAAAAACGGCAAACAGAAAACGGCGAACAGACTTGGCGGCAGCCGGCCGATGGTCATACACCATCGATCCGGCTCTGGAGTTCGAGCAGAATTTCCTGCTCAAGATCCGCGATAAGAGCGCGGCACGCGGCGGTGCGTTTCGAGCGTCGCCCGCTGTTCGACGCCTCCCAACCCCGCAAAATCTCGACGGCCTCTCCGTAGTCTTCGCAGAGACTGCGAAAGAACCGGTTGTCCGCGCTGTGTTGTTTGATCATCTCCTCCAAATCCGGGAACCGCTCCACGACGTGCCGCAGCTTGTCCGACATGGGCGAGTCTCCCCGGTTCTGGAAGAGCGCCGGGGTGCCTGCCTTGTTCCGGACTTTGCTCTTGACCAACCTGCACCGGATCGTCCGCCGCCTTGAAGGGTGAAACGGTTGGCTTTGATACCGTAACAGGCAAAAAGAGCGGCGTTGTGCGCGTCACGAAAAAGGTAAGGACTACCATTCCGAAGGAAGTAATGAAGCCAGGGCGTGGGCGTGAAGCGGCTATACCGTCAGTGAGTGTTCCAGTCTCCATTTCTTAGGAATAAACTGCGCACTGCCCTTGTCCGGCATGGGTTTCTGCAATGATCGCACCCGCCGCTCATGCGCGGAAACTTGCTGTGCATTCGAACAAATTTTCTCGATGTTGTGTCGTGCGCCTCGTGATCATGACGTCTACAGCTTCCAGTGCCCGGCCCCAGCGCTTGGCTAATGTGGACCGTCCCGGCATGGACCGCATGGTGTAGCAACCCCTTGTCCTAAGGGCACGGCTGCCGGATGGACTTAACGGAAGGAGGGCGCTCGTGCTTCACGCCTCCGACGAACCGCAGGCCACTGATTTACCAGCTTCCGCCATCACGGCACCGCTCATCGATGCGGCGTTGGCGCGCGTGCTGGCCAGCCGCAGCCTGCGCGGGTCCGCCCGTGGCCGCCGCTTTCTGCAATTCATCGTGCAGGAGGCTCTGGCCGGGCGCGCCAACCGCATCAAGGCTTACACCATCGCCATGGACGTGTTCGACCGCGACGCCAGCTTCGACCCGCTGCTCGACCCGGTGGTCCGCATCCAGGCCGGCCGCCTTCGCCGCGCCCTGGAGCATTATTATCTGACCGAAGGCGCCACCGACCCCCTGCGCATCGCCATTCCCAAGGGCGGCTACGTCCCCCAGTTCTCCCTGGTGCCGGTCACGGCCGGGGCCGACCTTCCGGACGAAGCCTCCGGTCCGGCATCCGTGCCAACCCGTGCGAGGCTGACCCTATCCCGCGCGCCGCTGATCCTCGGACGCCGCATCGACCGCCCGCTCCGCTGGCTGGCCGCCGCGGTCGCAGTCATGCTTCTGGCCTTGGCCGGTCTGGAACTCTTCGCCGGGTGGCGCGGCGTCGCTCCCGACCCGTCGAGGAGCGCCCTGGAGCGCGCAACGGCGCCGGCCGCGCCACAACGAGCGGTGCGCGGTCCGGCCCTGCTGGTCCTGCCGTTCACCAACGGCTCCGGCGATCCGACGCTCGACCTCGTCGCCGACGGCATCACCGAGGACCTCGTCGCGGCGCTTGTCCGCTTCGACGATTTTCTGGTCTTCGGCGCCGACACCAGCTTCCGCTACCCATCGGCGCCGGCGCTGCGCGAGGCCGTGCCGACCACCCGTGTCGACTATCTGCTGAAGGGCAGCGTCGCTCAAACCGGTGACTACATCCAAGTGACGGCCACGCTGATCGCGGCCAAGGACCATCGCTACCTGTGGTCGGACAGCTTCCGTCGCGCGGTCACGCCGACCAGGCTGTTGGACCTGCGTCACGACATCGCCGTTCAGGTCACCCGCACCTTGGCGCAATCGGACGGCGTGATCGAGCGCGCGGAGGCGCGGTTGAACGAACAGCACGCGCCGCAGGATCTGTCGTCCTACGCCTGCCTTCTGCGCACCCGCCAGTATTGGCGCCAGCTCAGCGTCGCCCTCCATGCCGAGGTGCGGGATTGCCTCGAACGGACGACCAGGAGCGACCCCGGCTATCCGGAAGCCTGGGCGGCGCTCGCCATGGTCACCATCGACGAAGCCCGGCTCGGCTTCAACCCCAGTCCGGCCCGGCCCAACCCGATCGATGACGGGCTGCGGTTGGCCGAGCGCGCGGTGGCGCTGGCTCCGGACAGCGCGTTGTCCCATCAGGCGCTCGGGCTTGCCTGGTGGCTGCGCCGCGAGCCGCAGCGCAGCATCGCCGCGTACGAGCAGGCGCTCGCGCTCAACCCGAACGACAGCGCGATCCTCGCCGACCTTGGGCGCTGCTACAGCTTGACCGGCGAGTGGGAGCGCGGAATTCCACTGATCCGCGAGGCCTTCACGCGCAACCCGGCACAGCCGAGCTGGTACCGCATCGTGATCGCCACCTATCATTACGTAAACGGTCGCTACGAGGACGCGCTCGACGAGATGCGGCGGGCCAATCTGGGGCGCGAGGTCATTCTTGGCCACGTCGCGCTGGCGATGATACACGGTCAGACCGGAAACCGGGCCGAGGCGGCGAAGGCGGTCTCCGAAATCCTGCGGCTCGACCCGAACTTCCCGATCAAGGCGATTTCCGAATTCGAACGCCGCAACATCCACCCCGACATCATCGCCCGGATCGTTGACGGCTTGCGCAAGGCCGGACTTGCCATTCCACCGCCGCAGATGGCCGACGGCGAGAGGCTTTGAGTGCTGTAATGCGACGCGGTGTTACCGTAGCATTCCTGAAAGCGACCGTACGCTTCCTCTGAAACGACGCCGGCTTGCGGTCCCATACCAGGACGAAGCAGAGCATCCTGGTCTGAAAGGGGGGATCGGCCATGGCCGTGAAGGTGCGAATGGCATTCACATTGATGGTGGCTCTGGCAGCCCCCCCGCACATCGCGGCGACCGCGGCGACGGCTTCCATGGAACATGCACGCGACGCCCGGATCTTCGAACTTCTCGACGACGATGAGGACGGCCGCGTCTCCATGATGGAATTCAAGAACAACCAAATGCTGGTGTTCTATATTCTCGACCGCAACAAGAATCTCGCTCTGACCGCCGACGAAACATTTCTACCCGCCGATGTCTTCGCGAGCATCGCCGGAGCTGACGGCAAGATAGACACCCTTGAGTTTCTTGACATCGTCGATGCGGCTTTCAAACAGGCGGACACCAATCACGACGAACTGCTGGACCGGCAGGAATTCGCCGCGCTGCTGAGTCGTGTCCGGAGCCAATGAGTGACGAGACTGTCCGTGAGTGGAAAGAGCCAGCGGGAATTCCAGGCATTGAGCGCCATGGAGGCCGGTTGCGCCGTCATCAGCCGCGCCGTCGTCGGTTGCCGACCTGCGATTGCCGGTATCGAGCGGCGCCGGTCACGTCCTACCGCTCCCAGGCGCGGACGATGGCGTCGATGGTGCCGTCCCGCTTGAGCTTCTCGTAGGCCGCCTGCAACCGCTCGGCCTTCTCCGCCCGCAGTTTGGGGACGGATATGTAGCGCGGCACCATGGCCAACGGTTTGGGCAGGATCTTGACCGCACTCGCCCGGCCCTCGCTCTCGGCAAGGTATTTGAGCACCTGCAAATCGCCCGCGATGGCATCGACGCGGCCGAGAAGCAGGCGCCGGAAGGACACGACGTTGCTGCTGCTGCGGACCTTCTCGAACAGGGACGATTTGTCGAACTCGGGGGTGTACTCGAAGCCCTCGACGACGCCGATCCGCAGACCCTGCAGATCGTCGATGCGCGTGTAGGTGATCTCCGAGTTGCTGCGGACCATGAGCACGGTCGCCCCGACACGATAGGGTCCGACCAGATGGCCACGCTCCAATCGGCGCGGCGACGTGAAGAACTGGAAGGCGACGTCCACCTCGTTCTCGTCGTGCGCACGCACCACCTCCGGCCAAGCCATGGGGCGGTGAACCGGGTAGACGCCGATGTCCTTCAGCATGGCATCGACGATCTCCGTGTCCATTCCCGTGCGCTTGCCGCGCTCGGTGAAATTGTACGGCGGGAAATAGTCCTCGGAGGCAACCGTCCAGTTCTCCGCGCGCGCCGGAACCACGGCCATAAGCAGGGCCAGAACCAAGGCGGCGACCGGCAATCGCGCCACAGTCGCCAAACACACGCTCACCGTCGTCCTCATCAACCGTCTCCGCTCACATCCTGACATCGCCTGTCGCCGGGCACCGCGTACAGGGCAATCCGATCGTCCTCAATGGGAAAAGAGCGGGCGGGTGTGATATCGCATCGGAGACGGCGCTCATGGCTTCCTGCCGGGTGCGGAGGGGACCGGCTCCGTCCGCGAACGGGGGAGCCGGTCCCACTCACTCAACCGAGGCCGGTCAGGCGGCGGCGCGCAAGCGCATCGCCCCGACCAGATCCTCGATGGTCACCACCGGCATGCCGTGACGCTCGGCGAAAGCCACCAGTTCGGGCAGGCGGGCCATCGTGCCGTCGGGGTTCATCACCTCGCACAGCACCCCCGCCGGACGGCGCCCGGCCAGGGTGGTCAGCTCGATGGTCGCCTCGGTGTGGCCGCGCCGCGCCGCCAAGCCCCCGGCGTGGGCGCGGATCGGGAAGACGTGGCCGGGCCGGGCGAGGTCCTCCGGCCGGCAGCCGTCGGCGATGGCGGTGCGGATGGTGGTCACCCGATCCGCCGCCGACACACCGGTGGTCACACCCTCCCGCGCCTCGATGGAGACGGTGAAGGCGGTGCCGAAGCGCGCCGTGTTGCTGCCGACCATTGGCGGCAGGTCGAGGCGGCGCGCGTCGGCGTCGGTCAGGATCAGGCAGACGATCCCCGACCCTTCGCGGATCAGCAGGGCCATCTGTTCGGCGGTGATGGTCTCGGCGGCGTAGATCACGTCGCCTTCGTTCTCGCGGTCCTCGTCATCCACGACGACGACCCCACCGCCCTTGCGGATGGCCTCCACGGCGCGGACCACCCGCTCCTCGGCGGTGCCGAAGCGGTCGAGAAGGCCGGTGGTGGACATGGTGGAAAGCGGGTTGCCGGCAAAGGTCTGATTCATGGTTCTCACTCCGGTTGGGGCGAGCCTGAATCAGGGCGCAAAGAGACATCCGGCGGCGCGCGGGACACCCCGCGCGGACCGCCGTCGCAGGCCAGCGCACGCGGACCACGCGCCACGCCATGCGCAGCGGGCGGACCACGGTCGATGACCGGCTCGTCCTCTTCCATCCGGACTGTCACCGTCGGCTCCGGCCTTGAACCGGATCTGCTGACCCCCCGGCCTGACGGCCGGGAGCGCTCGCGGGCTCCCCCTCTTGCGAGGGGCTACCGCCGGTCGGGATTTTCACCCTGCCCTGAGAACAAGCGTCTGATGCGCCGCCCCCGGATGGGGACAGCGCCGCCAGCGTCCCCCAGCGTGCCGGGCAAAGTCAAGACCGCTTCGCCCCGCCGACCGGCCCTTCCGTCCGGCGCAGCAGGTAGTCCAGCCCGCCCAGCCGGTACCAGCGGTAGCCGTAGGGCTCCAGCACCAGGCGGTGCCGCCCGTCCTCCTCGGGGTCGTTGTGGTCCTCGGCCAGCAGATTGACCAACCGCGGCGATTCCCCCGTGCCATCGACCGCCAACGCCACCTCGTGAGGACGGTCGTCGAGGTTATGGACGACCAGCACCGAGTTGTTGCGCCAGTCGTAGCGGATCGCCAGCACCGCGTTCGACCCGGTGGGCAGCACCTGATAGTCGCCCCAGCCAATTTCCGGGCATTCCTTGCGCATGCGGATGATGCGCTCGGTCCAGTTCAGCAAGGCCGACGGCTCGCGCCGCTGGTGGGCGGCGTTGATCCGCTCATAGCCGTAGGCGCCACCGCTGATGACCGGGTGCACGGGGTCGTCCGCCTTGGTGAAGCCACCCTGCGGCTCGTCCGACCACTGCATGGGGGTGCGGGCGCATTCGCGCTCCGGCAGGGACAGGTCGTCGCCCATGCCGATCTCGTCGCCGTAGCGCAGGACCGGCGTGCCGGGCAGAGTGAACAGCAGGCTGTAGGCCAACTCCAGCCAGCGCCGGTCGCCGCGCAGCATCGGGGCCAGCCGGCGCCGGATGCCGCGGTCGTAGAGCTGCATGTCCTTGTCCGGGCCGAAGGCGTCGAAGACGCGCTTGCGCTGCGCCTCGGTCAGGCGCCCGAGGTCCAGCTCGTCGTGGTTGCGCAGGAACAGGCCCCACTGGTTGGTGCTGGGGCGCGGCACCCGGGTGACGTCCAGGGCCTTGGCCAGCGGCCGCGTGTCCGCCGTCGCCAGCGCGTAGAACAGGGTCTGGTTGACCTGGAAATTGAAGACCATGTGCATGCGGTCGCCGTCGTCGCCGAAATACTCCTGGTCGATGTCCGGCAGCACGTTGGCCTCCGCGAGCAGCACGGCGTCGCCGCACCGCCACTGCACGAACTCCCGGAAGGTGCGGAGCATGTCGAACTGCTGCTTGGGCTTCTTCACCTCCGGCCCCTTGGTCGCGATGACGAAGGGCACGGCGTCCATGCGGAAGCCCGACACGCCCAGCTCGATCCAGAAGCCCATCACCTTCAGCAGTTCGGCCTGCACCTCCGGGTTGGCGGTGTTCAGGTCCGGCTGGAACTCGTAGAAGCGGTGGAAGTAGTAGGCGCGGGCCTCCTTATCCCAGCTCCAGGTCGTCTTCTGCACGCCGGGAAAGACGACTCCTTCGTCGGCGTCGGTCGGCTTCTTGTCCGACCACACGTACCAGTCCCGGTAGGGGGACTCCGGGTCCTTGCGCGCCGCCTGAAACCAGGGATGCTGGTCCGAGGTGTGATTGACCACGAGATCGATGATGACGCGGATGCCGCGCTGTTTGCAGGCGTGGCTGAACTCCACGAAGTCGCCCAACGTGCCGTAGCGCGGATCGACGTTGTAGTAATCGGAAACGTCATAGCCGTGGTCCCGCATCGGCGACGGCTGGAACGGCCCCAGCCAGACGCAGGTCACACCCAGCCCCTGCAGATAGTCCAGCCGGCGCTGCAAGCCCTGGAAATCGCCGACGCCGTCGCCGTTGGCGTCCATGAAGCTGCCGACCGACAGGTTGTAGATGATCGCGTTCTTGTACCAGAGATCCTTGATCATGGCCCGCCCCGCCTTGGACGCGGCGCCCGCCGCCGCTCGTCCTAGGCCCTAACAGGGCCGACCGGCCGAGGTCCCGCCACCCCGCCGCGCCAACCGTAAGGGGGTGTCCTACGCCCTTAGGAAAAAGGTTAATGTATAGTTAAGGTCACAAGAAAGCCTTCTATCCTGCCCGCATGATGTCCCCCAAGACGCACAGAACCAGGGGAATCGTGCCATGAAGCGTGCCATGCGCCAGACCGCCGCCCAGAACGGCACCGCCCAGAACATCGCCAGCCAGAACATCACCAATCAGGGCGGCACCGGCCAGACCACCACGACGCAGGCCGTCAGCTACGCCTACGGGAACAACGCCGGTGCCCTGGCGGCGGCTCCCGCGGCGCCGGTTCCCACCAGCTTCGCCCCGGTGACCATCAACTACGCGGAAACGCGGGCGGACGGCGGCTTCGGCTGGGACGTGAAGTACGACCTCGCTTTCGACGGCACGGCCTTCACCGTGCAAACCCGCATCCATCTGACCGGCGACGACGCCGGCGCGTTGAAGCAGGTCTGGGAGCAGGGGATCGAGGGGATCTGGGGCGACAAGTACAGCCTGTCGGACGGCACCAGCAGCTACGCCATCCGCTTCGACGTGCAGTTCGTGGCGGCCGGGAACCAGCATTACAACGTGAACGTCAGCAACAGCTACGGGCGCTGCGACATGCTGAACTGGTGCACCCAGACCGACTGGGGTCCCGATTACCAGGACGAGCTGGCGGCCCACGAGTTCGGGCACATGATCGGCGCCTTCGACGAGTATGCGGGCGGAGCCACCTACGGCAACTTCGCCGCCACCGGCACCATCATGTCGGACCTGACCCCGACGCTGCGTCCCAACTACATGAACTCCATCGACTATTACGCCGAGCAGTTCACCGGCAAGACCTTCCAGATCGTGGAGATCCCGAAGAACCTGACGCTGACCGGCAACACATGGGCCGACAGCCTCTATGGCGGGGCGGGCAACGACACGCTGAGCGGGCTCAGCGGCAACGACCAGCTGTTCGGCGGTGCCGGCAACGACCTTCTGTGGGGCGACGCCGGAAACGACACGCTGCGCGGACAGGCCGGCAACGACGCGCTCCATGGCGGCTCGGGCGCCGACCTGCTGATGGGGGACGAGGGGAACGACACGCTGTGGGGCGATGCCGGCAACGATACGCTGTGGGGCGGCTCGGGGGCGGACCTGTTCGTCTTCACGCGCGGCGGCGGTCAGGACCGCATCGCCGATTTCAGCCGCACGCAGAACGACCGCATCCAGATCGCTTCCAACATGACCTACCGGCTGGGATCGGACGGCAGCGGCAGTGCCCTGCTCGACTTCGGCGGCGGCGACCGGTTGACCCTGGCCGGCATCGCTCCGAACCAGATCACCTCGGCCTTCTTCACCTACGGCTGAGGCAGCCCGTAACGCAGGAACTGGACGCGGGTGTCGCCGTAGCGGCGCTCGTCCAGTTCCGCGAAGCCGGGCGGCAGGGGCAGCGGATCGCGCCCGGCGACCTCGACCACCAGGATGGCACCGGGGGCCAGCCAGCCGGCCTTCGCCAGCCCAGCCAGCGCCCGCGGCGCCAGATCCTGGCCGTAGGGCGGGTCGAGGAAGCCCAGCGTGCAGGAGCGGCCCAGCGGAGGCGGCGGGCGGGTGGCGTCGGCGCGCAGGACCGCGGCGTTCGCCCCCTCCCCCAACGCCGCGACGTTGGCCCGCACGGCCTCCAAGGCGGCGCGGCCCAGGTCGAGGAAGCTGGCGTGGGCGGCCCCGCGGGACAGCGACTCCAGCCCCAGGGCGCCGGTTCCGCAGAAGGCGTCCACGACGACGGCGCCCTCCAGCAGGTCGGCGCCGTCCGGCCCCCAGTCGGCGTGGGACAGGATGTTGAACAGGGATTCACGGGTGCGGTCGGTGGTCGGCCGCGTGTCGCTCCCCCCCGGGGCGGCCAGCCGCCGCCCGCGGTGCTTACCGCCGACGATCCGCACGGGTCCGCTCCGGCCCCCGGCCACCGCCCTCGGACGACGCGCCACCGCCGCCGCGCGGCTTCGGCCCCGGCTTCCCGCCGCCGCCGGGCTTTCCGCCCTTCAGCGTCAGCGTGCCGGGCTTGCCCGCCGGCTTGCCGTCCGGTTTGTTGGAAGCGGGCTTGCCGGAGGCGGACTTGGCGGACGCGTAGCCGCCCGAGGCCGGCTTGGCCGGGCCGCGCCGGTCGGACGCGGTCTTCGGCTCCGCCTTGGCCCAGCCCTCTTTGGCGTCGCGCGGCTTGGACGCCTTGGCCGGAGCGGCGGAACGGCCCTTGGCGCCTTCGGCGCCGGCACTCTCAGTCTTGGCGGCCGTGGCGGCAGAGGACTTGCCGGCGCCCTTGGCCTTGCCATCCTCCGCCGGATCGGCGCCGGTGAAGAATCGGGACACCTGCTCGCGCACGACGCGCTTCGGCACCTCCTCGACGGCGCTCTCCTCCAGCTTGCCGAGCTGGAAGGGGCCGTAGGCGACGCGGATCAGCCGGTTCACCTGGAGGTCCAGCGCCTCCATCACCTTGCGGATCTCGCGGTTCTTGCCTTCCTTCAGGCTGACGGTCAGCCAGGCGTTGCGGCCCTGGATGCGGTCCAGAACGGCTTCGATGGGACCGTACTTCACCCCCTCGATGGTCGGTCCCTTCGCCAGCTCGGCCAGCTTCACCTCGTTCACCTCGCCGAAGACGCGCACGCGGTAGCGGCGGGTCCAGCCGGTGGCCGGCAGTTCCAGGAAGCGGGCCAACTCACCGTCGTTGGTCAGCAGCAGCAGCCCTTCGGTCGTCAGGTCGAGCCGACCGACCGAGATGACGCGCGGCATGTCCGGCGGCAGCCGTTCGAAGACGGTGGTGCGGCCCTTCTCGTCGCGGGCGGTGGTGACCAGCCCGGACGGCTTGTAATAGCGCCACAGCCGCGCCGGCTCCGGCTCGGGGATGACCTTGCCGTCCACCTGCACGACGTCGCCGGACCGCACGACGCAGGCCGGGCTGTCCAGGGTCGTGCCGTTGACGGCCACGCGGCCGTCGGTGATCCAGCGCTCGGCGTCGCGGCGCGAGCACAGGCCCGCACGCGCCAGCCGCTTGGCGATGCGCTCGCCGGCATCGGGCTCGCCCGCGTCCGCATCGGCGGCGCCGGGCATGGCTTTGGAATGTTCGAAATCGGGGGTGTCCATGGGCACGGACCATAGGGCTTGCAAGCCCCGCCCGCAACCCACGGCACGGGGTCCCCGCCGTTATTCTTCGAGGCGGAAGCCGACCTTCATCACCACCTGGAAGTGGGCGACCTTTCCACCGCTGACGTGGCCGCGGATCTCGCCCACCTCGAACCAGTCCACGTTCTTCAGCGTCTTGGACGCCCGCTCGATGCCGTTGCGGATGGCGTCGTCGATGGTGGTCTCGGCGGTGCCGACGATTTCCACCTTCTTGTAGACATGGTTGCTCATGGATGTCCTCCCTGTTTCGTCCGATGCTTAACAACGCCGGAGGGCGTTCCGCGGCTTGACGAAAACAGGGAGCGCCGGGCAGGGTGCCCCGCATGAGCCGCCCCCCCTCCCCCATGGACATCGCCTTCGACGAGGCCGAAGCCGCCGCATCCCGCGGGGAGGTGCCGGTGGGTGCCGTCGTGGTCGATCCGGCGACCGGCGCCGTGCTGGCCCGCGCCGGCAACCGGACCGAGGAGCTGAACGACCCCACCGCCCATGCCGAGGTGCTGGCGATCCGCGCCGCCTGCACGGCCTTGGGCGAGCCGCGCCTGCCAGGGCTGGACCTGTATGTGACCCTGGAGCCCTGCGCGCTGTGCGCCGCGGCGATCAGCTTCGCCCGGCTGCGCCGGGTCTATTTCGGCGCCTACGACCCCAAGGGCGGCGGGGTGGAGCACGGCCCCCGTTTCTACCACCAGCCGACCTGCCACCACGCCCCGGACGTCTACGGCGGCATCGATGAGACGCGGGCGGGGGAGATGCTGCGCAGTTTCTTCAGAGACCGCCGCCCCGGTTGAGTGCCGGGGCGGCGTTTCGTCACTGCAGCCGGGACAGGCTGGCCACCGTCGCCTGACTCCATGCGTCCTCGCACTCGCGGACCAGCGGGCCCCGCATCGCGCGGCAGCGCTCCACCACCGCCCCGGCCTCCGGCATACGTCCGGCCTCGACCAGGAGTCGGATGCGGAGCGGATAGCCCCGCTCGCCCCCGCCGAAACGCCGTTCCCTGGCGTCGAGGGCGGCCAGCGCCTGGGACGCCCGGCCGGCGGCCCGGTGCTCGGCGATCAGCAGGTCGAACGCCTCCAGCGGGGCGGACGCACTTTTGACGGCGATTTCGAGGTCCTTCACCGCGAGATCCGGACGGTTCTGCTTCGTATGGAGCCGATAGTAGGTTATCCGCAGATAGGGATCGGACTCGAAGCCTCCCTTGGCGACCTCCTTCAAGGCGGCCTCCGCCTCGGTGAGACGCTCGTTCGCGATCAGGCTGTCCGCACGCTGCACCAGGACGCTGCGCGACAGCGCCTTCAGAGCCGAGCCCTGGAACACGGCTTTCTCGTAACCCACCGTGTTCTTGTCGCGGGCCGCGCTCTCGAACAGCTGCTCGCGGACCGCATAATCGCTCAGATCCGCAAACCGCTGTTCCGCGGAATTGTGACCCACCCGCAGTTGCTTGCCGATCTCCCCCAGGATCTTGGCCGGACCGGCCGACAGTTCCTTGAAGGCGGCGTTGATGCCCGCGCTGTACTGCCTCGACACCATCAGGGCATTGATCTGATCCTCCAGCCTTTTGCGCTCCTCCTCGGCCTTGGCACTCTGCTTGCGCGCATCGTCGGCGAAACGCTCCATCACGACTTGGAAGACGTTGGTGTTGTAACCGGCCTTCTCCAGAAGATCGAAACCAAGGAGATCGGCCTCGTCTTCCTGCTGGCGAGCCCAGGACGGGTGCGCCACGGTGTCCTGGAAGGCGCGATAGGATGTGTAGATCAGCGTCGCGTTCCTGGCCATCTCCGGATTGGAGCGGGGAGCCGCGGACAGCAGCGCCCCCATCCCCGTGTCCTCGACCGTTTTCTGAGCCGCGTGCTCGCGGTCGGCGTCCATGTGATTGAGCAGAAGGTGTGACACCTCGTGAGCCAGGATGAAGGCGAGTTCGTCCTCATTCTCGGAGTTCACGAACACCCCCTGCGAGATCAGGATGGTGTTCGCCGGAACGGCCTCCGCCACATAGGCGGGATTGTTGGTCACGACGATGGTGACGGACGGCTTGGCATGGGGCCACGCCTTGAGGAGACGTGCCAGGACCTGGTTCGCGTAACGCTGCAGCGGTTCCGCTCCAGCCAGCTCACGCGTGCCCGGCGGAAGCGGGTCACGGCCGTCGAGCGACCGCGCCGACGCTCCCGACGGCTTCTGCAGCGATGCGGCGAGAGCCGCCATGGAGCCGCCCCCGGCGTCCGGAAGACGCCGCTGCTCCGCGACCTCGACGAACCGCGCGGGAACGGATTCATAGGTTCGCTTGCCGCTGAGTTCCGTGGTCAGCGTGTCGAGCGACTTGCATCCACCGGAGAGCAAGGTCAGGCCGAGCAGAACGGGAACGAGCGGGCGGCGCAAGGCGGTGTTCACTTGCATTCGGAGGCGCCTCGCGACGAATAGGTCGTCCCACTGACCCGCTGGGCCGTCTGGCATTCGGTGAGCACCTGGGCCTTGGCCGACACCTGCACCTGGAACGGGCTGAGCCACACCTCCTGTCCGCCCGCGTTCACCTTCACGTAGCGGGTGTTGCGGTTGTAATCGGCCGCATCGAAGGGAACCGGTGGGAAGGCTTCCTTGGGCAACTCCCCCCTCTTGCCGCCCATTTCATCGAAGACGGCGACCTTGCCCCCCGGTCCGGACATGATCTTTTCAATCTTCACCTTATCTTGCGCTATCGCTGACGCCGCGAATGAGCACAGAGCAAGCAAGGCCACAGCGGAGATCCTGATCACGCCATTCCTCCTTCAATTCGGGGTTTTGACATTTTGGGATTTTTCCTGCGCTTCCAGCAGGCGAAGCTCTTGGAACCGCTTGGCAAGCACAATGCGGGCCGGGCCGGCGATCGCAGCGCCCGCGACGGCAACGCCAATCCAGTTGGCCGGCTCCAAGTCGTGCAACCACACAAGGCAGGCCGACAGAACGAGGCCGAGAAGCGAACCGGCCCCCATGAGCAGCAGGGTCCACAGCACGGCGGACAGCAACGTCCGAGGGGCGATCAAATTGCCGATCTTACGGGCCGCGAAAGCGAAGGCCGCCATGGCGATCAGTTCCACCAGCACCGACATGTCAAGATCGCCAAGCCCGAGCTTGCTCCACTCCTTCATGAATCCGGCGCCGCGAACGATCAGGTTGTCGATCGCCATGGCGTGCAGAAACATCCCCGGAACGATGCCGTACACCGGGGAGGGGCCGACATCCTGGACACCGGAGAACATGGCCCCCACCACGACGATCCGACCGGCCAATGTGGCCGACACGGCGTCACGGTTGACGTCCTTCACTGATTCCGGCGCCGTCAGCCACTCCGCCCGGATCACGGGATGGTAGGCGCACCCCGCCGGCGCGGTGGACAGCGCACCGCTCTCGAACGGCGTCAGGGTCCGGATCACATTGCCGAGCACATCCGCAACAGACCCGTCGGGACAGCCCGCCGCAAGCTGCTGATGGTCGGGGTGCATGGCCTCCGCCCCGGCCGGCCGGACGCGCCCCCATTCGATGGTCAGGGCTGTGTTCCTGAAGGCGTCCTGGTTGGCCAGGGGGTCGTTCTTGCCGCCTTTGCACGCGGCGTCTTGCCCGCAATGCTCGATGTACGCCGCCAGCGCCGCCGACAGTCGCGGCGAACCGCAGTAATTTTCAGCAAACAAGTCGACATGGGACGCGCCGTCGCGGATAAGAGGATGGACCTCCAGCCTCACCGCATCGCGCAGTTCCTGGAGGTTCTGCCGTCCGGCCGTGGCGCATCCCGACTCATCCTGCTGGCTGCTTCGCGCCACCGTCATGAAGACGGGAAAATCATCCATCTCCTTGACAAGACGGCCCAGGCCATCCGGATCTCCAACCCTGTTCCTGTCGATGATCATCAGATCCAGAAGGATGCTTTCGGCGCCGGCTTTCTTGATCTCTTCGATCAGGCGCGCGTAGAAATCGAACGACGGCGGATAAGACTCGCCGCTGGCGGCAAGCGTTTGGTCGTCGATCTGGACGACGGCGATTTTCTTCTGCCCCTTGTCGGGATAGAAGCTGGCGGCAAGCCGCCGATAGGCATCCAGCGATGTCCGACCGCTGGAACCGTTGATATCCAACGGGTTGAGGACGGCCGCCAGAACGACCAGAAGCGGTACGAGCGAGAGCTTGAGCAATCGATCGCCCAGCCGTCGCCACCCGGCGCAGTGCGTGGGCAGGCGAGCGACGAGGCGTTGCCAAATATCGGCCACGGCCGGCAAACGTTTCTTCGCATCAGGAGCCGGCATGACAGTGACTCTGAGTCCTCAACAAAATGGCCGGCCAGCCTCATCCGCAAGGGAATCAAAGCTGGAGTCTTTGCAATTTTATCGAGATGACGGCGAAGAACAATATTAATTTTGAATTAGTTTTTGCTCGTCATGCATATCTTGGAATGCAATCCACCAGCGGACACGCGCGAGGCATAGGCTGCTCACCGCCCGCCCCCAACCGCGACGGGGAGGCGGAACGAGCGCACGCGCAAAAACGGAGGAGCGTCGCCGCCCCTCCGCGCTCGGACTTCGTCAGATTTGCGCGGTCAGCGCCCCACCGCCCGCCAGCCGATGTCGCGGCGGCAGAAGCCGTCCGGCCAATCCAGCGCGTCGACACCCTGATACGCGCGCTTCTGCGCCTCGGCCACGGTCGGCGCCTTGGCGGTCACGCCCAGCACGCGCCCGCCGGTGGACAGCACCCGGCCCTCGGAGAACTTCGTGCCGGCGTGGAAGACGGTGACGCCCTCCACCGCGTTGGCAGCCTCGAAACCCTTGATCTCCGTGTTCTTCACGTAGTCGCCGGGATAGCCGTTCGCCGCCATGACGACGCACAAAGCCGTCTCGTCGTGCCAGCGCAGGTCGATGTTCTTCAACTGTCCATCCGCCGCCGCGATCAGCGCGGCCAGAGCGTCGGACTTCAGGCGCATCATCAGTGTCTGGCATTCCGGGTCGCCGAAGCGGACGTTGAATTCCAGCGTCTTCGGCACCGGGTTGCCGGCGGCGTCCTTGCCGATCATCAGACCGGCGAACAGAACGCCCTTGAAGGGACGTCCCTCCGCCGCCATGCCCTTGACGGTCGGCTCGACGATCTCGCGCATCACGCGGGCCTGAAGGTCCGGAGTCAGCGCCGGGGCCGGGGAATAGGCGCCCATGCCGCCGGTGTTCGGGCCGGTGTCGCCGTCGCCCACCGCCTTGTGGTCCTGGGCCGAGGCCAGCGGCAGCGCCGACTCGCCGTCGCACAGCGCGAAGAAGCTGACCTCCTCGCCGTCCAGGAACTCCTCGACCACCACCTCGGCCCCGGCGGCGCCGAAGCGGCCCTCGACCAGAGCCTCGTCGATGGCGGCGAAGGCCTCCTCCTCGGTGCGGGCGACGGTCACGCCCTTGCCGGCGGCCAGACCGTCGGCCTTGACCACGATGGGCGCGCCGTTCTTGCGCACGAAATCCTTGGCGGCCTCGACGTCCTTGAAGCGGCCATAGGCGGCGGTCGGCACGCCGTACTTGGCCAGGATGTCCTTCATGAAGCCCTTGGAGCCCTCAAGCTCCGCCGCCGCGGCGCTGGGGCCGAAGGCCTTGATGCCAAGGGCGGTCAGCTTGTCGACGAGGCCGAGCACCAGCGGCCCTTCCGGCCCGACCACCACGAAGTCGATGGCCTTGTCCTGGGCGAAGCGGACCAGGGAGTCCACATCCTCCGCGCCGATGGCGACGCATTCGGCCACGTCCGCGATGCCGGCGTTGCCCGGCGCGCAGTAGAGCGTGTCGCACAGCGGCGAGTTCTGAATGGCCCAGCACAGCGCATGCTCGCGCCCACCCGACCCGACCACCAGGACTTTCATGGCACCTCGTCCTTCCACGCTTGTTGCCGACACCGCGCCTTGTATCATGGTGCCGCCATGACTCAAGACCTTGATATGACCTCTCCGCTGATCGCCCCCGAGCCGCGCCCCGGCTCGAACCTGCCGGAATTCTCGGTGGGCGACCTCGCCCGGCGCCTGAAGCGCAGCATCGAGGAGGAGTTCGGCTTCGTCCGCGTGCGCGGCGAGATCTCCCAGCCCAAGCGCCACAGCTCCGGCCACTGCTACCTCCGCCTGAAGGACGACACGGCGGTGATCGAGGCGGTGTGCTGGCGCGGCACCGCCTCGAAGCTGGCCGTCCAGCCGGCGGAGGGGCTGGAAGTCATCGTCACCGGGCGCATGACGACCTACCCCGGCCGCTCGCAATACCAGCTCATCATCGAGTCGATGGAGCTGGCCGGCGAGGGTGCTCTCCTGAAGATGCTGGAGGAGCGCAAGAAGCGCCTCGCGGCGGAGGGGCTGTTCGACGCCGGGCGCAAGAAACCCATTCCCTTCCTGCCCGACGTGATCGGCGTCGTCACCTCCCCCACCGGGGCGGTCATCCGCGACATCCTGCACCGATTGCACGACCGTTTCCCGCGCCGGGTCCTGCTCTGGCCGGTCGCCGTGCAGGGCGAGCGGGCGGCGGCGGAGGTCACCGCGGCGATCGAGGGCTTCAACCGAATCCCGCCCGGCGGACCGGTGCCGCGCCCGGACCTGCTGATCGTGGCGCGCGGCGGCGGCTCGCTGGAGGACCTGATGGCCTTCAACGAGGAGAACGTCGTCCGCGCGGCGGCGGCCAGCCGCATCCCGCTGATCTCGGCGGTGGGGCACGAGACCGACACCACCCTGATCGACTTCGCGTCCGACCGCCGAGCCCCCACCCCCACGGCGGCGGCGGAGATGGCCGTGCCGGTGCGGGCGGAGCTGCTCGCCCAGGTGCTGGACGACGAGCGGCGCATGGTCGGTGCCGCCACCCGCCTGCTGGCCGAACGGCGGACACGGGTGGAGGGGCTGGCCCGTGGGCTCGGCGACCCGCGCGCCCTGCTGGAAAGCCACGCCCAGCGGCTGGACGACCGGGCGGAGCGGCTGGCGCTGGCCGCCGCCGCCCTGCTCGACCGCCGCCGCACTCGGCTGAACGAGCTGGGCGCTGCGCTGCGCCACCCGCGCGAGAAGCTGGCCGAGGCCGGGCAGCGGCTGGCGTCGGAGTCCCGCGCGCTCGACGGCGCGCTGCGCCACGCCGTTGTCGCCGCGCGCGGCCAGTATGAGCGGGTGGCCGGGCGGCTGACGCTCGGCCCGATCCGGGTGAAGTTCGGCGACGGCGGCCGGCGGCTGTCCGACCTGACACCGCGGCTGGACCGCAGTTATGGCAAGGCGGTGGAGGAACGCGCGGCGAGACTGACGGCGGTGGGGAAGCTTCTGGAAAGCTATTCCTACAAGGGCGTCTTGGAGCGCGGCTTCGCCCTGGTGCAGTCCGGCGACGGCAAGCCGCTGACCAGAGCCGCCCAGGCCACGCCGGGTCTGGCGGTGTCGCTGGTCTTCGCCGATGGCCAAGCCGCCGCGACGGTGGACAGCGGGCCGCGGGTGGCCGCGCCGCCCGCCACAGCGCCCGAGCCGAAGCCCAAGGCCACCAAGGCCAAGCCAGAGCCGAAGAAGCCGCAGCGCCCGCCGGTTCAGGGGAGTTTGTTCTGAGGGATAACCTTACCCCCACCCTAACCCTCCCCCGCTGACGCAGGGGAGGGGACTGCCGCCGCTTCGCAGAAATCTCCCTCCCCTGCGCAGCGGGGGAGGGCCGGGGTGGGGGCAACGTCGGCCCCTCAAGCCCCGCCGGCGAAGGTCCAGCGGGTCGTCTCGCCGCTGCGGAAGGGCAGCACGGCCTCGCCCTCGGCGGTCAGCACGATGTCCGGCGTCGTGGAGGGGGTTCGCTCCAGCACCACCTTGTCCTCGTTGACCGGCAGGCCGTAGAAGCGCGGGCCGTTCAGGCTGGCGAAGGCCTCCAGCTTGTCCAGCGAGCCCGCCTCCTCGAAGGCTTCGGCGTAGAGTTCCATGGCGTTGGCGGCGGTGAAGCAGCCGGCGCAGCCGCAGGCGCTCTCCTTCGCGGTCACCGTGTGCGGGGCGGTGTCGGTGCCCAGGAAGAACGGCCCCTCGCCCGAGGTCGCCGCCTCGACCAGGGCCACGCGGTGCGTCTCGCGCTTGGCGATCGGCAGGCAGTAGAGGTGCGGGCGGATGCCGCCGGCGAACAGGTGGCTGCGGTTGATCAGCAGGTGGTGCGCCGTGATCGTCGCCCCCACCCGGCCCGTGGCGGCGTGCTCGCGCACGAAAGCCACGGCCTCCGCGGTGGTCGCGTGCTCCAGCACCACGCGCAGCGCCTTGTAACGCTCCAGCAGCGGGCCGAGGGTGCGCTCCAGGAACACCGCCTCGCGGTCGAAGATGTCGACATGGGCGTCGGTCACCTCGCCATGGATCAGCAGCGGCATGCCGATCTCCGCCATGCGCTCCAGCACCGGGGCGATCTTGCCGAGGTCGGTCACGCCGTGGGCACTGTTGGTGGTGGCGTTGGCCGGGTAGAGCTTGGCGGCGGCGAAGACGCCGTCCTCGAAGCCCTGGGCCAGATCGTCGGCGTCGGTGCCGTCGGTCAGGTAGGCGGTCATCAGCGGCGTGAAGGCGTGGCCCTCCGGCAGGGCGGCCAGGATGCGCTCCCGGTAGGCCACGGCGTCCGCCGTGCGGGTCACCGGCGGCTTCAGGTTCGGCATGATGATGGCGCGGCCGAACTGGTGGGCGGTAAAGGGCAGCACCGCCTTGAGCATGGCGCCGTCGCGCAGGTGCACATGCCAGTCGTCGGGACGGCGGAGGACGAGACGGTCGGTGGGCATGGCGGCTCCGGCACGGATGCATGGGGGGTTGCCGGAGTTCTAGCCCCTTACGGCCCCCCGCTCAACGGTATCGGGGCGGTATCCGGCCACAGCGTTGGTGACGGGACCGGCGAAAGCCGCTAGAACCCTAGCCGAATCCCTAGGGACATTCGAAGCCGGACCCGCGCCGATGAGCCTGATCACCCCCCGCACCCCGCCCGGAACGATGGAGCTGCTGCCGCGCCAGCAGGTGGCCTTCCAGCGTCTGCTCGACACCATCCGCCGCGGCTACGAGCGGTTCGGCTTCGTGCCGGTGGAAACCCCGGTGTTCGAGACGGTGGACACCCTGCTGACCAAGTCCGGCGGCGAGACCGAGAAGCAGGTCTATTTCGTGCAGTCCACCGGCGCCCTCCAGCAGGGGAACAAGCCGGACATCGCGCTGCGCTTCGACCTGACGGTGCCGCTCGCCCGCTACGTGGCGGAGCATGAGCGCGACCTCGCCTTCCCCTTCCGCCGCTACCAGATCCAGCGCGTCTACCGCGGGGAGCGGGCGCAACGCGGGCGCTTCCGCGAATTCTACCAGTGCGACATCGACGTGATCGGCAAGGACAGCCTGTCCGCGCACTATGACGCGGAGATCCCGGCGGTCATCTACCACGTCTTCCGCGAGCTGGACTTCGGCGGCTTCACCATCAACGTGAACAACCGCAAGGTCCTGCTCGGCCTGCTTGACGGGCTGGGCGTGGACGACGCGGAGAAGCGCGTCCTGGTCCTGCGCGAGATCGACAAGCTGGACAAGATCGGCCGCGACAAGGTGCGCGACAGCCTGACCGGCCTCGGCATGGCCGCCGACGCCGCGGATAAGATCCTGTCGCTGATCGACGCCAAGGGCACGAACGAGGAGACGCTCGCCGCGCTGGGCGCGCTGGGCATCGAGAACGAGACCTTCGTCCAGGGTGTCGCGGAGCTGACCACCGTCATCCAGGGGCTGAAGGCTCTCCAGGTGCCAGACGGCGTGGTGCGCATCAACCTCGCCATCGCGCGCGGACTCGACTACTACACCGGCACGGTCTACGAGACCTTCCTGAACGACCACCCGGGAATCGGCAGCGTCTGCTCCGGCGGGCGCTACGACAACCTCGCCAGCCACTACACCAAGTCGAAGCTGCCGGGTGTGGGCATCTCCATCGGCGCGACGCGGCTGTTCTACCAGTTGATGGAAGCCGGCATCATCAAGGACGGCGGCGCCACCGCCCAGGTCCTGGTGACGCAGATGGACCCGGCCCTGTCGGCCGACTATTACGGCCTCGCGACGGCGTTGCGGGCGGCGGGCATCAACACGGAAATCCAGCTCGACGGCGGCAAGCTCGCCAAGCAGATGAAATACGCCGACAAGGCGGGCATTCCGCTGGTCGTCCTGATGGGCTCCGACGAGAAGGCCCGCGGCACGGCGACGCTGAAGCATCTGGTGAAGGGCGAGCAGGTCGAAGTCCCGCTGGCCGACCTCGCCGCCAAGGCGAAGGAACTGCTGGGGGCATAGCTCCCCACCACAGAAGGCCCCGCCCATGGCCACCGTCGCCGAAGCCCTGAACCTCGCGCTCGACCATCATCTGTCCGGGCGGCTGGAGGAGGCGCGGCTGCTCTACGGCCGCATCCTGGAGGTGGACCCGGACAACCCCCACGCCCTGCATTTCGCCGGGCTGCTGGCGGCCCAGACCGGCGCGGTGGCGGACGGGGTGGCGATGATCGACAAGGCGGCGGCCCTCCTGCCGCTCGCCGCCGACATCCACGGCAACCTCGGCAAGGCGCTGATGGCGCTGGGCACGCCGGACGGGGCGGCGCAGGCCGCCGCCGCCTTCCGCAGCGTCCTTGCCCTGCAACCCGATGGCGCCGGCGACTGGTTCGCCCTGGGCGGCGCCCTGATCGAGGCCGGCAACGGTCCCGCCGCCCACCGCGCCCTGACCCGCGCCCTGACGGCCAGCGCCGCCACCGACAGCGAACCGCTGGCCGAAGCCTTCGAGCGGGCCGGCCTGCTGCTCTACGCCGTCGCCGACTGGGCAAGCGCCACCGACGCCTTCCGCAAGGCACGCACCCTCGCCCCGCAGCGCGCCGAGGCGCACCGCATGCTCGGCGCCGCGCTGGCCCAGACGGGCGACCCGGAGGGCGCCGTGGAGGCGCTGGACGCGGCGCGGCGCCTCGATCCCACCCTGGCCGAGGCGCAGACCAACCTCGTCCATCTCCTGGTCACGCTGGGCCGTTTCGACGAGGCGGAACGGGCCGGGCGTCGGGCCGTGGCGCTGGACCCCAGCAACGCCGACGCCTACGGCAACATGGCGCCGCTGCTGGAGCAGACCATCCGCGTCGCGGAGGCGCTGCGCCAGTGCGAGCGGGCGGCGCGCATCGCCCCGGACCGCGCCGCGTTCCAGCGCAACCGCCTGTCCCTTCTGCTGCACGAAGGCCGCCGCGATGAGGCCGTCGCCGCCGGGCGGGAGGCCATCCGCCTCGCCCCCGCCGACGCCGAGGCCCATCTGGCGCTCGCCGCCGCCCTGCTCGCCTCCGGCCAGTTCAAGGAAGGCTGGGAGGAGTTCGAGTGGCGGTGGGAAACCCGGCAGCTCGACCCCGTGCACCGCAGCTTTCCTCAGCCGCAATGGACGGGGGCGGAGGATGTGGCGGGTCGGACCATCCTGCTCTACGCCGAACAGGGACTCGGCGACACCTTGCAGTTCGTCCGCTACGCGCCGCTGCTGGCCGCACGCGGAGCGCGGGTGGTGGTCGGCTGCTCCCCCGCGCTGGTCCGGCTGATGGAGCGGGTGGACGGCGTGTCCGCCGCCGTCGCCTGGGGCGGAGAGCTTCCCGCCTTCGACCTGCACATCCCGATGATGAGCCTGCCCCGCGCCTTCGGAACGGATCTGGACAGCGTCCCGGCCACGGTGCCCTATCTGCGCGCCGATCCCGCCGACGTCGCGGCGTGGCGCGAGCGCCTTCCGGTGAAGGATGGGCGTGTGCGCGTCGGGCTGGTCTGGGCCGGGTCGCCGCGCACGGTGCGCGGGGTGGCGAGCCCGATCGACCGGCGGCGCAGCCTGCCACTCGCCGCCCTGGCCCCCCTGGCCGAGGTGCCGGGGGCGCGCTTCGTCAGCCTCCAGATGGGGCCGGGCGCGGCGCAGCTGGCCGAGGCCCCGGCGGGCATGGACATCGCCGACCCCATGAGCGGCGTCCGCGACTTCGCCGACACCGCGGCGCTGGCCGAGACGCTGGACCTCGTCATCACGGTGGACACCTCCGTCTGCCACCTCGCGGGCGGGCTGGGGCGGCCCACCTGGACCCTGTCGCGCGCCGACGCCTGCTGGCGCTGGCTGGGCAACCGGGAGGCCAACCCCTGGTACCCGACCATGCGCGTGTTCGGCCAGGACCGTTCCGGCGACTGGTCCGGCGTGGTCGCCCGCCTGCGCGCGGCGTTAACGGATTTCGTGGCGGCACACGGTCACGCCGCTTAACCACACAACCGCTGGGCGCATTCGTGGCACCGACGCAACGGTCCGCTACGATTTTGAGTTACACCGATTTCGGGGCGGACTCGCACACTCGAAGGGCGAGGGATTACACCGGTTGTTAACCAAGGCGCCTCTACATTCCGGCCATATCGTTCGGCCAGTTTGCCGAGCATTTTAACCAATTCGCGGGCGTCGCCCGCGGTCATGGCTGGAGCCGGACATGACACGGTTGTGGGTGCGACGCGCGATCTGGGGTGTGACGCTGGCGGCGACGCTGGGCGGCGGCGCCCTTCTGGCGCAGGAGGAAATGCGCACGTCGCGGTTGCAGGCCCGCCTGCTCGCCGGCTACGCCAAGGACATGACCTACACGCTGAGCGAGGGGCCGAATCCCGCCGCGCGCCACCCCACCCAGGGTCCCTACAACGAGCGGATGGGCTATGTCGGGCTGCCAGGCTATCTGCGCTCGCTGACCTCGGATATGTACGCGGTGGAGATGCAGGCGCATCTGTCGCCGACGCTCGACCAGTTCATGGCCGCCGGCGGCTTCCCGATCTACCACGAGAAGACGCGCGCCGGCCTGACCCTGCTGGACCGCAACGGCACCGCGCTGTTCTCCGCCCGCTACCCGGAGCGGGTCTTCGCCAAGTTCGAGGACGTGCCGCCGCTGGTCGCCGCCACGCTGCTGTTCATCGAGAACCGCGAGCTGCTGAACACCGACGAGCCGCGCCGCAACCCCGCCGTGGAGTGGGACCGCTTCGCCGGCGCCGTGGCGATGCTGCCGGTGCAGTGGGTCAAGCCCGGCCAGCGCTCCCCCGGCGGCTCGACCCTGGCGACGCAGATCGAGAAGTACCGCCACTCTCCCGACGGCCAGACCAACGGCGCCACGGAGAAGCTGCGCCAGATGATCTCGGCCAGCACCCGCGCCTATCTGGACGGCGAGGACACCGGCGCCCACCGCCGCCGCATCCTGATCGACTATCTGAACTCCACCCCGCTGACCGGACGCCCCGGCTTCGGCGAGGTGAACGGGCTGGGCGACGGGCTGTGGGCTTGGTTCGGCACCGACCTCGCCATCGCCGAGAAGGTGCTGTCGGAGGAACCCGCCGACGCCCGCGCCCTGCAATTGAAGGCGCTGGCCTACAAGCAGGTGCTGAGCCTTCTGCTCGCCCAGCGCCGCCCCTCCTATTACCTGATCCAGGACCGGCAGGCGCTGGAGCGGTTGGCCGACAGCCACCTGCGCGTTCTGCACGGCGCCGGCGTGATCGACACCGCGCTGCGCGACGCCGCCCTCGGCCTGACGCTGAAGTTCCGCGAGGACCCGCCGCAGGCCCAGACCGCCAATTTCGTGGAGCAGAAGGCCCCCAACGCCATCCGCGCCCGGCTTCTCTCCATGCTCGGCGTGTCCAGCCTCTACCAGCTCGACCGCATCGACCTGACCGCCGAATCGACGCTCGACGCCCCGGCGCAGCAGCGCGTGGTCGAGGTTCTGGCGAAGCTGGGCGACCCGGCCTTCGCCGCGCAGATGGGGCTGACCGGCGAACGGCTGCTCGACACCAAGGGCAGCGACCTGTCCAAGATCATCTACTCGGTCACGCTCTACGAACGCGGGCCGGACGCCAACTACCTGCGCGTCCAGGCCGACAACCTCGACCAGCCGCTGGACATCAACGAGGGCGCCAAGCTCGACCTCGGCTCCACGGCGAAGCTGCGCACGCTGGCGACCTATCTGGAAATTGTGGCGGAGCTGCACACCCGCTACGCCCACCTGCCCAAGGACTTCCTCGCCGACGTGGAGGAGGAGGCGTCCGACAACCTGACGCGCTGGGCCGCCAACTGGCTGTCGACCTCCAGCAACCGCGGATTGAGCGCCATGCTCGACGCCGCCATGGAGCGCCGCTATTCGGCGAACCCCGGCGAGGCCTTCTTCACCGGCGGCGGGCTGCACAGCTTCGTGAACTTCAACGCCAGGGACAACGGCAGCATCCTGAGCGTGACCGAGTCGCTGCGCAATTCGGTCAACCTGCCCTTCATCCGCATGATGCGCGACGTCGTGCAGTTCTATCTGTCCGAAGGCGGCGACGACAGCACCGACATCCTGCACAACCCCGACCACCCCGCCCGCCAAGCCTATCTCGCCCGCTTCGCCGACAAGGAAGGCAGCGACTTCCTGAACCGCTTCTACAACAGCTACCGGAAGCACACGCCGGACGCGATGCTGAACATGCTGGCCGCCCGGTCGCGGCCGATGCCGCACCGCCTGTCGGTCATCTTCCGCACCGTGCGCCCGCAGGCCGGGGTGAAGGAGTTCGGCGCCTTCCTGCGCGCCCGCCTGCCCGACGCCAAGCTGGACGACGGCGACATCGCGTCGCTCTACGGCAAGTACGGGCCGGACAAGTTCCCGCTGAACGACCTCGGCTATCTGGCGCGCGTCCATCCGCTGGAGCTGTGGCTGGTCTCCTACCTGCAGAAGCGCCCCGACGCCAAGCGGCAGGAGGTGCTGGAGGCCAGCGTGCAGGAGCGCCAGGAAAGCTACCGCTGGCTGTTCAAGAAGGGCCAGTCGGCCCAGAACACCCGCATCCGCATCGGGCTGGAGGAGGAGGCGTTCCAGCGCATCACCGAGCAGTGGCGCAAGCTGGGCTACCCCTTCGAAACGCTCGTGCCGTCTTTCGCCACGGCCATCGGCAGCTCCGCCGACCGCCCGGCGGCCCTCGCCGAACTGGTTGGCATCATCCAGAACGACGGGGTGCGCCAGCCGACCGTGCGCGTGCGCAAGCTGCATTTCGCCGCCGGCACGCCCTACGAGGCCGTCGTCGGGCTGGGCGAGCTGCGCGGCCAGCGCGTGATGAAGGCGGAGGTCGCGGCCACCCTGCGCAAGGCGCTGATGGACGTGGCGCAGAACGGCACGGCCAAGCGCGTCTGGGGCTCCTTCAAGGACTCCTCGGGCGCGGTCATCCCGATCGGCGGCAAGACCGGCACGGGCGACCACCGGCTGGACCGCTACGGCCCCGGCGGGCACCTGATCGAGTCGCGGGCGGTGAACCGGACGGCGACCTTCGCCTTCTACATCGGCGACCGCTTCTTCGGGACCATGACCGCCTTCGTCCATGGGCCGGAGGCCGACAACTACCGATTCACCAGCGCCCTGCCCGCCCAGCTGCTGAAGAGCATCGCCCCGGCGCTGCAACCCCTCATCGACCCCGGCGTGACCAAGACGGCCGACACCGGCAAGCCGCAGACCGGGCTGTGAATGACGGGGCTGTGACCGGCGCGTTGGGGCCGCCGACCCGGACAGTGAAAAGGCCCGCCCCGGAAAACCGAAGCGGGCCTTCATCGTAAGCCGAAGAGAAAACGGCCGGGCGCGCCTTACGCCAGGGCGGGCTCCTGCGCGATGGAGACGGCGGCCGGGAGGGAGGCCAGCAGCAATTCCAGCTCCGCCGCGGCGACGTTCAGCGGCAGGCTGGGACGGCAACCGCGCAGCGTCTCCAGCGCCCGGTCGAAGGCGCTTTCATGATCGCCCTGATCCAGATCGCTCTCATCCAGCGCCGCCAGATAGGCGTGCGCAACGGCGGCGGTCTCCTCCGGTGTCAGATCGTCAACCTGTAAGGACGTGTTTGGGAGCATGATGGCGGTTCCCGTACAAACAGAAGCGGAAACCGGCAAGCTACGAGAACATGGTTAACAAGGCGTTGCCGGACCGGCGCCACGGCCCTGCGCAAAGGGGGGGCACGCCGAGGGGGGCGCAGCCTGCAGCCACGCCCCCTCCGACCGGCCCCGAGCGGCTTCGAGCTGATCAGCTCTCGCCGTAAATCTGCTCCTGCTGGTAGGCGACGATGCCCACGCGCTGGATCAGATCGAGCTGGGTCTCGATCCAGTCGATGTGCTCTTCGGTATCGTCGAGCAGTTCGGTGAGCTGCGCGCGGGTCTCGTAGTCGCGAACCTGCTCGCACAGGGTGATGGCGTCGATCAGATCGGTGCGGGCCTTGTGTTCCACCTTCAGATCGTTGCCGAGCATTTCCGGCACATCCTCACCGATCATCAGCTTGCCCAGATCCTGAAGGTTGGGGAGACCTTCCAGGAACAGGATGCGCTCGATCATCTTGTCGGCGTGCTTCATCTCGTCGATGGATTCTTCGTAGATCTTGTGCGCAATGCGCTTCAGGCCCCAGTTCTTCAGCATACGGGCATGCAGGAAGTACTGGTTGATCGCCGTCAGCTCGTTGGTCAGGATCTTGTTCAAATGGGTGATGACCTGCGGATCGCCCTTCACGTCCTGCCTCCTGCGGTTCGTTTGTCGATTAGCGACGTTTCTGGAATGACCATGCCCCATTTGTGGAGCCTTGGCAACCGGCTGGACGGCAGTCGATCAAACAAATTCTCCGCACCGCAACAAACCAGTCGTCGCAATTGCGAGTGAATATCAAAAACGATTTCAGAGAGGTAGGGCGATGCACTTGAAATCACAAAAACTGATGAACGCCTGATGACCGTTATATTTCGCCTTCCCGCAACCACGATTCACATTTTCTTGTAATTTTTGAGTTCCGAATGCCGCCTCTACAATACCCATGAAGAACAGCAAGGCTCACGGGAACCTGACGCGGGCCAGCCACCAGTCTGCCACCGGTTGGACCCGCGCCCTTGGGCGCGAGATCCCGAACATCGTCATCGTTGGATTTGTGGTGCGGGCGGCGGGACTCGAACCCGCATGCCGTTGGCGAAGGATTTTAAGTCCTTTGCGTCTACCGATTCCGCCACGCCCGCGCACCGTCGCGGACCGGCTCGGAGAACGGGTTGCCCCCGCCCGCCGGAGTTGCATATCATTGTATGCAGCTCACCGTTCCGCTGGATTGACTTAGACAATCAGCGGGCGTTTGGTCAAGGATTGAGCGCGTTTAAAGCGCCGGACACGCAAAAATTCCCGCAACCCTGGCGTTCAAGGGAGATGAGTTTGGAATCGATCAACTGGTTGGCTGTGGTGAGCGTGCTGATGGTCGCCGTGCTGGTCGTCCCGGCGGCCCTGCGGCGCAACCGCAACACTTGGCTGCCCTACGCGGCGATCTGGGTCGCCGCCATCGTGGTGCTGGTCTGGGCATACGACAGCTTCGGGCCGTTCTGAACGGCCCCGGATCCAGGCCGCCGTCGCCTGGCGCCGGTCAGGGCCGCGTGTCCTCGTTCAGGGTCATGATACCGATGCCCATCGCCACGCTGCCGAAGGTGAGGATGAGGCTGGCATACAGCATGATCGCGGCAATAATGCCATGATCGCTGTTTCCCATCAGAGTCGCCAGATTGGCGACGTCAAGAACCAAAAGCCCCGTCGCCAGAACAACAGCCCCGGCCACGCCGGATGCCAGATGTTTCAGCAAGAACAGGATCGCCGCTTTTTCGAAGGGTTTCATGGCACGACTTTTCATGACCGTCACTTCACAACCCTCAACATAGAATTACCCACAGCGGCGACAATATGACCAAGGACGGCTTGGCGTCGTAGGGGGATCTCTAGCCTTTGGTCCCCACCGTGACGTTCGGCGTACCGCCCAAGCGCAGGACGATGCCCGCCAACTCCTCCGTGGCCGCCACCACGCGGGTCTCGTCGGTGCCGCGCAGCACGAGGCTGACGCCGAAGAAGCCGTTGCGGAAATAGGGATAGCTGCCGATCTCCAGGTCGGCGTAGCGATCCTGCAAGGCGCCGAGGTCCGCGGCGATCTGCCCCTCGGCCAGTTCGCAGGCCACCGTGCGGGCGTGCAGGTCCGGCCCGCCCTCCAGCTGCGGCAGGACGCCGTCGAGCATCGCCTGCATGATGTTGGGCACGCCGGCCATGACGAAGACGTTGCCGATGCGGAAGCCCGGCGCGGCGCTGATCGGGTTGTCGATCAACGACGCCCCCGCCGGGATGTTCGCCATGCGCAGCCGCGCCTCGTTCAGCTTCGACGGGTCGCCGTAATGGCGCTCCAGCCGGGCCACGGCCTCGGCGTTGCGCTCCAGCGGCACACCGAAGGCCTTGGCGACGCAGGCCGAGGTGATGTCGTCGTGGGTCGGCCCGATGCCGCCCGTGGTGAAGACGTAGCCGTAACGGCCGCGCAGGGCGTCCAGAGCCGCGATGATCTCCTCCTCCACGTCCGGGACGACGCGCGCCTCGCGCAGACGGACGCCAATGCCGGCCAGCTTCTCCGCGATGTGCGGCAGGTTGGCGTCCTTGGTGCGGCCCGACAGGATCTCGTTGCCGATGACGAGGACGGCGGCGGTCGGGTTCGGCGAGGCAGGGGACGTGGACATGCGGAGTCGGCTCCGTTCTCGGTTGAGGCGGGGATGGCGGGACCGGCGGGCTTGCCGGATGGCGGGGGCGCGCTTTAACCTGGGGCCCAAGATGCGCTTCCCCACCCCCCTCCTGCAAGGCCGCCTCGTCCGCCGCTACAAGCGGTTTCTCGCCGACGTGGAGCTCGACGGCGCCCTGGTCACCGCCCATGTGCCGAACTCGGGCAGCATGATCGGGGTGGACGCCCCCGGCTCCGCCGTCTGGCTGTCACGGTCGGACAACCCCAAGCGCAAGCTCGCCCATACGCTGGAGTTGGTCGAGGCGCTGGACGATCCGGACGCCCCCTGCCTCGTCGGCGTCAACACGTCGCATCCCAACGGGCTGGTCGCCGCCGCCATCGCCGCCGGCACCATCCCGGAACTGGCCGGCTATGCCCGGCTGCGCCGCGAGGTGAAGTACGGCCGCAACTCCCGCATCGACATCTTGCTGGAGGACGAGGCCCGCCCGCCGGCCTATGTCGAGGTGAAGAACGTCCATCTGCGCCGCCCCGCGCAGGGCGACGGGCGGGCCGCCGAGTTCCCCGACTGCGTGACCGCCCGCGGGGCCAAGCATCTGGTGGAGATGGCCGAGATGGTCCGCCAGGGCGCGCGGGCGGTCATGGTCTACCTTGTGCAGCGCGCCGACTGCGCTTACTTCCGAGTCGCCGCCGACATCGACCCCGCCTACGCCGCCGGATTGCGCCTCGCGCTCGAATCGGGGGTGGAAGCCGTGTGCTGGTCCTGTAGGATCACCCCGGAGTCGATCACGCTGGAACGGCCTTTGCCGATCCTGCTTGGGCCGATCCGCACGGATTGACCGCGCTTTCTGTTCACCGCCGGGACTGCCGGCGCGTTTTCTTGGGACCTGATCTGTAGGGGACGATTCTCTTGGACCACGACGACCTCGATTCCCATCGCATCCGGATTCATGGGCCGGAGGATTTCGAGGGCATGCGCAAGGCCGGACGGCTGGCCGCGGCCACGCTCGATTTCATCACGCCCTACGTCCAGCCGGGCGTCACCACCGGCGAGTTGGACCGGCTGCTGGAACAGCACATCCGCGACCATGGCGGCGTCCCGGCCCCGCTCGGCTACCGCGGCTTTCCGAAGGCCAACTGCATCTCCGTCAACCATGTCGTCTGCCACGGCATTCCCGGCGACAAGCGGCTGCAGAACGGCGACATACTGAACATCGACGTCACCCCGATCCTCGACGGCTGGTACGGCGACAGCAGCCGCATGTATCTGTGCGGCGACGTCGGCGTGAAGGCGAAGAAACTGGTGGACGTCACCTACGACGCGCTGATGATCGGCATTGCCCAGGTGAAGCCGGGCGCCACGCTGGGCGATGTCGGCCACGCCATCCAGACCTTCGCGGAGGGCCACCGCTATTCGGTGGTCCGCGACTTCTGCGGCCACGGGCTGGGCCGCGTCTTCCACGAGCCGCCGTCGGTCCTGCATTTCGGCAACCCCGGCACCGGCGCCGTCCTGCGCGAGGGCATGATCTTCACCATCGAGCCGATGATCAACGCCGGCCGCTACGACGTGAAGATCCTCGGCGACGGCTGGACCGCGGTGACCAAGGACAAGTCGCTGTCCGCCCAGTTCGAGCATTCCATCGGCGTGACCAAGGACGGCTGCGAGATCTTCACCCTGTCCCCCGCCGGCTTCCACAAGCCCCCCTACGCCGTCCCGGCCGAGGAAGCGACCGCCGCCGTATGACATTCCCGCGGATGTGATTTTCGCGCGGAAGAGGTATAGTCCCGACGCACACACTCGTATGGTGGCGTCGGGATGGCGGGACGGAAGAGCGCGAAGCGGTCGGGGGAGGCGGAGGAGGCTCAAGGGCTTCCCGGGCTGGAGCCGCCCCCTGACGTCTCTGTGGAAGAGGCCCATCACGAGGCCCATCACAAGGGCCACCGCCAGCGTCTCTACACCCGCTTCCTCGACGGCGGGCCGGACGCGCTCCAGGATTACGAGCTGCTGGAAATGATCCTCTTCGCGGTCAACCCGCGCCGCGACGTGAAGCCGCTGGCCAAGGCGCTGATCCGCGATTTCGGCGACATCTGGAGCGTCGTCAACGCCCCGCCGCCCCGCCTGCGCGGCTACTGCGTGGGAGAGGTCTCGCTGGCCTCCGACAAGGCTGTCGCGACGCTGCGGGCGGTCGGGGCGGCGGCGCTGCGCGGAATGCGGCAGCGGGTGATGGACCGGCCCGTTCTGGCCAACTGGCAGTCGCTGCTGGACTACTGCACCGCCGCCATGGCGCATCAGCCGATGGAGCAGTTCCGCCTGCTCTTCCTCGACCGCAAGAACAAGCTGATCGCCGACGAGGTGCAGCAGACCGGCACGGTCGACCACACCCCGGTCTACCCGCGCGAGGTGGTGCGGCGCGCGCTGGAGCTGTCGGCCAGCGCCATCATCCTGGTGCACAACCACCCCTCCGGCGACCCCACCCCCAGCCGCGCCGACATCGAGATGACGAAGGAGATCCTGCGCGCCGCCCACAGCCTGGGCATCGCGGTCCACGACCACATCATCGTCGGCAAGGGCAAACATGTCAGCTTCAAAGCCCAAGGGTTGATGTAGCCGCAACCCTGTCCCGCAGTCCCATCTTGTCGCCTGGATCAGCGCCCCCATATGTGCGGCGTTCGTCACCATAGAGGTAGCACCATGGGCCTTTTCGACATGTTCAAGGGATCGGCGCCGCTGGATCTCACCCCTCGCCGGGCGTTGGTCGTCTCGCTGATCTACTGCATGGGTTCGGACGGGGAGATGGACCCGGAGGAGGTCGGCCACCTGCTGTCCGTGATGGGCCGCAGCGCCACGCGGGAGGAGCTGGACCGCTGCTTCAAATACGCGCGCAGCACCCCGCCCGACACCTTCCTGGCCGCCGCCACGCCGAACCTGAACGAGCAGCAGCGGCTGTGCATCCTGCTGAACATGCTCGACAGCGCCATGGCCGACGGCGAGGCCGAACAGGGCGAGCGTGACCTGATCGCGCGCTTCCAGCAGGCCTTCGGTCTCGACGATGCCAAGCTCGGCCCCTACTTCCAGGCGCTGGTCGCCAAGAACGACCGCAGCGTGCTGGGGGCGTAGGACCGCCTTCGCGGCGCATCGCCCGTCAGCCGACCACCCCGATCGTTTCAGGTGCGGCGTGACGGGCGATGAAGGCCACGAAATCGTCGTAGGGCATGGGGCGGCCCAGCAGATAGCCCTGGATCTGGTCGCAGCCCAGCCGGGCGAGGCCGCCGAACTGCTCCTCCGTCTCCACCCCCTCGGCCAGGGTCTGCATGCGCAGCGAGCGCGCCATGCCGATGATCGCCTCGGCAATGGCCCCACCGTCGGAGCCGTCGGTCAGGCTGGTCACGAAGGAGCGGTCGATCTTCAGCTTGTCGACGCGGAAGCGCTTCAGGTAGCTGAGGCTGGAATAGCCGGTGCCGAAATCGTCGATGGCCAACGCCACCCCCATCTCGCGCAGCCGGGCAAAGGTGCCTGTCACCATATCGGACTCGTCCATCAGGACGCTTTCCGTCACCTCCAGCTCCAGGCAGCGGGCCGGCACCTTGTAGGCGTCCAGCCAGAAGGCCACGCGGTCGGCCAGACCGGGACGGCGAAGCTGCACCGCCGATAGATTGATGGCGATGAGAAGCGGATGGCCGCGGGCGAGCAGGTCGGCGGCGCGGCGGCAGGCCTCGCCCAGCACCCAGTCGCCGATCGGCTGGATCAGGCCGGTATCCTCGGCCACCGGAATGAACTGGCCGGGCGGGATCATCGTGCCGTCGCGGCGGCGCCAGCGCAGCAGGCCCTCCGCCCCGACGAGGCGGCGGCCGTCCACCGCGAACTGCGGCTGGAAATGCAGCTCCAGCTCGTTGTCGGCCAGGGCGTGGCGCAGGTTGCTTTCCAACCACATCCGCTCCGACGCCCGCTTGTTCAACTCTGGCGTGAAGAACTGGTGGTTGGCGCGCCCCGCCTCCTTGGCGGCGTACATCGCCATGTCCGCGCATTTCAGAAGCGCGTCGATGGTCGTCGCGTCGTCGGGGTAGAGCGCGATGCCGATGGACGGGGAGATCTGCAACTCGTGCCCGTCCACCGGGAAGGATTCGGTCATCGCCCGCAGGACCTTGCGGGCCACCGAGCAGGCCGCGTCGGGACCGTCCAGGTCGTTGACGAGGATGACGAACTCGTCGCCGCCCTGGCGGCTGACGGTGTCGCTGGCCCGCACCGTCTCCAGCAGCCGCGCCCCCACCGCGCGCAGCAGCCGGTCGCCGACGCCGTGCCCCAGGCTGTCGTTGATGGTCTTGAAGCGGTCGAGATCGACGAACAGCAGCCCCACCTTCGTGCCGTGCCGGTCGGCGGCGAGCATGGCGCGTTCCAGCCGGTCGCGCAGCAGGAAGCGGTTGGGCAGGTCGGTCAGGAAGTCGTACTGCGCCAGATGCCGGATGCGCTCCTCCTGAGCGCGCTTCTCGGTGATGTCGGAGAAGGCGGCGATGTAGTTGACGGCCTCCCCCGCCTCGTTGCGCACCATCTGGATGCTGAGCCACTCCGGATAGACCTCGCCGGACTTGCGCTTGTTCCAGATCTCGCCGGACCAGTGGCCCTCCTCCTTCAGCTTCACCCACATCTCGGCGTAGAAGGCGCCGTCCTGACGGCCCGAGGCGAGCATGGCCGGATCGCCGCCGATCACCTCCTCGCGGCTGTAGCCGGTGATGCGGCAGAAGGCGTCGTTGACCGCGACGATGCGGTTCTTCTCGTTGGTGACGACCATGCCTTCGGCGGCGTTGTCGAACACCTTGGCGGACAGCCGCAGCTCCCACTCCGCGCGCTTGCGCTCCGAGATGTCGCGGGCGATGGCGCAGTAGTAGGCGTCGCCGTCGTAGGTGACGCGGCTGGCCGTCACCTCCAGCTCCAGCGCGCGCCCGTCGCGGGTGCGGTAGAGCGTCTCGTAATGGGCCGACGCCTCGGACGCCTCGTCGCGGAAACGCTCCAGCAGGTCGGCGTGGCCACCGGCCAGCCCGGCGAGCGGGGCGCCCAGCGCGGCGCAGCCGAAGGGGTTGACGTAGGCGATGCGCAGCTCCGCATCCGCCAGCACGACAATCTCGGACACATGGTCCACGAAGAAGTTGGCGAGGTAGAGCTGCCGCGCCCGCTCGCGCAGCATGCTGTCGCTCTCCCGCATGTTGGACTGGTAGCCGCGGACGATGCGGCGGACCCAGCCGGTGACCAGCCAGGACACCCAGGCCGAGGCGCCCAGCGCCAGCGCCAGAACCGCCACGGTGGTCAGAATGCGCTTCTTCATGCCGGCGCTGATCTCGGCCCGCCGCTGCGCCAGCACGGAATCGATGTCATCGGTGTAGAAGCCGGCGACCAGCACCCACCCCCAGACGTCCGGCGCCGAGGCATAGGACAGTTTCGGCGCCGGACGCCCGGTCACCGGATGCACCCAGTCGAAGCGCAGCTCCCCGCCGCCCGCAAGCCCGGCCTCCAGCAGGCGGGTGACCAGATCCCGCTCGGTCTCCCACGGCAGGTCGCGGGCGTTCCTGCCCTCCGCCGCCGGGGAGGTCGGGGAGAGCAGCACCTCGCCATCCTCCCTCATCACGGCGATGAAACCCGAATCCCCGAAACGCCGGGCGCGCAGCCGCTCCAGCGTCTCGCGCTGAAGCTTCTCCTCCACCGCTCCGACATAGTCGCCGGTGCCGATCAGCCAGTTGAACGGCTCGAACCGGCGGACGTAGGCGAACTTGTCGGACATGCTGTGCGGGTTGCCCGGCGCGTACCAGCGGTAGCGGGTGAAGCCCTGCATCTCCGGATCGTCCACGGCGCGGATCAGGTTGCGCATGATCGGGCGCCCCTGGTCGTCGCGGTTGTCGATCAGCGAGCTGCCTTCCCGCTGCGGGTCGGTGGGCAGCAGCACGCAGGTGCCCTGCATGTCGTCGATGAAGTAGTAGCCGCGCCCGCCGAAGAAGCGCAGCGGCCGCAGCGTCTCCTTGATCGACTGCCGGATCGACTCCTCGGGCAGATACTCCTTCTCGCGCTCGTAGATGGTCCAGGCGATGCCGTAGGCCTCGTCCACCTTGGCGCGCAGTTCGGCGCGCAGCAGCGGTTCGGTGCGCGACCGCATGTAGGCGAGGTAGGACCGCGCGTTCTCCAGCTCCTCCTGCAGGGTCTGGCGCTGCACTTCCAGGTAGCGGGCTTCGGTCTGCTTCAGGTCGGCTTCGAAATCCAGCCGGTGCTGCCAGATGAAGTAGGCGCCCAAGCCCACCACCACCGCCGCGACCAGAAACAGGGACGCCAGGAACTGCAGACGGTAAAGGCGCCTTTCGTCCGAAGTCCGGGACGGCTCGCGCATCAACTCGGCGATCGGATCGGACAACGAAAGCCCTCCTGGAACCACGCCCGGCGTTGCCCGTCCACGGCGCATATGACACATCATTAGTGCGCGTGGCCGGGACTCGGCAAGTTCAAGGTGAAGAAACCGGCGCGGCCAATTGCCAGTCTTTGCGATTTTTCCGGGAAGACAAGCCTGCCCTCGAAAACCTTATGACGCGCACCCCGCGTCCACCGGGGCTGTGAAGGGGCTTTGCAGCGCCGTCCGGCGCGGTTATGGTCCCGCGCGCGGGCAATAGGGGGCGGTTTCCGCCATTGCAATGGCCCAATGCACCCCCGCCCGCCGCCGAAGCGTTCAGGTCCGCCACCCCCGGAGAGTCCGATGATCCCCCGCTACACCCGCCCCGAAATGGCCCGCATCTGGGAGCCGGAGAACCGGTTCCGCATCTGGTTCGAGATCGAGGCGCACGCCTGCGACGCGCAGGCGGAGCTGGGAGTCATCCCGAAGGAGGCCGCCGCCGCCGTGTGGGAGCGCGGCAAGTGGGAGATCGACCGCATCGACGAGATCGAGCGGGAGACCCGCCACGACGTCATCGCCTTCCTGACCAACCTCGCCGAACATGTCGGGCCGGAGGCGCGCTTCGTCCACCAGGGCATGACCTCGTCGGACGTGCTGGACACCTGCCTCGCCGTGCAGATGACCCAGGCCGCCGACCTGCTGCTCGACGACATGGACAAGCTGCTGGCCGTGCTGAAGCGCCGCGCCTACGAGCACAAGGACACCGTCACCATCGGGCGCAGCCACGGCATCCACGCCGAGCCGACGACCTTCGGCCTGAAGCTGGCCGGCCATTACGCCGCCTTCGCCCGCGGGCGGGAGCGTCTGGTCCAGGCGCGCGCCGACATCGCCACCTGCGCCATCTCCGGCGCGGTCGGCACCTTCGCCAACATCGACCCGCGGGTCGAGCAGCACGTCGCCGCCAAGATGGGGCTGACGCCGGAGCCGGTGTCCACCCAGGTCATCCCGCGCGACCGTCACGCCTTCTATTTCTCGGTGCTCGGCGTCATCGCCTCGTCGATCGAGAATCTGGCCGTGGAGATCCGCCACCTCCAGCGCACCGAGGTGCGCGAGGCGGAGGAGTATTTCCATCCGGGCCAGAAGGGCTCCTCGGCGATGCCGCACAAGCGCAACCCGGTGCTGTCGGAGAACCTGACGGGTCTGGCGCGCATCGTCCGCGCCGCCGTCGTCCCGGCGCTGGAGAACGTCGCCCTGTGGCACGAGCGCGACATCTCCCACAGCTCGGTCGAGCGCATGTTCGGCCCCGACGCCACGGTGACGCTGGACTTCGCTCTGGCCCGCCTGACCGGCATGATGGACAAGCTGGTGGTCTATCCGGAGCGCATGCAGAAGAACCTGGACGACCTGGGCGGCCTGGTCTTCTCACAGCGCGTCCTGCTGGCCCTGACCCAGGCCGGGATGAGCCGCGAGGACAGCTACAAGGCGGTGCAGCGCAACGCCATGCAGGTGTGGGAGAAGGGCGGCAACTTCCTCGACCTGCTGTCGTCGGACGCCGACGTGGCGAAGCACATCTCCCGCGAGACGCTGGCCCCGATGTTCGACATGACCTACCACACGAAGAACGTCGACATGGTGTTCAAGCGCGTGTTCGGCGAGTGAGGGTTCGGGGGCTTCGATGATCTTCGGAGCCCCCACCCTTCCCGCTTCGCTTCGGCCCCTCCCCTCCCCCGCTATCGCAGGAGAGGGAGCTTTATCCCCTCCCCTGCGAGAGCGGGGAGGGTCAGGGAGGGGGCAACACCTCCCCCACGCGACAACTCTACTCCGCGTGCACCTGCTGACGGGCGACGTCCAGCAGTTGGGCCAGCTCCTTCTCCACCCGGTGGTCGGAGATGTCCACGCCCTTGGCGTGCAGGTCGGCGGCCAGACGGTCGCGGATGTCGTGCGGTCCGGTCGCGCCGATGTCGGCGTCGATGATCTGGCGGACGTAGGCGTCGGCCTCGCCCCCGGTCAGGCCCAGCAGGCTTGCCGCCCAGAGTCCCGCCAGCCGGTCGCGGCGCGCGCGAATCCTGAAGAGCAGGTCCTGGTCGTGCTGGAACTTGTTCTCGAAGGCCCTCTCGCGCTCGTCGAAGGTCGTCATGGGACCCGGCTCCTTGGATTGGTTTTGCGCTCCCAGATACAAGACTATATAGCCGGTGGATCGGGCGTCGTCATCGCCCCTACCCACCGGCCAATCGACGAATCCGGCGTGCGGCGACATACCCAAGAGGGAAGCGGAAGGCAAGATTCCCCATGTGCAGCGTGATCCTCCTGCGACGACCGGACGCAACATGGCCCCTCATCCTGGGCGCCAACCGCGACGAAATGGCCGGACGGCCCTGGCAGGCGCCGGCACGCCATTGGCCCGACCGCGCCAACGTCGTCGCCGGGCTGGACGAACTGGCCGGCGGCTCTTGGCTGGGCATGAACGACGAGGGCGTCGTGGCCGCCGTGCTGAACCGCATGGGCACGCTGGGGCCGGAGGCCGGCAAGCGCTCCCGCGGCGAGCTGGTGCTGGACGCGCTGGATTTCGCCGACGCGGCGGAGGCGGCGGAGGCCATGGCGCAGCTCGACACGCGGGCCTACCGCCCCTTCAACCTGCTGATCGCCGACAACCGCGACGCCCGGCTGCTGGTCCACCGCGGCCCCTCCCCGCGCAACCGCCCGGAGGTGGTCGAGATCCCCGAGGGCGTGCACATGGTCACTGCCAGCGACCTGGACGACGTGGCGGAGGACCCGCGGCAGGCCCAGTATCTGCCCCTCTTCCAGCACGCGGCACCGCCCGACCCGGAGCGGGGCGAAGCCGGCGACCGGTGGGGCGGCTGGCCGGAGTTGCTGGCGAGCCGCATCTGGGACGACGGCGAGCGGGGTGAGCGCGGGGCGATGAACTTCCTGCTGCCCAGCGGATTCGGCACGGTGTCGAGCGCGCTGATCGCCCTGCCCGCCGTGGAGCGCCCGGATCTGGACCCGGTCTGGCACTTCGCTGCCGGCCGCCCTCACGAGGCGCCGTGGCAGCCCGTCCCGTTGGGGCCCGTCCCGTTGGGGCCCGTCCCGTTGGGGTAGGAGCCGCCGCGGACCCCGCGCATTGTGTTCCCTGGGCCAGCTTGCTATATCACTTGTGCATATCCCCTGGACCGGTCCCCCGCCGGTCCAGGCTACACGTTTTTGGACGATCTCTCATGACACGACGTCGGCGCATCTACGAAGGCAAGGCGAAGGTCCTGTTCGAAGGTCCGGAGCCGGGCACGCTGGTGCAGTACTTCAAGGACGACGCGACCGCCTTCAACAACCAGAAGAAGGGCATCATCACCGGCAAGGGGGTGCTGAACAACCGCATCTCCGAATACCTGATGAGCCGTTTGTCGGAAATCGGCGTGCCGACGCACTTCGTGCGCCGCCTGAACATGCGCGAGCAGCTGGTTCGCGAGGTCGAGATCATCCCCATCGAGCTGGTCGTGCGCAACACCGCCGCCGGCTCGCTGTCCAAGCGCTTCGGCATCCCCGAGGGGACCCCGCTGCCGCGCTCGATCATCGAGTATTATTACAAGTCCGACGAGCTGAACAATCCCATGGTCACCGAGGAGCACATCACGGCCTTCGGCTGGGCGGCTCCGCAGGACCTCGACGACATGGTGGCGCTGTCGCTCCGCGTGAACGACTACCTGTCGGGCCTCTTCCTCGGCATCGGCCTGCGGCTGGTGGACTTCAAGCTGGAGTTCGGCCGGCTGTGGGAGAACGAGGAGATGCGCATCGTCCTGGCCGACGAGATCAGCCCCGACAACTGCCGCCTGTGGGACATCAAGACCAACGAGAAGCTGGACAAGGACCGCTTCCGCCAGGACCTCGGTCAGGTCGAGGAGGCCTACCAGGAGGTCGCCCGGCGCCTCGGCATCCTGCCCGAAGGCGGCCCGGTGGACGTCAAGGGCCCCAAGACCGTCCAGTAATCAGTTTCCCCCAACCCATCAGCACCATCAAGCGAGCGGACATCCGATGAAGGCGAAGGTTCACGTCACCCTCAAGCGCGGCGTTCTCGACCCCCAGGGCAAGGCCATCGCGCACGCGCTGCACACGCTGGGCTTCGACGGCGTCGAGGACGTCCGCGCCGGCAAGGTCATCGAGCTTCAGCTCAAGAGCACCGACGAGGCCGCCGCCCGCAAGGAGGTCGAGGCCATGTGCAGCAAGCTGCTGGCCAACACCGTGATCGAAGACTACGCGATCGAGCTGGTGGCCTGAGAGCTGGTGGCCTGAGAGCTGGTGGCCCAAGGCCGTCCGCGCTCAATCCTGCCTGTCGGAAAATGGGGGATGCGCAACCGCTGCGCATCCCCCATTTTCGTTCGACCATGTCCATCGCCCATCTCTCCGCGCTCGATCCCATCTTCGCCGAGTCCCTGCGCGTCGGCGGCCCGACGGTGCGCGACTTCCGCCGCCCGGACGGCTTTTCCGGCCTGCTCTGCCTGATCATCGAGCAGCAGCTGTCCACCACGGTCGCCGCGGCGCTGTGGGCCAAGCTCCAGGCCATGGTCGGGGTGGTGACGCCCGACGCCATCCTGGCCCTGCCCGACGAGGATTTGCGGGCCTGCGGCCTGTCGCGCCAGAAGATCGGCTACGCCCGTGGGCTGGCCCAGACCGTCGCGGACGGCCGGCTCGACTTCGACGCCATTCACAAAATGGACGACGAGGAGGCCATCGCCGCCCTGATCGCGCTGAAGGGCATCGGGCGCTGGACCGCCGAGATCTACCTGATGATGGCGCTCGGCCGACCGGACATCTGGCCGGTCGGCGACCTCGCCATCCAGCTCGGCGTGCAACGGCTGAAGGGCTGGGCGGAGAAGCCGACCCAGGCACAGCTCCTCGCCGTCGCCGAGCCCTGGCGCCCTCACCGCAGTCTCGCCGCACAGCTCGTCTGGCACCACTATGTGGCGTTGCAGGAGCAGGCCAGAGCCCTCAAACCGGCCAAGAGCAAGAAGACGCCCAAAGGAAAGACGACACCGTGACCGAGATCACCATCACCGCCGTCCTCGTCGGCAAGGCCGCCCCCTTCGGCCCGCCGGGGCGGACCAGCGCCATCGCCAAGTCCCCGGTGGACGGCCCGCGCACGGTCGGCCCCGAAGGATTCCTGGACGACGAGCAGGCCGACCGCCGCGTCCATGGCGGGCCCGACAAGGCCATCCACCATTACCCGCTGGACCACCACCCGGCGTGGCGGGACGAGCTGGGCGGGGACGCGCCGCTGCTTGGCCAGCCCGGCGCCTTCGGCGAGAACCTCGCGACGCTGGGCCTGACCGAGGCCGACGTCTGCGTCGGTGACCGCTTCCGCGCCGGCACCGCGCTGCTGGAGGTCGCCCAGGCCCGCCAGCCCTGCTGGAAGCTGAACCACCGCTTCGCCGTGCCCGACATGGCCAAGCGCGTCCAGACCACCGGGCGCACCGGCTGGTACTATCGCGTACCGGAACCCGGCGCGATCGGCCCCGGCGACCGGCTGGCCCTGGTCGAGCGCCCCTACCCGCACTGGACGCTCGCCCGGCTGCTGCACGTCCTTTATGTGGACACGCAGAACCGCGAGGCGCTGGCCGAGATGGCCGCCCTGCCCGTGCTGGCCCAGACGTGGCGGACGCTGGCCGAACGCCGGCTGACCCAGGGCGTCGAGGACTGGACCAAGCGCCTGAACGGCGGCGACTGATCCCTCAGCGGCGGGCGGTCCCCCACAGCACCCCCGCCGCACCCACCGCCACCAACGCCAGGACGGCGGACAGCAGAAGCGTCGCCGTCTCCCCCGCCCGTTCGATGATGACCGCGTAGCCCATCGGCGCCAGGGCGGCGGCGTAGAAGCTCGGCACCAGCAGCCGCCCGACCGTCCGGCCGTAGCTCTGCGGGTCGAACAGCACCAGCGGCAGCGTGCCGCGCACGATCGTCGCCAACCCGGCCCCCGCCCCGAACAGCAGGGAGAAGGCGACCCCGGCGGCCAGCGCCTCGCCGCTCCACAAGCCGATCAGGAAGCCGGGCAGCGGCAGGCCGCAGGCGATCAGCGCCAGGGCGGTGGGGTGCAGGCGGGACCCGGACAGCACCTCGCAGAGCCGGGCCGAGGACTGGCCGACGCCGCGCACCGTGGAGATCCACACCGCCGCCGCGGGCGCCGCCCCCAGCCCGACCAGGATGCCGATCATGTGCGCCGACATCGCCGAGGTCAGCACCCCCACCGCCGTGGTCATCACCATGTAGAACAGCGGCGCCACCCAGGCCCGCCGCCGCGGGTCCGCGGGTCCGGCGGCCTCCGTCCCGGCAGGCGGCGCCGGGCGCACGTAGCGGTCGGACGGGATGGCGGCGTGCAGCGGGATCGTCAGAAGCGCGATGACGGCGTAGGCGACCAGCGCGCCCCGCCAGCCCCAGGCATCGGCCATCGCCTGCCCCACCGGCCACAGCACCGTCGAGGCCAGCCCGCCCAGCAGGGTGATCTGCGAGATCGGCACCCGCGCCAGCGGGCCGCCCAGCCGGGCCAGGGCGGCGAAGGCCGCCTCGTACAGGCTCGCCCGCATCGCCAGACCCAGCACCAGCCAGGAGGCGTAGTAGCTCACCAGCCCCGTCGAGGAGGCCAGCCCCAGGCAGCCCGCCGCGGTCAGCAGCGAGCCGATGACCATCACCGGGCGGCCGCCCCAGCGGTCGATGGCCCGCCCGACGCTGCCCGACACCACCCCCATGACCAGCAGCGCCGCCGTGAAGCCGCCGAAGGCCACCGGCAGGCTCAGGCCCAGGTCGGCGGCCATGGGGTTCCCGAAGATGGCGATCAGGTAATAGGAAATCCCCCAGCACAGCAGCTGCGAGACGCCGAGGAACCAGACCAGCCGGCGTGTGATGTGCGACATGACGGACCAGGAGACGACGGAAAGCGGCAGGCACCCTAGCCAGCCGGTCGGACACCGACAAACGACTTGTCTTCCGCCAACCGGTGAGAAAAACTCAACGGATGTCCTCCCGCTTCCCGCCGCTGAACGCCCTGCGCGCCTTCGTCGCCGCCGCCCGCCATTCCAGCTTCCGCCTCGCCGCGGAGGAGCTGAACGTCACCCCCGGCGCGGTCAGCCGCCAGATCCGCAGCCTGGAACTCTTCCTCGGCGTTCCGCTGTTCGACCGCAGCCAGCGGCAGGTCCGGCTGACCGAGGCCGGGGCGCGCTACTTCACCCGCATCGCCGACCTGTTCACCGAGATCCAGCAGGCGACCGACACGCTGCTCGACGGCGACGGCCGGCGGACGCTGCGGGTGGACTGCATCCCGACCTTTGCCATGCACTGGCTGCTGCCGCGCCTGCCTCTGTTCCAGCAGCGCTTCCCCGAGCTGGCGGTGTCGCTGTCCACCGCCCCCGGCCCGATCGACATCGGCCGTCCCTTCGACTACGCTATCCGCCGCGACCCCGCCCATTTCGCCGGGCTGAAGCCGTTGCCGCTGATGCGCGAGCATTGCGTGCCGGTGTGCAGCCCGTCCTTGCCGGGGCTGGAGACGCTGCGCAGCCCCGCCGACCTGACCCGCCGGACGGTCATCACCATCCGCGCCCGCGCTGACCTTCTGCCAGCTTGGAGCACGGCCCACGGGCTGGAGCTGGACGCCTTCCGCAGCCGGATGGAGGTCGACCACACCTACTTCGCCATCCAGGCGGCGGAGGACGGGCTGGGCGTCGCCATCGTGCCGCGGCTGTTCGTGGAACGCCCGCTGGAGACCGGGCGGCTGACCGCGCCGCTGGGGGCCGAGGGGGTGGTGTCCGGCCACTATTACCTGCTGGAAAGCCGCCAGCGCGGCCACACCGAGGCGCCGGCCTTCCCCGATTGGCTGCGCGAACAGGCCGCCGGCGCGTCAACACAGGGCCGATAAGGGAGAATGGTGGGGTCCTTGCCCTTGCTTTGGCGGGGCGGGGCCTTTAGTGTCCGGCCTCGAACCGTTCCCCCCACGACGCCGGATTTTCCAAGCCCCATGAAGGCCGCCGTCATCGTTTTCCCCGGCTCCAACCGCGAACGCGACGCCGTCGCCGCGCTGGAGGCCGCCAGCGGAACCAAGCCGCATCTGGTCTGGCACCGCGACACCGAACTGCCCAAGGTCGATCTCATCCTCGTGCCGGGCGGCTTCTCCTATGGCGACTATCTGCGCTCCGGCGCCATGGCGGCGCACTCGCCGATCATGCGCGAGGTCAAGGCGCGGGCCGATCAGGGCGTGCGGGTGCTCGGCATCTGCAACGGCTTCCAGATCATCACCGAGGCGGGGCTGCTGCCCGGTGCGCTGATGCGCAACGCCAAGCTGAAGTTCATCTGCCGCACGGTGCATCTGCGGGTGGAGAACACGGACAGCCCCTTCACGGCCAAGTACCGCAAGGGCCAGATCGTCCGCTACCCGGTGGCGCACGGCGACGGCAACTACTGGACCGACGCCGAGACGGTGAAGCGGCTGGACGGCGAGGGCCAGGTGGCCTTCCGCTACGTCAGCGACGAGGGCGACGCCGTTCCGCGCTGGAACCGGAACGACTGGAATCCGAACGGTTCGCTGGACAACATCGCCGGCATCTTCAACGCCAAGCGCACCGTGCTCGGCCTGATGCCGCACCCCGAGGACGCGGTGTCCGCCTTCCATGGCAACACCGACGGCAAGCCCATGTTCGATGGTCTGGTGGAGGCCCTGTCGTGACCACCGCGCAGCAGCCCGCAGTCTCCCTGGAGATGGCCCGCGAGTTCGGCCTGTCCGAAGGGGAATACAACAACGCCCTGGAGATCCTGGGGCGCCAGCCGACCTACACGGAGCTGGGCATCATCTCGGTGATGTGGTCGGAGCATTGCTCCTACAAGTCGTCGAAGAAGTGGCTGATGACGCTGCCGACCACCGGCCCGCAGGTCATCTGCGGCCCCGGCGAGAACGCCGGCGTGGTCGATGCCGGCGACGGCGACGCCATCATCTTCAAGATGGAGAGCCACAACCACCCGTCCTACATCGAGCCCTTCCAGGGCGCGGCGACGGGCGTTGGCGGCATCCTGCGCGACGTGTTCACCATGGGCGCCCGGCCCATCGCCAACATGAACGCGCTGCGCTTCGGCGCGCCCGAGCATCCCAAGACCCGCCATCTGGTGTCGGGCGTGGTGGCCGGCATCGCCCATTACGGCAACTGCGTCGGCGTGCCGACGATTGGCGGCGAGACCAACTTCCACCCGGCCTACAACGGCAACATCCTGGTCAACGCGATGACCGTGGGCGTGGCCAAGGCCGACCGGATCTTCTATTCGGCCGCCGCGGGCATCGGCAACCCGGTGGTCTATGTCGGCTCCAAGACGGGCCGCGACGGCATCCACGGCGCCACCATGGCGTCGGCCGAGTTCAGCGAGGATTCGGAGGAGAAGCGCCCGACCGTGCAGGTCGGCGACCCCTTCACCGAGAAGCTGCTGATCGAGGCCTGCCTGGAGCTGATGGAGACGGACGCCATCGTCGCCATCCAGGACATGGGTGCGGCCGGTCTCACCTCCTCCTCGGTCGAGATGGCCGGCAAGGGCGGGCTCGGCATCGAGCTGGTGCTCGACGACGTGCCGATGCGCGAGGAGGGGATGACCCCCTACGAGATCATGCTCTCCGAAAGCCAGGAGCGCATGCTGATCATCCTGAAGCCCGGCCGCGAGGAGGTCGCCAAGGCGATCTTCGACAAGTGGGAGCTGGACTTCGCCGTGATCGGCACGCTGACCGACACCGGCAAGCTGGTCATCAAGATGCACGGCCAGACCTGGTGCGACATGCCGATCGCGCCGGTCTCCAACGCCTCGCCGCTCTACGACCGCCCGTGGGAGCCGACCCCGGCCGCCGCGGAGCTGGAGGACGCCGTGCGCGCCCTGCCGGCGGACAAGACGCTGGGCGACATCCTGGAAAAAATCATGTCCTGCCCCGATCAGGCGTCCAAGCGCTGGATCTGGGAGCAGTATGACAGCCTGGTGAACGGCGACACCCGCTTCATGTCCGGTCAGGCCGACGCGGGCGTGGTGCGGCTGCCGGGCCAGAGCAAGGGCATCGCCGTCACCACCGACTGCACGCCGCGCTACTGCCTCGCCGATCCGGTGCGCGGCGGCGCCCAGGCGGTGGCCGAGGCCTACCGCAACCTGTCCGCCGTCGGCGCCCTGCCGCTGGCCGTCACCGACAACATGAACTTCGGCAACCCCGAGAAGCCGCGGATCATGGGCCAGTTCGTCGGCGCCATCCAGGGCATGGCCGACGCCTGCCGCGCGCTGGACTTCCCGGTCGTGTCGGGCAACGTGTCGCTCTACAACGAGACCAACGGCGAGGCGATCCTGCCGACCCCGGCCATCGGCGCCGTCGGCCTGCTGCCCGACGCCATGATCGCCGTCGGCATTGCCTTCAAGAACGAGGGCGACACCATCCTGCTCGTCGGCGAGGGCACCGGCCATCTCGGCCAGTCGCTCTACCTGCGGGAGATCCTGGGCCGTGAGGACGGTCCGCCGCCGCCGGTCGATCTGGCGGTGGAGCGCCGCAACGGCGAGTTCGTCCGCGGCCTGATCGCCGAGGGTCTGGTGGTGTCGAGCCACGACATCCAGGACGGCGGCCTGCTGGTCACCGTGGCCGAGATGGCCATGGCCGGCGGCATCGGCGCCACCCTGTCGGGCCTCGACGGTGCGGACGCCGGCACCCTGTTCGGCGAGGACCAGGGCCGCTACGTCCTGGCCGTCCGCGCCGACAAGGCCGCCGCGGTGCAGGAGAAGGCCAAGGCCGCCGGCGTGCCGGTGAGCGTGCTCGGCAAGACCAACGGCACGGCCCTGACCGGCCGTGGCGGCGAGGCGATCACCATCGCCCGCCTGAAGAAGGCCAACGAGGCCTGGCTGCCCGGCTACATGGCCGCCGCCGAGTGATCGGACGCGGCTGAGGGGTCGAAGAACGGAAGGCCGGGCTGACGCCCGGCCTTTTCGTTTTGGGGCGGAGTCTTGCCCCCACCCTTCCCACGGCTTCGCCGCGGGCCCCTTCCCTCCCCCGCTTCACAAGGGAGGGGTTATCCACCGCAAACATCATCCCCTCCCCGCCCAGCGGGGGGAGGGTTAGGGTGGGGGCCGGTGGCGCGAACCCTTCGCACCGCGGAATGTCGTCGCTTCTCCGGTGACAAACCCGGCCGCTCCGCCTAATTATACGGGCAGCGCCCGCATGGGCAGGGTTTGACGGAACAGGATGACGGCCATGGCGATGGAAGCCGCGGTGATCGAGAAGCTCATCAGGGAAGGCATCCCGGACGCGACGGTGGAGATCGCCGACCTGCGCGGCGACGGCGACCATTACGCCGCGCTGGTCACCTCCGCCGCCTTCAAGGGCAAGTCGCGCGTGCAGCAGCACCAGATGGTCTACGCCGCCCTCCAGGGCAGGATGGGCGGGGAGCTGCACGCCCTGGCCCTGACCACCGCCGTGCCGGAAGGCGTGTAGGACGGCATCCCGCAAGGCACCCCCAAGACACGATGACATCGTAAGAAGGCCGAGAGACATGGTTGACCAGAACGTCAAGGATCGCATCGAGCAGGACATCAAGGGCAACGATGTCGTGCTGTACATGAAGGGCACGCCCGTCTTCCCGCAGTGCGGCTTCTCCGCCGCCGTCGTCCAGGTGCTCAGCACCGTCGGCGTGAAGTTCAAGGGCATCAACATCCTGGAGGACCCGGGCCTGCGCCAGGGGCTGAAGGACTACTCGAACTGGCCGACCTTCCCGCAGCTCTACGTCAAGGGCGAGCTGGTCGGCGGCTGCGACATCGTGCGCGAGATGTACGAGTCGGGCGAGCTGCAGTCTCTGCTGGCCGACAAGGGCGTCGCGACGGGCGCCAACGCCTGATCGGCCATCCGCCACAGACGTGTGACAAAGGGCTCCGCCACCGCGGGGCCCTTTTCCTTTGACGGAACAGGCCCCCGCCCACCTCTGTTTTCCCATCGACGATTCCGCGGAGGTGTCGGCACGGAGAAGACACGGACAAGGAGGCCCGGTCATGGACAGGCGCGTGTTTCCAGCGGCGGCGCTGCTGGCTCTGATGGCTCTTCCCGCTCTGGCGCAGGGCCAGGAAGGAACGGTGCCCAAGCAGGAGCGGCTGACCGCCTGCCGGGACGAGGTGTCCCGCTTCTCCGACCTGTTTCTGGGTGACAAGGTGGTGGCCGGCGGGCGCAACCACACCGCCCTGACCGGCGAGCAGAAGGACCGGCTGCGCGGCCTGCTGGGCGAGGCGCGCTCCGCCGCCGGCAAGGGCGATCCGGACGGCTGCGTGGACCGGCTGCGCGAGGCCCGCGCGCTGGTCCGCAATGAGGGCGTCGGCACCAACGTCCCGATCGGCCGGGGCTCGTCGGGGTCGTCCGGTTCCATGCCGCGCAACAGCGTGCCCAGCGGAAGCGGAAGCGGCACCGCAGGCGGCGGAGGCGGTTGAGCGGAAAACCCCTGCGGGAAATGCGGCATTCCCGGCGCGCAGTGCGGGCATGAGGGGGCGTTCCTATCGCCCATTTCTTGGCCATGGTAAAGGGGAGTCATGGCCCAGACTCCCTCCCCCTCCTCGCCGCAGGCCGACGGGCACAACCCCGCCACCCTGGGCTTCGCCGCCGCCCTGACCGCCTTCCTGATCTGGGGTGGGCTGGCGCCGGTCTTCTTCAAGCAGCTCGGCAATGTCGGGGCGGTGGAGGTCGTCGCCCACCGGGTGCTGTGGACGGTGGTGCTGGTCGGGCTGTGGCTGGTGCCGACGCGCGGCCTGTCCGGCATTTTGCGCGGGGTGGGGAGCTGGCGGCGCCTGGGCATCTTCCTGGTGACGACCGCGCTGATCGGCAGCAACTGGACCATCTTCATCTGGGCCGTGAACAACGGCCATATGGTCCAATCGAGTCTCGGCTATTACATCAACCCGATCATCAACGTCCTGCTGGGCATCGCCTTCCTTCAGGAGCGGCTGTCGAAGCGGCAGGGCGTCGCCGTGCTGATCGCGGCGGCGGGCGTCCTGAGCCTCGTCCTGTCCTACGGGGAGGTTCCCTGGGTGGCGCTGTCGCTGGCCTTGACCTTCGGCGTTTACGCGCTGGTGCGCAAGAAGGCGGCCATCGACCCGCTGATCGGGCTGCTGGTGGAAACCGTGCTGCTGGTGCCGCCGGCCATCGTCTATCTGCTGTGGCTGAACGCCCAGGGCCTAGGGAGTTTCGGCGCGCACGGGCTGGGCACCGACCTGCTGATCATCCTGACCGGCCCGGTGACCGCCATCCCGCTGGTGCTGTTCATGGTCGGCGCCGCCCGGCTGAAGCTGTCGACCATCGGCATCCTGCAATACATCAGCCCGACCGGGCAGCTTCTGCTGGGTGTCGCGGTCTATGGGGAGGCCTTCACCTCCTCGCACCTGCTGGCCTTCGGCTGCATCTGGGTGGCCCTGGCGCTCTATTCGGCGGACGCGCTGTTCACCCACCGGGCCGCCCGCGCCGAGGCCCGCGCTGAACAGAACCGGGCCGAGCAGAACCGGGCGGAGCAGGCCCGCGCCGCCGCCTGCCGCGCCGATTGAGGTGGCTCAGGCCCGCGGCGCGAGGCCGTGGGCCATGGTGTGGGCGAGCGTCTTCACCACCTCGTTGACGCGGTCCGGGCAGCGCCCGAACACCACCTGATCGAGGAAGCCCAGACCGAAGCTGAGCGTGGCGATGCCCGCCGCGACGTGGGCGAGGTCGGCGTCCGCCGCGATCGCCCCGCGCTCGCGGAAGATCTCCAGCCGGCTGAGCAGGCAGGGGATGCGGCTTTCCGACAGGGTGCGCGCCATCTCGTTCGCGATGTCCGGATCGACCAGCGCGCGCGCCAGCATCACCCGCGTGAAGTCGCGGCACTTCCAGGCGTGGCGGAGCTGGTGCAGCAGAAACGCCGCCAGATCCTCCTCCAGATCGTCGCCGGGCGGCGGCATGGCGCAGCCGCTCCCCTCCTCGCGCCCGTAGCGTTCCACGACGGCCAGCAGCAGGCCGGCCTTGCCCGAGAAATAGCGCTGGATCAGCTGCTCGTTCACGCCAGCACGGCCAGCGATGTCGCGCGTGGTCGCGGCGTCGAAGCCGCGCTCGGCGAACACCATCTTGGCAGCGTCCAGCAAGACGCCCTTGGTCGCCTCGCGGTCGCGCTTGCGCGCGGGCGCGTCGGCACCGGCGGCGCAACAGCCGTCGTCAACAGCCGGGGCGGTGGCCGGGGTGTCGGTCTTGTCCACGATACAGGCCCTCTCACTGGCCGCCGATCCGTGCGGCGGCTGAAATGATAATAGGTATGCACGCGCATACTTGACAAGCCCGGATGGCGCTGGCAAGTATGTACCCACATACATACCGGGCGCCGCCCAACCCGCGGAACCCCGGACCCCACTTTGGGACGCCCCAACTTGGGATGCCTCACTTGGGACCCGATTTTTGAATCGAGAGGGCAACCGCATCATGACCACCGCCGATCTGTTCACGCCGCTGCGTCTTGGCTCCATGGAGCTGCCGAACCGCGTCATCATGGCGCCGATGACCCGCAGCCGCGCGGGCGAGGGCAACGTTCCCACCCCGCTGATGGCCGACTATTACGGCCAGCGCGCCTCCGCCGGCCTCATCATCACCGAGGCGACTCAGGTCTCGGCCACCGCCCAGGGCTATCCCAGCACGCCGGGCCTCCACACCGACGCGCAGACGCTCGCCTGGCGCCGCATCGCGGAGGAGGTCCACGCCAAGGGTGGCCTGATCGCCGCGCAGCTCTGGCACGTCGGCCGCATCTCCCACACGGAATTCCAGCCGAACGGCGCCCTGCCGGTCGCCCCTTCGGCCATCGCCGCCGCCGGCGAGTCCTACACCAGCAAGGGTCTGCTGCCCTTCCCCACCCCGCGCGCTCTGGAGACCGACGAGATTCCCGGTCTGGTCAAGGCGTTCGCGGACGCCGCCAAGCGGGCGGTGTTCGACGCCGGGCTGGACGGCGTGGAGATCCATGGCGCCAACGGCTATCTGATCGACCAGTTCCTGCGCGACCGCACCAACAAGCGCACCGACCGCTACGGCGGCGGCGTGGAGAACCGGGCGCGCTTCCTGCTGGAGATCGTGGACGCGGTGACCACCGCCGTCGGCGCCGGCCGGGTCGGCGTCCGGCTGTCGCCGACCGGCACTTTCAACGACATGGCGGACAGCGACCCGCGGGCGCTCTACACTCACGTCACCGAGGCGCTGAACCCCTTCGGCCTCGCCTTCCTGCACGTCATCGAAGGCCAGCCGGGCCACCACATGGCCCCGCCGGAAGGCGCTCCGCACCTCGCGGCGGAGCTGCGCCGGATCTTCAAGGGTCCCTTCATCATCAACGGCGGCTACAGCAAGGAGCAGGCCGAGGCGGCCATCGCCGCCGGCGCGGCGGACGCGGTGAGCTTCGGCGAGCCCTTCATCGCCAACCCGGACCTGCCGGAGCGTTTCCGCCGCAACGCGGCGCTGAACGCGCCGGACAAGGCCAGCTACTACGGCGGCGACGCCCACGGCTACACCGACTATCCGGCGCTGGAAACGGCCGACGCCTGATCCCTCTCCCCCGCGGGGATTGCCCCCGATCCCCGCACCTCAAGGCCGGGACCCGCAAGGGTTCCGGCTTTTTTCTTTCCACTGCGCCACCAGCGCGGACGTTGCCCGTTCCGGGAATCGGCTGTTATCCTGAACCGAGCGAAGGAGACGGGCATGAGCGTTATTCTGCCGCGCAACATCGAACAGATGGCTGAACGCCGCGCCAGCGAAGCCGGCTTTCAGGATGTGGCCTCCTATCTTGCCCATCTCATCGCCGCCGATGCCCGCGATGCATCCGACGAGGCGCTGGAAGGCGCCTTGTTGGAAGGGCTTGAAGGAGACGGCGGAGAGTGGGATGCCGAGGCAATGCGGGCCGAATGCCGGGCCGCGCTGGCCGCAACCCGTAAAGACATCTGAACGCCATGCGCATCCTTCCGAGCCCACGCGCGCGGAAGGATATTCTCGACCATTATACGTACATCGGTCTGCAGGATGAGGCGGCGGCTGAACGCTTTTTGACCGCCATCGAGCGTAGTTTCGCCCGGATCGCCGAGCATCCCGACATAGGATCGACCCGGCTTTGGCACAATCCGGCGCTTCGCGGCATACGGGCGTGGCCCGTCGGCGGGTTTGGCCGTTACCTGATCTACTACCGCCGCCAGGGGCCGGATGCGCTGAGGATTCTACGCATTCTCCATGGAGCGGCACTGTCCGAAGAGGTCTTGCGAACGCCGTACTGAGAGACGACCGCCCATCCCCAAACGAAAAAGACCGCGCCCGGAGGCGCGGCCTTTCGCGTGTCGGCTGGGCCGAACGGTCAGCGCGAGTAGAACTCGACGACCAGGTTCGGTTCCATCTGGACCGGGTACGGAATGTCGGCCAGCAGCGGGACGCGGACGAAGCGGCCCTTCAGGGCGCCCGTGTCGACTTCCAGGTAGTCCGGGGTGTCGCGCTCACCCGAGGCGGTGGCCTCGAGGATGAGGGCCATCTGCTTGGACTTGGCGCGCACCTCGATGGTGTCGCCTTCCTTGATCTGGGCCGACGGGATGTTCAGGCGGCGGCCATTGACCAGGATGTGGCCGTGGTTGATGATCTGGCGCGCGGCGAACGGAGTCGGCGCGAACTTCATGCGGTAGACCACCGCGTCCAGGCGGCGCTCCAGCAGGCCCACCAGGTTCTCGCCGGTGTCGCCCTTGCGGCGCACGGCCTCGGCGTAGATGCGGCGGAACTGCTTCTCGCCGATGTTGCCGTAGTAGCCCTTCAGCTTCTGCTTCGCCATGAGCTGCAGGCCGTAGTCGGACGGCTTCTTGCGGCGCTGGCCATGCTGGCCCGGGCCATACTCACGCTTGTTGATCGGCGACTTGCCACGGCCCCAGAGGTTTACGCCGAGGCGGCGGTCGATCTTGTACTTGGACTGTTGACGCTTGGCCATTTTGGTCCTCGATGTAACACGAGTTGGTTTTGTCCCGGTAGTTCCGCGGAACAGGCCGCGGACGGGGCGCAAATAAAAGGCACGCCCGCTTTCCCAGGAGTGAAGGCGCGCACTATACGGATTCGGCGCGCCTTGTCAAACCATGAGTCGGGTCAAACCATGTGTCGTGTCGGTTCACGAAGCCTCAGCAGCACTCGTCCTCGAGCTGGCGCAGCATGGCCAGACCTTCCTCGTCCTCGTGTTCCTCGAACAGGTCGGAGATGTAATAGACGTTGGCGCAGAGCAGGCACAGCCCGTCCGCCTGACGCTTCAACGGATCGTCGGCCACGGCCAGCTTCGCCCGGAAACGTTCCCAGAAGGCGTTGGTCTTGGCCGGGTCGTCGATGTGCATGTACAGGCGCTCGATGATGCGGCGGGAGTTGCCCTCGCAGTCGATGCCCTTGAAGGAGACGTAGCGGTCGGGAGTGTCGGTTGCGTCCACGGTCGTGCTTCCTGCGGAAGAGGGTTGTATTGACATCCCTCATCGCGGAAGGCGGGTCCAGGAACAAGACCCGCTGCACGAACGGCGGGCGGACGGCGCGAACGGCGGGAGTCCTGCGCGAACGGTTCGCGCTCTCACCACTCAGGCGGCGTGCGACAGCTCTTCCTCGGTGAAGTCCAGCAGCGTGTTCAGCCGCTGCGGGGTCAGCGCTTCGATCCCCTCGTGCCACATCACCTCGCCAAACAGCGCGTGCAGCGCCGCCAGACGCTCCGGCGCGAGCCCGGTCAGGCGATCGCCGTAATACTCCACCACGAGCTGGTCCACATAGGCGTGGTCGTCGTCCAGGAAAGCCATGGCCGTATCTCCTCGTCATCGTGGCGCCCACCCGATGCGGGCGCCGGCCATGGCTTTGTTCTACGCCTGCGGCGGCACCGGACGATTGAGGCGGATCAACCGCCGCCCGAAGTCACAGGCCGGCGGAAACAACCCTGATGCGCGTGAGGGGAAAGGCTAGAGGGCCAACAGCTTCTTCAACTGCTCGATCCGGCCGCGGCTGACCGGCACGCGGGGGGAGCCGGGGGCGGCCATGACGAAGGCGGCCCGCCCGTCGCTGCGGTCGATGGCCTGGGCGTGGCGCAGGTTGACCAGATAGCGGCGGTGCGCCCGCACGAACTGCCGCCCGTCCAACCGCGCCTCCAACTCCGACAGCGAGAGCGAGCAGAAGAAGGCGCCGTCCGCCGTGTGGACCCGCGTGTAATGGCCGTCGGCCTGCACATAGACCGCATCGGCGGGGTCGATCAGCACCACGCCCTGGCGCGTCGTGATCGGCAGCTTCACCAGCGGCGTGACCGGTTCGGGCACCGCGTCCGCGGGCGGCGGCGGAGCCGGCTCGGAAAGCGCCTTCCCGTTCACCTCGAACAGCATCAGGGCCAGCGCGGCCCCGCCGCCCGGTGGCAGGGCGGTGGCCTTCACCACGATGGTCCGCCCCGGCAAGGCAACCATCATGGAGCTGGCCGCCGCCGGGGAGTCCGGGTCGTGCGCCGCGGCCAGCAGCAGTTCCACCTTGGCGCGACTGCCCGGCGGGTGCAGGTCGTGCAGGCTGGCTCCCAACAGCGGGCGGTCGCGCCCCAGCATCCGCGCCACGGAGGCGTTGACCGACACCACGCGCCGGTCGCCGTCGAGCAGGACGAGGCCAACGTCCATATGCTGCAAGGTGTATTCCATGGGGCAGTATAGGCAGCGATTGGCCCCGGAAGGGAAGAGGTTAGGGAGAGGTTACGGTTCGCCCTTGCGCCGCCCGGTCAGCGCCGCGACGACGCCGTGGAAGGTGCGGACCTCCTGCTCGGTCATCTGCATCCGCTCCAGCGCGTTGCGCAGGGTGCGGACCATGGAGGGGCGCTTCTCCGGCGAGGTGAAGAAGCCGGTGCGGTCGAGGTCGCCTTCCAGATGCTCGAAGAAGTTCACAAGCTCCGCCTTGGTCGCCGGGCGGGTCTGGCCGGTGTGCAGCACGCGGTCCGGCGGGGTCTCGCCGGTCTGGAACCATTCGTAGCCGATCAGCAGGACCGCCTGCGCCAGATTGAGCGAGGAGAAGGCCGGGTTCAGCGGAACGGTGATCAGCTTTTCCGCCAGCGTCAGGTCGTCGTTGACCAGCCCCGTGCGCTCCGGCCCGAACAGCACGCCGGTCTTGTGCCCGGAGTCGACATGGGCGCGCAGCTCCGTCGCCGCGACGCGCGGGGTGACGAACTCCTGGATCATCCCGCGAGTGCGGACGGTGGTGGCGAAGACCACGTTCAGGTCGGCCACGGCCTCCGCCGTCGTGTCGTAGAGTTTCGCCCCGTCCAGCACCGGATCGGCGCCCGACGCCGCGGCCACCGCCTTCTCATTCGGCCAGCCGTCGCGCGGCTTCACCAGACGCAGCTCGGTCAGGCCGCAGTTGAGCATGGCCCGCGCGCAGGCGCCGATGTTCTCGCCGAGCTGGGGCTGCACGAGGATGATGGTCGGGCCGCCCAGGACGGAGGGCCGGTTGGGGTCTTTGCCGGAGGTCATGATCTGAACTTTGGTCTCAGCTTCGCGGTGTTGCGCCGCCTTTAAACAGCTTGAATGTGTAACTGTCCACCAGCGCCTCCATCGACGCCTCGATGATGTTGGTGGAGACGCCCAGCGTCGACCATTCCTGCCCGTCGCCGTTGCGCGAGCGGATCAGCACGCGCGGCATGGCGCCGGTGCCGTCCTTGGCGGCCAGGATGCGCACGCGGTAGTCGGACAGCTTCACCCCGTCGAGCAGCGGGTACAGCGGCTCCAGCGCCTTGCGCATCGCGGTGTCCAGCGCGTTCACCGGGCCGTTGCCCGACGCCACCTCGTGATACTCCTTGCCGCCGATCTTCACGCGGACGACGGCTTCGGACTCGACCACCAGCTCGCCCTTGGCGTTGTAGCGGCGCTCGTCGGTGACGTGGAAGCGCTTCAGGGTGAAATAATCGGGCACCTCGCCCAGCTCGCGGCGGACCAGCAGCTCGAAGCTGGCCTCGGCGGTGTCGTAGGCGTAGCCCTCGGTGTCGCGCTGCTTCACGAGGTCGAGCAGGCGGTTCAACCGCTCGTCCTTCGGGTCCACGGCCATGCCCATCTCGCGCAGCCGCGCGATGACGTTGGCGCGGCCCGCCTGGTCCGACATGACGATCTGGCGGCGGTTGCCGACCGCCTCCGGCTCGACATGCTCGTAGGAGGACGGGTCCTTCTCAACGGCGGAAACGTGCAGCCCGCCCTTGTGGGCGAAGGCGCTGGCGCCGACGTAGGGGGCGTGTCGGTTCGGCGCGCGGTTCAGCCGCTCGTCGAACTTGCGGCTGATCTCGGTCAGCCGCGGCAGGTCGGCGGGCCTGATGCCGACGTCGTAGCCCATCTTCAGCATCAGCGACGGGATCAGCGACACGAGGTTGGCGTTGCCGCAGCGCTCACCCAGCCCGTTGATCGTCCCCTGCACCATCCGCACCCCGGCGCGCACCGCGGCCAGCGAGTTGGCGACGGCGTTCTCGGTGTCGTTGTGGCAGTGGATGCCCAGCCGGTCGCCGGGGATGCCGTGCTCATCGATCACCTGCCGGACGATCTCGTCGACCTCATGGGGCAGCGTGCCGCCGTTGGTGTCGCACAGCACGACCCAGCGCGCCCCCGCCTCGTAGGCGGCCTTGATGCAGGAGGCGGTGTAGGCCGGGTTGCGCTTGTAGCCGTCGAAGAAATGCTCGGCGTCGAACAGCGCCTCGCCCTTGGCGGCCTTCAGCGCGGCGATGCTGTCGGCGATCAGCTCGATGTTTTCCTCGCGCGGGATGGCCAGCGCCACGTCGACATGGAAATCCCAGGTCTTGCCGACGATGCAGACGGCGCGCGCCTTGGATTGGATCAGGGCGGCGAGCTGCGGGTCGTTCGCGGTGCTGCGGCCGGGACGGCGGGTCATGCCGAAGGCGGTGAAGGTCGAGCGGGCGAGGTCCGGCGCCTCGGCGAAGAACTGGTCATCGGTCGGGTTGGCGCCGGGCCAGCCGCCTTCCACATAGTCGATTCCCAGCCGGTCGAGGTCGCGGGCGATGGCGATCTTGTCGGCGACGGAGAAATCCACGTCCTGGGTCTGCGCCCCGTCGCGCAGCGTCGTGTCGTACAGATAGATGCGTTCGCCCGTCATTGCCGCCGCCCGAAGATATTGGTCGCCCGAAGGAAGGTCATAGGACTGTCCGGAGGGCCGGAAGAATGGACGATGCGCTTCGCCATCTCAATGCTTTTGATCGAACCCGTCAGGAATGCGGGGCTTTGCCGCGCCGGACATAGGCGCGCAATGGAGGTAATAGGACAAATGTACTGACCGAATAAACCATCGTCTGTGCTACACAGCCGCCCCTCTGCATGGCGCCCATCTCACGGGTGCGGTACTCTTTTCTGGCCGGACGCCTGTTAGTCTGTATGATCACCGGCCCTTGTGAACGGATGGATTGGACACAGTGACTCCCGCGGGTGATGACGACCAGGACAAGCTCGTCATGGTGATCGACGACGAGCGGACGGTTCTGCAGGCCCTCAACCTCCTGCTGGAGATGTGGGGGTACCGGGTCGTCACCGCCGAAAGCGAGGGCGAAGCCGTCGACCGCCTGTCCCTCGCCGGGGAAACACCGCACGCCATCCTGGCCGACTACCGCCTGCGCGAAGGGCGCACCGGCGTCCAGGCCATCGACCGCATCCGGGCGGAGGCCGGGGCCGAGGTGCCGGGCGTCATCATCACCGGCGACACCTCCACCGAAGGGCTGCGCGACGCCCGCGCCCGCGGGCTGACCGTCCTGCAGAAGCCGGTGCTGCCGCCCCATCTCCAGGCGGTGCTGACCAAGGTGCTGCGGGAACAGTCCGCCGGCACGGCGTGACGGGCCGGGCCGGCATGGACATTCCCTTAGCGCCGGCGCCCTCCGCGCCGCGCCAGCCGAAGCACGACAAGCCGAAGCACGACAAGCCGAAGCGCAAGCGCGCCGCCGTTCCCGACGGGCGGCTGTTCCGTTCCTGGGAAAGCTGGGTGGTCTTCGGGCTGGGGCTGCTGCTGACCAGCCTCGCCTGGTGGCTGCTGACCGAGCAGAACCACCGGCTGGCCGAGGCGCGCTTCCGCGCGCTCGCCCGCGACTTGGCGGGCGACGTCACGGCGCGGCTCGACACCTATGAACAGATGCTCCAGGGCGCCGTGGCGATGGTGGACGCCGGCGGCGGGCAGGTCAGCCGCACGGAATGGCGGGCCTACGTCACCGGCCTGCATGTGGAGGACCGCTATCCCGGCATCCAGGGCATCGGCTACGCCAAGCGCGTGAAGGCTCCCGATCGGGAGCAGCACGAAGCGGCTCTGCACGCCGCCGGCTTCTACAGCTACCGCGTGACGCCGGAGGGGGAGCGGCCCGAATATTTCCCCATCATCTACATCGAGCCCTTCGCCAGCCGCAACCTGCGGGCCTTCGGCTTCGACATGCACGCCGAGCCAACCCGCCAGGCCGCCATGGAGCGCGCCCGCGCCAACGGCACCGCCGCGGCGACCGCACGGCTGCGGCTGGTCCAGGAAACCGAGGAAGACGTGCAGCCCGGCTTCCTCATCTATGTGCCCGTCTACGACCAGGCACTGCCCCTGACCACCACCAACGACCGGCGCGAGGCGTTGCTGGGCTTCGTCTACAGCCCCTTCCGCGCACACGACCTGATGCGCAGCATCATGGACCAGGGCGCGTCCCAACTGTTGGACATCCGTGTCCATGACGGGACGGAGGCCACGTCGGACTCCCTGATGTTCGATTCCGCAATCGCCCAGGACGCCGCTTTTCAGGAGGTTCTCTACGTCGAGGTGTTCGGCCGTCCCTGGACGCTCGTCCTGTCCGGCACCCACGCCTTCGAGGAGAGCGTGGCCAGCGCCACGCCGCGGGCGGTTCTGTTCGCCGGCCTGATCATCACGCTGCTTCTGGTCGCCACCGTCAACTCCGTGCTGCAGGACCGCGACCGTATGGCGGAGCTGCGCCGCAGCTACGACGCGCTGGCGCTGGCACGGGCCGAGGCGGAGCAGGCCAACGCCGCCAAGTCGCGCTTCCTCGCCGCCGCCAGCCACGACCTGCGCCAGCCGCTCCAGACGCTGGGCATTTATCTGCACATGATCGGCGAACAGGCGGACGGCCCCCGGCTGCGCAAGCTGGTGGACGCCGCCCGCGACGGGTTCGAGGCGACGCAGCGCTTGCTGAACTCGCTGATGGACATCGCCACTCTGGAAACCGGCGTGATCAGCCCGCAGCTGTCCGAGTTGGATCTGCCCGTCTTCCTGGAGCGCATCTGCGAGGAAGGCCGGCTGGAGGCCGCCGGCAAGGGGTTGGGCTTCCGCGTCACCTGCGGCGGTGCCCGCGTGACGACCGACCCGGCGATGCTGGAGCGGATCGTCCGCAACCTGCTGAGCAACGCGCTGAAATACACGCCCAGCGGCACCATCCGGGTAACCTGCCGGCAGGCGCGCGGATTCACCGCCATCAAGGTGCAGGACACCGGCCCCGGCATTCCGCAGGACCGGCTGCATCTGATTTTCGAGGACTTCTACCAGATCGGCAATCCGGAGCGCGACCGGCGCAAGGGCCTCGGCCTCGGCCTCGCCACCGTGGCGCGGCTCAGCCGCCTGCTCGGCTACCGGGTGCGGGTGCTGTCGCGCCCGGGACGCGGCGCCATCTTCCTGGTCGAGATTCCCGACGAGACGCCCGCCCCCCGCCAGACCACCGAGACCGTGACCTCCGTGGCCTGACAGCCTCCGGTCCTTTTGGCAATCACCGACGCCGCGTCGTCCCGGCACGGCTGAGAACAGCCGCGCCGGAACCGGTGATCACCGAGTCGGCGATTGCCAAATCCGGGACCGGATCAGGCCGTCGCCGGCCGGGCCGACCGGGCGCGCATCAGCATCCACACCGCCGACACGCCGGCCAGCTTGGACGCGAGGCTGGCCGCCCAGACCGTCGGGTCCCAGATGCCGAGCATGCCGAAGAACAGCGCCGTGTCCACCGGCACCGACAGGGCGGCGCTGATCCACAGGCGGTCGCGCAGCGGGCGGCGGGTGACGGTGAAGACGCCCCAGTCGATCAGCTCCGACACCGCGAAGGCGGTGACGCTGGCCGTCGCGACGAAGGGGTCGGCCAGCAGGAAGGACAGCAGCGTGGCGGCCAGCATGGCGGCCAGCGACCAGTGGCCATAACGGACCTGGACCATGTCGCGCAGAATGAAGATCAACCCGGCCCAGCAGGACCACACCAGATCCAGATGCGGCGCCAAGCTGAAGGCGTAGTTGATGGCGAGTACGCTGCCGATGTAGGCGGCGAGCCAGAGCATGACGGAATCCTCCAAAAGCCACCCGCGGAAATACGGGCGCGAACGACGGCGCCACCCGCGTGAATGCGAGCGCTCCGCAGCGGTCTTGTAACAGGTCCAGACCGTCGGCGTGAACCCTCGGCGTGCCCCGGAGCGGACAGGGCGCGGACGGGGCGCAATCGGCGGGAATGGCTTACCCCCACGTCGGTCCCCCGCATGCGCCGCCGCTTCTAACGCATCCGGACGATGCCGCGGCGCGTTCGTTCGGAGAGGTGAAACGAAAGAGACCCCGAAAGGTGTGGGCGATGGCGGCGGTGGGCGTAACGAATGGACTGGGCGGCACACGGGATCACGCGCTGGACGCGGCGCGCAGCCTGCTGATGATCCTCGGCGTGCCCTACCACGCGGCGCTGATCTACACGCCGGGCTACGACTGGGTGATGAACTCGCCCGACGGCATCGCCTGGATCGGGCTGTTCGCGGATTTCATCCACAGCTTCCGCATGCCCGCCTTCTTCCTGATCTCCGGCCTGCTGATCACCCACAGCCTGCGCCGGCACGGACCGCGGGCGGTGCTGACCTCGCGCGCCTCGCGGCTGCTGGTGCCGCTCGTCGCCATGGCGGCGACGTTGAACGTCGCGCAGTTGTGGATGGAAAGCCGCGCGGTCGACCCCGGCCTGGCCGCGGGGGAGTTCCTCACCCAGACCATCCCCGCGGCCTTCTGGAGCGGCGGGCTCGTCTATCACCTGTGGTTCCTGGTCGAGCTGTTCATCAGCGTGCTGGCGCTCTGCCTCGCCTACCCGCTGCTGGTCGCGCTGCACCGGTGGATGGCGGAGCGCGCGCCGGGGCTGGCCCGCTGGCTGGCCGATCCGCCGGACTGGCTGCCGCCGCTCCTGCTCAGCCTCGTCATGATGGGGGTGCTGGGCTTCGACAACATCTCCGACCGGCTGGTGATGCCGCTGGTGCCGACCAACTCCACGGCGGTGAGCATCGTCACCTCGGCGGGCTTCTTCGCGGTCGGGGTGCTGATCGCCCATTGGCCGGGCGGCGCCGCGCGCTACGCCAAGGCGAGTTGGGTGGTGGCGCTGACCTATCTGGTGTGCTTCGCCATCCACATCGGCATGGTCGGCGTGGAGAAGCCCATGCCGGTGCGCTTTTTCGACGAGGCGTTGCGCGCCGTCGCCGCCTGGTCGGCCTTCCGCTTCGTCCTCGGCCTGACGCAGTCCTTCTTCTCGGCGGAGAGCCGCCGGGTGCGGGCGCTGTCGCAGGCCTCCTACACGATCTACCTGCTGCACCATCTGGTGGTCATGGCCGCCGGCTTCGCCCTGCTGGCCGTCGCCGCGCCGCCGCTGCTGGAGTTCGCCGCGATCACCACGGTCGGCCTGTTCGTGCCGCTGGCGGTCCATCACGGGCTGGTGCACCGCTCGCCGGCGCTGCGCTTCCTGATGAACGGCGTTCCGCCGGGGGAAGCGAAGAAGCAAAGCGGTCCGGCGCGCAGCCGCGAGGCGATGGCGCGCCGGACCGGCTAGAGCGTTACGCCCGCTTCCAGGTCGTGCCTTGCGGGCCGTCCTCCAGGACGATGCCGAGGTCCGCCAGCTCCTTGCGGATGCGGTCGGCCTCCGCATAGTTCTTGGCCTTGCGTGCGGCCAGACGGTCGTCGATGCGCTGCTGGATGTCGGCGTCCGACAGGGCGGCGGCCCCCTTCGGCGCCCAGCGGAACCACGCCTCCGGATCCTGCTGGAGCAGGCCCAGCGCCTCGCCCGCGGCGCGCAGCGCGCCCTTGGCGGCGGCCTTTCCCGCCTCCCCCGTCGCCTTGTTCACCGCCGAAGCAAGCTCATGCAGGTGGGAGATGGCGAGCGGGCTGTTGAGGTCGTCCTCCAGCGCGGCCAACACGTCGAACGGCAGTTCGGCCTGCGCCGGAGCCGGGTCGCCGCGCAGCGCCTGATACCAGCGGTCGAGCGTTGCCTTGGACTGCTTCAGCCCCTCGCGGGTGAAGTCCAGCGGCTGGCGGTAGTGCGCGCTCAGCAGCGTCAGGCGGATGGCCTCGCCAGGGAACTCGTCCAGCAGATCGTGCACGGTGAAGAAGTTGCCCAGCGACTTGGACATCTTCTCGCCCTCGACGGTCACGAAGCCGTTGTGAACCCAGTAGCGGGCCAGCGGCTCGCCGCCGTGGGCGCAGCGGCTCTGGGCAATTTCGTTCTCATGGTGCGGGAAGATCAGGTCCAGCCCCCCGCCATGGATGTCGAAGGTGACGCCCAAATGCTCCTTCGCCATGGCCGAGCACTCGATGTGCCAGCCGGGCCGGCCGCGGCCCCACGGGCTGTCCCAGCCGGGCTGGTCGGCGGCGCTCGGCTTCCACAGCACGAAGTCGGAGGAGTCGCGCTTGTAGGGGGCGACCTCGACGCGGGCGCCGGCGATCAATTCGTCCAGCGAGCGGCGGGAGAGCTGCCCGTATTCCGCCATCGACGGCACGGAGAACAGCACATGCCCTTCCGCGGCGTAGGCGTGGCCGCGCTCGATCAGCAGCCCGATCAGGGCGACCATGTGCGAGATGTGGTGCGTGGCGCGCGGCTCGATGGTCGGTCGCAGCGCGTTCAGCGCGTCCATGTCGGCGTGGTAGAGGTCCGCGGTGCGCTTGGTCAGCGCCTCGATCGGCTCCCCGCTGTCGCGCGAGCGGTCGATGATCTTGTCGTCGACGTCGGTGATGTTGCGGACGTAGGTCACCGCCGGGTACAGCCGCCGCAGCAGCCGGAACAGCAGGTCGAACACCACCACCGGGCGGGCGTTGCCGATGTGCGCGGTGTCGTAGACCGTGGGTCCACACACATACATGCCCACCCGGTCCGGACTCATCGGCTCGAAGCGTTCCTTGCGGCGGGTCAGCGTGTTGTAGAGGTCCAGCGGCACGGCGCCATATCTCCTGTGAGAGGGTCTTCCAAATCCCCCTCTCCCCTCCGAGGAGAGGGTCGGGGTGAGGGGGAAACGCCGGCCCATTGCAGGGCTTGTCCGGCGCAGAACTTTTCCGGCCTTTCGGCCGCCCCCTCATCCTAACCTTCTCCCCAGGGGGGAGAAGGGACTCTTACGCGGTCTCTCCCGCGAGGCGCTTCTGCGCGCGGGTTCGGCCGATCAGGGGTAGCAGGTTCTTCAATTCCGGTCCATGGTCCCGCCCGGTGAGGGCGCGGCGCAGGGGGAGGAACAAATCCTTGCCCTTCCGGCCCGTCTTCGCCTTCACCGCACCCGTCCAGGTTCCCCAGGTGGAGAAGTCCCACGGCTCCTCCGGCAGCAGGGCCGCCGCCTCGGCCAGGAAGGCGGGATCGTCCGCCACCGGGGCGACCGGGGCGTGGGTCACCGCCCACCAGTCGCGGGCCTCGGCGACGCGCGACAGGTTGGGGCGCACCGCCTCCCAGAAGGCGGCGTCGGCATCATCCAGACCGAGCGCGGCCAGCTCCCCGGCGACCCGTTCGAAGGGCAGCAGGTGGAGGATGCGGGCGTTCAGCCGCAGCAGCTCCTCCGGGTCGAACTTCGGGGTGGCACGGGACACCTTGGCGATGTCGAACTCGGCCACCAACTCGTCCAGAGTCAGCCGCGGCTCGATGGCGTCGGAGGTGCCGAGTTTGGCGAGCAGGCTGGCCAGTGCCATCGGCTCGATCCCCTCCTCCTCGCGCAAAGACGCCACAGACAGGCTGCCCAGCCGCTTGGACAGGCCCTGTCCCGTTGCGTCGGTCAGCAACGGCAGATGGGCGAAGACCGGGACCGCTCCACCAACCGCCTCAAAAATTTGGATCTGCACCGCCGTGTTGGCGACGTGGTCCTCGCCGCGGATGACGTGGGTGATGGCGAGGTCGGCGTCGTCCACCACGCTGGTCAGCGTGTAGAGCGGGCGCCCGTCCTCGCGGATCAGCACGGGGTCGCTGAGAGCCGCGCCCTCGAAATGCACCGGCCCGCGCACGAGGTCGGTCCATTCGACCGGTGTGTGCTCCAGCTTGAAGCGCCAGTGCGGCTTGCGCCCCTCCGCTTCCAGGCGGTCGCGGTCGGCGTCCCTCAGGCGGAGCGCCGCGCGGTCGTAGATCGGCGGACGGCCCTGCGAGACGAGGCTGGCGCGCTTGAGGTTCAGCTCCTCCGGCGTCTCGTAGCAGGGGTAGAGCCGCCCGCTGGCCTTCAGCGCCGCGGCCACCTCGTCGTAGCGGCCATAGCGGTCGCTTTCCCGCGCGAAGCGGTCCCAGGTCAGGCCGAGCCAGGTCAGGTCCCGCTCGATCCCCTCCGCGTATTCCGGCTTGGAACGCTCCTCGTCCGTGTCGTCGAGGCGCAGCAGGAAATTGCCGCCCGCCTTGCGCGCGAACAGCCAGTTGACGAGCGCGAGGCGCACATTGCCGACATGGAGGAGACCGGTCGGGCTGGGGGCGAAGCGGACGGCGACGGACATGCGGGCATCATTCGAAAGTCGGGACGGGCCGGCAGTCGTAGCACGCCGCGCGCCCGTCCGAAAGACGCCCATCAGGCGCCGCGGGGCCTATCGCGTTTGGCGTCTGACCCCTCTCCCGCCTCTCCATAATTTCCAGCGCAAATAGATTGTTTCGAATGAAACAATTCTTGCGCGGAGCGGTGCCGGAGGCGATCCTGTCCCCCTGTGCGGGTTTTCGACCCGCGAAACCAATTGGAACGGGAGAGCGGCCATGAAGCTGGCCGAAGCCCTGCTGCGCGCGCTGAAGGATCGCGGCGCACAGGCCATGTTCGGGATTCCGGGCGATTTCGCCTTGCCCTTCTTCAAGGTGGCGGAGGAAACGCAAATCCTGCCGCTCCACACACTGAGCCACGAGCCGGCGGTGGGCTTCGCGGCGGACGCGGCGGCGCGCTACAGCTCCACGCTGGGGGTGGCGGCGGTCACCTACGGGGCGGGCGCCTTCAACATGGTGAACGCGGTGGCCGGCGCCTACGCCGAGAAGTCGCCGGTCGTCGTCATCTCCGGCGCGCCGGGCACGACGGAAGGCAACGCCGGCCTGCTGCTGCACCACCAGGGCCGCACGCTGGACACGCAGTTCCAGGTGTTCAAGGAGATCACCGTCGCCCAGGCGCGGCTGGACGACCCGGCCAAGGCCCCGGCGGAGATCGCCCGCGTGCTGGGCGCCGCCCGCGCCCTGTCGCGCCCCGTCTATCTGGAAATCCCCCGCAACATGGTCAACGCCGAGGTCGAGCCGGTGGGCGACGACCCCGCCTGGCCGGTGGACCGCGACGCGCTGGCCGCCTGCGCGGACGAGGTGCTGGCGGCCATGCGCGCGGCCACGTCGCCGGTGCTGATGGTCTGCGTCGAGGTCCGCCGCTACGGGCTGGAGGCCAAGGTCGCGGAGCTGGCGCAGCGGCTGGGCGTGCCGGTGGTGACCACCTTCATGGGGCGCGGCCTGCTGGCCGACGCGCCGACCCCGCCGCTCGGCACCTACATCGGCGTCGCCGGCGACGCGGAGATCACCCGGCTGGTCGAGGAGTCGGACGGGCTGTTCCTGCTCGGCGCCATCCTCAGCGACACCAACTTCGCGGTGTCCCAGCGCAAGATCGACCTGCGCAAGACCATCCACGCCTTCGACCGGGCGGTGACTCTGGGCTATCACACCTACGCCGACATCCCGCTGGGCGGGCTGGTGGACGCGCTGCTGGAGCGGCTGCCGCCGTCCGACCGGACGACGCGCGGCAAGGAGCCCCACGCCTATCCGACCGGCCTGCAGGCGGACGGCGAACCGATCGCCCCGATGGACATCGCCCGCGCCGTCAACGACCGCGTCCGCGCCGGGCAGGAGCCGCTGCTGATCGCCGCGGACATGGGCGACTGCCTGTTCACCGCCATGGACATGATCGACGCCGGGCTGATGGCGCCGGGCTACTATGCGGGCATGGGCTTCGGCGTGCCGGCGGGCATCGGGGCGCAGTGCGTGTCGGGCGGCAAGCGCATCCTGACCGTGGTCGGCGACGGCGCCTTCCAGATGACCGGGTGGGAGCTTGGCAACTGCCGACGGCTGGGCATCGACCCCATCGTGATCCTGTTCAACAACGCCAGCTGGGAGATGCTGCGCACCTTCCAGCCCGAATCCGCCTTCAACGACCTGGACGACTGGCGCTTCGCCGACATGGCGGCGGGCATGGGCGGCGACGGCGTCCGCGTGCGCACACGGGCGGAGCTGAAGGCGGCGCTGGACAAGGCCTTCGCCACGCGCGGGCGCTTCCAGCTGATCGAGGCGATGATCCCGCGCGGCGTGCTGTCCGACACGCTGGCCCGCTTCGTCCAAGGGCAGAAGCGCCTGCACGCCGCACCCCGGGAGTAAGGTCGGAGGAGTAGGCGTGAGCGCGGCCGTGGGGTAGGGTTTCCGGCAACCCTCCCCACCGGGGCGGAACACGGGAAATGAACAAGGAGGACTCACCCCATGTCGGACAAGCCGTTGCGCATCGCGGTCGTGCTCTCGGGCTGCGGCGTCTATGACGGGGCGGAGATTCACGAGGCGGTGTGCACCCTGCTGGCGATCAGCCGCGCTGGGGCGGAGGCCGTGTGCTTTGCCCCCAACGTCGCGCAGGCCCACGTCGTCGACCACCTGACCGGCGAGGAGGCGGCGGAGACCCGCAACGTGCTGGCCGAGTCCGCCCGCATCGCCCGCGGCAAGGTCGCCGACCTCGCGACCTTCGACGCGGCGGCGGTGGACGCGCTGATTTTCCCCGGCGGCTTCGGCGCGGCCAAGAACCTGTGCGATTTCGCCTTCAAGGGCGCGAACTGCACGGTCAACCCGGACGTCGAGGCGGCCGTGCGTGCCATGCGCGACGCCGGCAAGCCGATCGGCGCCCTGTGCATCGCCCCGGCCATCCTGGCCACGCTGTTCGGCCCGGAGGGGATCGAACTCACCATCGGCTCCGACGCCGTGACCGCCGCCGCGCTGGAGAGCCTGGGGGCGAAGCACAGCGTCACCGGCCATGGCGAGATCGTGACCGACCGGCGTCTGAAGGTCGTGACCTCTCCCTGCTACATGCTGGACGCCAGCCTCGCGCAGATCGCCGAGGGCGCCGAGAACGCCGTCCGCGCGCTGATCGGGCTGGCCCGTTAAGCTGTTGTTGCGCTTGCGCTAAGGGGCGGATGCCGAAGCGGGATACCCCCTTCGGCATCGCTACCGCGCAACAATTCGTTAACCATAAAAGCCCACCCTGTCCCTGCTTTCGGGCAGAATTTATTCAGGGACGAGGACGGCGATGACCTGCATTGTTGGCTTGGTGGACGGCGATCGTGTGTGGATGGGCGGTGACAGCGCGGGCGTGAACGGCCTGGACATCACCGTGCGCGCGGACACCAAGGTGTTCCGCAACGCCGACCTGCTGATCGGCTTCACCAGCAGCTTCCGCATGGGCCAGCTTCTGCATTACCGGCTGGAGCCGCCGCACCGCGACCCCGAGGCCGACGTCTTCCGCTACATGGTCGTCGATTTCGTGGACGCCGTGCGCGGCTGCCTGAAGGACGGCGGCTACGCCCACCGCTCCAACGACGTGGAGACCGGCGGCACCTTCATGGTCGGGTACGAGGGGCGCCTCTTCTCCATCCAGTCCGACTATCAGGTGGGCGAGGCGGTGCGCGGCTATCACGCCATCGGCTGCGGGTCCGACTACGCGCTGGGCTCGCTCGCCTCCACGGTCGGCCTGCCGGCGGAGGAGCGGGTGCTGAAGGCGCTGGAATGCGCCGAGCTGTTCAGCGGCGGCGTGCGCGCGCCCTTCACCATCCAGTCGATGGTCCGCCGCCCGCATCTGGCGTTGACCGAAGCGGCGTAAAGTCACAATAAAATTCAGGACTTTCCGCGCCGTTTTCGCCATCCGGCAAGACGGCGCGAAGTCGTGCCCGCACCGCGGCAAACTGTGTTATAGGGATGCCGCTCCGTCCCAAAGAGATGGAGAACAAAAAGACCATAAATACAGTGGGTGCTAGAGAATGGTTGACCAAACTGTTGGTGACGCGGATCGTTTGATTGGCGAAGAATCTCGCGGTGTCTCGGGCTTGGTGCATGGCCTGCCGGCTTACTGCAATTCGCCTTACTTCGTGTTTCCGGCGCTGATCCTTCTGCTGATCATGCCGCTGTCGATCATTTTCCACCCGTCCTGGATCGTTCCGCTGGCCGAGCTGTACGCGGTCGGCATGATGGCGACGATCATCCGCCTGACGCGCGGGTGAACTGCGGGTCTTGCTCCCACCCTTCCCATGATGCGCATAGGCCCCTTCCCTCCCCTGCGAAGCGGGGGAGGGTTAGGGAGGGGGCAATGCGCTTTACTCCCTCAACACCTCACGCAATGCTCTCGAACCCGTTGGTGATCGGATAGCGCCGCTCGCGGTTGAAAAGCCGCGGTGTGATCTTCGGGCCGGGAGGCGCCTGGCGGCGCTTGTATTCGGCCAGATGCAGCATGCGCCAGACCCTGTCCACCACCTCCGGCGCGTGGCCGCGGGCGGCGATCTCCGCCACGCCCAGATCCTTCTCCACCAGACAGCGCAGAATGTCGTCCAGCGCATCGTAGGGCGGCAGCGTGTCCTGGTCGGTCTGGCCGGGCTTCAGCTCCGCGGTCGGGGCCTTGACCAGCACGCGCTCCGGAACGACGCGTCCCGCCGGGCCGAGCGCGCCCTCCGGCACCTGCGCGTTGCGCCAGCGCGCCAGCGTGTAGACGGTCGTCTTATAGACGTCCTTCAGCACGGCGTAGCCGCCGCACATGTCGCCGTAAAGCGTGGCGTAGCCGACCGACATCTCCGACTTGTTGCCGGTGGACAGCACCATGGGGCCGAACTTGTTGGACAGCGCCATCAGCGTGACGCCGCGGGAGCGCGCCTGAATGTTCTCCTCCGTGGCGTCCGGGTCACGACCCGCGAAGGCCGGCAAGAGCATCCGCTCGAACGCCTCCATCGCCGGGACGATGGGAACGGTGTCCAGCTTGCAGCCCAGCAGCTCCGCCGATTCCGCGGCGTCGTCCAGGCTGTCCTGCGCGGTATAGGGCGACGGCATCATCACGCCGTGCACCCGCTCGGCGCCCAGGGCGTCCACCGCGATGGCCGCCGACAGCGCCGAGTCGATTCCACCCGACAGGCCCAGGACGACGCCGGGAAAGCGGTTCTTGGTCACATAGTCGCGCAAGGCCAGCACCAGCGCCGCGTAGACCGACTCCAGACCCTCCGGCGGAGCGACGCATTCCGTGTCGGCGCAACTCCAGACATCGTCGGCGCCGCGCTCCCAGCGGGTGATCAGCAAATGCTCGGTGAAGGCGGGGGCCTGCGCAACCAGCCGGCAATCGGCGCTCAGCGCGAAGCTGGCACCGTCGAAGACCAGCTCGTCCTGTCCGCCCACCTGATTCACGTAGAGCAGCGGCAGGCCCGACTCGGTGACCCGCCGCACGGCAAGCTGGACGCGCTGGTCGTGCTTGTCCAGCTCGAACGGGCTGCCGTTGGGGACCACCAGGATCTCCGCCCCGCTTTCCGCCAGCGTCTCGATCACGTCGGTGGACCACATGTCCTCGCAGATCGGAACACCCAGCCGCACGCCGCGGACGTTGATCGGGCCGGGCAGCGGACCGGGGACGAAGACGCGCTTCTCATCGAAGACGCCATAGTTTGGCAGGTCCACCTTGAAGCGGGTCGCCGCGACCGTTCCGCCGTCGAGCAACAGGGCGGCGTTGTGGCGTTTGTCGCCATCGCGCCAGGGCGCGCCGACCAGCAGGGCCGGGCCACCATCCGCCGTCTCGGCGGCGAGTTCACGCACCGCCTGCTCCACCACGTCCAGGAAGAAGGGCTTCAGCACCAGATCCTCCGGCGGGTAGCCGGTCACTGCCAGCTCCGGGCAGACCACAAGGTCGGCGCCGCGCGCGGCGGCCTCCGCCCGCGCGTCGCGGATGCGGTCGATGTTGGCGGCGATGGCGCCGACGGTCGGGTTGATCTGGGCCAGCGCGATGGAGAAGCGGTCAGTCATGGCGGCGTCGTCCGAGAAAGCGGCGGATCGGCGACACCGTAACAGCCGGAGGCCGGGGGCGGAAGCGGCGCACGGCCGCAGCGGAACCGCCCCACCGCAAGCTGTGTTGCCGGAAGGACAGGACGCCAACAGAAGGATGACCGGTCATGCAGAAGTCCGGGCAGGGTTCCGGTGCCACGACCTCCGTCTGGATGGACCGCGGCGGGGCGGCGATGCCCGCCGGGACGGTCGCCCCCACCGCCGCGGCGCTGGGCGCCCTGCGCCCTGATGTGATCGTCGTCGGGGCGGGCATCGCCGGGGTGACCACCGCCTATCTGCTCCAGCGCTCCGGCAAGTCGGTTCTGCTGCTGGACGACGGGCCGCCGGGCGGCGGCGAGACCGGGCGCACCACGGCGCATCTCTCCAACGTCATCGACGACCGCTTCACCGAGATCGAACGGCTGCACAGCGAGTCCGGCGCCCGCATGGCCGCGGACAGCCACGGCGGCGCCATCGACACCATCGAGCGGATCGCCCGCGAGGAGGGCATCGACTGCGGCTTCGCCCGGATCGACGGTTATCTGATGCTGGCGCCGGGGCAGGACCCCGCCAGTTTGGACCGCGAGCGCGACGCCGCCCGCCGCGCCGGGCTGGACGATGTGGAGCGGCTGGACACCCCGCCCATCCGGCATCCCGGCCCCTGCCTGCGCTTCCCCCGGCAGGCCCGCGTCCACGCGCTCGATTATCTGGCCGGGCTGACCCGCGCCTTCCTGGCGCGCGGCGGCGCGCTGGCCACCGGGGCGCATGTCTCAATGATCCGGCAGGACGGGGAGCGCGTGCGCGTCGAGGCCGGGCCGGACCACGCGCTGGTCGAGGCCGATGCGGTGGTCGTCGCCACCAACTCCCCGATCAGCGACCGCTTCGCCATCCATTCCAAGCAGGCGCCCTACCGCACCTACGCCATTTCCCTGCGGGTGCCGAAGGGCAGCGTGCCCGACGCCCTCTATTGGGACACGCTCGACACCTATCACTATGTGCGGCTCCAGCCGGAGGCCGACCACGATCGGCTGATCGTCGGCGGCGAGGACCACAAGACCGGCGAGGCCCGCGACATGACCGAACGCTGGGCCGCGCTGGAGGCCTGGACGCGCGCGCATTTCCCCCAGGCCAGGGCGGTCGAGCACCGCTGGTCCGGGCAGGTGATGGAGCCCTTCGACGGGCTGGCCTTCATCGGCCCCGACCCGGCCTATGGCGGGCGGGTCTTCGTCGCGACCGGCGACAGCGGCATGGGCATGACCCACGGCACCATCGCCGGGCTGGTCCTGTGCGAGCTGATCCACGGCAGCGGCAGCCCGTGGGCCGCGCTGTACGACCCCGGCCGCAAGATGGCCAACAAGCTCGGCACCTACCTGCGGGAGAACCTGGACGCCGCCCGCCACTTCCTGCCCTACGTGCAGGGGCCGGAGCTGGAGGGGGAGGACCGCATCGAGCCCGGACAGGGCGCGGTCCTGAAATCGGGCGTCTGGCCCGTCGCCGTCTTCCGCGACGAGTCGGGGGCGCTGCTCCGCCGCTCCGCCATCTGCCCCCATCTGAAATGCGTGGTGCGCTGGAATCCCGGCGAGCGGAGTTGGGACTGCCCCTGCCACGGCTCCCGCTTCGCCGTGGACGGAACGGTTCTGAACGGCCCGGCCACCCAGCCCCTCGCGCCCGTGGAGGACTCCGCAAGCAAAAACTGATAAAATCCTTCGAAACCGAAGAGTTTCGACCGGGCGTTGCAGGAGCCCTGCGACGAATTAACCTGTGGTAAAGGACTCCGGTACGATCATACCCTTACGGCGAAACGATCACGCGCGGGAGGCGGCGATGTATTACTCGGAAATGTCCGGACCGACAGGGACGACCAGCACGGTCCTGCAACAGGCGAACAACGCCAAGAAGGCAACCGAGAGCAAGGCCGCGGACGGCGCCAAGGCCACCGCCACGACCGCCGCCGACGCCGCGACTCCCGCGAAAAGCGCCAGCCCGGCCTACACGATCAGCCAGTCGATGGAAAACCTGCTCGACAACCTGTCGGGCAAGAAGCCCGCCGCGGCGGGTGCCGACGGTGCCAACTCCGGAGCGGCGGGCGACGCGGCCGCCGGCGGCAAGACCGGCTCCCAGGCGATGGCCGACCGGGCCAAGCAGGCCGAGCAGATCATGCAGAAGGCGCTGGAGCAGTCCAAGGGCCTCTCCGGCCTGTTCGAGAAGGCCATCGACAACATGGCCGGCGATCTCGGCAGCCTGCTCGGCGGGCTGGGTATGTCGGACGACGACGTGAAGGGCGCCGTCGGCGATTTCGGCAGCGCCATGAAGGACAAGCTGAAGTCCATGGATTTCAGCCAGATGGGCATGAGCATGGAGGAGGCCCGGTCGCAGTGGTCCATCGAGTCCCGCGGCATGGAGCTGACCATCCAGGATGGCGACAAGTCGGTCCGCATCTCCTTCGCCAAGTCCACCCTGGACTTCACCCGCGAGGACCGCGGGCTGGCGGCCACGCTGAACGCGGACGGCTCGGGCAGCGCCATGTTCTCCGCCGCCACGACCAAGGTGTCCGGCAAAGCCACCGGCATGATCGTCCGCGCCAACGGCTTCAGCGATGACGAGATCAAGGGCGTCCTGGAAAAGCTGAACGGCATGGCCGCGAAGGGCGGGATGAACGGCCTCGGCGCCCTGACCCCGACCAAGAGCGCCGATGGCGTGATGCACCTGAACCTCGACCTGTCGCAGCCCATCCCCGGCCTGACCGACGGCAGCAGCGCCGCCAAGGGCGCCGCCGCAGCGGAAGCGTCCCAGAAGGTGGACATCAAGGCGTGAGGAGGGGCGGGTCGTTTTCCCGGAAGGGACGCCCGCAAAAGGGGTGCGATCTGTGATAACGGGGGCCGGCGCTTGCCGTCCAGCCGGCTCCCTGTATAGAAGCGGCTTTCGCTGTTTCGGAGTTTCGCTTCCCCATGACCGACCGCAACGCCGTTCTGGCCGCGAACCGGGCTTTTTACCAAGCCTTCACCGGGCGTGACTTCCCCGCCATGGACCGGCTGTGGGCCTCCCGCCTGCCCGTGTCCTGCATCCATCCCGGCTGGACCATCCTGTTCGGCCGGGAGGCGGTGGTGTCGAGTTGGCAGGACGTTCTGCGTTCCCCCCGCGGCCCAGCGGTGCAGGCACGCAACGAACGCGTCAGCCTGTACGGCGACACCGCCGTCGTCCTCTGCGAGGAGATCGTGGGAGACGCGGTGCTGGCGGCGACCAACCTGTTCGCGCGCGAGGACGGCGAGTGGCGGCTGGCCCACCATCAGGCCGGACCGGTCGCCGAACCCGCCTCGCAAATCCTGACGCCTCCCGACCGCCTGCCCCCCGGCGGCCTGCTGCACTGACGGGCGGCCCCTCTTCCCCCTCGCGCGTTCAGCGACGCTCCGCCGCCCTCTCCAACTGCCAGATCAGATCGCCCACCACCCGGTCGGCGGTGATCCGCTCGGGGTCGCTGTTGGTCAGAGCCACCGCGGCCCAGCGGTGGGCGCGTGAGAAGGCGATGTAGGCGTTGAAGCCGCCGGTGGAACCGGAATGCCAGAGAATCGGCGTGCCGTCCGCCGCCCAGGCGACGAACCAGCCCAGCGCCATCGCCCCCTGCCCGAGCGCCCCCGGGTCGCGCAGCGCCCGCCCGTCCACCTGCACCGACTGGGCGAGCGCCAGCGTCCCGGCGGTCTCCTCGTCGCAGGCGGCCTTTCCCAGGCCGGTGCAGTCGCCCATGTTGGCGCGCAGCCAGCGCAGCAGGTCGTCGGCGGTGGAGTAGAGGCCGAAGGAAGGCTGCATGGCCGGCGCCTCCCAATCCGGCACCACCTGCCCGCGGGCGTGGCCCACCGCCTTGCGGGCGCGCTGCCCGGCCGTGGGCGTCAGGGTGGTGTCGGTCATGCCGAAACGGTCGGTGACCACCCGTTTCAGCAGGGTCTCATAGGGAATGCCGGAGGCGGTGGACAGCGCCTCGCCCAGCACCGCCATGCCGACATTGGAGTAGCGGAAGCGCGTGCCCGGCGGCACCGTCAGGCTGAAGCCGGACAGCCACGCCCCCACCTCTTCCCGCGTCAGCGGCTTGTAGGGGTTGCGCGGGTCCTCCAGCCGGCTCCAGGAGAAGCGCGGTGTCTCCGGCACGTTGGGCAACCCGGCCGTGTGGGTGGCGAGGTCGAGCAGGCGGATCGGCGTGCCGTCGAAGTCCGGGGCGTGGACCGGCTTGGGCAGATGGCGGGCCAGCGGGTCGGTCGGGGCGACGCGCCCGGCGCGGATCAGCTCGGCCAGGATGGTGCCGGTGAACGGCTTGGTCAGCGAGGCGATCTGGAACAGGGTGCGCCCGTCCGGCGGGCCGCCGTCGGGCCGCCCGCTGTCGCCGCGCCCGACGACGAGGCTGCGCCCGTCGCGGATCACCCCGACGACGATGCTGCCCGCCCCCGCCTCGGCCAGCCGCCGGTCGGCCAGCGCGGTCACCGCCTCCCGCAGACGGTCCGGGGCCACTCCGTCCGCCGGGGCCGGGGCCGTCGCCCAGACGGTGAGCGTAAGAAACGACACGACACCGAGCACCGGCCCCCGCATCCCCACCCTCCGTCATCGGCGCGCGGAATGGGCGCGCTGAGGGAAGAGTGGGAAGCGGTCCCGCCCGGCGGTACGCCCGCGGACGGACATCACGCCAACGGAGCAGGCCGCGCCGGGCGGGTTAGGCCGGTAAGAAGCGGTTTACTCGGCCGGATTTTATTCGGTGGGAATTTCCGCCAGCGGCGGGCGGCGGTCCTTGACGATGGTCAGCGGCACGTCGGCGGCGGCGACCTCGATGATCGGCTGGCCGCCCAGCAGGCTTGGGCACTGCTTGACCTGGGTGAAGGCCATGAAGAAATCGGCCTTGCGCCAGTCCAGACCGGTGCCGTTGACCAGCTTCAGCCAGGGCGGCAGCTCGAAGCGCACGGCCAGCGTGTTGCCGCAGACCGAGAGGGTGTACTGGCGCGGCGGCGCCTTGCCGCCATTCTCGCGCTCCACCAGAGCGATCAGTTCGGCCAGCGCCTCGTGCTGGGAGTTGCCCCAGTAATCCAGCTCGAACCGGCCCTCGGCGCCCTTCAGCCCGCCGGTGAACTGGTTGTAGTAGACGTACTGGTTCGGGTGCATGGCGCCGAGCTGCCACGCGTACAGCACGGCCACCGCGATGGCCGCCGCCCCGTACGCCTGCCCCGTACGCCGGCCCAGCGCCTCCGCCCCGCTCCACAGCCGGTCGAAGGCGATGCCGGCCAGCACCGCCATCGGCGGCGCCACGAACAGGAAATGGCGGATGCCGTTGTAGACGGACGGGCGCATCAGCATGAACAGGATCACCGGCAGGAAGGCCGCCAGGGCCAGCGGCACCCAGCGCACCGCGCCGAAGGCGCCGTCCACGCTCCGCCAGCCGCCGCGCACCACCCAGAGGGCGGCCAGCACCACCGCAGCCAGGGTGCCCAGCAGAACCGCCTCCGGCAGCTTCACCCCCAGATAGACCGGCAGGTAGAGCGCCGGCGGGGCGGCGGAGCTGACCATCTGCCCCATGAACAGCGTCTGGATGTCGATGGGGAAGTGCGAGACGACGCGCAGCGCCTCCAGCGGGTTCAGCGGCTTCTGCACCGCCCAGGGCCAGAACAGCGCCATCACCGCGTAGGCCAGCGGAATGGCCGGCAGCAGGGGCGGCACGGAGCGCCGAACGACGCCCAGCGCCGGCCGCAGCCCGCCCTGCCACGCCACCAGCACGATATAGAGCGCCAGCGCCACCGCGAGGTAGAAGCCGGCCAGAACCCCGCCCACCCGGATCGACAGGGTCAGGCCTAGCGCCAGCCCGAACTTCAGCACGGCGCTGCGGCGCGGGGCCGGCATCTGGCCGATGATGCGGCTGGCGAAATAGAGCGTCCACACCATGCCCGCGGCGAAGGGCACGTCCTTGGTGTTGTTGAACATGGCGCCGTAATAGACGCCGGACAGCGCCAGCAGCGCCGCCGCCAGGAAGCCCGCCCGCGGCCCGGCCAGCAGCCGGGCGTAGCGCCAGCAGCCGGCGATGCCCAGCACCCCGACCAGCGCGCAGAGCAGGTGGCGCGTCTCGTACTCCTCGAACGGCGAGATCGGGACCACCAGGGCGGTCATCAGATCGAACAGCCCGCCATACAGGTACAGGTCCTTGAAATGGAAGGCCGAGCGGTCGGTGAAGCCGGACAGGTAGAAGGACAGCAGCTTCTTGCCGTAGATGTGCTGCACCTCCTCGTCGGTGCTGATCCCGTAGTTCCGGAAGGTCAGCGCGGCGAGGATGATCAGGCACAGCAGAAGCGCGCGCGCCATGTCGTCCCACAGGGCGCCGGCGCGGCGCTGGGAGAGGGCGCCCGCCGGGGGCGCCGCCCCGAGGGGATTCAGGCCGATCGGCGGCATCAGACTCATGAACGGCGGTCCTCGCTTCCGGGCTGGCGCCAAGCGCCTGCATTGGCCCCCGGATTGGCCGCCAAATTGGCTGATGGATTGGATGCCGGAGCCGCGGCCTCGTCCTCGAAGCCGTGCGCGGAACGGACGATGTAGAGGGGGCGCCCCTTCACCTCGTTGAAGACGCGGCCGAGATAGTCGCCGATGACCCCCAGCGTGACAAGCTGGATGCCACCCATGAACAGCACCGCGGCCAGCAGCGATTCATAGCCGGGCACATCAATGCCGTAGATCAGGGTGCGCAGCAGGCGCAGCAGGATGTAGACGAAGGCGAAGCCGGAGATCGCCATGCCCACCAGACTCCACACCCGCAACGGAAAGGTGGAGAAGGCGGTCAGCCCGTCGAAGGACAGGCTGAGCAGCTTCAGAAAGCCCCATTTGGTGTCGCCGCCGGCGCGCTCCCCCTGCTGGTAGGGGATGCTCGCCTGACGGAAGCCGACCCAGGCGAAGATGCCCTTCATGAAGCGCGTGCGTTCCGGCATGCGGTTGATGACGTCGACCACCCGGCGGTCCATCAGCCGGAAGTCGCCGACCTCGCGCGGCAGCTTGACCTCCGACAGGTTGTCGAAGATCCAATAGAAGGCGCGGGCGAACGCCCGGTGCTTCAGGCTCTGCCCCACCCGCGCGTGGCGCACGGCGACGACGACGTCGTAGCCCTCGCGCCACTTGGCGAGGAACTGCGGCAGCAGCTCCGGCGGGTGCTGCAGGTCGGCGTCCATCGGAACCACGGCGTCGCCGGTGGTGTGGCGCAGCCCGGCCGACAGGGCCAGCTCCTTGCCGAAGTTGCGCGACAGGTCGACCACCTTGACCCGTGGGTCGTCGTCATGGACGTCGAGCAGGCGGTCGAGCGTGTCGTCGCGGCTGCCGTCGTTGACGCAGACCACCTCCCACTCGGCGTCCAGCCGGTCGAGCACGGGCACCAGCCGCTCGAACAGCGCCGCAATGTTGGGACCTTCGTTGTAGAAGGGAATCACCACCGACAGGCGCCCCCGCTTCGTGCGGGCGGAGCGCGACGGCTTCGGGGCGGAAGCGGTGTCACCGGTGACGGGAGTGGGGGTGGGGGCAGGGTTGGCGGAGGTCGCCAGAGTGGGCGCGTCGGTCAGGGACATGGCCGGCCGTTGGGTCAGATGATCACGAGCCGGGTCGGAAGGGTCCAGGCAGGCGTCCCCGGCGGGGCGCTTCGCCCTTTGGCATATAGCACGATACATGTGGATGAGCAAAACGCCTCTATTGTGACCATCCACGGCCTAAGCCGTGACCAGCACACCGCTGGAACCGGCGCCGGAACGGTCCGTCGCTGGTGGGCTAACGCCACGGTCCCGACAAATATTCCAAGGCTCTGCAAAACCGCCAGAACCCGGAAGGATAAGGGCTTCCCCAAGCGTGCGTGGAGGGGATCCATGCCCGTTTTCGGGAGCCGGAAACCAGTTGGCACACTTAATGAATTGGTAAGCGGACGCTGCCATGTTTTGTATCTAAACCATCAGCCTCATCCGGAGTTTTCCCGACCATGAGCCTGTTCAACCATCTTCGGGTCGGCACCAAGATCACCGCGGCGAACGCCGGGGTTCTCCTCTTCCTGGTCGCCATCGGCGGCATCGGGGTCTACGCCCTGATGGACGCCAAGCACGGCTTCGCGACCTATCAGACCCTGGCCCGCCAGACCACCGAGGTCGGGCGCATCCAGGCGACGATGCTGGAGGTCCAGCTCCAGGCCAAGACCTTCCTGCTGACCGGCAGCGAAGAGGCCGCCCACATGGTGGACTCGCTGGCCGCCGACCTGGACGGGCGGATCGACGAGGCCAAGACCCTGTTCACCGAGCCGACGCTGAGCCGCACGGTGACGCAGATGGACGATGAGTTGGGCCAATACCGCGAGGCCTTCACCCGCATCATGGAGTTCCAGGCGACCCGCAACGAGGCGTCGGCGGAGCTTCTCGACCTCGGGGTCAAGATGGAGAAGGCGCTCAGCGGCGTCATGGACAGCGCCTACGCGGACGGCGACACCGAGGCCGCCTATCAGGCGGGCATGGCGGCGCGCCACTTCCTGGCCGCCCGCAACACCGCCAACCGCTTCCTGACCGACGGCTCGGCGGAGAGCGCCGACATCTTCCGCAAGGAGTTGCAGAACGCCCGCGAGCGCGGCAACGCGATGCTCGCCAAGCTGACCGAGCTGGAGCGCCGCCGCGGCGCCTCCTCCTTCCTGGCTTACCAGCGCGTATTCGCCACTCAGTTCGAGAAGGCGATCGTCGCCACCACCAAGCGGGACGAGCTGGTCTCGCAAGTGCTGGAGACGCTCGGCCCGACCGTCAACGCACGGGTCGAGCAGCTCCGCGACGCCAGCGCCCGCCAGCAGGCGGCGCTCGGCACCACCGCCACCGAGAACATCGACCGCGCCCGGACGGTGACCACCGCCGCCGCCGCGGTCGCCGTCCTGCTCGGGCTGATCTCCGCCCTGCTGATCGGGCGCGGCCTGTCGCGGCCCATCGTATCGATGACCGACACCATGACCCGGCTGGCTGGCGGCGACCGCCGGGTGGACGTGCCCGGCCTGGGCCGCGGCGACGAGATCGGCGGCATGGCCAAGGCCGTCGAGGTGTTCAAGCACAGCCTGATCGACGCCGACCGCATGGCCGCCGAGCATGCGACCCGCCGGGAGCGGTCGGAGCGCATCGACTCCCTGACCCGCGAGTTCGACCGCATGGTGATGGACGTGCTGTCCCGCGTCTCCTCCGCCGCCACCCAGCTCAACAGCACGGCCCAGGGCATGTCGGTCACCGCCGAGCAGACCACCCGGCAGGCCAGCGCCGTCGCCGCCGCATCGACCCAGGCCACCGCCAACGTGGAGACCGTCGCCGCCGCCGCCGAGGAGCTGTCCAGCTCGATCCAGGAGATCAGCCGGCAGGTCGCCCAGAGCAACAGCATCGCCGGGCAGGCGGTCAGCACCGCCGAGCGGACCGACGCCACCGTGCGCGGGCTGGTCGACGCCGCCCAGCGCATCGGCGAGGTGGTCCAGCTCATCAACGACATCGCCAGCCAGACCAACCTGCTGGCCTTGAACGCCACCATCGAGGCGGCGCGGGCCGGCGAGGCGGGCAAGGGCTTCGCCGTCGTCGCGTCGGAGGTCAAGAGCCTCGCCAACCAGACCGCCAAGGCGACCGAGGACATCTCCGGCCAGATCGCCGGCATCCAGCAGGTCAGCCGCGAGGCCGCCGGGGCAATCGCCGAGATCGGCCGCGTGATCGGCGAGATCAGCCACATCTCCACCACCATCGCCGCCGCGGTCGAGGAGCAGGGTGCGGCCACCCAGGAGATCAGCCGCAACGTCCAGCAGGCCGCCCGCGGCACGCAGGAGGTGTCGGGCAACATCGCCGGAGTGACCCAGGCGGCGGAAGCCACCGGCGATGCCTCCCGTCAGGTGCTCGACGCCGCCGATGGGCTGAGCGGCGAGGCGGAGGGGCTGCGCGGCTTCGTCTCGCGCTTCCTGACCGACATGCGGGCCGCTTGACGGTTTCGTCTTCCCCCCTCCTCCATCGGATTGCGCTGGAGGAGGGGTTTTTCTTGCGCCACGCCGGCCCTGTTGGGCAAATAGGGGTCACTGCGCACCCCGGACTGCTTTTCCCATCATGATCCTGACCCCGATCCCGGCCGAGACGATGCCGGAGGCCCTGGCGACCTTCGAGCGCCTGCTGGCCGGCAAGCCCCTGCCCCTCGCCGCCTTCCGGCGCATCGCCGCCACATGGCCGGTGCCCGGCGGCGTCGACACGCCGGAGCAGCGCGCCGAGGCGGTGCGGCTGGCCCACGCCCACGGCATCGGCACGCTGGACGAGCCTCCCAACGCCTCCTTCATGTGGGACGGCGAGGTCATCCGGACCGATGTGGAATCCACGGTCATCGTGCATGAGGTCGCCCACTGGCTGGTCGCCGCGCCCGAGCGCCGCGCGCTCTACGACTTCGGCCTGGGGCCGGGGCCGGAGACGACACTGCGCAAGGAGGCGCGCAGCCAGCAGAAGCTGACCTTCGAGGAATGCATGCACGAGGAGCAGCAGACCTCCCTGCTCGGCGTGCTGTGGGAGGCCGAGCTGGACCAGCCGGCGATCCTCGCCTTCCTGGAGCAGAACTGGATGGAGCGCTGGGAGCGGGAGAGCACCGCCGCCTTCTTCATCCGCCATGTCGAGGAACTCTTCACCCGCGGCCTGATCGACGCCGAGGGCCGCCCGTCCACGGCGCGCGCCTGGGCGGACAAGCGGGCGGACGAACGGATGCGGGCTGCCTGACATTCGCGCTGCCCACAAATCAATCATAATACCCCCGGAGGCTGGACCGTCATGACCCGCAACCTGCTTACGCTGGCCTCCGCGCTGGCCCTGCTCGCCACCCCGGCGGCGGCGGACACGCTGAAGATCGGCATGATCACCACCCTGTCCGGCCCCGGCGCGGGGCTGGGCATCGACATCCGCGACGGCTTCGCGCTGGCGGTGGAGCATGCGGGCGGCAAGCTGGGCGGGCAGGACACCCAGGTCATCGAGGCGGACGACCAGCAGAAGCCCGACGTCGCGGTCGGCCTCGCCAACCGCATGGTCGAGCGCGACCGCGTGCAGGTGGTGACCGGCGTGGTCTGGTCGAACCTCGCGCTGGCGATGCTGCCGACGCTGGCCGGCGGGCAGACCTTCTTCATCAGCCCGAACGCCGGCCCGTCGCAGCTGGCGGGCGCGCAGTGCAACCCGTACTTCTTCAACGCCGCCTACCAGAACGACCAGATCCACGAGGCCGTGGGTAAGCATGTCCAGGACGAGGGCTTCAAGAAGGCCTATCTGATGGCCCCCAACTACCCGGCGGGCAAGGACGGTCTGGCCGGCTTCAAGCGCTACTACAAGGGCGAGGTCGCGGGCGAGGTCTACACCCAGGTCGGGCAGCTCGACTACGCGGCGGAGCTGGCGCAGCTCAAGGCCGCGGCGCCGGACGCCGTCTACGTCTTCTACCCCGGCGGCATGGGCATCAACTTCATCAAGCAGTATGAGCAGGCCGGGCTGAAGGGTGCGGTGCCGCTGTTCGGCCCCGGCTTCTCCTTCGACCAGGACATCCTGGCGGCGGTCGGCGAGTCCGCGCTCGGCGTCAAGAACTCGGCGCAGTGGAGCCCCGACCTCGACAACGCCGCCAACAAGAAATTCGTCGCCGACTTCAAGGCCAAATACGGGCGCATCCCGTCCATGTACGCCGCTCAGGGCTACGACACGGCGCTGCTGATCGACACGGCGGTGAAGGCGGTCGGCGGCAACCTGAAGGACAAGGACAAGCTGCGCGCCGCTCTGGCCTCGGCCAAGCTGCAGAGCCTGCGCGGCGAGGTGGCCTTCAACACCAACCACTACCCGATCCACAACATCTACCTGCGCGAGGTGGTGAAAGGGGCTGACGGTGCGGTGACCAACAAGACCGTCGCCACGGTCTTCACCAACCACGCCGACGCCTACGTCAAAGACTGTCCGATGAAGTGAGGCGCAGCCAGGACGCCGGAGAATGGACGCGCTCCTCCTCGTCGAACAGGGGCTGAACGGGCTTCAGCTCGGCGTGATGCTGTTCCTGATGGCCGCCGGGCTGACGCTCGTCTTCGGCATCATGGACCTCATCAACCTCGCCCACGGCACCTTCTACATGGTCGGCGCCTACCTGACGGCGGCGCTGGTGCCGGTGCTGGACAGCTTTCCGCTGGCGCTGGCGGCGGCGGTTCTGCTGACGGCGCTCCTCGGGCTGGTGGTGGAGGCGGTGGCGCTGCGCACGCTCTACCGCCGCGACCACCTGGATCAGGTGCTGGCGACCTTCGGGCTGATCCTGTTCTTCAACGAGCTGGTGAAGATCGTCTTCGGCCCGGTCCCCATCTTCCTGAACCCGCCGGCGGCGCTGGCCGGGACGGTGGACCTGTTCGGGCTGAAATACCCGGCCTTCCGGCTGGCGATCCTCGCGGTGGGCATCGCGGTGGCGGTGTTCCTGTGGCTGCTGATCGCCCGCACGCGGGTCGGCATGCTGATCCGCGCCGGCGCCACCAACCGCGAGATGGTGATGGCGCTGGGGGTGGATGTCCGGCTGCTGTTCGGGCTGGTCTTCGCGCTGGGCTGCGGGCTGGCCGGGCTGGCCGGCGCCATGGCCGGGCCGGTGCTGGCCGTTCAGGTCGGCATGGGCGAGCAGATCCTGATCCTGACCTTCGTCGTCATCGTGATCGGCGGCATCGGCTCGATCCGCGGGGCGCTGGCCGGCGCCCTGCTGGTCGGCATGGTGGACACGCTGGGCCGCGCCCTGCTGCCGGCCGCCTTCCGTCTGGTGATGGACGCCGCCAACGCCAGCGCCGCCGGGGCGGCCCTGGCCTCCATGGCGATCTATGTGCTGATGGCGGTGGTCCTGGCGATCAAGCCCAAGGGGCTGTTCCCGGCGCACTGAGGTCCGGAATTCTTGGAGGCAACGGAATTCACACGGATTTCGCGGATTTGGACACGGATGACACGGATTTTTCTGGTCCGTGCGCAACGCGAGACGCTTCGGTCAGCACGCGCCGGGCACGACCAAAAAGAAATCCGTGCTTAAATCCGTGAAATCCGTGAAGCCCTGCTGCCCGCCGAGAATCCCGAACCTTACCGCGGCCCGTAGGCCACCGGGTCGGCCAGTCCGGCCTCCGAGAAGCCCTTCAGCCGCAGCAGGCAGCTGTCGCAGGAGCCGCAGGCGGTGCCGTCCGGCGCCGGGTCGTAGCAGGAGTGGGTCAGGCCGTAATCCACCCCCAGCTCCAGCCCGCGACGGATGATGCCCGCCTTGTCGAGCGTCATCAGCGGGGCGTGGATCGTGAACCGGCTGGTGCCCTCCACCCCCGCCTTGGTGGCGAGGTTCGCCATGGTCTCGAAGGCGGCGATGTATTCGGGTCGGCAGTCCGGATAGCCGGAATAGTCCAGAGCGTTCACGCCGATGAAGATGTCCGACGCCTCCAGCGTCTCCGCCCAGGCCAGCGCGAAGGACAGGAACACCGTGTTGCGCGCCGGGACGTAGGTCACCGGGATGCCTGTCCCCAGATCGGCCGCGCTGGCGTGTTTGGGCACGTCGATGGCGTCGGTCAGAGCGGAGCCACCGAAGGCCCGCAGGTCGATGTCGGCGATGACGTGGCGGTCAACCGCCATGGCCGCGGCGACGCGCTTGGCCGCTTCCAGCTCCACCGCGTGGCGCTGCCCATAGCGGAAGCTGAGCGCGTTCAGCCGGTACCCCTGCTCGCGCGCGATGGCCAGCACCGTCGTGGAATCCAGCCCGCCGCTGACCAGCACCACCGCATTCTTCGCGTTCATCTCTCAATCCTTTTCCATGGCTACTGACCTTTCCCATGGCCACATGGCCGGCCCGGCATAATCCCGTCCTTGTCCATGGGTCAACGCCAACGGCAGACGCCGCGCAACATCCCCGTGGCCGGATCGAAAAAACCTCAGGCTGTTAACGCTTCGGAAATTCCCCCGGCAGCATAGTCGTTGGCACGACGAACTTTCAGAAAGCAGGCATAGAACCGGCACCGCGACCTCCGCCGGTTGCAGGGGAGACATCGCCGTGAACGCAGTCCAACCGCCGCCCAGCGCCCAGGACGAACACGCGGAATCGCCCTGCACTGGCCCCACCTGTGACTGCACCGGTGCCGCCAAGGCGGCGGATTGCCAATCCTCCTGCCATCTGAACGACGCGGCCTTCCGGGACCGCGCCAAGGAAATCCTGTTCAGCGGACGGGTCATCACCGCCGGAGCGGTGCATCTGATCGGTCTGGAGGACATCCGGGCCCAGCTCGGCGACCGCTGGGAGCGGGTAAAGGAGCGGGTCCAGATCTACACCACCCGCCTGCTCGAAAAGATGCTCTCCCCTCACGACGTGTGGTTCCGGCACGGCGAGGCCCAATTCATCATCGTGTTCGCCCACGCGGACATACAGGCGGCCCAGCTGATCTGCGGGAAAATCGTCGAAGACCTTCATCAGGCCTTGCTGGGGCACAGCGACACCAGCCAGATCATCGTCAAGACCGCGCTGGTGGAAATCGACGGCAGCGTCGCGGTCGGCAGCGCACGGTTGGACGACTTGCTGCTCCACGCGGCCTACCCTTCGGAACGACCGTCCGCCAAGCCGCAGCCCGGGGAGCGGTTCGAGGAGAGGCAGCGCCTGTCTCTGACGGATTTCGCGCTCGGGAACGGTGAGCCGCCGCCGCGGCCCAAGGTGCTGTTCCGCCCGGTCTACGATGTGCGAAACAAGGTGATCTCCACCTACACCTGCCGGCCGGATCTCCACACCTGCCGGCACATCAACCAGATCACCGCGGATGACGTCCTGCAGGAGGAGGCCATCTTCGATTACGACATGGAGACCCTGTGCCATGCCGTCCGCACCTACAATGAGCTGTACAAGAACAAATTCCGTTACGCCCAGACCATCCCCGTCCATTTCGAGACCCTCGCCTCGGTGCGGCGGCGGCGGGAGTATCTCCAGTCCTGCCGGATGATCCCCAATTGCCTGATCCCCTTCCTGGCCTTCGAGCTGGAAGGATTGCCGCAGGGCATTCCAAACGGCCGGCTGGCCGAGATGGTCACCATGCTGCGCCCCTTCGGCCGCGCCACCATCATCATCCTGAGGGAGGAAACCCCCGACATCGCGGTTTACGCCAACGCCGGCGTCAAGGGCGTCGGGCTGGCCATGGATTTCAGGGACGGCGATCAGCGCTGCATCGACAAGATCAACGCCTTCTGCCCCGTCCCACGCAAACACGGTCTGTTCGCCTATCTGGACGGCATCCGCAACATCGAACAGTTTCAGGCGGCGATCGAAGCCGGGGCGGCCTATGTCAGCGGGCCCGTGGTCGGCAAGGATTCCGACGTTCCCGAACACATGCGGCGCTGCACCGAAAAGCAGATGCTGATGAGGGCCAGAGTTAAGGCACGGCGCTAGTCGGCATAGGCACGTTCGGAAAAGGACGCTTCTTTTCGCATAGTCCGTCTGCAAAGGCCGGCCCCACGCTTCCGTTAACGCATTAGCAAGTGCGAAAGGATCATGCTGTTTGTGCAGTCGATCCATTCAAGTTCGCACCCATTCCAGGCGGCTGCCCTGCCTTTGGGTTCGCGCTCCCCACAACCGGAAAGGGAAGCTCGACCATGGTCACACACCATCCCTCCGGTCCGGACGATGCCCCACCGGAACACGACCCACCGAAACACGACGACGGCCTCACCCCGTCCTTGGCTCCGTCCTCCACCCAATCGATCGACGAGTCCTTCAAGGAACGCGCCCGGCAGATTCTGACGCACAGCCAGACGGTCACCGCGGGGTCCGTCCACCTGATCGGCCTCGATGAGATCCGGAATGAGCTGGGCGACCGCTGGGGAAGCGTAAACGAGCGGGTGCACGTCTACACCGAGCGCATGCTCAAGAAGGTGCTGTCGCCGCGCGACGTCTGGTTCCGCTATGGCGAGAACCACTACATCATCGTCTTCGCCCAGGCCGACCGGAAGGCGGCGCAACTGACCTGCAGCAAGGTGATGGAAAGCCTGCACCAGGCGCTGCTGGGCCACGCCAACACGCGGCGCATCACCGTCAAGACCGCGGTGGTCGATGTCGGCGGCGGGGTCGCCCTGGACACCGCACGGCTGGCCGACCTGCTCAAGGACGCCGTCCACAAGCCGGAAGGCGCCGCGCCGGCTTCTCCCGCGGCGGCGGACGGCGCCATTCCGGCGGCCATTCCGGCGGAGGCGCGGCACCCGCACTGGACCGAGATGCCGACGGACACCATCACGCCGCAGAGCCGGCCCAAGGTGCTGTTCCGTCCGGTCTTCGACGTGAAGCACAAGGTGGTGTCGACCTACTGCTGCCGCACCGATGCGGACACGGCCCGCTATCTGAACCTGATGGACTCCTTCGACCCGGAGCGAGAGGAGGCGGTCTTCGACCTGGACATGGAGACGCTGAGCCTCGCGGTCAGCACCTACAACGAACTGTACGCCAACAAATTCCGCTACGCCCAGACCATCCCCATCCATTTCGGCACGCTCGCCTCCAGCCGGCGGCGGCGTGAATACATCCAGACCTGCCGGATGATCCCGCGCGTGCTGATGCCCTTCCTGGCCTTCGAGCTGGATGGGCTGCCGGCCGGCGTTCCCTATGGGCGGCTGGCGGAGATCGTGGCGATGCTGCGCCCCTTCGCCCGCGCCGCCATGGTCATCCTGCACGAGGACGCGGGCGACCTGTCGGTCTACGCCACCGCCGGCGTCAAGGGGGTCGGGCTGCGGCTGGACGGGCGGGAGGACGAGCCGCACATCCTGGAGCGGGTCCAGACCTTCTGCCCCGGACCGCGCAAGTTCGGCATGTTCGCCTACGTGGACGGCATCCGAAACCCGGTGGAGCTGGAGGCGGCGGAGGCCGCGGGCGCCGCCTATCTGAGCGGCCCCATCATTGGCGAGGATTCGGAGGTGCCGGAGCACATGAAGCGCTGCACCGAACGCCAGCTCCTCCAGCGGTCGCGGCGGCGGCGCCACCACGACACGCCCTGGGGGTGAGCAGGCGGGGCTAAGCGGGCAGGCACCCGCTGTCGGCGCGACCTTTTGTGTTCAAGCCCGCCCATCTGTGCGAAAAGACGGGGTTACCAATTGGCCTGCTGATTGGTTGACCGCCCCTCTTTTCCGGCCCTCCATGCCCCCGACCGCGCCCCGAACCGCCCTGCTCTCCCGCCCCCGCATCGCCCTGCTGATCCTGCTGGCCGTCGCGCTGGCGCTTCCCACCGTCGCCGACTGGATGGGGGAACCCTTCTACGTGCGGCTGGCGACGCGCATCCTGGTCTTCGCCCTGGCGGCGGTCAGCCTCGACCTGATCCTGGGCTTCGGCGGGATGGTCAGCTTCGGCCACGCCGCCTTCGTCGGGATCGGCGGCTATGCCGTCGGCATCCTGTTCGCGCACCAGTCGGACGGATCGACGCTGTTCGGCTTTCCCGGCACGGTGAACGGGCTGATCGTCTGGCCGCTGGCCATGCTGGCCGGGGCGCTGGCGGCGCTGCCGGTGGGGGCGATCTCGCTGCGCACCACCGGCGTGCCCTTCATCATGATCACGCTGGCCTTCGCCCAGATGCTCTTCTATCTGATGACCGGGCTGAAGGCCTATGGCGGGGACGACGGCATCGCGCTGTGGAGCCGCTCCACCCTGCCCGCCCCGCTGAACATCACCGACCACACCACCTTCTATTACGTGGTGCTGGGGCTTCTGGTGGCGGCCTTGGCGCTGGGCTGGCGGCTGGTCAACTCCCGTTTCGGGCGGGTGATCCGCGGCGCCAAGGACAACGAGCGGCGGATGGCCGCGCTCGGCTACCCGGTCACCCGCTACAAGCTCGTCGCCTTCGTCATCGCCGGGGCGCTGGCCGGGCTGGCCGGGGCGCTGCTCGCCAACGCCACCATGTTCGTCGGGCCGCAGTATCTGCATTGGAGCCGCTCGGGCGACCTGATCGTGATGGTCGTGCTGGGCGGCATCGGCACGCTGATCGGTCCGGTGCTGGGTGCCGCCGCCCTCCTGCTGCTGGAGGAGTTCGTGCCGGAGCTGATGGACCTTGCCCACGCCGGGCTGGGCGAGCATTGGAAGATCGTGCTGGGGCCGGTGCTGATCCTTCTGGTGCTGTATGCCCGCAAAGGATTGTGGGGCGTCGTCGCGGGGAGGCGCCCATGAGCCGCCCGCTATCGAGCCCCCCCCTGCTGAGCACCGACTCGCTGGTCAAGCGCTTCGGCGGGCTGGCCGCCACCGATGGCCTCTCGCTGTCCGTCGCGGAGGGGGAACTGCACGCCTTGATCGGCCCGAACGGGGCCGGCAAGACCACCCTCATCGGCCAGCTGTCGGGGGAACTGACCCCCGATTCCGGGACCATCCTGTTCGACGGGCGCGACGTGACCCGCCTGCCCGTGCACAAGCGGGCGCAGCGCGGGCTGGCGCGCAGCTTCCAGATCACCTCGATCTTCCCCAGCTTCACGGCGCTCGACAACGTGGCGCTGGCGGTGCAGGCCCACGCCGGGCACAGCTTCCGCTTCTGGCGCGACGCCGGGCGCGACCGTCGACTGGCAGACCCCGCCCGCGCCGTGCTGGAGCGGGTTGGGCTGGGCGCGCGCGCCGACACCCGCGCCGACGCGCTGGCCCATGGCGAGAAGCGGCAGCTCGAACTGGCGATGGCCCTGGCCACCGGGCCGCGGCTGCTGCTGCTCGACGAGCCGATGGCCGGCATGGGGCCGGAGGACTCCGCCCGCATGGTCGAGCTGCTGCGGGAGTTGAAGGGCGGCGTGACGATCCTGCTGGTGGAGCACGACATGGACGCCGTCTTCGCGCTGGCCGACCGCATCACCGTTCTGGTGCGCGGCAAGGACCTCGCCAGCGGCACCCCGGAGCAGATCCGCAACGACCCGGCGGTGCGCGAGGCCTATCTGGGCGACGAGCTGGAGGTCGCCTGATGCTGCGCGTCGCCAACCTGACCGCCGCCTACGGCTCCAGCCAGGCGCTGTTCGGCATGGAGCTGTCCGTCGACGCCGGGGAGGCGGTGACGCTGATGGGCCGCAACGGCATGGGCAAGACCACGACCATCAAGGCCATCATGGGCCTCGTGGCGCCGACCGGCGGCACCATCGCCTTCGAGGGCGCGGAGATCGCGGGCCGCCCGCCGCACCGAATCGCGCGGGCCGGCATCGCCCTGGTGCCGGAGGGGCGGCAGGTCTTCCCCACCCTGACCGTGCGCGAGAACCTGATCGCCACCGCCGCCAACCGCTTCGGGCGGCGCGATCCCTGGACGGTGGAGCGGGTCCACGCCCTGTTCCCCCGGCTGGCCGAGCGCGCCGGCAACCTCGCCCGCAACCTGTCGGGCGGGGAGCAGCAGATGCTCGCCGTCGGGCGCGCCCTGATGACCAACCCGAAGCTGCTGATACTCGACGAGGCGACGGAGGGGCTGGCCCCGCTGGTCCGGCAGGAGATCTGGGACTGCCTCGCCCGCCTGAAGGACGAGGGGCAGGCGATCCTGGTAGTGGACAAGAACGTGCACGCCCTCGCCGCCCTGGCCGACCGCCATCACGTCATCGAGAAGGGGCGGCTGGTGTGGTCCGGCAGTTCCGCCGCCCTGCTCGCCGACCCCACCTTGAAGGAGCGCTATCTTGGCGTCTGAAGCCCTGTTTGGCGGCCCCCAGTCACAAAAGTTGACCGCCGCCGAGATCGACCGCCAATACAATTTCCGCAAGCTGGTGCCGGAGCACCCGGCCTATTTCGCCCGCTGGCAGGCGGAGAGCGAGGCGGTGCGCGCCCGGCTCGGCGGGCGCTATGACATTCCCACCGGCCCGCACCCGCGCCAGCGCGCCGACGTCTTCCCCGCCGGAGAGGGAGCGCCGGTGCTGGTCTTCATCCATGGCGGCTACTGGCGGGCCCTGTCGAAGGACCTGCATTCCTTCATCGCCGCGCCCTATGTGGAGCGCGGGGTGACGGTCGTCCTGCTCGGTTACGGCCTGTGCCCGGACGTGACGATGGACGAGCTGTGCGGCCACGCCCAGGCCGGCCTGGACTGGGTGTTCGCCAACGCGGCCGGCTTCGGCGGCGATCCGCGGCGGGTGGTGGTGTCCGGCCATTCGGCGGGCGGCCATCTGACGGCGAAGCTCGTCTCGGAGAATCGCGACCGCGTGGCCGGCGGCATCCCGATCAGCGGCCTCTACGACCTGGAGCCGATGCTCGGCTTCGAGGTGAACGAGCAGCTGCGGCTCGATCCCGACTCGGCGCGGCGGCTGAGCCCGATCCACGCCGTTCCCGCCCCGGCCCCGCTGCTGATGCCGGCGCTGGGCGGCCTTGAGACCGACGCGATGCACCGCCAGCAGGCCGACTACGCCCTGGCCTGGGCCGCGCAGGGCAACGCGGTGCGGGAGATCGTGGAGCCGGGCGCCGACCATTTCAGCGTGGTCGACCGCTTCGCCGAACCGGGTAGCCTGCTGTTCGAAGCGGCGCTGGCGATGCTCAAGGACAGCTGAGGGACGCTCCAGGCCGGAAACAAAAAAGCCTTCCCAGTCGGGAAGGCTTCTTCGTTTGAGCGTTCGCTCGAATGAGAGTGGCGGATGGGGGGAGATTCGAACTCCCGATACCCTCGCGGGTATGCCGCATTTCGAGTGCGGTGCATTCAACCGCTCTGCCACCCATCCGCTGCCCCGTTTCCGGGGTGGCGCGGAACCTACCCAAAAGCTTTTGGGGATGCAAGCCCTTGTTTGCAGGAAAATGAACGGGAAAATGCCACCATGCCTGTTGACTCCCGGTGGCCCATCAGTTAAATCCCCGCTCTCACGAACGGGCTTGCACCTCAAACGGTGGGCGAGCGGCCCTTCCGTTTGTTTTGAGATAGGCAGTGACGACGATGTTTGCAGTGATCCGCACCGGCGGCAAGCAGTACAAGGTCGCCAATGGCGACGTGATCCGCGTTGAGAAGCTCGAGGCCGAGGCCGGCGCTTCCATCACGCTCAACGACGTGCTGATGGTCAGCGACGGCGGCAGCACCACCCTTGGCACCCCGACGGTTGCCGGCGCTGCTGTGACCGCCGAGATCGTCGCCCAGGATCGCGGTCCGAAGATCATCGTCTTCAAGAAGAAGCGCCGCCAGAACTACCGCCGTAAGAACGGCCACCGCCAGGACCTGACCGTCCTGCGCATCACCGGGATCAACGGCGCCGCCTGAACGGCCGCCGACCAGTCACAGGAGTAACTCCCCATGGCCCATAAAAAAGCAGGCGGCTCCTCGCGCAACGGCCGCGATTCCGCTGGCCGCCGCCTCGGCGTGAAGCGTTTCGGTGGCGAGAACGTCGTTGCCGGCAACATCATCGTCCGCCAGCGCGGCACGAAGTTCCACCCCGGTGAGAACGTCGGCATCGGCAAGGACCACACCCTGTTCGCCAAGGCGAACGGCACCGTGGCCTTCAAGCGCAGCACCCAGGGGCGCACCTACGTCGCCATCCTGGCGGCGGAGGTCCCGGCGGTCGCGGCCGAGTAATCTCGTCCGGCCCGTACGGTGTAATCGGATAAATCGGGGGTTCGGGCAACCGGCCCCCGATTTTCTTTTGTTGATGTGGTGGTCACCGCCCCCTTCCCTCGGTTGGAGGACGGTGCGCAAACGGTAGATTGGCCGGCACGGTCCCCGATGAAGTTCCTCGATCAAGCCAAGGTGTATCTGAAAAGCGGCGACGGCGGCCCCGGCGCCATTGCCTTCCGCCGCGAGAAGTTCATCGAGTATGGCGGACCGGACGGCGGCAACGGCGGCCGTGGCGGCGACGTCGTGATCGAGGTCGTGAACGGCCTCAACACGCTGATCGATTACCGTTACAAGCAGCATTTCAAGGCGCAGCGCGGCAACCACGGCATGGGTGCCAACCGCAACGGCGCCAGGGGCGAGGACGTGGTCCTGCGCGTGCCGGTCGGCACCCAGATCCTGGACGAGGATCAGGAGACCGTCCTGCTCGACCTGACGGAACCCGGCCAGCGCGTCGTCATCCTGAAGGGCGGCGACGGCGGCTTCGGCAACGCCCATTACAAGACCCCGACCAACCGCGCCCCGCGCAAGTCGCACCCCGGCTGGCCGGGCGAGGAGCGCTGGGTCTGGCTGCGGCTGAAGCTGATCGCCGACACCGGCCTGCTCGGCCTGCCCAACGCCGGCAAGTCCACCTTCCTGGCCGCGACCACCGCGGCGCGCCCGAAGATCGCCGACTACCCCTTCACCACGCTGGCCCCCAACCTGGGCGTCGTCCGCGCGGGTGACGAGGAGTTCGTCATCGCCGACATCCCCGGCCTGATCGAAGGCGCGCACGAGGGGCACGGGCTGGGCGACCGCTTCCTCGGCCATGTGGAGCGCACCCGCGTGCTGCTGCACCTGATCGACGGCACGGCGGAGGACGTGGTCCAGTCCTACACCACCATCCGCAACGAGCTGGTCGCCTATGGCGGCAACCTCGCCGACAAGCTGGAGATCATCGGCCTGAACAAGGCCGACGCCCTGCTCGACGAGGAGGTCGCGGAGAAGAAGGCCGCGCTGGAGGCGGCGTCGGGTGCGGAGGTGATGGTTCTGTCCGGCGCCACCGGCCAGGGCGTCCAGGCGGTGCTTTACCGCTTGCTCACGCTCATCAAACAGTCCAAGGAAGAGGAGCCCGACGTCATCCAGGCTCCGGTCACGCGCTCCATCCCCCGGCCCCCGGTCGGCCAGAAGATGGACGACGAGTATGCGGGCTGGAACGAGGAGACGGGCGAGTACGACGATCTCCCCGAAGACGACTCGGATGAGGACGCGGCCGGGGACGACTCGGACGGAGACGACTGGGACGATGAAGGCGACGATGACGGTGACGACACCGAGCACAGCGGCAACGGCGACGACAACGCCAAAGGCTGATACCTCCTCCCTGCTCCCCACGTTGCTCGACGCGCGGCGGCTGGTCGTCAAGATCGGCTCCGCCCTGCTCGTCGACAGCGCCACCGGCCGGATGCGCCGCGAGTGGCTGGACGCGCTGGCCGACGACGTGGCGGCCTGCCGCAAGCGCGGCCAGGAGGTGGTGATCGTCACCTCCGGCGCCGTCGCCTGCGGGCGCGAGCATCTCGGCCTCGTCGGGCGCGCCCTGCGGCTGGAGGAGAAGCAGGCCGCCGCCGCCACCGGCCAGATCCGGCTCGCCGCCGCCTATCAGGAGACGCTGGCCCGCCACGGCCTGACCGTCGCCCAGGTGCTGGTGACGCTGGAAGACACCGAGGAGCGCCGCCGCCACCTCAACGGCCGCGCCACCATCGACACGCTGCTGAAACTGGGCGCCGTCCCGGTCATCAACGAGAACGACACGGTCGCCACCGCGGAGATCCGCTTCGGCGACAACGACCGTCTGGCGGCCCGCGTCGCCCAGATGATCAGCGCCGATACGCTGGTCCTTCTGTCGGACATCGACGGCCTCTACACCGCCGACCCGCGCAAGGACCCCGACGCCCGGCACATCCCGGTGGTCCAGGAACTGACCTCCGACATCGAGAACATGGCGGGTGAGCCGCCGCCCGGCTACAGCTCCGGCGGCATGGTGACTAAGATCGTCGCGGCGCGCGTCGCGCTGGCCGCCGGCTGCCGCATGGTCATCGCCAAGGGCAAGCGCATGAACCCGCTGGCCGCTCTGGAGCAGCGGCCCGAGCAGGGCGGAGCGCTGTGCACGTGGTTCCTGCCCGCCGCCTCCCCCTCCTCCGCCCGCAAGGCGTGGATCGGCGGCAACCTGAACGCCCACGGCGCGCTGACCGTGGACGCCGGCGCCCTGTCGGCGCTCGCCCGTGGGGCCAGCCTGCTGCCCGCCGGGGTGCGCACCGTCGAGGGCGACTTCGAGCGCGGCGACGTGGTGGTGGTGAAGGCGCCGGACGGGCGCGAGGTGGCGCGCGGCCTGACCGCCTACGCCGCCGAGGACGCCCGCCGCATCGCCGGCCGCAAGAGCCACGAGATCGAGGAGATCCTCGGCTACCGGGGCCGTGACGAGATGATCCACCGCGACGATCTGGTGGTGCGGTGAGCGGTTCGATCGTGGGCCGCCCGCCCCTCCAGGCGATCCTGTGGGACATCGACGGCACGCTGCTCGACAGCGAGCCGTGGCACCAGCGCGCCACCATTGCGGTTTGCCGGCTGCACGGCCATGCCCTGTCCGACACGGACTACGCGGCCACGCTGGGCGTCGCCTTCCCCGAGCTGTACGCCAGGCTGCACGCCGCCCGGCCCATGGCCCTGACTTTCCGGGAATGGGCGGACGCCATCACTGACCTCTATCTGGAGCGCATCGCCGAGGTGGAGGCGCGGGCCGGCGCCCTGGCGCTGGTCGACGCCTTCGCGGAGCGGGGGCTGCTGCAGGCCTGCGTGTCGAACAGCGGACGCCGCGTGGTCGACGCCAACCTGCGCCACATGGGCAGCCCGCATTTCCTGTTCGGCCTCAGCCGCGACGACGTGAGCAAGGGCAAGCCGGACCCCGAGCCCTACCTGACCGCCGCCGCCCGCCTCGGCGTGCCGCCCGCGGCCTGCGCGGTGATCGAGGACAGCCCGACCGGCGCCCGCGCCGCCAAGGCCGCCGGCATGCTGACCATCGCCTGGCCACAGCACGCCGACCTGCTGTTCGAGGCCGCCGACCATGTGGTGGCGGACCCGGCGGGGCTGGATTGGGATAGCCTATGCGGCCTTGCGGAGCGCATGGCGGCGGACTGACCGCCGCTTGCCCTTTTCACCCCTTGGCGACGAAGAAATAGACGGTCATCGCCACGCCCACCGCGATCACGAACTTGCGCAGGATCGGCGGCGGGATGTGGCGGGCGACGGCGGCCCCGGCGTAGCCGCCGGCCACGGCAGCCACCATCATAATGAGCGCCTCGTTCCAATAGACCGCACCGCCGAAGACGAAGGCCACCACCGCGACCGCGTTCAGGCAGCCGGAGACCAGCGCCTTCAGCCCGTTCATCGCGTGCAGATCGGTCAGGCCGAAGACTCCCAGCGTCGCCAGGATCAGGATGCCGATCCCCCCGCCGAAATAGCCGCCGTAGATGGCGATGAAGAACTGCACGATCAGCACGGTGTTGTGACCGACCTTGAAGTTGCGGCGGATGTAGGCCGACACCTTCGGGCCGAAGGCGAACAGCACCGTCGCGAACAGCAGCAGCCAGGGGATGATCTCCTCGAACACGCGCTGCGGCGTCCACAGCAGGAGCAGCGCGCCCAGCAGCCCGCCGATCAGGCTGACGCCGAGGAAGGCTGGCAGGCTGACCTCCTTGATCCGCCCCAACTCCCGCCGGTAGCCGTAGGCGCTGGCCAGCGCGCCCGGCGACACCGCCACCGTGCTGGTCGCGTTGGCGTTCAGCGGTGGCACGCCGGCCATGATCAGCGCCGGAAAGGTCAGGAAGCTGCCGCCACCGGCCACGGCGTTGAGCACGCCCGCGAAGAAGGCGGAGACGATCAGCAGCAGGGTCAGCATGGGGACACGGTCCGGCGGGTGGAAAAGCCCGCGGACTATGCCCTCTCGGCAAAGCTTCCGGTACTGCGTTTTCGGCGGTGCGGTATTTCACGCACGGCCGGTGGGGTCTAGCGGGTCGGGGGAAGCGTACGGAGGTAGGCGACCAGGGCGCCCAACTCGCCATCGCTCATGGACTTGTAATAATGATAGCCCATGGGCGGGCTCAGCCGGCTGCCGTCGGGACGTACACCCTCGGTGATCGCCTTGCGGATCTCCGCATCGGTCCAGCCGCCCAGCCCATGCTCCTTGTCCTGCGTGATGTTGCGGGACACCGCGTTGCCCCACGGCCCGGTGAAGTTCCGCCCGCCGGCCCCCATGCGCGTCATGTCGAGCCGCCCGTCCGGCAGCATCGGCGTGTGGCATTCCATGCAGTGGCCGAGCGGGCCGGCCATGTACGCGCCGTACGTCACCGGATCCGTACGCGGCACCTCGGCCACCGACCCGACCGGCGGTCCGTAGGCGGCGGGAAGCGCCATGCGATACTCGGACTTCGGGACAGAATGCCGCACCGGCGGCACGCTGCGCAGATAGGCGACGATGGCGCGCAGGTCGCCGTCCGACAAGCCGCGGTAGAAGCCGAAGGGCATCGGCGGCCCGATCAGGCTACCATCGGGGCGCCTGCCTTCGCGGATGGCGGCGATCAGCTGCTCGTCGGTCCAGCGCCCGATCCCCGTCTCCGGATCCGGCGTGATGTTGGAGGCGTAGGCGGTGAAGGGCTCCTCGACGAAGGGCGTCCCGCCGGCCAGTTCTTTTCCCGCGACCGGACCGTTCGGCCCCTGCGGCGTGTGGCAGTTGCCGCAGGCGACGATGCCGTTGACCAGGGCGCGCCCCCGCTCCAGCGGTGTTTCCGCCCAGGCCGATCCCCCCAGGCACACCACCCCAACGGCCACGGCGGCGCCGCGGCGGACCAGCCGGTTCATGAAAGGCTCCCTCGCCAATGTTGCATGAGGGAACGCTAACCACGCAACAATCCGTGGCCCAGGCTGAATGTTGAGTATTCCACTCAGCTTTTCGGCTTAACCGGCATGGCTTTCGCGGAAACGCAGGATCGGCTATGGTTCCGGCCCTTTTCAATTGGCGAACGCCACTGGAGTGAGACCGATGTCCGCCCTGCTTGAGACCACCGACGCCTTGCACGATCAGATGCTCGCCCTCGGCCGCGCCGCCCGCGCCGCCGCGGCGGAGCTGGCGACCGTGCCAAGCCCGTCGAAGGATCAGGCCTTGCGGGCGGCGGCTGCCGCGATCCGCGCCCGCAAGGCGGAGATCCAGGCGGCCAACGACGCGGATGTCGCCGCCGCCCGTGAGCGCGGCCTCGCCGGTCCCATGATCGAGCGCTTGGCCCTCAACGACGCCCGCATCGAGGCGATGGCCAAGGGGCTGGAGGACATCGCCGCCTTCCCCGACCCCATCGGCGGCGTCATCGCCGAATGGACCCGTCCCAACGGGCTGGCCATCCAGCGCGTGCGCGTGCCGCTGGGGGTGATCGGCATCATCTACGAGAGCCGCCCCAACGTCACCGCCGATGCCGGCGGCCTCTGCCTGAAGTCGGGCAACGCGGCGATCCTGCGCGGCGGGTCGGAGAGCATCCGCTCGTCCCGCGCCATCGCCGCCTGCCTGACCGATGGCTTGCGCGCCGCCGGGCTGCCGGAGGCGGCGATCCAGCTCGTCCCGACCACGGACCGGGCGGCGGTCGGCCACATGCTGACCATGCGCGACTGCATCGACGTGATCGTCCCGCGCGGCGGCAAGTCGCTGATCCAGCGCATCGCCGAGGAGAGCCGCATCCCGGTCATCAAGCATCTCGACGGCAACAACACCGTCTATGTCGACGCCGGGGCCGACCCGGAGAAGGCGCGCAAGGTGGTGATGAACGCCAAGATGCGCCGCACCTCGATCTGCGGCGCCGCCGAGACGCTGCTGGTCGACCGCAAGATCGCCGACGCCATGCTGCCGGTGCTGGTGAAGGACCTGCTGGACGCCGGCTGCGCCGTCCGCGGCGACGCCGCCGCCCAGGCCGTCGATCCGCGCGTGACGGCGGTGACGGCGGAGGACTGGGACACCGAGTATCTCGACGCCATCATCGCCTGCGGCGTGGTGGACGGGGTGGACGGGGCGATCGACCACATCAACCGCCACGGCTCCCACCACACCGACGCCATCGTGACCGAGGACCCGGCGGCGGCGGAGCGCTTCCTGCAGCGCATCGACAGCGGCATCGTGCTGTGGAACGCCAGCACCCAGTTCGCCGATGGCGGCGAGTTCGGCATGGGTGCTGAGATCGGCATCTCCACCGACAAGTTCCACGCCCGCGGCCCGGTCGGGGCGGAGCAGCTGACCAGCTACAAGTATGTCGTGCGCGGCGATGGCCAGACGCGGCCGTAAGCGCAGGCTTTTCCCCCACCTAACCCTCCCCGCTGGGCGGGGAGGGAACGAAGGCGCCCCATCCCCCCTCCCCCGCCCAGCGGGGAGGGCCGGGGTGGGGGCACCGTGAAACCACCCCCACCGCTACGCCGGCCCGCTGCACGCCGGCCTGCGCGTCGGGCTGCTCGGCGGGTCCTTCAACCCGGCCCACGCCGGACACCGGCACATCAGCCTGTACGCGCTGAAGGCGCTGGGGCTGGACCAGGTGTGGTGGCTGGTTAGCCCGCAGAACCCGCTGAAGCCGGTGCGTGGCATGGCGCCGCTCGCCGAGCGGCTGGAGGAGGCCCGGCGCACCGCCCGCCATCCGGCCATCCGGGTCACCGCCATCGAGCGGGAGCTTGGCACCCGCTACACCGCCGACACGCTGGCCAAGCTGACGCTCCGTTTCCCCAAAACGCGCTTCGTCTGGCTGATGGGGGCGGACAATCTTCGGCAAATCCCCCGCTGGCGGCATTGGACGCGCATCTTCCGGCTGGTGCCGGTTGCAGTTCTCGCCCGTCCAACTTATTCTATAGGGGCGCTTGGTGGCATAGCCGCTCAGCGCTATGCCCGTCGCCGGGTGAGCATGCACAAGGCCAAGGGGTTGGCCGGTTCGAAAACACCGGCCTGGATTTTCCTCCGCAACCCGCTGCATCCGGCTTCGGCGACGGCGATCCGCCGGGCACGCGCCAGCGGGTCGTGACCCTGTATCGCGAGGTAGGTACCATCAACACGTTCATCGAACCGGCCGCGCCCGTTGTGCGGCCCGCGCCCGTTCCCGTTCCCCAGCCGGACGAACTGAAGGCGCTCGTCGAGACGTCCCTGGACGACGATCAGGCCGAAGACGTCGTCGTCATCGACCTTGCCGGCAAGACCAGCATCGCCGACTACATGATCGTGGCGTCGGGCCGCAACACCCGGCACATCGCCGCCATGGCCATGAAGCTGGCCGACCGCATGAAGCAGGCCGGCCTGCGCGGCGTCGAGGTCGAGGGCCTGAACCAGTGCGACTGGGTTCTGGTCGATGCCGGGGACGTCATCATCCACCTGTTCCGCCCGGAAGTCCGGACCTTCTACAACATCGAGAAGATGTGGGGTCTGGAAACGCCGCGGCCCTCCGCCGAGCGCATGAGCGCCTGACGGACACCATTCGGGACGGGTGAGGAACGGGAGTCGGACCGATGCGTCTGTGGCTTGCCGCGGTTGGGCGGTCACGGACCGGTCCGGCGCGCGACCTGTATGACGAGTATGCCGGCCGCCTGTCCTGGCCGCTGACTCTGCGCGAGGTCGAGGTGAAGAAGCGCCTCGCCTCCGACGAGCTGAAGCGGCAGGAGGCGGAGCTGCTTTTGGCCGCCATTCCGGCCGGGGCCATCGTCGTGGCCCTGGACGAGCGCGGCAAGACCATCACCAGCGAGGCCTTCGCCGCCAAGATTGGCGGTTGGCGGGACCAGGGGGCGGGCGACATCGCCTTCCTGATCGGCGGGGCCGACGGCCACGGCGACGCGGTGCGGGCGCGCGCCGATTTTCTTTTGGCCTTGGGCGCCATGACATGGCCGCATATGCTGGTGCGAGGCATGTTGGCGGAGCAAATCTACCGTGCCCAGCAAATTCTGGCCGGACACCCCTATCACCGTGCATGACTCCCATTGTGCGCGTGCGCAGGCGTGCCATTTTCTGATCCGGCCCAAGGCGATGCGCGCGTAAAAAGGCATCAGCCACAAGAAACCGCGTCAAACAGTTCGACCGAGACCCGCAACCCGACCGTGACAGGCGTATGAGGACCGTGATGACCGAGACCAATCGTCCCCGACCCGTAGTGCTGTGCATCCTGGATGGCTGGGGCTACCGCGAGGAACGCGAGGACAACGCCATCGCCCAGGGCAACACGCCCAACTGGGACCGGCTGTGGTCGTCGGAGCCGCGCGCCTTCCTGGAGGCCAGCGAGGAGGAGGTCGGGCTGCCCAAGGGCCAGATGGGCAACTCCGAGGTCGGTCACATGAATCTGGGCGCCGGCCGCGTCGTCCGCCAGGATCTGGTGATGATCGACCACGCCATCGTCGAGGGCGAGCTGGAGCGCAACGCCGCGCTGAACGACCTCGCCAAGACGCTGCTGGCCTCGGGCGGGCGCTGCCACATCCTGGGCCTGCTGTCGCCGGGCGGCGTCCATTCGCACCAGGACCACATCGCGGCGCTGGCCGGTGTGCTGGCCCATGAAGGCGTCCCGGTCGAGATTCACGCCTTCACCGACGGCCGCGACGTGCCGCCGCAGAGCGCCAAGGACCAGATGGCCGAGTTCATGGCCGACGTCCACGCCCTGCCCGGCGTCAACGTCGCCACGGTCAGCGGGCGCTACTACGCCATGGACCGCGACAAGCGCTGGGACCGCGTCGCCAAGGCCTACGCCGCTCTGGTCAGCGCCGAGGGCCTGACGGCGGCCGACCCGATCCAGGCCATCGAGCAGAGCTACGCCGCCGGCACCCACGACGAGTTCATCCTGCCGACCGTCATCGACGGCTACACCGGCATGAAGGACGGCGACGCCATCCTGATGGCAAACTTCCGCGCCGACCGCGCCCGCGAAATCCTGGCCGCCTTCGTCGACCCGGCCTTCGACGGGTTCGAGCGCGCCTCGGTCCCGAAGCTGGCCGCCGCCGTCGGCATGGTCGAGTACTCGTCCACGCTCGCCAAGCTGATGACGACCATCTTTCCGCCGAAATCCCTGACCAAGGTGCTGGGCGAAGTGGTCAGCGAGGCCGGATTGACCCAGTTGCGCATCGCCGAGACGGAAAAGTACCCGCACGTCACCTTCTTCTTCAACGGTGGCGAGGAGCGCGTGTATCCGGGCGAGGACCGCATCCTGGTGCCGTCGCCGAAGGTCGCGACCTACGACCTCCAGCCGGAGATGTCCGCCGCCGAGGTGACCGACAAGGTCGTCGCCGCCGTGGACAGCGGGAAATACGATCTGGTGGTCATCAACTACGCCAACCCCGACATGGTCGGCCACAGCGGCATCCTGCCCGCCGCCATCAAGGCGGTCGAGGCGGTGGACGTCAGCCTGGGCCGGCTGGAGGCCGCCGTGCGCGCCCAGGGCGGCGTGATGCTGGTCACCGCCGACCACGGCAACTGCGAGCTGATGAAGGACCCGCAGACCAACGGCCCGCACACCGCCCACACGCTGGACAAGGTGCCCTTGGTGCTGGTGAACGGCCCCGCCGGGGTGTCCGCGATCCGCAGCGGGCGTCTGGCCGACATCGCCCCGACGCTGCTCGACCTGATGAAGCTGCCGCAGCCGGCGGAGATGACTGGCAAGAGCCTGATCGACCGCGCCAGCGCGCGGGCCGCCGCGGAATAAGGCAGAACCGGGCATGGGCGCAGGGCGCGATCATCCGGCGGGTGTTGCTCTGCTCCCCCTCCCCGTCTCCGTTCCGCAAGGCGCCGGGCGGAGACGGGCGTTTTCTTGGCGGTCAGCCCTGCTGACCGCCACCCTTCTCGTCATCTCCACCGCCGCCACCGCGCAGACCGAGTCCCCCGGGCAGACTCTGAAGCGGGTGGAGCAGGATCTCCAGACCGACAAGGCCCTGCAACGGCAGCTCGACCGCCAGTCGCAGACGCTCCAGAAGGAATTGGACGAGCTGCGCGACCGGCTGGTCGGTCTGGCCGACCAGGAGCGGGCGCAGGAGGACGAACTCGCCCATCTCGAAGAATCCCTGACCGCGCTGGAGACGCAGGAGCGCAACCAAGCCGAGAAGCTGGAGGGCGAGCGGCAGCAGATCGCCGCCCTGCTCGCCGCCCTGCAGCGCGTCGCCCGCATCCCGCCGGAAGCGGCGCTGGCCCGCCCGGACGGGCCGGTGGACACGCTGCGCTCCGCCCTGCTGCTGCGCGACACGGTGCCGGCCCTGCGTGCCCGCGCCGACGCGCTGGCCCAGGCGCTGACCCGGCTGGCCGAGACGCGCGAGACGCTGCAGGCCCAGCGCGGCCGCACCTACGCCGCCCGCCTCACCCTGATCGACCGCCAGAAGGAGATCGGCCAGCTCGTCGCCCGGCGCGAGGAACTGTCGCGCCAGACCGAGGAGGAGCGCCAGCAGGTCGCCCAGCGCACCGCCCGGCTGACCGGTCAGGCCGCCGACCTGCGCCAGCTGATGGACCGCATCGAGGCCGAACGCCGCGCCGCCGCCGCCATGGCGGCCAAGCGCGAGGCCGAGCGGCTGGAGGCGGAGCGCCGCGAAGCCGAACGCCGCCTCGCCGAGCAGCGGGCCGCGGAGCAGAAGGCGGCCGAGCAGAAGCTGGCGGAACAGAAGGCGGCGGAGCAGCGCGCCGCCGAACAGAAACTCGCGGAGCAGCGGGCCAACGAACAGCGGGCCAAGGCCGAGGCGGAAACCGCCCGCACCGCGCCCAGCCCGCCCGCCGGGGAACGCCTGCCGGTGGGCGGCCGGGTGACCGTCCGCTACGGCGAGGCCGACCGCTACGGCGCGACCAGCCGGGGCGTCACCATCCAGGCCCGCGCCGGCTCGACGGTGGTGTCACCGCAGGCCGGAACGATCGTCTTCGCCGGGCCGTTCCGCGGCTATGGCCAAATCTTGATCGTGGAACACAGCCACGGATATCATAGTCTCATCGCTGGATTTGGCCGCATCGACACGGCCGTCGGACGGCGCGTGGCCACGGGGGAACCCATCGGCCTGATGCCCGCCGACGGGTCACCCGATCTTTACTTCGAGCTAAGACGTCACGGACAGCCGATCAATCCACAGCGCGGTTTCGGCGCCCCGGAGGGGAAAGGACAAGGGTAGATGAGGATAGTCAAGCGTGCCGCCACCGCCGCGGCCCTGGTGTTTCTGGGGGCCGGCGTCGCCACCGTCACCGCGCAGGTGAACAGCACCGGCAACAGTTCCGAGACCTACCGCCAGCTCAACCTGTTCGGCGACGTGTTCGAGCGCGTGCGCGCCGAGTATGTCGAGTCGACGACGGACGAGCAGCTGATCGAGTCCGCCATCAACGGAATGCTCACCTCGCTCGACCCGCATTCCAGCTATCTGAACCGCAAGAGCTTCCAGGACATGCAGGTTCAGACCCGCGGCGAGTTCGGCGGGCTGGGCATCGAGGTGACGATGGAGAACGGCCTGATCAAGGTCGTGTCCCCCATCGACGAGACGCCGGCCTTCCGCGCCGGGCTGCAGCCGGGCGACCTGATCATCCAGCTCAACGGCGAGGCCGTCATGGGCCTGTCGCTGAACGAGGCGGTGGAGAAGATGCGCGGCCCGGTGGGCAGCGACATCAAGGTCACCGTGCGCCGCGGCGAGGCCGGCGAGCCGTTCGAGGTCACGCTGACCCGCGCCGTCATCAAGGTGCAGTCGGTCCGCTACCGCACCGAGGGCGACATCGGCTACGTCCGCGTCACCAGCTTCAACGAGCAGACGCAGCAGGGGCTGGAGAAGGCCATCGCCTCGATCCAGCAGCAGCTGGGCGACAAGCTGAAGGGCTACGTCCTCGACCTGCGCAACAACCCCGGCGGCCTGCTCGACCAGGCGGTCTCCGTCTCCGACACCTTCCTGGAGAAGGGGGAGATCGTCTCCACCCGCGGCCGCAAGGCGGAGGAAGGCACGCGCTACAACGCCAAGCCCGGCGACCTCGCCAAGGGCCTGCCGGTCGTGGTGCTGATCAACGGCGGCTCGGCCTCGGCCTCGGAAATCGTCGCCGGTGCTCTGCAGGACCACAAGCGGGCGCTCGTCCTCGGCACCCAGTCCTTCGGCAAGGGCTCGGTCCAGACGATCATCCCGCTGCCCGGCCACGGCGCGATGCGCCTGACCACGGCGCGCTACTACACGCCGTCGGGCAAGTCGATCCAGGCGCTGGGCATCACCCCGGACATCGAGGTGCACCCGGCCCGCGTCGAGGAGACCGACCAGGGTCTGATCCGCCGCCGCGAGAGCGACCTGCGCGGCGCGCTGCGCAACCCGGACGCCCCCCGACCGGCCACCACCCAGCCGGCCCCGGCGCCGGGCGCCAGCAACGCTCCGGCCCCCGGTGCAGCGCCGGGTGGTGCGGCCCCCGGTGCAACCCCGGCTCCCGCCAACGGCAACGCCCCGGCGGCGCCGTCCGCGGAGAATGGGGAGGGCGCACCCAACCAGCCGCCCTTCGACTACCAACTGGCCCGCGCGCTCGACCTGCTGCGGGGCGTCGCCCTGTTCCAGGCCCGCGCGCACTGAGGGGAGGTAACGGGTCCGTGAACGCTGCCGCCCTGCTGGGCCGCCTGAAGCCCGCGAAACGGGAACGTTCCGGACCCGGCCTGCTGGCCCGCCTCCGGCGCCGGAAGGCCGGCGGCGATTCGGACGACGCGCCGCGCGCAGGCAAGGAGCGCCGCCCGCTGTCGCCCCTCGCCAAGAGGCTGCTCGGCGCCTACGCCGTGCTGGCCCTCGGGCTGGGCGGGCTGGGCGGCTGGCTGGCGATGAACGCGGCGCACACCACCGAGGCGTGGCAGGCCGCGATTCCCAGCGTCGAGGTGGCGGTGAAGGGCGCACAGCTCCCACAGCCGCCGACAGCACCGCCCGCCGCGGCGACGGTTCCCGTCCAACCGGCTCCGCCTGCGGCCTCGCCTCCGGCGGCTCCCCCGCCACCCATCGTCGCGGCTCCCCCGCCGCCGCTCGCCGTGGTCATGAACGAACCGGTCACCCTGACGCCGGCCCCCGTCCCCGGCTTGGTCGAGGATTCGCGCAACGGGCCGCTGCCGCGCATCGCCGAGGACGGGCGCAAGCCCTGGCAGGTCTACGCCCGGCCCTTCCCCGCCGCCGACCGCCGCCCGCGCATCGCCATCGTGCTGGCCGAGATGGGCATCTCCGGCGTGACCACCGGCAACGCCCTGCAGAAGCTGCCGCCGACCATCACGCTGGCCTTCGTCCCCTACGCCGACCGGCTGGACAACTGGGTCGAGCGCGCCCGCGGCAAGGGGCACGAGGTGATGCTCTCCGTCCCCATGGAGCCGCAGGACTACCCACGCAACGACCCCGGCCCCAACGCCCTTCTCACCATGCTGCCGCCGGAGCGCAACATGGAGAGGCTGGAATGGTCGCTGGGCAAGGCGGTCGGCTATGTCGGCATCACCAGCACCACGGGCAGCAAATTCACCGCCAACCCCGACGCGGTGAACCCGGTCGTCGCGGCTATGAAGGCGCGCGGCCTGATGGTGCTCGACGCCCGCGCCAACCCGCGCAGCGTTGCCGGAACCCTGGCGGGTCAGGCGGGCGTGCCGCGGGCCTTCGCCGACCGCGTGATCGACCGCGACCTGTCGCGCGGTGCCATCGACGACCAGCTCGCCGAGCTGGAAGCCATCGCCAAGGCCAACGGGGCCGCGGTGGGCATCGGCGCGCCCTACCCCAGCACCATCGAACGGATCAACCTGTGGCTCACCGGGCTGGCCGACCGTGGCATCGCCATCGTGCCGGTCTCCGCCGTGGCCAACATGCAGAAGCAATGAGGCGCATGAGCAAGAAGCCCATCGACCGCGAGTCCCTCCCCTACCGCCCCTGCGTGGGGGTGATGCTGCTGAACGACCGCGGGCAGGTCTTCGTGGCCCGGCGCTGCGACAGCAAGGACGCTTGGCAGATGCCCCAGGGCGGCATCGACGAGGGAGAGGGCGTGCATGAGGCCGCCCTGCGCGAGCTGAAGGAGGAGATCGGCACGGACAAGGCCGAAATTCTCGGGGAGACGGCGGAAAAGCTGCGCTACGACCTGCCCGATCATCTGCTGGGCAAGGTCTGGAAGGGCCGCTGGCGCGGGCAGGAGCAGGTCTGGCTGGCCGCCCGCTTCACCGGCGCGGACGCCGACATCGACCTCGCCACCGAGCATCCGGAGTTCGACGCCTGGAAATGGGTCGATGCCGACGATCTGCCCGGCCTGATCGTGCCCTTCAAGCGCCCGGTCTACGAGTCAGTGCTGTCGGAGTTCGCCCCGGTGATCGCGGCTCTGCGGCGGGGCTGCCCCCGCCGAGTCCGGCCTGTTCAGGCGACCTTGGCCAGCCGCTTGGCGCGGCTTTCGATCAGCCACCAGGCGCCGCGGGCCGCGACGCTGTAGAAGCGGGTGTGCGGCTTCAGCCCGCAGGCCTTGAAGACCATCGCCACCGCGCGGTCGACGTGCTTGGGCCGGTAGCGGCCGTAGGCGCGACGCATGTAGGCCTGATTGTAGGTCTTGTGCGCGTAGGGCTCGCCCTCCGGCGCGTTGGCCGCGTAGTAGGCGTAGGCCAGCTCGTCGTCCTCCGACTCGCCGATGCGCGACAGCGCCACCTTGAGCCGCTGGAACTTGTTGAGCTGCTCCAGCTCCAGATACTTCTTCGTGTAGGTGTAGAAGAGCTTGAAGTGGCGCAACTCGTCGGCGGCGATGTTCTTGCAGATCAGCTTGAGGACCGGTTCGTCCGTCGAGTCGCCGATGGCCGCGTAGTAGCTGCTGGTGCCGGTCTCGACCATGCAGCGGGCGATCATCTCGCCGGTGCGCGAGCCGCGGACCGAGGCGTCGAGGTCGATCGGCACCTTGTAGCCGGCGCGGAAGCGCTCGACGGCCCGGTCGAAGTTGAAGGTCGGATCGACCAGCTCCGCCCATTTGCCGAGCGCGCGGCCATGCTGGACCTCTTCGACCGCCCAGCCGTGCGCGACCTCCTGGAACTCGGGATCGTCGTGGAAGACGTTGCAGAGATAGGCCGTGTAGTCGTCGGCGTTGAACTCCACCAGGGCCGCCGCCTTGATGAGCGGGACGAGATCGGGATCGACCTTGCCGTGGTCCAATTGATCCCAGGGAAGCTCTTCGTATTTCCAGTGCAACGCCACACTCCACTCCCGCTGCTGGCCGCCGTTCCGGGCCGGTTGTTCCACGCTCTGACGGAGAACAGGACCATAAAAACAAAAACGCCTCGACGGACGGGCCGGGAGGCGTTCGATCCCTTGCGGGATACTATGTATGGCTGCGAAGGCGCAATGCAACGGAAACGGCCCAGCCGGCGTTCGCCGCCGCCGGGCCGTGCCCGCTGTCAGTGCGTGGTCGCGCCGGTCGCGTCGAGCTTGGCGCGGGCGATGGCGATCTTCGCCTCCACGCGGGCCTTCTCGTCGTCGGACTTGGCGTCTTCCAGATCCTCGCCCAGGTCGCGGATCTGCTGCTCGACCTTGGCGCGGTCGATCTCGGCAACCGCGATGGCCTCCTCGGCCAGGACGGTGCAGCGGGTCTCGGTCACCTCGGCGAAGCCGCCGGCGACGAACACCCGGTCGACCACGCGATCGGCCTCGTAGACGTCGATCACGCCCGGACGGACGGTCGAAATCATCGGCGAGTGGCCGGCGAGGACGCCGAAGTCACCTTCCGAACCCGGCACCACGACCATGTCGACGGGCTGCGAGGTCAGCAGCTTCTCCGGAGAGACCAGCTCGAATTCGACTTTATCGGCCATGGGTTTCCTGGTGCCTCTTCATAAGAACCCCCTCCCCCGCGCGGGCGGAGGAGAGGGTTAGCCTCGTTACCGAACCTCAGCCGACCCTGATCAGGCGGCTTCGGCGGCCAGCTTCTTCGCCTTGGCGATGGCTTCGTCGATGGTGCCGACCATGTAGAAGGCCGCTTCCGGCAGGTGGTCGTAGTCGCCGTTCACGATGCCCTTGAAGCCCTTGATGGTGTCTTCCAGGCTGACGAGCACGCCCGGGGTGCCGGTGAACACCTCAGCGACGTGGAACGGCTGCGACAGGAAGCGCTGGATCTTGCGGGCGCGGGCCACGACCAGCTTGTCCTCTTCCGACAGCTCGTCCATGCCCAGGATCGCGATGATGTCCTGCAGCGACTTGTAGGTCTGCAGAACGCGCTGCACCGAACGGGCGACGGTGTAGTGCTCCTCACCGACGACGCGCGGGTCCAGGATGCGGCTGGTCGAGTCCAGCGGGTCCACCGCCGGGAAGATCGCCATTTCGGCGATCGAACGCGACAGAACCGTGGTGGCGTCCAGGTGGGCGAAGGAGGTGGCCGGGGCCGGGTCGGTCAGATCGTCGGCGGGCACGTAAATGGCCTGCACCGAGGTGATCGACCCCTTCTTCGTGGAGGTGATGCGCTCCTGCAAGGCGCCCATGTCGGTGGCCAGCGTCGGCTGGTAACCCACCGCCGACGGGATGCGGCCCAGCAGAGCCGACACTTCCGAACCGGCCTGCGTGAAGCGGAAGATGTTGTCCACGAAGAACAGCACGTCCTGGCCTTCCTCGTCGCGGAAGTACTCCGCGAGGGTCAGACCGGACAGGGCGACGCGGGCGCGCGCGCCCGGCGGCTCGTTCATCTGGCCGTACACCAGGGCTACCTTGGAGCCCGGGCCGTCGAGCTTGATGACGCCCGACTCGATCATCTCGTGGTAGAGGTCGTTGCCCTCACGGGTGCGCTCGCCCACGCCCGCGAACACGGACACGCCGCCGTGCGCCTTCGCGACGTTGTTGATCAGCTCCATGATGGTCACGGTCTTGCCCACGCCGGCGCCGCCGAACAGGCCGATCTTGCCGCCCTTGGCGTAGGGAGCCAGCAGGTCGATGACCTTGATGCCGGTGATCAGCACTTCGGCGTCCGTCGACTGCTCGACGAAGTCCGGGGCCGCACGGTGGATCGGCAGGGTGCGCTCGGCGCCGACGTCGCCGCGCTCGTCGATCGGCTCACCAATCACGTTGATGATGCGGCCGAGGGTGGCCGGGCCGACCGGCACGGCGATCGGGGCGCCGGTGTCCGTCACTTCGGCGCCGCGGACCAGGCCGTCGGTGCTGTCCATGGCGATGGCGCGGACGGTGCTCTCGCCGAGGTGCTGGGCAACCTCGAGCACGAGGACCTTGCCGTCGTTCTGGGTGTGCAGAGCGTTCAGAATGGCCGGCAGCTCGCCGTCGAACTGGACGTCGACAACGGCGCCCGTGACCTGCGTGATCTTGCCGACGGCGTTCGTCGCCTGGGTGGTGGTGGCCATGGAGTAAAGCTCCCTCGGAACTCGATAATTGTCGGATGTGCCGTCGTATCGACCGCGAACGCTGCGCCTTTAAACCGCCTCGGCGCCGGAGATGATCTCGATCAGCTCCTTGGTGATGTAGGCCTGGCGCGTGCGGTTGTAGGTGATCGTCAGCTTGTTGATCATGTCGCCGGCGTTGCGCGTCGCGTTGTCCATCGCAGTCATGCGGGCGCCCTGTTCGGACGCGGCGCTTTCCAGGAGGGCGCGATAAACCTGGATCGACAGGTTGCGCGGCAGCAGCTCGGCGAGGATCTGCTCCTCGTCGGGCTCGAACTCGTAGATCGCCTTGACCTCGGCGCCCGCGGCCTCCTCGTCCGCCTGCGCCTCGACGGCGAAGGGAACGAGCTGCTGGACGGTCACGATCTGGGAGATCGCCGACTTGAACTTGTTGAAGATCACCGAGCAGACGTCGAACTCGCCCGCGTCGTACATCGCCAGAACCTTCTGCGCGACGACATCGGCGTCGGCGAAGGACAGCTTGCGGCGGCCCACATCCTCGTAGGTCTCGACGATCAGCGAGCCGAACTCGCGGCGCAGCTGGTCGCGGGCCTTGCGGCCGACGGTGAGCAGCTTGACCGTCTTGCCTTCCGACTGGAGGCGCTGGATCTGGCGGCGGGACTCACGGACGATGGCGCCGTTGAAGGCGCCGCACAGGCCACGGTCGGAGCTGATGATGACGAGGAGATGCACCTGATCGGAACCGGTGCCGGTCATCAGCTTCGGGCCGTTGCCCGAGTCCTGCACGTTGGCCGCGAGAGAGGCCAGCATGCGGCCCATGCGCTCGGCGTAGGGACGACCGGCTTCCGCCTGCTCCTGCGCACGGCGGAGCTTGGAGGCGGCGACCATCTTCATCGCCGAGGTGATCTTCCGCGTCGATTGGACGCTGGCGATCCGGTTCTTTAGGTCCTTGAGGTTAGGCATGCCGGCCCTTCATTCCGCTCGGGGTCGTTCGGGTTGACGGACGGGGCGCAGGAACTGCGCCCCCGCCGTCGATCAGACGAACACCTTGGAGAAGTTGTCGAGGAAGGCCTTCAGGCGCTCCTCGGTCGCAGAGGTGATCTGCTTCTCGTTGCGGATCGTCGCCAGGATGTCGGCCCCCTTGGACCGGACCTCGGCGAGGAACTTCTGCTCGAAGCGGTTGACGTCCTCGACCTTGATCTTGTCGAGGTAGCCCTTCACGCCCGAGAAGATCGACACGACCTGCTCTTCGACCGGCAGCGGCTGGAACTGCGGCTGCTTCAGCAGCTCGGTCAGACGGGCGCCGCGGGCCAGCAGGCGCTGGGTGGCGGCGTCGAGGTCCGAGGCGAACTGCGCGAAGGCGGCCATCTCGCGGTACTGGGCCAGCTCCATCTTGATGGTGCCCGCGACCTGCTTCATCGCCTTGATCTGGGCGGCGGAGCCGACGCGCGACACCGACAGGCCGACGTTGATGGCCGGACGGATGCCCTTATAGAACAGGCCCGTCTCGAGGAAGATCTGGCCGTCGGTGATCGAGATCACGTTCGTCGGGATGTAGGCCGACACGTCGCCGGCCTGCGTCTCGATGACCGGCAGGGCGGTCAGCGAGCCGTTGCCGTGGGCGTCGCCCATCTTGGCGGCGCGCTCGAGCAGGCGGCTGTGGAGGTAGAACACGTCGCCCGGGTAGGCTTCGCGGCCCGGCGGACGGCGGAGCAGAAGCGACATCTGACGGTAGGCGACGGCCTGCTTGGACAGGTCATCGTACACGATCAGGGCGTGCATGCCGTTGTCGCGGAAGTACTCGCCCATCGTGCAGCCGGTGTACGGCGCCAGGAACTGCAGCGGGGCCGGCTCCGACGCGGTGGCCGCGACGACGATGGAGTATTCCAGGGCGCCGGCGTCTTCCAGCGTCTTGACGATCTGGGCGACGGTCGAGCGCTTCTGACCGACGGCGACGTAGATGCAGTAGAGCTTCTTGCTCTCGTCGTCGCCCTGGTTGATCGGCTTCTGGTTCAGGAAGGTGTCGATGACGACGGCGGTCTTGCCGGTCTGGCGGTCACCGATGATCAGCTCGCGCTGGCCGCGGCCGATCGGAACCAGGCTGTCGACGGCCTTCAGGCCGGTCTGCATCGGCTCGTGCACCGACTTGCGCGGGATGATGCCGGGGGCCTTGACCTCGACGCGGGTGCGGGTAACGTCCACCAGCGGGCCCTTGCCGTCGATCGGGTTGCCCAGGCCGTCCACGACGCGGCCCAGCAGACCCTTACCGACCGGCACGTCCACGATGGTGCCCGTGCGCTTGACGGTGTCGCCTTCCTTGATCTCGCTGTCGGTGCCGAAGATCACGACGCCGACGTTGTCGGTCTCGAGGTTCAGCGCCATGCCCTTGATGCCACCGGGGAACTCGACCATCTCGCCGGCGCGCACGTTGTCCAGGCCGTGCACGCGGGCGACGCCGTCACCCACGGAGAGGACCTGACCGACCTCGGCGACGTCCGCCTCGGTCCCGAAATTCGCGATCTGCTGCTTGAGGATCGCAGAGATTTCTGCGGCGCGGATATCCATCAGACTGATCCCCCTGAGGCCTTCATGGCGAGTTGCAATTTGTTCAGCTTCGTGCGCACCGAGGTGTCGACCATGCGCGAGCCGAACTTAACGATCATGCCCCCGATCAGCGCGGGATCGACCGAGGTGTTGACCAACACCTTGGAGCCGATCGACGCCTTCAGCGTGTCGGTGACCGCGGCCAGCTGAGCGTCGCTCAGCGGCTGGGCGGAGGTGACCTGGGCGGTCACTTCGCCGCGACGGCGGGCCAGTTCGGCGAGATAGCCTTCGATCATGCCTTCCAGCGCGAACAGGCGGCGGTTCTTGGCCACCAGCCCGATGAAGCGCTTGGTCAGATCGGACACTTCGGCGCGGTCCAGAACCGCGGCCATCGCCCGGCCTTGGTCGGCGCGGCTGATCACGGGACTGCGGACGAGGCGGCGAAGGTCGGCGCTCTCAGCCAGGATTTGCTTCAGCGCAACCAGATCGCTCGCGACCTGATCCAACGCTTTGTTCTCGTCCGCAAGCTCGAACAGCGCGATGGAGTAGCGCGTAGCGAGTTCGGAAACGCCTGTACCTTCGATTGCCACCTGATCCCTCGAATTGAGTTCGGTAGACGGTGAATTTTCAGGGCCTTAAATAGGGCAAAACCCACATCGCGGCGGCCCAGCCCGCGAAAGCGAGCGGTCCAATATCACAGGATTAGGCCCTGCGCAACGGGGTCTGGACAATTTGCACGCGGCTTGCGTGCGGCGTTTTGCGCCCCTGCGGCGTGGGGTCCGTTCTTGGCGGCGGGCGCTGGAAATGGGCATACCACTTCACAACCGCAACGGATCACCTCGGCGCCCGCAGGCCCTGCCCCCTTCGCGGTCCGTTTTTCCGGGTCCCGTTCCGCGACGGTCCAGGGACCAGACTGTGACCTAACGCGCCACTTAACACCCGTTTAACCATTCACGCGCACGGTCGCCCCATAGCCCGTCTGACAGGACAAACCCAGGCCAATCATGACCGTCGTCGCTTTTTCCTGCGCCCGCTTCACGCCCGCCGACCTCAACGACTTCGAGGCGGTGGCCGAGCCGAAGCTGCGCCTTGGCCATTGGGCCGGGGTCATCCGCGAAACGGGCCGGGAGCATGACCGGCTCCTCGTTCTCTTGCCCGGCGTGGACCGTCCCGTCTTCCGGTTCGAGCGCGACGGGCGCGGGCGCTACAGCCTGTCCTTCAACGACCGCTCCGGCTGGTACGGCATCGGATCGGGAGGCAGCGCCGCCGAATGCCTGTCGATCTGGCGCCCGCGCCCGCGGACCGATCGCTCCGTCTCGGTGCTCTGAGCGCCTTTTTCACCCTTCGGAAAAGTCCGAGTCGACCGCCCGACGACCTGCCGGATCGCCCACCGACGAACCCGGTCAGCGGTAGACGCCGACCGACAGCAGATAGGGCTCGCCGCCCAGAATGATGCGGCGCACGATCATCGTCTTCGGCGCGATCTGGCCGGACAGTGGATCCGTCCATTTGTAGCTGACGGCGCCCGAGTCCCGCTCCGCCACGATGTCCAGCGCCTCCTGGATGAAGGGCTTGCCGTCGACGTCCTTCAGGTCCTTGAGGTTCACGCCGTTCAGCGACGGCGTCCATCCGTGGGCCACCATCACGCCGTCGCGGTCGATCAGCATCGGGTAGAGGTCGCGGTCGATCAGCGCGCCGTCGCGCTGGGCGAAAGCCTCCGGCGCGCCCTCCGCGCCGTGCTGGCGCAGATAGCCGCTGGTCTTGTCGAGCAGCGCCTTGGCATCCGATTCCGTCCCCCGGGTCTGGGCGGGCACGCCCGCCGCCAGCGCGATGATGGCCAGCAGGGCGAGAACTGGAAGAACCGTCAGCAAGGTATGGACGTGGAAACGATCGCGCAGCCTGGACATGAGATCGCTCAGCGAAAGATGACTTCCATACTCTGGTAATACCATGACCCGCTGGCCGCAACGGACCAAACGTCACAGGTGCCCTGCGGAGCGCGCAGGGACAATCCGTCGCAGCCCCCCTTTACAGGAACCCGACATTTCTTAGCGGAAGCTGCGCCATTACAGGAAGCTGTAGGGGTCCACATCCACCTGCACGCGCACGTTGGGCGGAATGTCCACCTGCTCCAGCCACTGGGCGATCAGGGGTTGCACCTGAACGGTGCGCGGCGCCTTCAGCAACAGACGCCGCCGGTGACGCCCGCGCAGCAGGGCCAGCGGCGCCGGGGCCGGACCCAGCACGGCAACGGTGTCGCTGCGCGGCGCCGCGCGGCCCAGGGCGATGGACAGCTTCTCCACCGCCGCCGCGTCCTCCCCCGACACGATCAGGGCGGCCAGCCGTCCGAAGGGCGGCATCCCGGCCTCCAGCCGCATCTCCGCCTCCAGCTGGTAGAAGCCGTCGCGGTCCCCAGCGGCCAGCGCCTGCATCACCGGATGTTCCGGCATATAAGTCTGCAGCATGACCCGTCCCGGCCGCTCGCCGCGCCCGGCGCGCCCGGCCACCTGATGGAGGAGCTGGTAGGTCCGCTCCCCCGCCCGCAAATCGCCGCCGGCCAGCCCGAGGTCCGCGTCCACCACCCCGACCAGGGTCAGCATGGGGAAATGGTGGCCCTTCGCCATCACCTGGGTGCCGATCAGGATGTCCAGCTCGTGGTCGGCGATGCGGCGGACCATCTCCTGGATGGCGCGGGGGCCGAACAGCGTGTCCGACGCCATGATGGCGGCGCGGGCGTCGGGGAACAGCTCCGCCACCTCCTCGGCGATGCGCTCCACGCCCGGACCGCAGGCGGCCAGGGTCCCTTCCTCGCCGCATTCCGGGCAGGTCGGGGAGAGCGGCTGCGACAGGCCGCAATGGTGGCACTGGAGCTTGCGGGCCAGCCGGTGCTCGACCAGCCACGCCGTGCAGTTGGGGCATTGCAGCCGGTGCCCGCAGGCCCGGCACAGCGTCAGCGGGGCGTAGCCGCGGCGGTTGAGGAACAGCATCACCTGCTCCTTCTCCGCCAGCGTCTGCTCGATGGCCTTCTTCAGCGACGGGGCCAGCCAGTGGCGGGCCGGCGGCCGGTCCTTGCGCAGGTCCACCAGCTCCACGTCGGGCAGCACGGCGCCGCCGTGGCGGCCCGGCAGCTCGATGCGGGCGTAGCGGTTGCTGTCGGCGTTGACCTTGGTCTCCAGCGACGGCGTGGCGGAGACCAGCACGGTGGGGATGCCGCCGAGATGCGCCCGCGCGACGGCCATGTCGCGGGCGTGGTAGATCGACCCCTCCTCCTGCTTGTAGGCGGAGTCGTGCTCCTCGTCGATGATTATGACACCGAGGTTCTTGTAGGGCAGGAACAGGGCGGAACGGGCTCCGACGACCACCGGAACCTCGCCGTTCGCCACCGCCCTCCAGGTGTCGCGGCGCTGCGCCCCGGTCAGCTCGGAATGCCACTCCGCCGGCGGCGCGCCGAAGCGGCGGGCGAAGCGCTCCAGCCACTGCGCCGACAGGGCGATTTCCGGAAGCAGGACCAGCGCCTGCTTGCCGGCCTTCAGGGCGGCGGCGATGGCTTCGTAATAGACCTCCGTCTTGCCGGAACCGGTCACCCCGTCGAGCAGCACGGTGGAATAGACGCCGGACTCCACGCGGGCGCGCAGGTCCGCCGCCGCAGCCTCCTGGTCGGCGGACAGGGTGGGGCCGGGACGGTGGCAGTCGGGCCGCCCGAGCTTGGTCGGCTGGAGCAGCACCGGCTCCAGCAGCCCGGCCTCGGCCAGCCCGCGCACCACGGTGACGCCGCAGCCGGCCTCCTCCGCCAACTCCGCCGGGGTGCGCGGCGGGCCGTCGTCCAGCAGGGCGAGGACGCGCCGCCGCGGGTCGGTCATCTTGAAGCCGGGCGGCGGTTCGGCATCGGGCTTGCGCAGGTAGGCGAGCATGGCCTTCGCCGGCTCCAGCGCCGACGGCACGCTGATCGCCATGCGCAGCACGTGGCCCGGCGGCGTCATGGTGTAGGCGGCGACCCACTCCACGAACTTGCGCTCGACCTCGGGCATCGGCGGCACGTCGAAGCGGCGGACCACCGGCTTCAGCCGGGCGGCCTCCACGACTCCGGCACCGTCGCCCCACACCACCCCCAGCACGCGGCGCGGCCCCAGCGGAACCTCCACGTAGTCCCCGGGGACGAGGGTCATCCCGGCGGGCACGCGGTAGTCGTAGGCCTCGCGCAGCGGCAGCGGCAGCAGCACGCGGACGCGCGGGTCCGCATCCGCCGGCACCGTGCCCTGCAGAAGAGCCTGCGCTGAATCTCCGGAACCGGCCCCGGATTTGGCCCCGGATCTGGCGGAATTTTCACGCATCGGCTAGAGTGCCCCCTGGCCGCGACGCCGGGCAGCGAATCCCGGGAAACAGGGCACGGTCTTCCTCAGCAAGTATGGATTCCAGGTCATGAAGTTCTTCGTTGACACCGCCGACATCGCCGAGATCCGCGATCTGGCCGACACCGGCCTGCTGGACGGTGTTACCACCAACCCCTCCCTCGTCGCCAAGACCGGTCGCAGCTTCCTCGACCTCGTGGCCGAAATTTGTGATGTGGTGAGCGGCCCGGTCAGCGCCGAGGTGGCGTCCACCGACTTCGAGACCATGCTGGCGGAAGGAAAGAAGCTTGCCAAGATCGCCGACAACGTCGCGGTCAAGGTTCCGCTCACCCAGGCCGGCCTGAAGACGTGCAAGGCGCTGTCCTCCGAAGGGACGATGGTCAACGTCACGCTGTGCTTCTCCCCGGCGCAGGCCATCCTGGCCGCCAAGGCCGGCGCCAGCTTCGTGTCGCCCTTCGTCGGCCGCCTGGACGACATCGGGCAGGACGGCATGGGCCTGATCGCCGACATCGTGGAGATTTACAGCAATTACGATTACTTCAAGACCGAAGTGCTGGTCGCCTCGATCCGCAACCCGATCCACATCGTCGACTCCGCCCGCCTGGGCGCCCACGTCGTCACCGCCCCGCCGTCGGTGCTGAAGCAGCTCTTCAACCATCCGCTGACCGACAAGGGCCTCGCCCAGTTCGTCGCCGATTGGCAGAAGACCGGCCAGTCCATCCTCTGAGGACGGCAGCATGGGCCGGGAGCCGGGACACACCCCCCACAGGAAGGACGCGCCGACCGCCGAGGAGGTGCACGCCTACCTGCGGGACCATCCCGACTTCCTGGTCCATCACGGCGATCTGGTCCACCACCTGACCCCGCCGTTGCAGGACCGCGGGCGCGGGGTGGTGGACCTGCAGGCCTACATGGTCGAGCGTCTGCGCGGCGAGGTCCGCCTGCTGAAGGACCAGCAGCGCGAGCTGATCGGCACCTCGCGCGCCAACATGAACAGCCAGAACCGCATCCACGCGGCGGTGCTGTTCCTCCTCGACGCCCAGAGCTTCGAGCAGCTCATCCAGACCATCACCACCGATCTGGCGGTGCTGCTCGACCTGGACGTCGCCTGCCTGATCGTCGAATCGAACGGCCAGGACACCCCACATGTCCAGACCTCCGGCGTGCGGGTGGTCGAGCCGGGGACCGTCGACCGCTGGCTGGGCAAGGCCGACGTGGCGCTGAACGCCGACATCCAGGGCGACCCGGAGTTGTACGGTCCCGGCGCCGGGCTGGTGCGGTCGGAGGTTCTGATCCGCCTCCAGGTGTCCAGCGAGACGCCGGACGGCATGCTGGCCTTTGGCAGCCGAGAGCCCGACAGCTTCCACAGCGGCCAGGGCACCGAGTTGATCGGCTTCCTCGCCCGCGTGGTCGAGCGGGTGATCCGCGGCTGGCTCGAACTGCCGGCCTGACCCCACGGAACGCATGACCGGAAAACAGAACCCCGTTCTCGGCTTCGCCGCCCAGCCCGATGTGCAGGACGTGCTGGTGCACTGGCGCCGCTGGATGGAGAGCGAGCGCAACGTCTCGCCCCACACGCTGACCGCCTACATCGGCGACGTTGCGACCTTCCTGGAGTTCATCACCGGCTATCAGGCCAAGCCACCGTCGATGAACGACCTCGCCGCGCTGACCGTCACCGATTTCCGCTCCTGGCTGTCCCACCTCGCCATGAAGGGGATCGGCTCCAACAGTCGGTCGCGCGCCCTGTCGTCGGTGCGCAACCTCTTCCGCTGGATGGACCGCGACGGACGCCTGCACAACCCGGCGATCAACACCTTCTCCGGCCCGCGCATCAAGCGTCCGGCGCCGAAGCCGCTGACCGTGCTGGACGCCGACCGGCTGCTGGAGGAGTCGGAGAAGGAGCCGGACGAGCCCTGGGTCGGCAAGCGCGACCGGGCGCTGTTCACCCTGCTCTACGGCTGTGGCCTGCGCATCTCGGAGGCGCTGAACCTGACGCGCCGCGAGGCGCCGCTGGGCGAGACGCTGCGCGTCACCGGCAAGGGCAACAAGGAACGGATCGTCCCGGTGCTGCCGGCGGTGACGGAGGCGGTGCGCGCCTACATGGACGCCTGCCCCTACCGCCAAGGGCCGGACGCGCCGCTGTTCGTCGGGGTGCGCGGCGGGCAGCTCGCCCCGGCCATCGCGCAACGGCGGATGCGCGACCTGCGCCGCCTGATGGGGCTGCCGGAGACCGCGACGCCGCACGCGTTGCGGCACAGCTTCGCCACGCATCTGCTGGCGGACGGCGGCGATCTGCGGGCGATCCAGGATCTGCTGGGCCACGCCTCGCTGTCGACGACGCAGCGCTACACGGACGTGGAGAGCGAGCAGCTGATGCAGGTGTACCGCTCGGCGCACCCGCGGGCGAAGAAGACGCCGTAGGGTCGGAGTCCCCTCTCCCCTCTGGGGAGAGGGTCAGGGTGAGGGGGTTGCGCGTGGCGGTGCGTCCGGCAAAAGCGCAACCCCCTCACCGCCCGCTTCGCGGGCACCCTCTCCCCAGAAGGGAGAGGGTTATGAGAGAAACGCGCCTTAGATGTGCAGGGCGCGGCCGTCCACGGCGAGAGCGGCTTCCTTGGTCACTTCCGACAGGGTCGGGTGGGCGTGGCAGGTGCGGGCGATGTCCTCGGCGGACGCGCTGAACTCCATCGCCACGGCCAACTCGGCCACCATCTCCGACACGTTCGGGCCGACCATGTGGACGCCCAGCACCTTGTCGGTGCGCGCGTCGGCCAGGATCTTCACGAAGCCGTCGGTCGTGCCGCTGGCGCGGGCGCGGCCGTTGGCGGTGAAGGGGAACTTGCCCGCCTTGTAGGCGACGCCGGCGGCCTTCAGCTCCTCCTCGGTCTTGCCGACCGCGGCCACTTCCGGCCACGTGTAGACGACGCCGGGAACGAGGTCGTGGTTGACGTGGCCCGCCTGACCGGCCAGCAGCTCGGCGAGCGCGACGCCCTCCTCCTCGGCCTTGTGGGCCAGCATCGGGCCCTCGACCACGTCGCCGATGGCGTAGATGCCCGGCACGTTGGTCTCGAAATGAGCGCCGATCTTCACGCGGCCGCGGTTGTCCATCTCCACCCCGACGGCGTCGAGGCCCAGCCCGTTGGTGAAGGCGCGGCGGCCGATGGCGACCAGCACGACGTCGGCCTCGACCTCCTCGGCGGCGCCGCCGGCGGCGGGCTCGACCGACAGGGTGACGCCGGTGTTGGTGACCTTGGCGCCGGTGACCTTGGAGCCGAGCTTGAAGGTCATGCCCTGCTTGCCGAGGATGCGCTGCATCTGCTTGGACACCTCGCCGTCCATGGTCGGCAGGATGCGGTCCAGGAACTCGACCACGGTGACCTCGGCGCCGAGGCGGCCCCAGACCGAGCCCAGCTCAAGGCCGATCACGCCGCCGCCGATGACGACGAGGCGCTTCGGCACCTCCGGCAGTTCCAGGGCGCCGGTGGAGGAGACGATCTTCTGCTCATCGATCTCGATGCCCGGCAGCGGGGTGACTTCCGAGCCGGTGGCGATGACGATGGCCTTGGACGCCGTGATGGTGCCGATGCCCTCGACCTCGACGGTGTTCGGGGCGGTGATGCGACCGGCACCCTTCAGCCAGGCGATCTTGTTCTTCTTGAACAGGAATTCGATGCCGCCGGTGTTCTCTTTGACGACCTTGTCCTTGTGGGACAGCATGCCCGGCAGGTCCAGCTCGACGCCGCCGACCTTGATGCCGAACTTGGCGAGGCCGTGCTTGGCCTCCTCGTACTTCTCCGACGCGGCGAGCAGCGCCTTGGACGGGATGCAGCCGACGTTCAGGCAGGTGCCGCCCAGCGCGCTGCGCTTCTCGACGCAGGCAACCTTGAAACCGAGCTGCGCCGCACGGATCGCGCAGACATACCCGCCGGGACCGCCGCCGACCACGACGACGTCGAAAGTGCTTTCAGCCATTGGGGGCTTTCCTTCCGCCATTTTTGTGTTTGCCAAAAGCCGTCCCGTCCAGCGGGGAGGGCCGCGCGCCGATTTATGCCGCCGCTCACGCCAACTGGCAACGGGACAGTTCGTCCGGGGGGAGGGATGCCGGGTTGAAAGACCGGCATGGGAACAGCCGGAACCCATGCCGAGATGAACGGGACCGGGGGCCGCTCCCCGGTCCGGGCCGCATCACACCGAAACGGCGACCAGGAACAGGCGCGGGGCGCCGCCTTGAGCCACGTTCGCCAGGGTGGTGACCTGGTTGTTCACCTGATTGTTGAACACGTCGTACACATAGGCGGTGCGTCCGCCCGCCCAGAACCAGCCGAGCGTCGGGTTGCCCCCTCCGACGTCGGCCTGCTGGAAGATGCCGAAGGTCGCCAGCATGGAGACGTAGTTCAGGCCGGCGTTGCCGAGGCGCAGGGTCTGCTGCTTGATGATGTCGGCCTCGAAGCGGCCCCAGGCGTCATGAATCGGATTGGCGTGGGTCTGGTTGATGCACTTCAGCTCGATGTAGACGTCATCCGCGATCCCGGCGTTGCGGCACAGGTAGAAATCGGCGCGTGCGGCGGCGCGGCGATTGGCCGACACCCCCCAGGCCGGGCCGACCGCGGTGTAGGACAGAAAGGGGTTCCCACCGTTGGTGGAGGGGTAGGGCTGCTCCCGTTCGCAGGTCCAGTTGCCGGGAATGTTCAGAAACCCGTGCGCGATTTCCAGCTGGAGCCAGACCTCCCAGCCGCCGCGGATGTTGGCGTTCTGGGCGAAGACGTCGGCCCGTTGAAGATTGATGTTCCCGTTGTTGAATTCGGCTTGGATGGTGTTCAGGAGTTGCTGGCAACGCATGGCGATGTCCCTTGCTGCGACTGGACGCCGGAGCCGCGCTCCAGGCTTCTGCAAGGGGACGGTTTCGCGGGGCCTCGCGTGACTGGAAATCCACGGTCGCCCAGGGCCCCGGTCACTCCGTGAAGAAATCCAGCAGCGCCTGCGCCGTCTCCTCCGGCGCCTCCTCGGGGATGAAGTGGCCGGCGGGCATCACATGGCCCGCGATGGCCGGGGCGTAGCCGCGCCAGATGCCCAGCGGGTCGTCGTAAAGGCGCCCGACCGCGCTGTTGCGGCCCCACAGGAACAGGGCCGGGCATTCCACCTTGCGCCCCGCCGCGCGGTCCTCGCGGTCGTGCTCCAGGTCGATGCTCGCCGCGGCGCGGTAGTCCTCGCACATGGCGTGGACGGTGGCGGGATCGCGGAAGGCGGTGCGGTAGGCCTCCATCGCCTCCGGCTCGAAGATGTCGGCGCTGCTGCCGATGGAGCCGAGCACCTGCCCCAGGTAGAAGTCCGGGTCCGACCCGATCAGCCGCTCCGCCAGATTGTTGGGCTGGATCAGGAAGAACCAGTGGTAATAGGCGGTCGCCATGCGCTGGTCGATGCGGGCGAACACCTCCAGCGTCGGCACCACGTCCAGGAAGGCGACGCGTTCCACCCGGCCGGGATGGTCGAGGACCAGCCGGTGGGCCACCCGCGCGCCGCGGTCGTGCCCGGCCAGCCGGAAGCGGTCGAAGCCCAGCGCGGCCATCACCGCCACCTGATCGCGCGCGTTGGTGCGTTTGCAGTAGGTCTCGTGCGCGGAATCGCCCGGCGGCTTCGACGATTGGCCGTACCCCCGCAGGTCGGTCAGCACCACGGTGAAGCGCTCGGCCAGCCGCGGCGCGACCCGGTTCCACAGGGCGTGACACTGCGGAAAGCCATGAAGCAGAAGGAGCGGCGGCCCCTCGCCCCCGACCAGCGTGTGGATCTCGGCGCCATCGGTGGCGATGCGGTGGCGGGTGAACCCTTCGAACATGCGCGCCCTCCCCCTATCCGTTTGAGTGTGGAGAACTGTCCTTCCGCACGGCGAGGCTTCGGAAACCTTTGGCGGGTTTCTCGCGTTTTTCAGCCGATTGTTTTCGACCTCAAGAGGAAAATGCCATGCGTAGCCTGAAGAAGCTCGTCCTTTTCGCCGCCCTGGGCGCCGCCCTGACCACCAGCCTCGCCGCCTGCAACACCGTCGAAGGCATGGGCCAGGACGTGCAGGCGGGCGGCCGCGCGGTGGAGCGCTCGTCGGACAGCGTCCAGAAGAAGATGTGATCGCGCAACGCGGACGCCCCGGAGCTTCGGCTCCGGGGTATCGGCGCCCCGATTTTCAACGTCCCGAATTCAGCGCTGCATGCGCTTGATGGTGTTGGTTGTGCTTTGGCCGTCCACGAGGTCGGCCAGCACGACCTTACCGCCGTAGCTCTGCACGAATCCGGCGCCGACTACCGTGGCAACGGTGTAGTCCGCCCCCTTCACCAGCACGTCGGGCCGCAGGGCGCGGATCAGCTCCTCCGGCGTGTCCTCGCCGAAGATCACCACCAGATCGACGCAGGCCAGCGAGGCGAGCACCGTCGCCCGCGCCGTTTCGGTCTGCACCGGGCGCGTCTCGCCCTTCAGCCGCTTCACCGAGGCGTCGCTGTTCAGCCCCACCACCAGCACATCGCAGGCGGCCTTGGCCTGGTTCAGCAACGCGATGTGGCCGGGGTGCAGCAGGTCGAAGCAGCCGTTGGTGAAGCCCACCCGCTTGCCGCGCGCGCGCCAGCGCGCCGCGCGCTCCACGGCCTGTTCCAGCGTGTCGACCTTCTCCTCGCCGCTGCGCCATTCCTGCTCGTGCAGGGCGGACAGCAACTCCGGCGCGCGGACCACCGCGGTACCGACCTTCCCCACCACGATCCCGGCGGCCAGATTGGCCAGCCGCGCCGCGTCGGTCAGCTCCACCCCCACCGACAGGGCGGAGGTCAGTGTCGCCACCACCGTGTCGCCGGCGCCCGACACGTCGAAGACCTCGCGCGCGTTGGCCGGCAGATGGGTGGCGCCGTCGCGGGTCACCACCGACATGCCGCGCTCGCTGCGCGTGGCGACCACCGCGTCGATGCCGCAGGTCTCCAGCAGGAAGCGGCAGGCGGCCTCGACCTCCGCGTCGCTGTCGGCGGGCATTCCCGTCGCCTGGATCAGCTCCTTGCGGTTGGGCGTGATCACGCTGGCCCCGCGGTAGCGCCCGAAATCGTCGCCCTTGGGATCGACCACCACCGGCAGCCCGGCCTCCCGCGCCGCCTGGATGAGCTGCGAGACCAACCCATCGGTCAGCACGCCCTTGCCATAGTCGGACAGGATCACCGCGCCCACCGTCAGCATGCCGGTGCGGGCGGCGACCATCACCTCCTCCTCCGACCCGATGGCGGCGATGGTTTCGGCGTCGGCGCGCAGAAGCTGTTGGCGCCCGCCGATGAAGCGGGTCTTCACCGTGGTCTGGCGCCCCGGCTCGGCGACCAGCCCACCGCCGTCGCCCGTCTCCCTCGCCACGAGGCGCACCAGTTCCAGCCCCGCCGCGTCCTCGCCCACCACCGACACGAAGCGGCAGCCGGCGCCCAGCGCCATGACGTTGGCGGCCACGTTGCCGGCGCCGCCGAGCATGGCCGTCTCGCGCTCGATCCGCAGCACGGGGATCGGCGCTTCGGGGGACACGCGGTCGACCGACCCGTAGATGAATCGGTCGAGCATGACGTCGCCGACGCACAGCACGCTGGCGTGGGACAGGGAGTCGATGTGACGGGCAAGGTCGCTCATGCCGGTTCTACTACCAATCTTGGGAGTGGCGCGCCAGAGCGGAGCGCTCGTATCCCCTCTCCCGAAGCGGGAGAGGGGATAATAAGGTCCGGCAACTGGCCTGCGGCGGCATCCTGCCCTATCCTCCGGCATCCCCTGCCCCAAGACGTTGCCCCCGGACGCCGCCCATGCCCCTGCCGCCCGTCACGAGAAGCCTGTCGGCCAAGCTGCTGGTGCTGACCGTGCTGTTCGTCCTGCTGGCGGAGGTGCTGATCTACACGCCGTCCATCGCCCGCTACCGCCTGACCTATCTGGAGGAGCGGCTGGCGGCCGCCCATCTCGCCGCCCTGTCGGTGGAGGCGACGCCGGACATGATGGTGGCGATGGAGCTTCAGAACGAGCTGCTGGCCCATGTCGGCGCCCATGCGGTGGAACTGATCCGGCCGGACAGCCGAGTCTACATGCTGTCCCGCTCCATGCCGCCGACGGTGGACGCCGTCTTCGACCTGCGCGGCGCCATGGCGCCGCGGCTGACCGCCGACGCCTTCATGGCGCTGGCCCAGCGGCGCGACCGGGTGATCCGGGTGATCGGGCCATCGCCCAAGGACCCCGCCTTCCAGGTCGACATGGTGATGGACGAGCGGCCGATGATCCAGGCGATGATCGACTTCTCGGGCCGCATCCTGGCGCTGTCGGTGGCGATCTCGCTGATCGCGGCGGTTCTGGTCTTCGTCTCGCTGACCCGGCTGTTGGTGCGGCCGATGCGCCGGCTGACCGAGGGGCTGGTCGCCATCCGTCGCGACCCGGACGGCACACCGCCCTTCCAGCCGAGCGCCCGCACCGACGAGATCGGCGTGGCGGAGCGCGAGCTGGCCGACATGCAGGCCACCATCCGCAGCGCGCTGCGCCAGCGTGAGCGGCTGGCCGCGCTGGGCACCGCGGTCGCCAAGATCAACCACGATCTGCGCGCCATCCTGTCCACCGCCGCCCTGCTGTCGGAGCGGCTGGCCGAGAGCGCCGACCCGGAGGTACGGCGGGTCACGCCGCGGCTGATGGCCTCCATCGACCGGGCGGTGGAGCTGTGCGGCCAGACCATGACCTACACCCGCGACGGCCTGCTGCCCCTGGCACGGGCCGAGGTGCCGCTGCGCCCGCTGGTCGAGGAGGCCGGGGCCGCGGCGCTGGCCGCCCTGCGCCCGGACGGGGAGCGGGCGGAACTGCGCTGGAACAACCGGGTGCCGAAGGGGCTGACCGTCCGCGCGGACGCCGCCCAGCTCTCCCGCGCGCTGGTCAACCTGGGGCGCAACGCGGCGCAGGCGGGGGCTGGAGCGGTTACGGTGATGGTGGAGACCCGGCCCGGCGGCGGGCTGCTCCTGCTGGTGGCCGACGACGGGCCGGGCCTGCCGCCGCGGGCGCGGGACAACCTGTTCCAGCCCTTCGCCGGCTCGGCAAGGGCGGGTGGCGTCGGGCTGGGCCTCGCCATCGCGCGGGAGGTGCTGCGCGCCCATGGCGGCGACCTGCGGCTGGTGGAGAGCACCGCGGCGGGCACCGTCTTCGCGCTGGAGCTTCCCCTGGGGATCGTCGTGGAGGGTGCCGGCCGGTTGGGCGAAATGCCCACATCGGATTCGCCCATCCCGGATTGATTTCCGGCGCCCGCTCCACCAGAATTCGCGGCACGGTCAACCCGTCGGCATCCCGCCGGGCGCACGCCCCGCGCGGGACCGGCAGCGAAGGAAGGGAACGGGACTTTGGAAGGCACGGGCAAGTGGATCACCGGGGGAATCCTGGGCTTCATGGCGTTCATCGGCCTGCTGGCGGCGTCGCGCGCGGCGGACACGGCGTTCTATTATGGCGGCTGGCTGCTGGCCATCGGCTGCATCGGGACGATCTTCATGATGGTCACAAAGCACTACAACCACATGGACGAGCAGATCGCCCGCCAGCGCGAGCAGGAATAACCCCCAAACCCCTTCAACCGGTGGAGGCCGGGCATGCCGTGGGACCCCGAACAATACGCACGGTTCGAGTCCTGGCGCCGCCGCCCGGCCCACGACCTCGTGGCGGCCCTGCCCTCCCTGACCCCGCGGACGGTGGTTGATCTCGGCTGCGGAGCCGGGCAGCTCGCCCGCCTGCTGGCCGAACGCTGGCCGGAGGCCGAGGTGCTGGGGGTGGACAATTCCCCCGCCATGCTGGAGCGCGCCCAAGGCACGCCGTCCCGCGTGCGCTGGCTCCAGGCCGACCTTGGGGTCTGGCACCCCGACCGACCGGTCGATCTGCTGATCTCCAACGCCGCCCTGCACTGGCTGGACGGGCATGAGCGGCTGTTCCCGGACCTGCTGCGGGCGCTGGCCCCCGGTGGGGTGCTGGCCGTGCAGATGCCCCGAAACTTCGAAGCGCCCTCGCACCGCCTGCTCTACGAGACGGCGGCGGACGGCCCCTGGGCCGAGCGGCTGGCGCCGGTCCTGCGCACCGCCCCGGTGCACGCGCCGGAGGTGTATTACGGCTGGCTCGCCCCGCTCACCCGCCGCCTGGATCTCTGGGAGACGGAGTATCTCCAGGTCCTGGAGGGCGACGACCCGGTACTGCAATGGACGCGCGGCACGACGCTGCTGCCCGTCCTGGACACGCTGACGGGCGCGGAGCTGGACGCCTTCCTGGCGGCCTACCGCGCCCGGCTGAACGCCGCCTACCCCCGGCGCCCGGATGGCCGCACGCTGTTTCCCTTCAAGCGGCTGTTCCTCGTGGCGCGGGTGTAGACGGACGGCTTCCGGACGTTACGACGCCGGCCTGGGCTGCTTCGCGGCTGTGAGGATGTTCGCCACGCCCACCGCGTTCATGCCGGCGCGGGTGCCGATGGCCGACAGCGACTCGCCGGGCTGCGCCTCGATGTTGGCGGCCTTGAGCGCCTGGATGGCCTTGTCGGGGTCCAAACCGAAGACCGGCGCCACCGTCGCCAGCGGGGCGTTCGCCACCGCCCGCATCATCGCACCGGGGCCGCCGGTGGAGGCCGGAGTCCCGGTCATCGCCGTGAAGACCAGCGATCCGGCGACGCTGACCACGAAGGCCGACAGCGCCACGTTGCGCTTGAAATACTGGAGGAAGGCCGTCCAGTTGCGCGCCAGATGCCACAGGCCGATGGCCGAGAAGCCGACGCTGAGCCATTCGTGGGAGAAACGCACCAGATTGCCGTTCCAGTGCAGCAGCAGCATGATTCCCGTCACCGTGGAGACGACGAACAGGACGATGGTTACCGGCGTGACGATCTGCCGGGTGATGGTGGAGGTGAGGGAGGGCATGGGGGACGGCTCGCGGGTTGAACGGAATGCGGCCAAAGTGAGGCCGGATTGTAACCGCTTGATGTCCCGCGCCGCCGCCGAACGTAACAGAGTGTAACGGCACCCGGCGCCGCCCGCGCTTGACCGCCCCGCCCCACGGTCCAGATGACTGCGTGATCGTGGTGCAACCATAGGGGCTTCCGGTTCATGGGCACGCAGGAACAGCCGGAAGCATGGCGCGACGAGAGCGAGGAGCGCCTGCGCGCCTTCATCGAAAGCGCGCCGCGCAAGATGTGGATCGCCCGCACCGACGGGACGGTCGAGTTCTTCAACCGTGAGTGGCGCGACTACACCGGACAGGGCGGCGCCGAGGGCATGCTGAATTGGCGGGAGGCCGTCCATCCCGCAGACCGCCCACGTCTGGATGAGGTGCGCCACCGGTCGGTTCCCCTGGGCCAGCCCTACGACGTCCAGGTCCGGCTGCGGCGGCAGAGCGACGGGCTGCACCGCTGGCACATCGGGCGGGTTTCCCCCGTCCACCTGCACGGTCGCCTGATCGCCTGGATCGGCGCCGCGACGGACATCGACAACCGCGTGCGTGCCGAGGCCGCCCTGCGCGAGAGCGAGGCCAACTTCCGCACCATGGCCAACGCCATCCCGCAGCTCGCCTGGATGCGCGATCCCTCCGATTACAGCATCTGGTACAACCAGCGCTGGTTCGACTTCACCGGCACCTCGATGGAGCAGATGCAGAACGACGGCTGGTGGACGGTGATCCATCCCGACCACGCCGACCTGATGCTGGAGGCCGTCACCGCCGCGCGGGCGGAAGGCCGGTCCTGGGAGTATACCGCGCCGTTGCGCCGCCGCGACGGCGTGTACCGCTGGCACCTGTTCCGCGCCGTGCCCATCCGCGACGAGACCGCCGACACCATCACCCGCTGGTTCGGCACCAGCACCGACATCAACGAGCAGCGCGAGGCGCAGGAGCGCCAGCGGCTGCTGACCCAGGAAGTCAGCCACCGGGTGAAGAACAGTCTGGCGCTGGTGGCGGCGCAGCTCTCGCTCCAGGCCCGCGCGTCGGACAACGACGATGCCCGCAACGTCCTGATGGACGCCTACAGCCGTGTCCTGACCATCGCCGGGGTGCACGACCATCTGTGGCGGCAGTATGATGCGAGCTTCATCGACATGTCCGGCTTCCTGCACGGTCTCTGCCGGAAGCTCCAGGAAACCGCGCCGGGCCATGACCTGAGCTTCACCGGCGACCGGGTGATCGTGCCCACCGATCAGGCCGTCCCCATCGGGCTGGTGGTCAACGAGCTGGTGACCAACGCTTTGAAATACGCCTATCCCGGCGACCGTGGGGGGCCGATCCGTGTGACCCTGCGCCGGGACGGCGAGGACGCGATGATCCTGGAGGTGATGGACCAGGGCGTCGGGCTTCCCGCCGGCTTCGACCTGTCCGCGCCGACGAAGAGCCTCGGCATGCGGTTGCTGGTCAACACCGTCCGGCAGATCAACGCCACGGTGGACGCCGAACGCCTCGATCCGGGAACCCGCTTTGCCGTCGCCATTCCGGTCGGACGGTGATCAGAATGAACGAACCACTCCGACGCGCCTCTATTCCTTCTCCCCCCTTGGGGAGAAGGTCAGGATGAGGGGGTGCCGAAGGCACACCAACTGGGCAAAACAAGCACGCTTCTTCGCCCTACCGGACGTATCGCCCCCTCACCCAACCCTCTCCCCAGGGGGGAGAGGGCTTCTTGGCCGGGATTGACGGCGCTCCGTCCGCTCACGCCTTCTCGATGTAGGCCAGCAGCGGTTCCCAGTCGGCGCGGTGCTCGGCGGCGCGCTTGCCGGTCAGGTCGAACAGGCTGAGACCGGAGGCCGCGGCGTCGGCGTAGATCTGGCTGTCGCGCAGGCGGGTCACCACGCTGTGCCCGACCCCGCCGAGAAACTGGTCCAGCCGGTCCGCCGCCTTGGTGCGGGGGCGCAGGCGGTTGCCGACCACCGCCACCGACTTGCGGTTCTTGGCGATCGACTTCAGCTCCTCCAGCTTGCCGAGGAAGCGCTGCGTCGCCTGCTCGTCGAAGGCGCTGGGCAGCACCGGCAGGACGACGACATCGGCCATCCGCACCAGATCCTCGATCTGCTTGGTCTTCAGAGCGGCCGGCGCGTCGATGACGAGGCGCTGGATGCCCTTCGGCGCGTCGGACAGGTCCTTCGCCCAGTCCAGACCCACCAGGGCGGAGGCCGTGGCCGGGCGGCGGGCCAGCCAGCCGAGCGAGGAGCGCTGGCGGTCCACGTCGGCCAGCGCCGTGCTGTGCCCAGCGGCGGCGCTGGCCGCGGCGAGGTGGGTGGCGATCGTGGTCTTGCCGCAACCGCCCTTGATGTTGGCGACGAGGATGGTCCGCATGGGTGGGAAGATTACCCCTCCCGGTCAGGCTTTGACCAGAAGGCTTTCGCGTCGGCGAACTCCTCCCACAGGCCACGCAGCGCCGTCTCGGATTCCGCCACGCCGCGGGCGTGCCAGCCGATGACGATGCCGGCAGCGCGCGGCTCGCCCGGCTCGGGGCGGCTGCCGTCGTCGTGCAGCTCGTGCAGCAGGCGGGTCGCCGTCGCCACGTCGTTCAGATGGCCCAGCGCGTCCTGGAAGGCCGACAGGTCCTGGATGTAGCGGCGGGCCGGCTTGTCGTCGTAGAGGCTGCGGAAGAACTCCGCCGCGTAGCGCAGCTTCTTCAGGGCGATGCGCAGTTCGTGCCGCTCGGTCACCGACAGGCTCGCGAAGCCGTGGCCGGCGCGGCGGGCCTTCTTGGCGCGACGCGACAGCAGATGGTCGGCCAGATCCTCCACCGGGTCGAACAGCCGGGCGGAATGCTCGCTGACCGGCTGGTCGCGCCAGCCCCGCGACTCGACCCAGGCGCCGAACTTCAGCAGGAAGGTGGTGTAGCGCTCCGACCGGATGGCCTCGCGCACCCCTTCGTAGGCGCGGTCGCGGCGGGCGCGCGCCGCCGCGGCGAGCGCGTCGATGTCCTCCTGGAGCGGCTTGCCGTGGCCGTCGGCGCGGTGGAAGGAGTCCTTCACCGGCTCCAGCAGTTCGGCCAGGAAGACGTCCCAGTCGCGCGCCGGGCCGAGGCTGCCGCCCAGCCACTTCACCTCGCCCACCAGCCAGGCGTAGGACCCGGCGGGGATGAAATCCTTGAACAGGGCGAGCGCCGAGCGCAGGCGGCGCAGCGCCACGCGCATCTGATGGACGCCCTCCGCGTCCTCGCCGATCAGGGTGACGGCCTCGTTCGCCAGCATGTGGCCGATGCAGGAGCGCAGGATGCGGGCCAGCGCGCCTTCCACCGTGGTGTCGGCGTCAAGCTCCAGCTTGCCCGCCTTGACCACCTTGTCCACCGACCCGTCGGCAAGCGCATAGCCGCGCTCCGCCTTGGTCCGCGGGTCGAGCCGCAGCGGGGCGGCCTGGGCCAGCTCCAGCGCCAGATCGTAGAGGGCGGCGGCGGAGCCTTCGAGAAGCTCCAGCTCCACCTCCGACACGGGGATGGAGGCGCCGTCGGGGGCGCGGATCTCGCCGCTGTCGAAGGCGACCTCGATGCGGCTGGCGGTTTCGCTTTCGCCCATCGTCACCACGCGCACGGTGCGCTGGATGAGCGTGGTGAAGAGCGGCTGCAGTTCGGCCGCGCTGATCGAGCCCAGCAGGTCCAGCGCCTCCGGCGATTCGATGGCCGACAGGTCGGGGGCCGGTCCGGCGACCGGATGCTCCCACTCCGCCCGGCCAAGCTCGCCGCGCTCCGGCGCGCCCTTGACCGTCTGGAGATGCTGGTTGCCGACCTTGCGCACGCGCAACGTCACCAGACGCCCGGCCAGACGCCGGTCGGCGGTGTCGTAATAGGTGCTTTCCAGGGTCTTGGTGCCGGCTTTTCCCTTGGCGCGGGATGCGACCGCCGGGCAGGACCGGAGCTTCGCCATGTCTTCGGCCCTGACGGCCAGCTTCAGCTCGGTTTCCCGGTTGGACTCCGCTTCGACCACCATTCGTGCCCCGTCGTTTCCGGTGGGTCCCCGTTTTGCACAGGCCCCAGCCCCGGTCAAGTTACAGAACCATGACGCTTTTGTTGCAGTCCCCGCAATCAGGTGTCCGTCTTTTCCAACACCAGGAGCTTGGACATGTAGGCGAGCGACGTCTCGCGCAGGCGCAGCCCGGCAGCGGCGAACAGGGCGGGCAGGTCGTCGCGGGCGTAATGGGCGTAGAAGGGCTCGTGGAAGGACTGCGGAAAACGGTCGATCAGTCCGTCCATCATCGGATTGTCGCCATACTGCACGCTGTCCATGAAGACCAGGATGCCGTCGGGCTTCAGCACGCGGCCCATCTCGGCGGCGGCCTGGGCGCGGATCTTCGGCGGCAGTTCGTGGAACAGGTAGATGCAGGTCACGATGTCCTGCGACCCGGTGACCAGCGGGATCGCCTCCGCCGCTGCCTGGACCAGCGCGCTGCTGCGCGCCCAGGGGGCGAGGTTGCGCCGCGCCTCGCGCAGATAGGCCGGGGAGAGGTCGAGCGCGGTCACCGGCAGGCGCGGGTGGTTGTCCTTCACGAAGGTCAGGAAACGCCCCGTCCCGGCGGCCACGTCGAGCAGGCGGCAGTCCACGCTACGGCGCGTTTTCAGATGCTCGAAGATCGGTACCAGGGTTTGACGGCGCATGGCATCGGCGCCACCACCGAACAGCACCTCCACCTGATGGTCGTAGAGACGGGCGCTCTCCTCCGTCAGATAGCCGCCGGTCTGGTAATGGAAGTTCTGGCGGTAGTAGGCGGGCAACCCCCCGCTGCCGGGCGGCGGATTAGCCCGCACTTCGACCGCCGCGTGGTCGCGGCGGCGGCGCGACACCTCCGGCACGTCGCGGAAGAAGGCCGCGGCGTCGGTCAGCAGCCGGCGCGGGTCGGGCATCAGGTCGTGCGGCAGGCGGTAGTAGCCCGCCTCGATGTTGGCGAGGTCGCGGGCCAGCAGGGCGCGCAGTTCCTCAAGGATCGCGCGGGTGCCGGGCACCGGACGCCCGCCGAGCGAGGTGGTCCGCGGCGGTCCGGTGATCCGCCGGCCGATCCGCGCGGCCATCATGTACTGGCCGAGGAACCAGGCGACGCGGGCGGACTGGCTGGCCGCGTAAGCCAGCCGGGGGGCCAGCCGGGCGGAGGACTGCGGGGTGATCCTGTTCATGGACATAGAGATGGGATCGCCGGCCCCGCCCGCCCAGAGCCCGGTCCTTTCGCCGCATGGGGCAACCGGTCGCCCACGCGGGCCGTTGCAAAGCGGGCGCCCCTGTGCTGGATTGCCCGGCAAAAGTTCAACCCGTAGGGACAGCAGCCATGACCGAGTTCAACACCATCGACGACCTCGACGTGAACGGCAAGACGGTGCTGGTGCGTGCCGACCTCAACGTCCCGATGCAGGACGGCAAGGTCTCCGACACGACCCGCATCGACCGTCTGGCGCCGACTCTGACCGAGCTGGCGAAGAAGGGTGCGAAGGTCGTGGTTCTGTCGCATTTCGGCCGCCCGAAGAACGGTCCGGACGCCAAGAACTCGCTGCGCAACGTGCTGGACGCGCTGAGCGCCGCCGTCGGCCAGACCGTCGCCTTCGGCGAGGATTGCGTCGGCGACAAGGCCAAGGCCGCCATCGACGGCGTCCAGCCGGGCGCTATCGTGCTGCTGGAGAACACCCGCTTCCACGCGGAAGAGGAAAAGAACGATCCGGCCTTCGCCAAGCAGATCGCCGCTCTCGGCGACCTCTACGTCAACGACGCCTTCTCCGCCGCGCACCGCGCCCACGCCTCGACCGAGGGTGTCGCCCAGTATTTGCCCGCCGCCGCGGGCCGCCTGATGCAGGCCGAGCTTGAGGCGCTGACCAAGGCGCTGGAGAAGCCGGAGCGTCCGGTGGCCGCCGTCGTCGGCGGCGCCAAGATCTCCACCAAGCTGGACCTGCTCGGCAACCTCGTGAAGAAGGTCGACATGCTGGCGCTGGGCGGCGGCATGGCCAACACCTTCCTCTACGCCCAGGGCGTGGATGTCGGCGCCTCGCTCTGCGAGAAGGACATGGCCGATCAGGCCCGTGCCATCATGGAGACCGCCAAGGCCGCCAACTGCGAGCTGCTGCTGCCCAAGGACTTCATCGTCGCCAAGGAGTTCAAGGCCGGTGCGGCCAACCGCGCCGTCCCGGCGGACGGCATCGGCGCCGACGAGATGGCGCTGGACGTCGGCCCCAAGACGGTCGAGTTCCTGGGCCTGAAGCTCCAGGGCGCGAAGACGGTGGTGTGGAACGGCCCGCTCGGCGCCTTCGAGATCCAGCCCTTCGACGCCGGCACCAACGCCGTCGCCGGCCTCGTCGCCGAGCGCACGTCGGAAGGCGGCCTGCTGTCGGTGGCTGGCGGCGGCGACACCGTGTCGGCGCTGGCCCATGCCGGTGTGGACGAGAAGTTCACCTACATCTCCGCCGCCGGCGGCGCCTTCCTGGAGTGGCTGGAAGGCAAGGACCTGCCGGGCGTCGCCGCGCTGAAGAAGAAGTAAGGTTTGGGGGAAATGGGTGGGTGGTCGGGACGGGCCCCCACCCTTCCCGCTGCGCGGGCCCCTTGCCTCCCCCGCTTCGCAGGAGAGGGAGTTGTCCCCTCCCCTGCGTCAGCGGGGGAGGGTCAGGGAGGGGGCAACCTCCCCATGCAACCACGCTACAGCGGCCGCCGCGCCTTCAGCGCCGCGGTCAGAGTCCCATCGTCCAGATAGTCCAGTTCCCCGCCCACCGGCACGCCGTGGGCCAGACGGGACACGGACACCCCGCTGCCGGACAGGCGGTCGGTCACCACATGGGCGGTGGTCTGCCCGTCCACCGTGGCGTTCAGCGCCAGGATGACTTCGGTCACCGCCGGGTCCTTCGCGCGCTCCACCAGGGACGGGATGTTCAGATCGTCCGGCCCCACCCCCTGCAAGGCCGACAGCGTGCCGCCCAGCACATGGTAGGTGCCGTGGAAGGCGCGCGTGCGCTCCAGCGCCCAGAGGTCGCCGGCGTCCTCCACCACGCAGATGGTCGAGCGGTCGCGGCTGTGGTCGGAACAGACGGAGCAGGGGTCGCGGCTGTCGAGGTTGCCGCAGACCGAACAGTTGCGGATGGCCTCCGCGGCGAGCGCCATGGATTCGGACAGCGGCACCAGCAGGCTGTCGCGGCGCTTCATCAGGTGCAGCGCCGCCCGCCGCGCCGACCGCGGCCCCAGCCCCGGCAGCTTGGACAGGAGCTGGATCAGGCGCTCGATTTCAGGTCCGATCATTCACGGCTTCGTTCGTCAATGGGTGGCTGGGCCGACCCTGCGGCCCGGCCTTTCAACGCTTAGAACGGCAGCTTCATGCCCGGCGGCAGCTTCATCCCGCCCATCAGGTTCTGGGTCTCGTTGGCGACGTGCTGCTCCACCTTGGCCTTGGCGTCGTTGAAGGCGGCGATGATCAAGTCCTCCAGGACCTCGATGTCCTCCGGATCGACGATCGACTTGTCGAGCTTGATCTTCTTCATCTCGCCCTTGCCGTTCACCGTCACGTTGACCATGCCGGCGCCCGACTGGCCGGTCATCTCGACCTCGCCCAGGCGGGCCTGCATCTCCTGCATCTTGGCCTGCATCTGCTGGGCCTGCTTCATCATCTGGCCGAGGTTCTTCATGGGTCAGAAATCTCCTTCATCGTCGAGCGGGTAATAAACCCCGTCGTCCTGCTGCATGACCATAAGGTCGGGATTCTCCCCGTCATCCGCAACCTGGGGCTCGGCCTCGACCGCCGCCTTGAGGTCGCGGACATCGGTGATCTTCGCGCCGGGAAAGGCGTCCAGAACGGCGCGCACGACCGGATGCGCCTCCGCCTCCTCCAGCGCGCGCTTCTGGGCGGCCTGCTCCTGCTGGATCAACGTCGGCTCGCCCGGCGCGTCCGAGACGATGACGACCCAGCGCTGGCCGGTCCATTCCGTCAACAGTTGGCCGACGCGATTCGGCAAGGTGGACGGGGCCAGGGTCGTCAGCCGCAGTTCCAGCCGCCCCGGCTCCAGGCGCACCAAATGGACGCTGCCGGTCAGATGGCCGTAGAGCGCGCCCTCGCGCTTCTCCGCGAAGACCTGGACCAGCGTGCGGAAGTCGCGCGGCATCGCCACGCGCTCCTCGTCCGCCACGGCGACGGCAACGGTTTGCACGGGTTTGGCAACCGGCTGCGGGTTCGGCTGTGCCTGGGCGACGGCGCGCACGGCGGAGCCGCCAACCGCCACCGGCCCGCCACCGGGGCCGCGCGGGGCTCCACCGCCACCCTGGCCACCTTGCCCGCCGCCATTTTGCAAATTCTGGAACTGGCGGATCAGATCGCCCGGAGTCGGCATATCGGCGGCGTAGGACAGCCGCACGATGACCATCTCCAGGGCCTGCTGCGGCACCGGGGCAGCCTGCACCTCGCCCAGCCCCTTCAGCAGGAGTTGCCACGCGCGGGTCAGCGCTGGCATACCGAGCTTCGCCGACAGGGCGGCGCCGCGGGTGCGCTCCGCCTCCGGCAGGCCGGGATCGTTGGCGCTGTCCGGCACGACCTTCAGCCGCGTCAGATTGTGCACGAGGTCGAGAAGGTCCTGGAGGATCACCACCGGATCGGCGCCGACGCGGTGCAGATCGGACAGCAGGTCCATCGCCTCCGCCGGCTTGGCCGAGACGGCGGCCTCGAACAGGTCGATCACCTTGCTGCGGTCGGCCAGACCTAGCATGTCGCGCACCTGCTGCGCGGTCACCGTGCCGGCGGCCAGCGCGATGGCCTGGTCGAGCAGCGACAATCCGTCGCGCACCGACCCGTCGGCGGCACGCGCGATCAGGGCTGCGGCGTCCGGCTCGATCCCCGCCCCTTCGAGGCCGGTGATGCGGGTGAAGTGCTCCTTCAGCACCTGGGCGTCTACGCGCCGCAGGTCGAAGCGCTGGCAGCGCGAGAGCACCGTCACCGGCACCTTGCGGATCTCGGTGGTGGCGAAGACGAACTTCACATGGGCCGGCGGCTCCTCCAGCGTCTTCAAAAGCGCGTTGAACGCGCTCTTGGAGAGCATGTGGACCTCGTCGATGATGTAGAGCTTGTAGCGCGCCGAGACGGGGGCGTAGCGCACGCCGTCGATGATCTCGCGGATGTCGTCCACGCCGGTGTGGCTGGCGGCGTCCATCTCCATCACGTCGACGTGGCGGTCCTCGGCAATGGCGCGGCAATTGTCGCAGACGCCGCAGGGTGTCACCGTCGGCCCGCCGGTGCCGTCCGGCCCGGTGCAGTTCAGCGCGCGGGCGATGATGCGGGCGGTGGTCGTCTTGCCCACCCCGCGCACGCCGGTCAGCATGAAGGCCTGGGCGATGCGGCCCGAATGGATGGCGTTGGTCAGGGTGCGGACGAGCGCGTCCTGCCCGATCAGCTCGGCAAAGCTCTTCGGACGGTATTTCCGCGCCAGCACCCGGTAGGCGAGGCCCCCGGACGTCCCGGAAACGGAAGAGGACATATCGGCAACGGTGGTATCGGTCACGCGGCTGGCCCGGTAATCGGCTTCACGACGGAGCGCAGAATAGCGTCACGGCACGGGGCTGTCGCCGTTTCAATTCGCTGCAGGAATTTATGGGGAAGGGTGGGAGACTGGACGAACGACCCGAGCCGAAACTCGTTACGGCTGCTTCCTTCCGGACCTGACCGGGTTGGCGAGGGACTCGTCCGCCGCCAGCCTCCCGCGCCTTATATCGGCGATAGGGCCATCATATGCAAGGCCAATCTGCCGGCTTTCCGTTTGAGGGAGAACGAAAAAGCCCCGCGTCCGATGGAACGCGGGGCTTTTGCCTCATTCCCAGATGAGACCGATGCGCGTTACTGCGGCAGCGGTGCCGGGCTGTCGGACAGGGAGCGCAGATAGGCGATGATGTTCGCCCGGTCCTGGTCCTTCTTCACGCCGGCGAAGGTCATCTTGGTGCCCGGCGCGTAGGCCTTCGGGTCGTAGAGGAAGTGGTTCAGCTCGTCGTAGTTCCAGGGGCCGGCCTTGCCCTTGATGGCGTCGGAATAGGCGAAGCCGTCCAGATGGCCGTGCGGGGCGCCGACGATGCCGTAGAGGTTCGGGCCGACCTTGTTCGCCCCCCCCTTGTCGAAGCTGTGGCAGGCGGCGCAGGCCTTGGCCGCGGATTGGCCGGCGGCGGCGTCGGCCTTGGCGAGCAGCGGGGCGATCTCGGCGGGGCCGGGCGGGGGGGCGCCCCCCCCGGGGGCCGGGGGGGCGGCCTCCCGCATGGCCACGACATAACCGGGCTTCTCAGGCGTCTTCGGGTGCACCAGAACTTCCGCGGCGAAGCCGGCCAGCATGGCGATCAGACCCGCCAGCAGCACGGCGCCGAAAATCTTGTTCCACTCCATGCTCATAACGTCTTGTTCCCCTTTTTTGTCGTGCCGCGGGCCCGTCGCCAGGGCTGGCTGGTTCTCCGCCGCACGATAGCGTGACCGCGGCGGCTTGTCACCGCTTCGGCCCCCTCCCTTGCCACAGGAATATCGGTTCTCCGACTGTTGGCCACCTGAATATTGGAGTGACGCCGCTTGACGCAAAGGGCGATCCATGGTTCACCCGCGCCACCTTTCCGACGCGACAGGGGGCCGTTCCATCATGAACGCCGACATGAACGCCAGCGCAGACACCCAGGGCACGGCGAACCCGCCGCCCTCAAATCCAATCGTCGTGATTCCCGCCCGCATGGCCTCCACCCGCCTGCCGGGGAAGCCGCTGGCCGACATCGGCGGCGCGCCGATGATCGTGCAGGTGTGGCGCCGCGCCATGGAGGCGGAGATCGGCCCGGTGGTGGTCGCCTGCGCCGAGCCGGAGATTGCCGCGGCGGTGGAGGCGGCGGGCGGCACCGCCGTGTTGACCCGGCCCGACCATCCCTCGGGCTCCGACCGCATCTTCGAGGCGGTCAGCCTGCTCGATCCGGAGGGGAAATACGACGCGGTGGTGAATGTGCAGGGCGACCTGCCGACCATCGAGCCGGCGGTGGTCCGCGCCGCCTTCGCCCCGCTGTCCGACCCGCAGGTGGACATCGCCACGCTGGTGGTCGAGATCACGCGGGAGGAGGAGCGCACCGATCCCAACGTGGTCAAGGCCGTCCTGGAGCTGCCGCCCGGCGCCCGGCGGGGCCGCGCCCTCTATTTCAGCCGCGCCACCGTCCCCTGGGGCGACGGGCCGCTGTTCCACCACATCGGGCTGTACGCCTACCGCCGCGCCGCGCTGGAGCGCTACGTCCGCCTGCCGCCCTCGGCGCTGGAGCAGCGTGAGCGGTTGGAGCAGCTCCGCGCCCTGGCCTTCGGGATGCGCATCGACGCCGCCGTCGTTGACGCGGTTCCGCTCGGCGTCGATACTCCCGCCGACTTGGAGCGCGCCCGCGCGATCCTCGCCAAGCGCACCTCCCTCTAAAAGAAGACCTCTCGATGACGACCTCGAACGTGATCGCCTTCCAGGGCCTGCCCGGCGCCTATTCGGACCTGTCCTGCCGGACGGTCTTTCCGGAGATGACGACGCTGCCCTGCGCCACGTTCGAGGACGCCTTTGCCGCCGTGCGCGAGGGGCGCGCGGCGCTCGCCATGATCCCGGTGGAGAACTCCATCGCCGGGCGCGTGGCCGACAACCACCATCTGCTGCCTGAAGGCGGCCTGCACATCATCGGCGAGCATTTCCAGCGGGTGAACCACCAGCTCCTCGCCCCGAAGGGCGCGACTCTCGCTGGGCTGAAGACAGTGCGCAGCCACATCCAGGCGCTGTCCCAGTGCCGCAACATGACGCGCGAGCTGGGGCTGACGGCGATCTCCCACGCCGACACCGCGGGCGCCGCCGCCGAGATCGCCAAGCTGGGCGACCCGCAGCACGCCGCCATCGCCTCCTCGCTGGCCGCGGACATCTACGGGCTGGACATCCTGAAGGGCGGCATCGAGGACGCGGAGCACAACACCACCCGCTTCCTGATCCTGTCCCGCGAGCCGAAGACCCCGCCGCTGCCCACCGAAGGGACCGGGGCCAAGATCATCACCACCTTCGTCTTCCGCGTGCGCAGCGTGCCGGCGGCCCTCTACAAGGCGCTGGGCGGCTTCGCCACCAACGGCATCAACATGACGAAGCTGGAAAGCTACATGGTCGGCGGGCACTTCACCCAGACCCAGTTCTACGCCGACGTGGAAGGCCATCCGGAGGAGCGCTCCCTGCGTCTGGCGCTGGAGGAGCTGGCCTTCTTCGCCCGCGCGGGCGAGGTGAAGATCCTGGGCGTCTACCCGGCCAACCCCTTCCGCTATCAGGAAAGCCAGCGCATCGGCGAGGATTGAGGGGCGGGGCGGGCCGCGCTCGCCCCACCCTTCCCACGGCTTCGCCGCGTGTTCCCTCACTTCCCCTCGGCGATCCATTCGTCGATCAAGCGGCGGGCGATGCTGTCGGGGCGGGCGAGGCGGAACTCCTCGCTGGGAGTAAAGGTCCGCAGGAAATCGCGGTCGAACCAGTGGGCCGTCTCCAGCTCCTCCAAGTCCGTCTGGATGTCCAGCGTCACCGCCCGCGCGCTGAAGCCCAGCATCAGCGAGGACGGGAAGGGCCAGGGCTGGGACGAGTGATAGCGGATGTCGGTGACTTCCAGCCCCACCTCCTCCAGCACCTCGCGCCTCACGCTGTCCTCCAGGCTTTCGCCCGGCTCGACGAAGCCGGCCAGCACCGAATGCATGCCCGGTGGGAAGCGGGAGTTGCGGCCCAGCACCATCCGCCCGGCCCCGTCATGGACGAGCATGATCACCGCCGGGTCGGTGCGCGGGAAATGGTGGGTGGCGCAGTCCGGGTTGGTGCAGACGCGCACATGCCCGCCCTCGGCACCCGCCGCGACCGAGCCGCAGACGCCGCAGAAGCGGTGCCGGGCGTTCCACCAGGTGATGCCGCGGGCGTAGGCGCACAGCCCGGCCTCCGTCGCCTCCATCACCGGGCCGACGGCGCGCAGGTCCTCGAAACGGCCGAGCCCGGCCAGGGCCGGATGCTCCTCCGGCGCTTCCAGGCCGGTCAGGTCCACGGTGAAGTGCGGAATCCCGTCCAGCAGGCCGAGGAAGACCGGCTCCACGCCCCAATCGCCACCACAGGCAACGGCGACCGCGTGGGCCGAGTCGGCGTCGCCGGTCACGAAGTTGCGCGATTTCGCCACGGGCAGCAGGCGCGCGTTCGGCGAGGCCCAGGCGTCTTTCAGCCAGTCCTTGTCCTTGCGGCGCACGGCGGCGCGGTCGAGCGGGATGCCGGCATAGGCGTTCGGGCGGGCGTTCGGGCGGTCGGGTGGGGAGGAGCGGTCGTGCATGGCGAAGAAGCTGCCACAAGCCCGCGGAACGGGGAAGCGGCGTCCCGCGCAACCCTCCTCCTTCATTCATGGTTTGCGCCGGGAGAGCACCCGACTAGGATGCCGCCCTCGTCCCAACCACGCGCGATCCGGCGGAGCGACCATGACCGAACCCTGCCCCACCCCCCTGGTGACCCTGGCGGAGCGTCTGGCCGACGCCTCCGGCCCGGTCATCCGCCAGTATTTCCGCACGCCGGTGGCGGTGGACGACAAGGCCGACGCCTCCCCCGTCACCATCGCCGACCGCGAGGCGGAGCGGACGATCCGCAGCATCATCGAGGCCGAGCGCCCCGACGACGGCATCTATGGCGAGGAGTTCGGGACGAAGAACCTGGACGCCGAGTGGGTGTGGGTGATCGACCCCATCGACGGCACCAAGTCCTTCATCACCGGCCGCCCGATCTTCGGCACGCTGATCGCCCTGCTGCACCGCGGGCGCCCGGTGCTCGGCGTCATCGACCAGCCCATCGTCCGAGACCGCTGGCTGGGCGTCGAGGGGCGCCCGACCCTGTTCAACGGCCAGCCGGCCCGCGTGCGCGCCTGCGCCGGGGGGCTGGCCGCGGCGACCCTGGGCACCACCTCGCCCGACCTGTTCCCCGGCACGGACCAGGATGCCTTCCGCCGGGTGGCGGGGGCGGCCAAGGTGTCCGTCTATGGCGGCGATTGCTACAGCTACGGCCTGCTGGCGGCGGGCTATTACGACCTCGTCGTCGAATCGGGGCTGAAGCTGTACGACTTCGCGGCGCTGGTGCCGGTGGTGACCGGGGCCGGCGGGCTGATGACCGATTGGGACGGGCGGCCGCTCGACGCCAAATCCAGCGGACGTGTGGTCGCCGCGGGCGACGCCCGCACCCACCGCGAGACGCTGGCCGCCTTGGCCGGCTGAGACAGGAGGACCACGCCCATGGCAACCATCGCCACGCCCGCCCGCTCCGTCTTCGAGACCTCGCCGGAGAAGCTGCGTCCCTTCCTGCACTCGCTGGCCGGCCGGGTGTCGGGCGGGGCCAACTGGATGGTCCGCAAGAAGACGGTCTGCGACCTGCTGCTGGGGCTGGACGCCTTCTTCGCCCTTCCGGCGGAGGAGCGCCGCGCCCTGATGGGCGCCGGAGACGACGCCGCCTCCCAACATGGAGCCCAGGACGGCACCGGGCCGGAGGACTTCCGCAATGTCCTGCCGCTCTATGTCGGGGCGATCCTGGAGGGGCTGAAGGAGGAGGCCGTAAAGCAGCCGGAGCAGGCGGCGATCTACATCCTGTCCATCCACCCGGAGCACCAGATGGCCGCCGAGGAATGGATGCTCGCCGACCCGCGCAACGGTAAGGCGGTGCGCCGGATGATGCGGTCCGACCGCCGCTACCGTCAGCTCATGGAGCGCATGGCCGACCACTGGAAGAAGACCCGCGCCGGTCAGGGCAGCAGCGAGACGGCCAGCAGCCCCAGGTAGATGCCGATGAACAGGCCGAGGACGATGCCGTAATCCTCGTCGGTCATCGGGTTGGAATCGGGGTCGAACTGCCGCATGATATACTCCCTGTGCGTCAACGGATGTTCAGAATAACCGTTGACGCCCGCGAAGTTCCCGCGACAAGGCCGTGACTTCCACTGGGTGGGGCCGGGTTGGGGGTGAACATCCCCATAAAAAACGGACCGCACCGGAGGGGCACGGTCCGCTGAGTCGGGAGGGACCCGAAGGGAAAGGGTCAGAAAGGGCTCAGATGGCAAAGGCTCAGGTGGACGGCCGGGCCTCGCCGGTGATGGCCGGTTTCGGCGGCATCTCCTCGGCCAGCGCGCGGTAGGCCAGCCCGCCGAGCAGCCCGCCGACCAGCGGCGCCACCCAGAAGGCCCAGAGCTGCTGCAGCGCCCAGCCGCCGACGACCAGCGCCGGCCCCGTGCTGCGCGCCGGATTCACCGACGTGTTGGTGACGGGGATGCTGATGAGGTGGATCAGCGTCAGCGCCAGACCGATGGCCAGCGGCGCGAAGCCCGCGGGCGCCCGCCGGTCGGTGGAGCCCAGGATGACGATCAGGAACATGAAGGTCAGCACCACCTCGATCAGCAGGCCGGAGGTCAGGTTGTACGCGCCCGGCGAATGCTCCCCGTACCCGTTGGCGGCCAACCCCTTGGCGGCCAGCGACCAGTCGGCCTTGCCGGTGGCGATGACGTACAGCACCAGCGCCGCCAGGAAGGCGCCGACCACCTGCGCGATGACGTAGGGCAGGATGTCCTTGGCCGGGAAGCGCCCGCCGGCCCACAGCCCCACCGTGACCGCCGGGTTCAGGTGGCAGCCGGAGATGTGGCCGACCGAGTAGGCCATGGTCAGCACCGTCAGGCCGAAGGCCAGGGAGACGCCGGTCAGCCCGATCCCGACCTCCGGAAAGGCGGCGGACAGCACGGCGCTGCCGCAGCCGCCGAAGACCAGCCAGAAGGTGCCGAGAAACTCCGCGCTCGTGCGCCGGAACATCGTCATGTCACCACCTCGTCGGGCTTGCCGCATTTCCGCCTTTTTTGCGCCCCCGGACGGGCCGGCGCCAGCGCACGGGCGTAAGATACCGTTGCGTACGCGGACTTGACGCGCCGCAAGGCGCGTACATGCTAGGGCTGATCCGCCTTATCATCTCAGGCCCAACCACATCAGGACCGACGATGCGCCGAGTTCTCGCTGCCGCCCGGACGACTGCTTTCTTGGCTCTCCTTGCGCTGACGGCGCCAATCCAGGCGAACGGTGCCCAGGCGCAGACGGTCACCGTCCCGGCCCTGAAGCAGTTCGGCGAGCCGGAGTTCAAGCCGGGCTTCACCCATTTCCCGCACGCGAACCCGGAGGCTCCCAAGGGCGGACAGATCACCCTGGCCGCGCAGGGCAGCTTCGACAGCCTGAACCCGATCATCCTGCGCGGCGTCACCCCGCGCACGCTGGGGCTGATCGCCGACTCGCTGATGGTCGGCTCCGGCTGGGAGATGGACGCCGCCTACGGGTCGCTGGCGGAGTCGGTGGAGTTGCCCGACGACAAGAGCTGGGCCGTCTTCCACCTGCGCCGGGAAGCGCGCTGGCACGACGGCGTACCGGTGACCGCCGGCGACGTGGTGTTCGCCTGGGATTCCATCCAGGCGCACGGCAACCCGTTCCTGAAGTCCTTCCTCGACCGCGTCGCCGCGGTGGAGGCGCTGGACGAGCACCGGCTGAAGATCACCCTGAAGACCACCGGGGAGATGAAGCCGATCATCGACTTCGCCACCAGCATCGCCCCCCAGCCCGAACACTGGTGGACCGCCAACGGGCGCGACATCTCCAAGACGACGCTGGAGCCGGTGCTGGGCAGCGGCCCCTACCGCATCAGGACCGTCGATCCCGGCCGCTCCATCACCTACGAGCGGGTGGCCGACTGGTGGGGCCGCGACCTGCCCACGGCGCGCGGCTTCTACAACTTCGACAGCGTGAAGGTCGATTACTACCGCGACGACGACGTGATGTTCGAGGCCTTCAAGGCCGGCGCCTACGACTTCCGCACCGAGCACCGGGCGCAGCGCTGGACCACCGGCTACGACTTCCCCGCCGCCAAGGATGGCCGGGTGAACCGCGTCGAGGTGAAGAGCGACCTGCCGCTGGGCGCCCAGGGCTTCCGCCTGAACACCCGCCGCGCAAAGTTCGCCGACCCGCGGGTGCGCGAGGCGCTGGGCTATCTGTTCGACTTCGAATGGATTCAGAAGAACATCCTGTACGGCCAGTATCTCCGCACCACCTCCAACTTCCCCAACTCCGACTTCGGCGCCAAGGGGCCGCCGACGCCGGAGGAGCTGGCCCTGCTGGAGCCCTTCCGCGCCCAATTGCCGGAGCGCGTCTTCACCACTCCCTTCGAGCCGCCGAAGACCGACGGCAGCGGCAACAATCGCAACAACCTGCGCGAGGCCATGCGCCTGCTCCGCGAGGCCGGGTGGGAGCTGAAGAACGGCCGGATGACCAGCGCCAGGACCGGCGAGGTGCTGAGCATCGAGTTCCTCGACGGCACCGGCGCGCTGACCCGCGTGATCCAGCCCTATGTGGAGGCGCTGCGCAAGGCGGGCATCGACGCGGTGCTGCGGGTGGTTGACACCGCCCAGTTCCAGGCGCGCACCGACGAGTTCGACTTCGACGTGGTGGTGGCGAACTTCAACTTCTTCACCCCGCCGGGGACCGAGCTGCGCAGCTATTTCGGCTCCGCCGCCGCCGACGTCCGGGGATCGGCCAACTACGCCGGCATCAAGGAGCCGGCGGCCGACGCGATGATCGAAAAGGCGCTGGCGGCGAAGGATCTGGCGTCCGTCCAGGCGGCGACCCGCGCGCTCGACCGCGTGCTGCTGTGGGGATTCTACATGGTGCCGCACTGGTACAACCCGGACAACTGGATCGCCCACCGGACGACGCTCGGCTTTCCGGAGAAGACGCCGAAATACGATCTGGGCTTCCGCAACAGTGGCTTCCCCGAGGCGTGGTGGGTGAAGCGATAGCCCCTTAAAGCCGAGGCTCCGCCTTGATTGTGCCACAAGGGAGACCCTACCTTACCGGAAACAATAAGGACCGAGAGGGGCATGAGGAAGACCGGTAAAGCGATCCTGGCCGCGGTCATGTGCCTGTATCTGGCGGAACCCTTCGCCACGGCCCGTGCCCAATCCACCCAGCCGGAGGACGCCCAGAAATCCGCGGGGCACGCCGTCACGGCCCATGGGACGCCCAAATACGGGCCGGACTTCCAGCATTTCGACTACGTCAACCCCGACGCCCCGAAGGGCGGCGAGATCAAGCTGGCGACCTACGGCAGCTTCGACAGCCTGAACCCCTTCATCCTGCGCGGGTCGACCGCCGCCGGGGCCACCCTGCCCTTCGACACGCTGACGGTGGAGAGCGGGGACGAGGTGCTGACCCGCTACGGGCTGCTCGCCGAGACGATCACCGTCGCCGAGGACCGGAGCTGGGTGCGCTTCACGCTGCGCCCGCAGGCGCGCTTCCACGACGGCGCCCCGGTGACCGCCGACGACGTGGTGTGGAGCTTCGAGACGCTGCGCGACAAGGGCCACCCGCTCTACCGCACCTACTACGCCGACGTGACGAAGGCGGAGAAGACCGGCGAGCGTGCGGTCACCTTCACCTTCCGCGACGGCGGCAACCCCGAGCTGCCGGTCATCATGGGCCAGTTGCCGGTGCTGCCGAAGCATGTGTTCGAAGGAAACGGCTCCGGGGTGCGCGACTTCGCCAGCACCACGCTGGACCCCATCGTCGGCAGCGGCCCCTACCGGATCGTCGAGGTGCAGCCCGGCCGCTCGCTCGTCTTCGAGCGGGTGCAGGACTGGTGGGCCAAGGACCTGCCGGTCAACCGCGGGCGTTACAACTTCGACCGCATCCGCTTCGACTATTACCGCGACCTCGACGTGGTGTTCGAAGCCTTCAAGGCCGGGGCCATCGATTTCCGGGTGGAGCATTCGTCGAAGAACTGGGTGACCGGCTACGACGTGCCCGCGGTCCGTGACGGCCACATCGTCCGCGAGGAGATCAAACACCAGGACCCGCAGGGCATGCAGGCCTTCGTCTTCAACAGCCGCCGCCCGGTCTTCGCTGACCGCAAGGTGCGCGAGGCGCTGAATTACCTGTTCGATTACGAATGGACGCGGGCGAACCTGTCCTACGGCCTGTTCCAGCGCACCAAGAGCTTCTTCTCCAACTCCGAGTTGGCCTCCACCGGTCTGCCCTCGCCGGAGGAGCTGAAACTGCTGGAGCCGTTCCGGGGTAAGGTGCCGGAGGAGGTCTTCACCAAGCCCTTCGAGCCGCCGCAGACCGACGGGTCCGGCAACATCCGCCCGAACCTGCGCACGGCGCTGTCCTTGCTGAAGGAAGCCGGGTGGGAGCTGAAGGGCAACAAGCTGCTCAACGCGAAGACCGGCGAGCCGATGCACTTCGAGATCCTGCTGGTGCAGCCGGACATGGACCGCATCGTCCAGCCCTTCGTCCGCAACCTGGAGCGCGCCGGGATCGAGGCGGCCATCCGCGTGGTGGACACCGCCCAGTACCAGAACCGGATCGACCGCTACGACTTCGACATGGTCATCCAGCGCATCCTGCAATCGACCTCGCCCGGCAACGAGCAGCGCGACTACTGGCAGGCGGCCCGTGCCGACCAGCCGGGCAGCCGCAATCTGGCCGGCATCAAGGACCCGGTGGTGGACGCACTGATCGACCGGGTGATCCAGGCCCCCGACCGCGAGAGCCTGATCACCGCGACCCGCGCGCTCGACCGCGTGCTGCTGTGGGGCTGGTACGTCATCCCGCAATGGCACGACGACGTGCGGCGCGTCGCCTATTGGAACCGTTTCTCCCATCCGGCGGTTGCGCCCAAATACGGCTTGGCCTTCACCGACACCTGGTGGGTCGATCCCGACAAGAACGCGAAGCTCGCCAACACGGCCCGCCGCGCGGCGCCCTGAGACGGCAAACAGAAAGGCGAACCCGCGCGATGCTGGCCTACATCATCCGCCGTCTGCTGCTGATCATCCCGACGCTGTTCGGGATCATGGTCATCAATTTCCTGATCGTGCAGATCGCCCCCGGCGGTCCCATCGAGCAGATGATCGCCCGCGTCCAGGGCACCGCGGTGGAGGCGACCGCCCGCATCGGCGGCACCGGCGGCGGCGAGACCGGCGGCCCGGCGGCGCAGCAGGCCCAGGGCGGCGACACCGGCAGCCGTTACCGCGGCGCCCAGGGGCTGGACCCGGAGTTCATCAAGCAGCTTGAGAAGGAATTCGGCTTCGACAAGCCGCTGCACGAGCGCTTCATCCACATGATGTCGAACTACCTGATGTTCGACTTCGGCAAAAGCTACTTCCGCGACCGCAGCGTCGTCGATCTGGTGATCGAGAAGATGCCGGTGTCGATCTCGCTGGGCATCTGGACGACGCTGATCGTCTATCTGGTGTCGATCCCGCTGGGCATCGCCAAGGCGGTGCGCGACGGCCAGCCCTTCGACGTCTGGACCTCCGGCGTGGTCATCGTCGGCTACGCCATCCCCAGCTTCCTGTTCGCCGTGCTGCTGATCGTCGTCTTCGCCGGTGGGCGCTATTTCGACCTGTTCCCGCTGAGGGGGCTGGTGTCGGACAACTGGGCGAGCCTGCCTTGGTGGCAACAGATCCTCGACTATGCGTGGCACATGGTGCTGCCGGTGCTGTCCATGGTGATCGGCGGCTTCGCCGGGCTGACCATGCTGACCAAGAACTCCTTCCTGGAGGAGATCAACAAGCAGTATGTCGTGACCGCCCGCGCCAAGGGCCTGGCGGAGCGGCGGGTGCTCTACGGCCACATCTTCCGCAACGCCATGCTGATCGTCATCGCCGGCTTCCCCGGCGCCTTCATCGGCATCCTGTTCACCGGCGCCCTGCTGATTGAGGTGATCTTCTCGCTGGACGGGCTGGGGCTGCTGGGCTTCGAGGCGGCGATCAACCGCGACTATCCGGTGATGTTCGGCACGCTGTACTTCTTCACGCTGCTGGGGCTCATCATGAACCTCGTCGGCGACGTGACCTACGTCGCCGTCGATCCCCGCATCGACTTCGAAGCGCGGAGGGTGTGATGAACATGCATCCGTTTCTGGCGCTTGCCCCCTCTCCCCTCTGGGGAGAGGGTTGGGGTGAGGGGGTTGCGCTTGTGCCGGACGCACCGCCACGCGCAACCCCCTCACCCTCCCCTCTCCCCAGAGGGGTGAGGGCAAACGCCTGTCAGGAGGGTCATGCATGACCGGCGACCGCTTCCTCGGCATGCACGTGACGCCGCTCACCCGGCGGCGGCTGGCGAATTTCCGGGCGAACCGGCGGGGCTTCTGGTCCTTCTGGATCTTCCTGGTGCTGTTCACCCTGTCGCTGGGCGCGGAGTTCATCGCCAACGACCGTCCGTTGCTCATCAAATACGACAACGCGCTGTATTGGCCCGTCTTCACCGCCTATCCGGAAACCACCTTCGGCGGCGAGTTCGAGACGGAGACCGATTACCGCGACCCCTATGTGCGCCAGCTGATCGAGGAGAAGGGCTGGATCGTCTGGCCGCCGATCCCCTACGGCTACCGCACCATCAACTACAACCTGCCGGTCCCCGCCCCGGCCCCGCCGTCCGCCGACAACTGGCTGGGCACCGACGACCAGGGGCGCGACGTGACGGCGCGGCTGATCTACGGCTTCCGCATCTCCGTGCTGTTCGGGCTGGTGCTGACCGCCTTCTCGTCCGTCGTCGGCATCATGGCGGGGGCGGTCCAGGGCTATTTCGGCGGCATCACCGACCTGCTGTTCCAACGCTTCATCGAGATCTGGCAGGGCCTGCCCACCCTGTTCCTGCTCATCATCCTGTCCAGCGTGGTGACGCCGAACTTCTGGTGGCTTCTCGGGCTGCTGCTGCTGTTCTCCTGGACCTCGCTGGTCCATGTGGTGCGGGCGGAGTTCCTGCGGGCGCGCAACTTCGACTATGTGCGCGCCGCCCGCGCGCTGGGCGCCACCGACGCGACGATCATGGTGCGCCACGTGCTGCCCAACGCCATGGTGGCGACGCTGACCTTCCTGCCCTTCATCCTGAACGGGTCCATCACCACGCTGACAGCGCTCGACTTCCTGGGCTTCGGCCTGCCGCCCGGCTCCCCCTCGCTGGGCGAACTGCTGGCCCAGGGCAAGGCCAACCTCCAGGCGCCCTGGCTGGGCCTGACCGCCTTCTTCGTGCTGGCGATCATGCTGAGCCTGCTGATCTTCATCGGCGAGGCGGTGCGCGACGCCTTCGACCCGCGCAAGACCATCGGCCAGCTCTCCACCGCCACCGGAACCGCCAACGAGGCGGCCGCCGTGGCGCAGAAGGCCGCGGAATGATGCCCCCCACGACCACCACCCCAAGAAGGCGGAACCGCCCATGACCGACATGACGACCAATGGGACCGACGATCTCCTCCAGGTCCGCAACCTCCATGTCGAGTTCCGCTCGGGCGGCGGGGCGATGCACGCGGTGAAGGGTGTATCCTTCGACATCGCCAAGGGGGAGACCCTGGCGCTGGTCGGCGAGTCCGGGTCGGGCAAGTCGGTCACCGCCCTGTCGATCCTGCAACTGCTGCCCTACCCCATGGCGCGCCATCCGCATGGCTCCATCCGCTTCCGCGGGACCGAGCTGGTGGGGGCGGAGGAGAAGGTGCTGCGCGACGTGCGCGGCGACCGCATCGCCATGATCTTCCAGGAGCCGATGACCTCGCTGAACCCGCTGCACAGCATCGAGCGGCAGATCAACGAGACGTTGTTCCTGCACAAGGGCCTGTCCCGCGCCGCCGCGCGCAAGCGCACGCTGGAGCTGCTGCGGCTGGTCGGGCTGCCCAACCCGGAAAAGCGGCTGAACGCCTACCCGCACGAGCTGTCGGGCGGCCAGCGCCAGCGCGTGATGATCGCCATGGCGCTCGCCAACGAGCCCGACCTGCTGATCGCCGACGAGCCGACCACCGCGCTGGACGTCACCATCCAGGCACAGATCCTGGAGCTGCTGAAGGACCTCCAGCGCCGCTTCGGCATGGCGCTGCTGCTCATCACCCATGACCTGGGCGTGGTGCGTAAGATGGCCGACCGGGTCTGCGTGATGAACCAGGGGGAGATCGTCGAGCAGGCCGACGTCGCCGACATCTTCGCCCGCCCGCAACACCCCTACACGCGCAAGCTCCTGGCCGCGGAGCCGAAGGGCGACCCGCTGACCCCGCCCGCCGACGCGCCGGAGATCATGGCCGCCGACAACCTCAAGGTCTGGTTCCCGATCAAGAAGGGCCTGCTGCGCCGCACCGTCGATCACGTCCGCGCCGTGGACGGCGTGTCGGTCAACGTGCGGCAGGGGCACACGGTCGGGGTGGTCGGCGAGTCCGGTTCCGGCAAGACGACTCTGGGCCTCGCCCTGCTGCGCCTGCACGCCAGCGAGGGGGCGATCCGCTTCGACGGCAAGGACATCCAGGGCTGGCAGGCGAAGAAGCTGCGCGGTTTGCGCCGGGAGATGCAGGTGGTCTTCCAGGACCCCTACGGCAGCCTGTCGCCCCGCCTGTCGGTCGGCCAGATCATCGGCGAGGGTCTGACGATCCACCGCATCGGCTCCGGCGCCGAACGCGACGCGATGGTGGCCAAGGCGCTGGAGGAGGTGGGGCTCGACCCGTCCAGCCGCCACCGCTACCCGCACGAGTTCTCCGGCGGCCAGCGCCAGCGCATCGCCATCGCCCGCGCCCTGGTGCTGAAGCCGAAGTTCGTGGTGCTGGACGAGCCGACCAGCGCGCTCGACATGTCGGTGCAGGCGCAGATCGTCGACCTGCTGCGCGACATCCAGGCGCGCAACAACCTCGCCTACCTGTTCATCAGCCACGACCTGCGGGTGGTGCGGGCGCTCAGCAGCCACGTCATCGTCATGAAGGACGGCAAGGTGGTGGAGCAGGGACCCACCCGCCGCATCTTCGAGGAGCCGCGGGAGGAGTACACCCGCGCCCTGCTCGCCGCCGCGCTGAACCTGGAAGCCGTCAAGTCCGACGCCGTGCGGATGTAGCGTCGCCGCGTTCGCTATCCCCTCTCCCCCCTGGGGAGAGGGTTAGGGTGAGGGGGTTGCGCGTGTCGGTACGTCCGGCAAAAGCGCAACCCCCTCACCGGCCCTTCGGGCCACCCTCTCCCCAGAGGGGAGAGGGCTATGAGGGTCAAGTGCGATTGCCTTGGCTCCGCAGGCGCTTCGCCTTCGTGGCGTTGGGCGGCGCCTTCGGCCGATGCGGCGATGCCTTCGGGGAGTCCCGCCCCGGCACCGTCAGCTCGCGCCATTGGCCAGGCGCCAGATCGTCCAGCGTCCAGTCGCCGATGGACCAGCGGATCAGCCGCAGGGTCGGGAAGCCGACCGCGGCGGTCATGCGGCGCACCTGACGGTTCCGCCCCTCCTTCAGGGTCAGGGCGATCCAGCTTGTCGGGATGGCGGCGCGGAAGCGCACGGGCGGGTCGCGCGGCCACAGGCCGTCCGGCTCCTCCATCCGGCGGGCCTCGGCGGGCAGAGTCGGCCCGTCGTTGAGCGTCACCCCGTCGCACAGGCGCTGCAACGCCTCCTCGGTCGGGACGCCTTCCACCTGCACCCAGTAGGTCTTGGGCAGCTTGTGCTTGGGCGAGGCGATGCGGGCGATCAGCGCGCCGTCGTCGCTCAGCGCCAGCAGCCCCTCGCTGTCGCGATCCAGCCGCCCGGCGGCGTAGACTCCCTTCACCGGCACATGGTCGGCCAGCGTCGGACGCCCCTGCTCATCAGTGAATTGCGGCAGCACGCCATAGGGCTTGTTCAGCAGGATCAGACGGGGCACGGTTGGCTCGGAAGGGTTCGACGACGAACAATAACATTACAGGGGTTTGCACCGTGACGCTGCTTTTCTGCTCCACCACCGACCGGTCCGACCGCTGGCTGAGCGAGCTGGATGCCCGCCTGCCCGGCCTGGAGGTGCGGGTGTGGCCCGAGATGGGGGACCCGGCGGACATCGAGATGGCGCTGGTGTGGAAGCCGCCGCACGGGCTGCTCGCCACCCTGCCGAACCTGAAGCTGATCGTGTCGCTGGGCGCCGGGGTGGAATCGCTGCTGCTCGACCCCACCCTGCCCGAGGTGCCGCTGGTCCGCATGGTGTCGGAGGGGCTGACGGTGGACATGGCCGGCTATGTGGCGCTGCAGGTGCTGCGCTGGCACCGGCTCCTCGACGAGTACAAGGCGCTCCAGCAGGCCGGGCGGTGGGAGCCGCTGGACCCCTGCCCGGCGTCGGAGGTGAACGTCGGCATCCTGGGCATGGGCGAGCTGGGCATGGCCTCGGCCAAGACGCTGCTGAGCATGGACTACCGTGTACTGGGCTGGAGCCGGACGCCGAAGACGCTGCCGGGGGTGGAGAGCTTTTCCGGACCCGACGGGCTGGCGGCGATGCTCGGGCAATGCAACCTGCTGGTCTGCCTGCTGCCGCTGACGGCGGAGACGCGCGGCCTGCTGAACCGCAAGCTGTTCGCCGCCCTGCCCAAGGGGGCGGTGGTCGTCAACGCCGCGCGCGGCGGCCATCTGGTGGAGGACGATCTGCTGGCGGCACTGGAGAGCGGGCACATCGCCGGGGCCAGCCTGGACGTGTTCGCGGAGGAGCCGCTGCCCGTCGGCCATCCCTTCTGGACCCACCCGAAGGTGCATGTGACGCCGCACGTCGCCGCCGTCACCCACCCGTCGCGCTCCGCCGCGGTGGTGGCCGAAGCGATCACCGCCTTCCGTGAGGGGCGCCCTCTGCCGAACCTCGTGGACCGCAGCCAGGGCTACTGAAAACGGCAGCCGGTCAGGCGGGCACCGCCACAGGATTGGAGGCGCTCAACTGCGCCTCCAGCCGCGCCTTGGCGGAGGCCGCCACCTCCTCCTCAGCGCGGATGACCGCCATGTCCTCTGGCGCCACGGCGCCCGCAGCGACGACCAGTTCGGCGAAGTCGGACAGGAAGACGCTGCCCTTCACGGTGCGCTGGACGAGCACACTGCGCTTGTCCTCGACGTCGCGCTTGCGCTTGATGAAGCCGAGCAGCGACAGCCGGTCAAGCGCGCGGGTCACCGCGGGCTTGGAGATGTTCAGCGTCGCCGCCAGACCGCGCACGGTGTGCGGCGGATCGGTCAGATAGACCTGGAGCATGATGGCCATCTGCCGCGCCGACAGGTCCGGCCCGTCCTGCCGGACGCTGGCGATCAGAGCCGTCCGCCACAGGCCGAGCGCTTTCAGGTTCCGTGCCATGATTTCCCCCCGCGTACCGCGTCCCTTGCCCCGAAGGCCCCCGCATTCGGAACGCGCGGCGAAGGAGTGTCCCCCAACCCGGCCCGGACAGGCAAGCGTTTCGCAACCGGATCGATCGGTCAGGGTGTCGCGGGAGCGGGCAAGTCCGCGAAGCGGGAGGGTGGGGGCCTCGTCGGGAGCCCGCTCAGTAGATCAACTCGTTCTCGCCGCTGCCTTCGGAGATGACGATTTCGCCGCGGGCGGCCAGATCCTTGGCGAGCTGGACCATGTACATCTGGGATTCGTCCACCTCGCGGACGCGGACCGGCCCCATGGCGGCCATGTCCTCGCGCAGGATCTTCGCCGCGCGTTCGGACATGTTGGAGAAGAACAGGTCTTTCAGCGTCTCCGACGCACCCTTCAAGGCGGTGGCGAGCTTCTGCTTGTCGACGCTGCGCAGCAGGGCCTGGACGCCCGAGGGGTCGAGCTTGGACAGGTCCTCGAAGGTGAACATCAGCGACTTGATGCGCTCGGCGCTGTCGCGGTTGCGTTCCTCCAGGGCGGCCATGAAGCGGTGCTCGGTCGTGCGGTCCAGGCCGTTGAAGATTTCCGCCAGCATCTCGTGGCTGTCGCGGCGGCTGGTGCGGGCGAGGTTGGTCATGAACTCGGTGCGCAGCGTGCGCTCCACGTCGTCCAGAACCTCCTTCTGCACGGCCTCCATGCGCAGCATGCGCATGATGACCTCCATCGCGAAGCTCTCCGGCAACTGGGTCAGCACGCGGCCGGCGTGTTCCGGGCGGATCTTCGACAGCACCACCGCCACGGTCTGCGGGTATTCGTTCTTCAGGTAGTTGGACAGGACCGATTCGTTGACGTTGGCCAGCTTGTCCCACATGGTGCGGCCGGCCGGACCGCGGATCTCCTCCATGATGGAGTCGACCTTGTCCTTGGGCAGCGTCTTCAGCAGCAGGCGTTCGGTGGAGTCGAAAGAGCCGACCAGCGAGCCGGTGGCCGACATCTGCTCCGCGAATTCGACGAACAGGCGCTCGATCAGGTTGGCGGAGACGGTGCCGAGGTTCGCCATCACCTGCGACAGCTCCTTGATCTCCTCGTCGTCCATCATCGCGAACAGCTTGGACGAATGCTCCTCGCCCAGCGCCAGCATCAGGATGGCCGCCTTCTCCGGACCGGTGAGGGTGCGATAATCCTCACGAACCTTCAGCGCCATGTATCCGCCTCCAAAAACCCGGCCGGCACCCGAGTCCACCGGTCCTACCCGAAGGTTTTAGTCCTTTCCGAATCGGCACGCCACCCCCGCGACGCCCGCGGGGGTGACAATTTTAACCATATGCCGCTTGTTGAACCGCTCTGTCACCCGAACCGCTTGGCGATAACGGCATAGGCCGCGCGCAGGCCCAGCGCCTCGCCGCCTTCCGGGCGTCCGGGGCGGGCGCCGCTGTTCCAGGCGAAGGTGTCGAGATGCGCCCAGGGCGTGTCCTTCGACACGAACTCCTGAAGGAACAGCCCGGCGGTGATCGCCCCGGCCATGCCGTTGCTGGTCACGTTGTTGAGGTCGGCGACCTTGCTGTCCAGCCCCTTGCGGTAGGGCGCCCACAGCGGCAGGCGCCACAGCGGGTCGCTCTGCTCCTCCCCGGCGGCCAGCAGGTCGTTGGCGAGATCGTCGTCGTTGGCGAACAGCGCCGGCAGGTCCGGCCCCAGCGCGACGCGGGCGGCCCCGGTCAGGGTGGCAAAATCGATCAGCAGGGCGGGCTTCTCCGAATCCGCCTCGGCCAGCGCGTCGCACAGGATCAGCCGGCCCTCGGCGTCGGTGTTGCCGACCTCCACGCTCAGGCCCTTGCGCGTCTTCAGCACGTCCATCGGTTTGAAGGCGTTGCCGGAGATCACGTTCTCCACCGCCGGGATCAGAACGCGCAGCCGCACCGGCAGCCCCGCCATCATCACCATGCGGCCCAGCGCCAGCGCGTGCGCCGCCCCGCCCATGTCCTTCTTCATCAGCAGCATGCCCGACGACGGCTTGATGTCCAGCCCGCCGCTGTCGAAGCAGACGCCCTTGCCGACGATGGTCACCTTCGGGTGCGTCGGGTTGCCCCAGCGCAGATCGATCAGCCGCGGCGCGCGCGGGCTGGCCCGGCCCACCGCATGGATGGCCGGATAATCGCGGTCAAGCAGACCGTCGCCGACGATGACGTCCAGCCCCGCCTCGAACTCCGACGCCAGCGCGGCGGCGGCGGCAGCCAGCTCCGCCGGGCCGAGGTCGTTGGCCGGCGTGTTGACGAGGTCACGCAGCAGATAGGTCGCGGTGGCGGTGCGCTGCACCTCGCCCTGGTCGGCGTGCTTGGGCCAGACGAGGTTGGCGAAGGACTTCTCCGACGCCTTGTAGCGCCCGAAGCGGTAGCTGCCGAGCGCCCAGCCCAGCGCCAGACGGGTGGCGGCGCGGCGGTCGAGCGCGGCGTCCACCGCCTCGTCCAGCTGGTAGTTCCCCGGCGGCAGGCCAGCGGGCAGCCCGGCGAGGCCCCACAGGTCATCCAACGCCGACACGCCGGCCAGCACGCGGGCGACCGCTCCGCCCTCCCCTGGCAGGAACGCGGTGGAACCGGCCTCCCCCGTAAAGTTCACAGCCTTGACCCAGGCCGCGGTGGCGGGCGGCTGACCCTCCAGCCACGTGGCGAGGCCGGCCTTGTTCAGCGGGGTGATGGTCACGGTGCCGGGGCCGGCCGTGGCGAGCAGGGTGGCGAGCAAGGCGGGCGTCCTTCGTCAGGAAACGGAAACAGTGATGGAAAGCATGGCGCGCCGGAGCGCCCCTGAAAAGGGGGATTGCGTGCCGGCTTGCCGCAAGGTCGCAGGACAGGCATGCTCCGCCACCCTCTTCCTTCGCGACCGAGGCGCATCCATGGACGACCTGACGCTGGTCATCGGCAACAAGGCCTTCTCCTCCTGGTCCCTGCGGCCCTGGCTGGCGCTGAAGCGGACCGGCCGGCCCTTCCGCGAGATCGTCATCCCGCTGCGCCAGCCCGGCACCGCGGCCCGCATCGCGGAGCATTCGCCCTCCGGCCGGGTGCCCTGTCTGCGGCACGGCGACCGGGTGATCTGGGACTCGCTGGCGATCTGCGAGTATCTGGCGGAGTCCTTCCCCGAGGCTGCCCTCTGGCCGGCGGACGTCCACGCCCGCGCGGTGGCGCGGTCGGTCTCGGCGGAGATGCATTCGGGCTTCGCCGCCCTGCGCAACTTCATGTCCATGGACCTCAAGGCCTTCCGCCCCGGCGTGGGCCGCAACGCCGAAAGCGAGGCCGACATCGCCCGCGTCTTCGCCCTGTGGCACGACGCGCGGTCCCGCTTCGGGGCGGGCGGCCCCTTCCTGTTCGGCGGCTTCTCCATCGCCGACGCCATGTACGCGCCGGTGGTGACGCGCCTCCTCACCTACGGGGTGGAGATGGACGGGCTGTGCGGCGACTACGCGCGGGCGGTGATGGAGCTGCCGGCCATGGCGGAATGGGTGGCCGCCGCCAAGGCGGAGCCCTGGGACCTCTACGCGGACGAGCGCGACCCCCAATAGGACCCGGAATAGGACGACGTCAGGGCGTCGCCCCGCCGGTCGGTTCGTTGGCGGCGTTGCCGATCAGCCCGACCTCGCGGTAGTAGCGCTCGGCGCCCGGGTGCAGCGGGACGGAGACGTTGGCGACCGCCTTGGTGGCGTCGAAGCTGCGCCCCTTGGGGTGGCCCTCGATCAGCAGGCGGCGGGTGTTCTCGTGCCACAGCGCCTTGGTGACGCCGTGGATCAGGGTGGGGTCGCGATCGGCGCGGACCAGCAGCTCCGCCCCCACCCCCAGCGTGTGGATCTCCGGGACGCCGGGGTAGGTGTCGGCGGGGATGGTCTGGTCCATGTAGAAGCGCTGGCGGATTCGCAGCCCGTCGGCGACCTCGCCGTCGAGCGGGATCAGGCGGATCGGCTCGCGGTTCGCCACGTCGGTGACCGCCGCCACCGGAAAGCCGCCGACCATGAAGAAGGCGTCCAGCTCCTTCTTGGCCAGCCGGTCCGCCGCGGTGCCGGGCTTCAGGTAGGCCGGGGGCCGCAGCTCCGCCTCCTTCACGCCGAAGGCGTCGAGGATCGCCCGCGCCTCCACCAGCACGCCGGAGCCCTCCTCCCCCAGCGAGACGGCCTTGCCCTTGAGGTCGGCCACGCCGTGAAGGTCGCTGTCGGCGCGCACGACGAGCTGGATCGCCTCCGCGTAGAGCATACCGATGGAGCGCAGCCCCTCGAAGGGCGCCTTGCCGTGGAAGATGCCGGAGCCGGTGTAGGCCCAATAGGCGATGTCGGCCTGGGACATCCCGGCCTCGACCGCGCCGGAGCGCAGCAGCTCAATGTTCTCCACCGAGCCGAGCGTCGCCTGCGCCACCGCGATCAGACCCGGCACGCCGCAGCTTCCCCCGCGGTCGCAGGGGCGCGAGCCGGGCGGATTGGAGATGGCGTTGGCGATCAGCCCGCCGATCGGGAAATAGGTGCCCGACGTGGTGCCCGTGCCAATCCGGAAATAGCGGATGTCCTGCGCCTCGGCACCCCGCGGCAGCAGGCCGAGCAGAGCGGCCCCCGCGACACCGGCCAGGAGATGGCGGCGGCTGGGAAGACCTTGGGAGGAAAGGCGGGGGTTGGCTCCTGCGCGCAGCACCGGCGGGTCCACCTTTCCTGCTGGCCAGCCGTCCCGGCGGCATTGGGCCATCGGCGGCGTGTGTTGGACACGCTCTTACAAGAATACCCGCAGCCGGGCTTTTTCAAGGCGTCGGGGGCTTAAAAGACGCCCGCCAGATCAAGAACCCCGGCGAGTGCTACCGCGCCGCCACACATTTGCACGACTCGGCCCGACGCCGCCTGCCCCACCGCCACCGACAGGCCCAGCCCGGCGCCGATGACCAGCAGCACGCCGGACGACAGCCCGGCCCAGAACAGCGGCCCACCCATATGCACATAGCCGTGGAAGGCCCCCGCCGCAGCGACCGTCAGCACACCCAGGGCCAACGGAGCCTTCAGCCCGAGGGCGACCAGTCCGCCCATCAGGATCAGCGACGCCGACAGCCCTTCCGCGGCGTAGGGCAAACGGATGCCGATCTGCGCGGCCAGCCCGGCGGCCAGCACCGCGGTCAGCGCCGCCACCGGAAGCTGCCAGACCGAAGGGCCGCCGTTCTGCCCGCTCCACAGCCCGATGGCGAGGAAGCCCAGCAAATGCTGGAGCACCCACACCGGTTCGGTCAGGCCGGTGCCGAACGGCCCGGTCACCGTCATCCGCGCCAGCGCGGGCGCGGCACCGGCGCCGATCAATGCGAGCGCCAGAAGAACCGACCGGATCGCCACCATTCCCTACCCCTTTTCCCCAACGTCTCTTGCGCAGCACCGGGCCGGTATGGCCGCTGCGCGGGGTGGGGTCAAGTGACCAGGGTGGCGGGCTTCAAGAACCGGGGATGATCAGTAGCCCAGGGGGCCGGGGCCGTACTGGCGGAGGTCCTGCTGCTTGCGGAGCAGGTCGCGCTGCTGCAGCGGGTCGAGCCGGCCCATGGCGTCCTCGGTGCGCAGCCGGTCGACCTCCGGGCTCATCAGGTCGCGCTTGGCGCGGTCGGTCAGCCCCTGGGTCGAGCCCGGCGCCGGCAGGGCGGGGGTGGCCGGCTGGTCGATGGGCGGCGGCGGCGGGGACGAGCTGCCGCGGCGGCGCACCGGCGGCGGCTGGTTGGGCGCCTGCGAGGCGTCGGAGAGCTTTTGCGTCGGGGCGGGCGGAGGTTGCGGCGCGGGGGCCGGGCGGGCGTTCTCCTCCGCCTGGATCTGGCGCAGCGTCTTCAGCCCACCGCTCTGCGCGGACACCGGCGGGGCCGCCTGGGCCCGTCCCGGCATCTCGTCGTGCACCTCCGTCGCGCAGGCCCCCAGCGCAAGAGCGACGAGCGCGACGGCGACGGGCAGGAAAGCGGCGGTGGGGCGGAGCGGTGTCATACCAACCATGTCGTGTCCCGCGGAGACGGGACAAGGCCCTGCCGGCGATCCCCCTTCTTGGTGAGGCCGTAAGGGGACTCCCAACCGCCGGCTTTTGCCGCTAGAATGTTCTTGTTTTGTTCGAGACAGGGCGATTGGCGCGACAAGCTGTGAAAGGAGGGGGCATGGTGGAACGGGAGACCGAACGGACGGCGCGGCGCATCCTGTCCCTGTGGCTGCCGCGGCTGCCCACCGACGCCCACAGCCGCCGCCATCCGGAGCGGCGCGACCATCCCCTGGCCGCCATCCTGGCCGAGCGCGGGCGGCTGGGCGTGGCCGCCGTCAACCGCGCGGCGGCGGAGGCCGGGGTGCATCCCGGCATGAGTCTGGCCGACGCCCGCGCCATCGAACCCGCCCTGGCCGTCTTCGACGCCGAGCCCGAGTCGGACGCCCGCCTGCTGGAGCGGATCGCCGGCTGGTGCACGCGCTACACCCCTGGACCACCCCGGACGGGCCGGACGGGGTGGCGCTGGACATCACCGGCTGCGCCCATCTGTTCGGCGGCGAGGAGGCCATGGCCGCCGACCTGTCCGCCCGCCTGGGTGCGGCAGGCTTCGAGTCGCGGCTGGCGGTGGCGGACACCCCCGCGGCGGCCTGGGCGCTGGCGCGGTTCGGGAGGGAGGCCCCCACCTTAACTCCCCCGCTGGGCGGGGAGGGATCTTGCCCTCCCCGCCCAGCGGGGAGGGGGACCCGCGAGCGGGAGGGTGGGGGCAACCGGGCAGACACCCTCCCTCTCCCCCTCCCCGTCGCCGCGCTGCGTCTGCCCGCCGCCACGGTGGACGGTCTGGCCGCGGTGGGGCTGCGGCGGATCGGGGACCTGCATGCCCTCCCCCGCGCCACGCTGGCCGCCCGCTTCGGGCCGGAGTTGCTGCGGCGGCTCGACCAAGCCTACGGGCGGCTGGACGAGCCGCTGTCCCCCCGCCTGCCGGTGCCGCCGCACAGCGTCCGCCTCGCCCTGCCCGAGCCGATCACCACCGCCGAGGCCATCGCCGAGGCGCTGCGCCGCCTGCTGGCCGCCCTCTGCGCCGGGCTGGAGAAAACCGGCGAGGGCGCCCGCCGGCTGCGGCTGGAGCTGCACCGGGTGGACCGCCGGCTGGAGGACGCGCCCCAGACGTTGGCCATCGGCACCGGCCACCCGGTGCGCCGCCCGGACGCGCTGATGCGGCTGTTCGCCCAGAAGCTCGACCGGGTGGAGCCCGGCCCCGGCCTGGAGCTGATGGTGCTGTCGGCCACCGAGGCCGGCCCGCTCGCCGCCGCACAGGCCGCGCTGGATGGCGGTACGGACGGGCAGCCGGAACTGGGCGAGCTGATGGACCGGCTGGGCAACCGGCTGGGGGAGCGGGCGGTGCTGCGGCTGGTCCCGCGGCAAAGCTGGCTGCCGGAGCGCAGCGTGGCCCCCGCCTCGGCCTTCGCGGATGCCTCCGGCGGTGCGCTGTGGCCCGCCGACCGCCCGCGTCCGGTGCGGCTGCTCGCCCCGCCGGAGCCCATCGAGGCCATGGCCCTGCTTCCCGACGACCCGCCGGTGATGTTCCGCTGGCGCGGCGCCCGGCACCGCATCCGCCGCGCCGACGGGCCGGAGCGGATCGCGGCCGAATGGTGGCGGCGCGACGGCGAGCCCCGCGACTATTACCGCGTCGAGGACGAGGCCGGGCGCCGCTTCTGGGTCTTCCGCCAGGGGCTGTACCGGCCCGGCGTGGCGGCGCTGTGGTTCCTGCACGGCTTCTTCGGGTGACGGGGCCGCCATGACCCCCTACGCCGAACTTCAGGTCTCGACCAGCTTCACCTTCCTGGAGGGCGCGTCCCACCCGGACGAGCTGGCGCTGACCGCCGCCGGCCTCGGTCACGCCGCCGTGGCGGTGACCGACCGCAACTCGCTGGCCGGGGTGGTGCAGGCGCACGCCGCCGCCCGCAAGCACGGCCTCCGTCTGATCGTCGGCTGCCGGCTCGACCTCACCGACGCGGACAGCCTGCTCGCCTACCCCACCGACCGGGCGGCCTACGCGCGGCTGTCGCGGCTGCTGACGCTGGGCAAGCGGCGGGCGCCCAAGGGGGCCTGCTTCATCGGCCGCGCCGACGTGCTGGAGCATGCGGAGGGGATGCTGTTCCTGCTGGTGCCGCCGGACCGGCGCGACCCCGCCTTCGTCCACGCGCTGCGCGGCTGGCGCAACGATCTGGGGGATCGTCTGCACCTCGCCGCCAGCCACCGCTACCGCGGCGACGACCAGCGGCGGCTGTCCTGGCTGGCCGGGCTGGCCGAGGCGGAGCGGGTGCCGCTGGTCGCCACCAACGACGTGCTCTACCACACGCCCGCCCGCCGCCCGCTGGCCGACGTGATGACCTGCATCCGCAGCGGCACGACCATCGACGAGGCGGGCTGGCGCCTGTCCGCCAACGCCGAGCGGCACCTCAAGGCCGGGGTGGAGATGGCCCGCCTGTTCCAACGCCACCCCGACGCCGTCGCCCGCACGGTGGAGATCGCCGCCGCCTGCCGCTTCTCGCTGGAGGAGCTGCGCTACGAATACCCGGACGAAGTGGCGGAGAACGGGCGCAGCCCGCAGGAGACGCTGACCGACCTGACCTGGGCCGGGGCGGTCCAGCGCTACCCGGACGGCGTGCCGGAGACGGTGGCGCAGACCCTGCACCGCGAATTGGCGCTGATCGGGCAACTCGATTACGCGCCCTATTTCCTGACGGTGTACGACATCGTGCGCCACGCCCGCTCGCAGGACATCCTCTGCCAAGGGCGCGGCTCGGCGGCCAATTCAGCGGTCTGCTACTGCCTCGGCATCACGGAGGTCGATCCCGCCACCACCAAGTTGCTGTTCGAGCGCTTCATCTCCTCGGCCCGCAACGAGCCGCCGGACATCGACGTGGATTTCGAGCATGAGCGGCGCGAGGAGGTCATCCAGTACATCTATCGGAAATACGGGCGTGAGCGGGCCGGGTTGACCGCCACCGTCATCCGCTACCGCGCCCGCGGCGCCATCCGCGAGGTCGGCAAGGCCATGGGCCTGTCCGCCGATCTGGTGGCGCGGCTGTCCTCCTCCGTCTGGGGCTGGAGCCGCCACGGCGTGGACGAGGAGCGCGCCCGACAATACGGCTTCGACCCCGACGACCCGCGGCTCCGCCAGACGCTGGAGCTGGCGCAGGAGCTGATCGGCTTCCCCCGCCACCTGTCGCAGCATGTGGGCGGCTTCGTCATCACCCGCGGCCCCCTGAGCGACCTCTGCCCCATCGCCAACGCCGCCATGAAGGACCGCACGACCATCGAGTGGGACAAGGACGACATCGACGCGCTGGGCATCCTGAAGGTGGACGTGCTGGCGCTGGGGATGCTGACCTGCCTGCACCGCGGCTTCGATTTGCTGAAGCAGCATTGTGACAGTGACCTGACGCTGGCGACGGTGCCGCAGGGGGACCCGGCGACCTACGACATGCTGTGCCGGGCCGACAGCCTGGGCGTCTTCCAGGTGGAAAGCCGAGCGCAGATGTCCATGCTGCCCCGCCTGCGGCCCAAGAAGTTCTACGATCTGGTGATCCAGGTCGCCATCGTGCGCCCCGGTCCGATCCAGGGCGACATGGTCCACCCCTACCTGCGCCGCCGCAACAAGGAGGAATTGGTTACATACCCATCCCCCGACCTTGAGGCGGTGCTGAAAAGGACGCTGGGCGTGCCGCTGTTCCAGGAACAGGCGATGCAGATCGCCATCGTCGGCGCCGGCTTCAGCGCGGAGGACGCCGACCGGCTGCGCCGCGCCATGGCGACCTTCCGCAAGACCGGAGAGGTCCAGCTTTTCCGCGACCGGTTCATCGAGGGTATGGTCGGGAAAGGCTACGACCGCGCCTTCGCCGAGCGCTGCTTCCAGCAAATCGAGGGGTTCGGCGAATACGGCTTCCCCGAGAGCCACGCGGCGAGCTTCGCCCTGCTGGCCTATGTGTCGGCCTGGATGAAGTGCCATCACCCGGACGTGTTCGCCGCGGCGCTGCTGAACAGCCAGCCCATGGGTTTCTACGCCCCCGCCCAGATCATCCGCGACGCCCGTGAGCATGGGGTGACCGTGCTGCCCCCGGACATCAACCGGTCGGATTGGGATTGCACGTTGGAACCCCTGTCACCCTCTCCCGGGACGGGAGAGGGAATAAGGCATGCCCTGCGCCTCGGCCTGCGGCTGGTCCGGGGAATGGACGAGGAGGACGCGCATCAACTCGTGCTGTGCCGCGGGGCGGGCTACCGCGATCCCTACGACCTATGGCGCCGCGCGCGCATGCCGGTCGCCGGGCTGGAGCGGCTGGCCAAGGCCGACACCTTCCGCTCCGTCGGGCTGGACCGGCGGGCCGCGCTGTGGGCGGTGAAGGCGCTGGGGGCGCAGCCGCTGCCGCTGTTCGCCGGCCTCGCCGACTCCGCCCAGGACGAGCCGCAGGCCCTCCTTCCGGCCATGGCGCTGGGCGAGCATGTGGTGATGGACTACGGCAGCCTGTGCCTGTCGCTGAAGGCGCACCCCATGGCGCTGCTGCGCGATGGCTTCACCGGAGTGGCCCCGGCCGAACGGCTGGGCAAGGTGCGGGCCGGCACGCGGCTGACCGTGGCGGGGCTGGCGCTGGTCCGGCAGCGGCCGGGCAGCGCCGAGGGCGTGGTCTTCATCACGCTGGAGGACGAGACCGGCATCGCCAACCTCGTCATCATGCCGGACGTGTTCGAGACATTCCGCAAGACGATCATCGGCGCCCGCTTGATCGCCGCCACCGGCCGGGTGGAGCGCAGCGGCAAGCCCAACGACGAGGGCGGCGAGGTCATCCACCTGCGCGTCGCGCGGCTGACCGACCTGACGCACCGGCTGCGCGACCTGACCGACCCCGAGGCGCTGCCCAACCGCTCCGCCGCCACGGTCTTCCCGGAGGGGCGGAACTTCCGCTGAGAAGCGGTTGGAAAGGAATGGTCAGTCGATCAGGTCCGCGACCTCGCGGACCCGGCCGTTGTCGATCATGAACTGGACCAGATCGGGACGCTCCCGGCCATAGCTCCGGTGGCGGGCGCGGACGGCGGCGACCAGTTCGCCCCGGCGCTCCAGGATCTCGTCGGCGAATTCGATCATGCGCAGGTTGGGCCACGCCTTGTGGCGGATGCCGACCACGGCGGCCATCGCCTCGGCGGCGGGACGGTCCGGGCTGGCCTGGGCCAGGATCATGGTCAGGGCGGCGGTCGAGCGCGAAATGCCGGCGTGGCAATGGACCAGCAGCCCGCCCACTCCGGTCAGCTCGGTCATCAGGTCGCGCCCGAAGGCCAGGATGCGCTCGACGTCGGCGCGCTGCGGCAGGGACTGGCCCATGTAAGGGTCGATGATGTCGTGGAAGCGCAGTTCCAGCCGCTTGTGCTCGCCGTAGGAGCCGAAGGCGGTCGGCTCCGGGTGGCCGGGGTCGAGGATCGACAGGACGTGGGTCACGCCGGCCTCGCAGAAGCCGTTCAGCTCCTCGATGCCGCAGACGGTCAGTCCGAAGGGAACGAAATCGCGAGCCATGGTCCTCGTCTCTTGCCGTGCGCGCGGAGGGCGGCGCGGTTCGCATGTGGCGCCGCCGGTCCGTGCCGTCAAGCCGATCAGAGGTCCAATCAGAGGACGTTGAACAGATACAGCAGAAGAATGATCGGAATGGGAATCCCGACAAGCCACAGCAAAACGCCCTTCATGGATCGCTCCCTTGGTTGAGGCCCGAGCGGCCGATGCAATCCCCAACAGCGCAACAGCGCATTGGTTGCCACGGCCGCCCTGGTCGAGGGGGGCTTACCCGGAAAGGGCGATCCCGGAAGAGGTGCGGATTATTCCGGCCCGTCCTGATCCGGAGCGGGCTCTGCCGCCTCCGCGCGGGGGAGCGGAACGGGGCGTGGGCGCGGCGCGCGCAGCTTCTTCAGAAGCAGGGCGAAAGGCTTCAGCGCGCGGTCGAGGACCGCCGGCTCGGCCTCCAGCCGCGACAGCAGGAAGGCGGCGGCCTCCAGGGTCGACACGCTGTCGCGCCGCGGCTCCTTGCGAGCCTGCCCGTAGAGGGAGCGGAACTTCGGGTTCAGCACGATGCGCCGGCACTTCAGGAGCCACGGATTGCGCCACCACAGCGTCTTGGCCTGGCTCCAGGTGCCGTCCAGGACGATGACACCCTCCAGGTCGGCCAGAACCAGATCGCTGTCCTTCTGCGGGACGCCGCCCTTGTCCACCACGGACACCTCCGGCAGAGGGGCCGCACCCTGCTTGACCGGGCCGAGATAGAGCACGCCCCAGCGCTTGTAATCGACCTCGCGTCCGAGGATGCGCTTCAGGTTCGACCAGCTCAGCCCCACCTTCAGCGCGGAGTTCTTGAACTGGAGATGGGTGATCTGCGCGGTGCCCAGCGTTTCGCGCTTTTCCTGCGGGTGCTGGAGGATGAGCAGGAAGACGGCGTTGTCGATCGGCTCCACCGCCTCGCAAACGCACAAATGCATAGGTTTTAGGCAGGTGGGGCAGGATTCGGCGTGCATGGTCGGTCTCGGAGAAGGAACATCCGCGGAAAAAGCGGGAGGCGGGGACTATGGGCTTCCCACCCGAAAAAAGGAACGGGCCTCAAAAAGAAACGGGGTCCGAAAAGAAACCGGGCGCATTAAAGTTTGCATAACGCGTGATCTGCATCACTTAGAGGCCTGGACCTTGCATGATAGCGTCCAGACACACAGGACGGGTTGGGCCGAGGGCGGCCGACAGGACCGCTCCCCGGGCTCTCCCGACGCTCAGAAGGAGGCTTGCCATGCTGCCCGCTCATTTGGCCGCCCGCTTGCTGGAGCAACGCCGGGCTCAGGAATCGGCGGAATTCGCCCGGCAACTGCCGCTCTACGCGGACGACGCGCCCTTTCCGCCCGACGCCGATCCGGATGGCGAGACCGGGCAACCCCTGCCCGACTGGGCCACCAACTACTGACAGGAAAACGACGGGTGGCTGTCGCGTAGGCGACATCACCGTCCGTCCCTCCCGTCCGCATCACGCCACCTCGGCCCAGGACGGTCCGTGTCCGCCCACCGGAACCGGACGCCGAACCGGGGTGGATGCGGGCGCGGGAACGGCCCGCTCCGGTGCTTGCGCCGGGACCAGGGCACCGTCACGCCATTCCACAAGCCACGCCCCCGGGCGACCGCCCCGGCAGCGCTCCAGTTCCGCGCGCCAGCGCGGATCGCCCACGCCCGGCTCCGCCGTCCAACTGGGCGCCGGCGCGATCCGCCAGCGGGTGACCGCCGCGCTCGCCGCCGAGCGGCGGGCGGTGCTCTGCAACAGGAATCCCGTCACACCCGACGACTCGGCGGCCAGTTGAAGCCGGCGGCTCGCCGTCAGGTCCAGCCCACCGACCTCCCCCAGCACGGCGGACAGCCGCCTGCAGCGCAGCGCCTCCTCCATCGCCCACAGGGCGTCGGCGTCGCGGGTCGCGCGCACGGCGATCAGCCGGTCCGGCGTCAGCCCATAGGCGGCCAGCCCGGCGGCGTGCAGGTCGCGCCCGCGCACGACCCACAGCGCGGGCGCCGCCGCGCTGGCGAGGCGGGCCAGCAGATGCGCGGCGAAGGCCGTGCCGGCCCCCGGCTCCTCCCCCGCCACCTCGTGCAGGCAGCCGAGCGGCAGACCGCCCGCCGGAAAGGCTCCGTCGAGATCCGGCAGGCCGAAGGGCAGCACCCGCGCGCCTTCCCCGCCCAGCCCTTCCAGGCCCCGGATGCGGGCGCGCAGATCGGCCAGAACCGCCGCCCGGTCCGGCGGGGGCGCTTCGATGCAGGACCCAGGCACAGGAAGTTCGGGCATGACTCGCTTCCGCTGAGCAGGTATTTGTTCCTGATAGGTTCTATCATGCCCCATCCGCCCAGGGGAGTCCGGAAATGCAAAAGGGGGCGGCCTTTCGGACGCCCCCCTCGCGAGACCGGTTGAGGAGTGGAGAGTGGTCAGCCGGCCTGTTGGATCGCCGACAGGACCCAGCGCCCGCCGCGCGGACGGGTGAAGGTCCAGATTTCCGTGGCCTCGACCGAACGGTTCGGGTCGCCCTCGACCACACGGTTGCTCGCGCGGTCCACCGTCACGTCGGTCAGCGAGAAGCGCATCGCCACGGTGGCGTATTCCGCGTTGCCCTCGCGCCACGCCTCGGCCAGGTCGCCCTGGAGCAGGCGGACGTCGGACAGGCGGTTGACCACGCCGCGGTTGTGGTTGGCCGCCAGTTCCTCGGTGAAGTAGGAGGCCATCTCCGGCGTCACGGCGTTGCGCAGGGCCGTCAGGTCCTCGTTGCCGTAGGCGGTCTGGACCGCGACCAGCGTCTGCTCGAACGCCTGATAGTCGGCCGGAGCGATGCCCAGGTCGTCACGGCGCACGCCAGGACGGCCGGACGAAGCCGGACCCGCCGCCGCACCACCGCGAGCGCCACCACCCAGCGGGTTCGAGCGCGCGTCCACCGCCTCGCGGTTCATCGCACCGGGGTTCATGGCGCCCGGATTCGGACCGGCATAGGCGGCGTTGGAAGCGCCCATGCCCGCCGGCCGCGCCGCGCCCGCCGAACGGTTGCGGAAGAAGCGCATGGCCAGACGGACCAGGAAGACGACCAGCAGGATCTGGAGGATGAAGCCCAGGATGCCCGCGAAGCTGCCCAGCCCATCGAGGAAGCCGCCGCCGAACAGCATGCCAGCGATGCCGGCGCCGATCAGGCCGCCCATCAGGGCCGGCATGAAGCCGCCGCGCGAGAAGAAGCCGCCGCGCTGCGCCGCCGCCGGCGACGCCATGCCCGGCTGCTGCATACCCGGCTGCTGGGCGCCCGGGGTCTGGGCCGGGGCCGCCGACCGCTCCATCGGGGCGGCGCGCGGCGCGGTGTTGGTCTGGGCCGGCGCCTCGTAGGTGCGCGAGCCGCGGCTGCCCGCGGAACTGCTCTTGCCGGCGCGGGCGTCGGCGGTGCCGGCGGTCAGCGCCACGGCCAGCGCCAGAGCGACGGCGCCGAAGGCGCGGGCCGGAGTGCGGGAAACGGTGCGGGGGGATCGCGTGTTCTGGGTCATGGCCGTGTTCGGTAAAGCCCTCGTTTCGGGGGACGCTCACTCATGTAGCGTCCTCCTATATGGTATGGCAGCCCTGCTGTTTTAGAGGGGGCCGCAACCAAACCGGCCAAAAAATGCGCAGGCCGCCCGTTGCGCCCGATCAGGCGGAGGCGCGCTCCCACACCGTTTCCACCCTATGGAAAGTTCCCGCACCGGCCGGAACGACCGGCGGCAGCGGCGCGGGCAGCCGCTCCGCCGCTTGCAGCGCTGCCCAGACGCGGCGGCGCACCTCGATCTGGCGACGGCAATCGCGCGAGCAGTAGAGCGGCGCCGGGCCGCGCGGCGAGCTGCGGCGGAACGGCTGTCCGCAGCAGGCGCAATAAAGTGTGGTCATGGTGATCCTCCCTGCTTTTTTCCGATGACTGGTGCCCCGCCCATCACCCTGTGGAGCGGGCGCCCGTTCGGTTCTTTTCGGTCTAAAGTCTCGATCTGCGCGCACCATTGTTGTGCCTAAGGACGTCCCAGACCAGAGATGCCTTCGGCATATGGCCGCTCGAAACCCCGGCGATTCCGGAAAAATCGTCGGAACAACAATCGCTTGGCTTCCCACAAATCCAGATCGCGCGTCCATTCGCCGCACCCGGTCGTCACCCCCCTCTCCGTTCGGACGATGACCCTGCGTCCGCCCGACCATCCGTATGACGATGGCCCCGCCCAGACCGTGAGCGCGTCCGTGGTGCCGGGCACCCGATGGAGATAGGCCGGGAACCGCCGGGCACAGCCGCGGGTTGCTCCCCCGTCACGCCCGACCGGCTCCGCCCACGGCTTCATCCACCGGCGGCTCCCCACGGCGGCTCTCCTGCTCCGGTGAAGCCCCATGAGCGACATCCGCACACGCCCCGCGCCCGCTACCAGCCTCTCGGGCGTCGCCACGGCGGCGCCGGTCATCTCCATCGACCTGGAACGGCTGGAACGGCTGCGCCGGCTGACCCGGCTGATGGACACGCGCTGGCGCGTTCCCGGCACCCGTATTCCCTTCGGGCTGGACGGCATCGCCGCGCTGGTCCCGGTCGCTGGCAGCACGGCGACCACCGTGGTGGCCGCCTACATCATCATGGAAGCCGCCCGCTTCGACCTGCCGAAGAGCCTGATCGCCCGCATGGTCGCCAACATGGCGGTGGACTGGGCCGGCGGCTCGGTCCCGGTGGTCGGCGCCCTCTTCGACATCGGCTTCAAGGCCAACCGCCGCAACCTGAACCTGTTGCTGGAGCATCTGGAGAACCGGCTGGCCGCACCCAACTGACGGACCGGCCAGACGGGCGGGCGTTCACGGCCGGGCGTTCGAACGCTTGACTTGTGTCAAAGCGGTGGAAGGCGGTCTGCACGATCCTCCCCGCCATGAACGCGATCTCCCCCGTGGCCTGCGCCACCGCCCCGACCGCCCCGCTGAACGCCGCCCTGCTCGCCAAGTACGACGGGTTGCGGGTGCCCCGCTACACCAGCTACCCGACGGCGCCGCACTTCACCGCCGCCGTGGGGGCGGAGCGCTACGCGGACTGGCTGGCGGAGCTGGACACGGCGGCCCACACAGGGTCGCTGTACCTGCACGTGCCCTTCTGCGCGAAGATGTGCTGGTACTGCGGTTGCCACACCAAGATCGTCGCCCGCTACGCTCCCATCGCCGAGTATCTCGGCCATCTCCGGCGCGAGATCGGCATGGTCGCCGACCGCATTTCCGGACGGCTGCGGGTGCGGCACATCCATTTCGGCGGCGGCACCCCGACCATGATGGCGCCGGACGACTTCGAATCGCTGATCGCCCTGCTGCGCGAGCGCTACGACGTGACGGCGGACGCGGAGATCGCGGTGGAGATCGACCCGCGCACCCTGACCCGCGAGATGGCCGAGGCGCTGGGCCGCGCCGGGGTCAACCGCGCCTCGCTGGGCGTGCAAGACTTCGACGCCGGGGTGCAGGCGGCCATCAACCGTATCCAGCCGCGGGAGCAGACCGAGCAGGCGCTGGAGTGGCTGCGCGCCAACGGCATCCGCCACATCAACCTCGACCTGATGTACGGCCTGCCCGGCCAGTCGGTGGAGAGCGTCGCCCGCTCCGCCGAAATCGCCCTGACCATGGCGCCGGACCGGCTGTCGGTCTTCGGCTACGCCCATGTGCCGTGGATGAAGTCCCACCAGAAGAAGATCGACGAGTCGGCGCTCGCCGGCACGCTGGGCCGGTGGGAGCAGTTCGCGTCCATCGCCGGGGTGCTGACCGACGCCGGTTTCCAGCCCATCGGGCTCGACCACTTCGCCAAGCCCGACGACGAACTGGCCATCCAGCAGGCCGAGGGGCGGCTCAGCCGCAACTTCCAGGGCTACACGACCGACGACGCGGAGGTGCTGCTGGGCTTCGGCGCGTCCTCCATCGGGGCGCTGCCGCAGGGTTACGTGCAGAACGCCGTTCCCTTCGACCAGTACGCCCAGGCCGTCGAGGCCGGACGGTTCCCGACCGGCAAGGGGCTGACGCTGACCGCCGACGACCGGCTGCGCCGCGACCTGATCGTGCGCCTGATGTGCGACCTGTCGGTGGACGTCGGCGCGGTGGCCGAGGCCCATGGGCTGGCCGCCGGGACCTTCGACGCCGACCTTGAGGCCATGGCCGATCTGGTGGGCGACGGGGTCGCCGTGGTGGAGGGCCGCCGCGTCCATGTGCCGGAACCCGCCCGCCCGCTGATGCGCATCGTCGCCGCGCGCTTCGACACCTATCTGTCCACCGGCGCCGGGAAGCACAGCCGCGCGGTGTGAGCGTGATCCCCCTGTGACCGGCAGGAAAAGGATGTGATCGGCAGGAAAAAGGACGCTTTTTCCTGCCTCTGGCCTTCCGCGCGCAAATCGGCGAAACTGACGCCTGTTGAACATCTTTGCGGACGCGGCAAAGGAACAGGCTCCAGGGACGGGCACCGATGATCACGCTCTACACCTTCGCCTCGCCGAACGGGCAAAAGGCTTCGATCCTGCTGGAAGAGCTGGGTCTCACCTACAAGGTCCACAAGGTCGACCTCGTGGCCGGCGAAGGCCGTCAGCCCGACTATCTGGCGGTCAGCCCGATCGGCAAGATCCCCGCCGTCGTCGAGGATCTGCCCGGCGGCAGGAAGCGCCGCCTGTTCGGGTCGGGGGCCATCCTGCTGCACTATGCGGAGCGCACCGGCCGCCTGCTGCCCGAGGACGAGGACGAGCGGGCGGAGGCGATGAGCTGGCTGATGCTGGGCGTCAGCGACCTCGGCCCCTCGGGCTTGAGCAAGTTCCGCTTCGCGGTCATGGCGCCGGAGAAGATCCCCTACGCCATCGACTATTTCAAAGGCGAACTGCAGCGCATTCACGCCGCGATGGAGGAGCGTCTGGGCGGGTCGGACTATCTGGCCGGCGCCACCTACTCCATCGCCGACATCGCCTGCTTCCCCTTCGTGGCAGTGGCCGCCAAGGCGGAAGGCAACGTGCTGGACCGCTACCCCAACCTGAAGCGCTGGCACGACGCGGTCGCCGAACGCCCGGCGGTCAAGCGCGGCATGGCGGTGCCGGAGTGAGCCGCTGCATGAACCGCCCGACCGCCGGCTTGCTTGCCCTCGCCGTGACGCTTCCCCTTCTCGGCGCCTGCCAGACCGCCCCGGACGGGACGGAGACGCAGGCCCTGCTCCCCGCCGACGCCGATCCCGGCACCTATTGGCAGGGCGATCGCAGCCAAGCTTACGAGCGCGCTTATGTGGTCGCCCGCAACCCGCAGGAATGGAACGATCTCTGGGCCCGCGTCGGCGAGGCCGCGCCGGGGCCCCTGCCCGGCGACCGCATGGCCGCGGCGGTCTTCCTCGGCCCGCGCGACACCGGCGGCTACGGCGTGTCCATCGTCAGCGCGCGGGCGGCGGGCGGCGATGTGGTCGTCGGCTACCGCGAGCGGGTTCCGGGTCCGGCCCAGGCGGTGGCGCAGATGCAGACGTCGCCTTATGCGGTGCGGTTGATCCCGATGGCGGCTGGGGCGGCGAAGTTTCAAAGGGAGAAGTGAGGGGCCGGTTGCGTATTTCCCCCACCCCAGCCCTCCCCCGGGCGGGGAGGGAGCTTGAGCCTTCTGCGATTGTCTCCTCCCCGCCCAGCGGGGAGGGTTAGGGTGGGGGCACCAATGACTACCGCTTCCCCACCACCCGCGGGTCCAGCGCGTCCTGCAGCCCGTCGCCCAGCAGGTTGACGGCAATCACCGTCAGGAAGATCAACAGCCCCGGCCACACCGCCAGCAGGGGCGCCGTTCCCACCAATTCCTGCGCGTTGGTCAGCATGTTGCCCCAGGAGGGCAGCGGCGGCTGGATGCCCAGCCCGAGGAAGCTCAGCACCGACTCCAGCAGGATCACGTTGCCGACCGTCAGCGTCGTCGCCACCACGGCGGGGGCGGCGACGTTCGGCAGGATGTGGGCCAGCATGATGCGGCGGCTGCCCGCCCCCATCGCCACCGCCGCCCGCACATAGTCGCGCCGCCGCGCCGACAGGGTGGCCCCGCGCACCAGCCGCGCCACCGTCGTCCAGCCGAACAGCGCCACCAGAACGACGATGCGCAGCAGGCTGGCATCCTCCGCCCCCGCCACCTCCGGCGGGATGCCCAGCCGCGTCAGGTCGATGGCGCCCAGCACGATCAGCAGCGGCAGCAGCGGCAAGGCGATCAGCCCGTCGGTGACCCGCATCAGCAGATCGTCGAGCCGCCCGCCGAAATAGCCGGCCAGCAGCCCGATCCCCGTGCCGATGACGGCGGAGGCCAGCGCCGCCGCCACGCCCACGAACAGCGACACCCGCCCGCCGTAGAGCAGCCGCACCAGAACGTCGCGCCCCAGTTCGTCCGTGCCCAGCGGGTGCAGGGCCGAGGGCGGGCCGAAGCGGTCGAGCAGGCTGATGCCCGTCGACTCCACCCCCAACCAATGTTCCACCCAGGGTGCGGCGGCCGCCGCGACGGCCAGGACGAGCAGCAGCAGGGCGCTGACCACGGCCAGCCGGTGGCGGGCGAAGCGCCGCAGGAAACGCCCCGCCCTCACGCCCCGTCCCCCTTGAAGGAGATGCGCGGGTCCAGTCCGGCGTAGGCGGCGTCGGCCAGCAGGTTGCCGGCCAGCGTCGTCAGCGTGGCGAACAGCAGCGCCACCAGCGCCACGTTCAGGTCGTTGCCCATGATGCTGTCGTAGATCAGCTTGCCCATGCCCGGCCAGGCGAACATCGTCTCGGTCACCAGCGCGCCGGAGAAGAGGGCGCCGAACTCCAGCGCCACGATGGTCACGATGGGGATGGTCGCGTTGCGCAGCGCGTGGCGCCAGACCACCCGCCCCTCCCCCAGCCCCTTGGCGCGGGCGGTGCGGACGTAATCCTGGCGAAGCTCCCCCATCATCGCGGCGCGGACGTAGCGCGTGTAGCCGCCGATGCTCGCCAGCGTCAGCGAGGCCACCGGCAGCACGAGGTAGGGCAGCCGCTCCCACCAGCCCTCTCCCCCCACCGGGCCGAGCCCGGAGGCGGGCAGCCATTGCAGTTCCACCGCGAAGAGCAGGATCAGCAGCAGCGCCAGCCAGAAGGCCGGGACGGAGATGCCGGCGAAGCAGAACAGGTTGATGGCGTTGTCCGCCCAGCCGTAGGGCCGCCGCGCCGCGTAGACGCCGAGCGGCAGAGCCACCGCCAGGGTCAGCGCCATCGCCGCCCCGAGCAGCAGCAGCGTGTTGCCCAGCCGCGGGAGGAGAATCGTCAGAACCGGCTGCGCGTAGAGCCGCGAGAAGCCGAAATCCCCCATCAGCGCCGCCTGGAGCCAGTGTCCGTAACGGTCCAGCAGGGGCTTGTCGAGGCCGTAGAGCGCCTTCAGCCGCGCCGCATCGGCGGGCGTGGCGCGCGGGTTGCCGGCCAGCATCATGTCCACCGGATCGCCCGGCATCAGCGTCATCAGCACCGTGATGACGAAGCTCATCAGCAGCAGGACGACCAGCGCCTGGAGCAGGCGGGAGGCGAGGAAGCGGGTCATGGTTCCCCCTCCCCAGCCCTCCCCCGCTTCGCGGGAGAGGGGGCCAACTTTCCCTCTCCCGCGAAGCGGGGGAGGGAGGGACCCACGCGCAAGCGTGGGAGGGTGGGGGCAACCACCCGCGACACCCTCACTCCTTCGCCTTCCACGTCTCGATCCACAGCGTGCTGGAATCCAGATGCCCGGTCGGCACCACGCCCTCCAGCCAGGGCGGCAGGATGAACGGATCGGCGCGGAAGAACAGCGGCAGGTTCGGCAGGTCCTGCGCGTAGAGCGTCTGAAGCTTCGCCCACAGCGCGCGGTTGGCGTCGGGCTCGCAGACATGCTCCAGGTCTTCCAGGACCTTGTCCATCTCCGGGTTCCGGTAGCCGGTGTAGTTCTGGCCCGCCCAGTTGTTGGCCTCCGTCGGGATCATGCTGGAATGCAGGATGGTGCGCGGGATGTTCTCCGGCGCGCTGATCCAGGCGAACAGCGCCATCGACTTGAAGCGGCGCTTCTCCAGCGTGTCGCCGAACAGGACGCGGGCCGGCTCGTTGACGATGCGCACCTCCACCCCGGCCTGCCGCCATTGCGCCTGGAGCACCTGCTGCAGCACCTCGCGGGAGCGGTTGCCGGCGGTCGTCATGATCTCCAGCGCCAGCCGCTCCCCCTTGGCGTTGTGGCGCACCCCGGCGCGCCGCTCGCTCCAGCCCGCCTCGTCCAGCAGCCGACCGGCCAGCGCCGGGTCGAAGGCATAGGTCGGGTAGCCCGGCGCGTGCACGCGGTCGAGCGGGCTGATCTCGTTGTGGGCGACCGGCTGGCGCCCGTCGTAGAGCTGCTTGGAGATCGCCTCGCGGTCGATGGCGTGGAGCAGCGCCCGGCGCACCCGCACATCGGCCAGAGCCGGGTTGTCGAGATTCAGCTCGACATGCTCGAAGAACAGGCCCGGCTTGTAGAAGACGTTGTAGCGGCTGCCGTGCCGCTTCTCGAAGGCGAGCACCTGGTCGAGCGGCAGGCCGGTCTCCCCCGGCACCATGTCGACCTGCCCGGCAAGCAGGTTGGCCTCCAGGGCGGCGGTGTTCTCGATGGACTTCACGATCACCCGCTTGAAGGCCGGCTTCGCCCCCCACCAGGTCGGGTTGGGCTCCAGCACCACATGGCTGCCCGGCTCGACCTGGGCGATGCGGTAGGGGCCGAACCACAGGCCGGGATTCGTCGTGTCGGTCTCGTATTTCGAGCGGTTTCGGTAGGTCGCCGGGTCGGCCTCGAACACCGCGCGCTCCAGATGGGCGGGCAGGATCTCGAAGTCGTTGATCTCGGCGTAGCTGCACACCGCCTTGTCGCGATGGATGGTGAAGGTGCGCTCGTCCTTGGCGTCGATCGCCACGATGTCGCGGGCGAACAGGTCGAAGTTGCTGTAGCCGCTCTGCGGGTGCTTGCCCACCGTCCAGGTGAACAGCACGTCCTCGGTCGTCACCGGCGTGCCGTCGCCCCAGGTCGCCTTGGGGTTGATGGTGTAGGTGACCTTGATGCCCTTCTTGCCGTCGGCCCGCGTCTCGACCTCCGCGGTGCCCTTGTCCAGCGCCGGCAGCTCGGTGCAGAGCAGGCAGGTCAGACGCCAGTCGGGATCGTAGGCGGTGAAGGGCCGGCGCACCATGGACAGGACGTAGCTCTTCGCCATCATCGCTTCCATGGAGGGGTGCCAGTTGGACGGGAACTGGGTCATGCCGATCACCAGCTCGTCCTTCGCTGCGAAGGCGGGCGAGCCCATGGGGGCGGCGGCCAGAGCGGCGGCCAGGGTGAAAGCGGCCAATCCCGTTCGCGCCAATCCCGTTCGCATCGCGGCGTCATCTCCGTCCGGTGAAGTCCCGGCTACGAACTATGGGGACCCGCAGCCCCGCGGTCCAGAGTGGAAGCAGGCTTTGCGAAGTCCTTGACGGATCGGGGGCGCGGGTGTTTGTGGTCTGCCCCATACGCAACCGAATGGATGGGGAGTCCGACACGCCATGGCCGGCACCGTGACCCTGACGCGCGACGGCGTCGTCGCCACGCTGACGCTCAGCAACCCCGACAAGCTGAACGCCTTCGACAAGCCGATGTGGCTCGCGCTGATCCCGCTGCTGCGCCAGCTCGGCGCGGACGACACGGTGCGCGCGGTGGTGCTGCGCGGGGCCGGCGGACGCGCCTTCAGCCCCGGCGCCGACATCTCCGAGTTCGAGACGGAGCGCAACAGCCCCGAACAGGGCGCCGACTACGGCGTGCTGATGGACGAGGGGCTGACCCTGCTGCGCGACCTGCCGCACCCGACGCTGGCGGCCATCCAGGGGGCGTGCTGCGGCATCGGGCTGGCCGTCGCGCTGGCCTGCGACCTGCGGGTCTGCACAGCGGGGAGCCGCTTCGGCGTGCCGGTCAGCCGGCTCGGCATCTCCATGGCGCTGCCGGAGCTGAAGCTGCTCCACGACATCGCGGGCGGCCCGGCGGCGCTGGAAATCCTGCTGGAGGGCCGCGTCTTCGGCGCGGACGAGGCCAAGGACAAGCGGCTGGTCCACCGCCTCGTGGCCGACGAAGCCTTCGAGGCCGAGATCGCTGCGACCTGCGAACGCATCGCCGGGGGCGCCCCGCTGGCCGCCCGTCTGCACAAGCAGTTCGTCCGCCGCCTGTCCGACCCCGCCCCGCTGTCGGAGGCGGAGATCGCCGAATGCTACCACTGCTTCGGCACGGAGGATTTCCGCGAGGGCTACCGGGCGTTCCTGGAGAAACGCAAGCCGGTCTTCAAGGGGCGGTGAGGGGCCGCGCATGCCAGGGTTCGCGCCATAGCGGTGGTTTCCGGACGGGGAAGTCCAGATTGGGAAAATTGCCTCCCCGTCCCACCGCCCCATCCCCCGCCATGCCTTCCGCCATGCCCCGCGCCACCCGCTACATTCCCTTCATCATCGCCTGCGCCCTGTTCATGGAGAATCTGGACGCGACGGTGATCGCCACGGCGCTGCCGGAGATCGCACGGTCGATGGGCGAGGACCCGCTGCGCCTCAGCCTCGCCATGACCTCCTACATGCTGGCGCTGGCGGTGTTCCTGCCGGTCAGCGGCTGGATGGCCGACCGCTACGGCACGCGGACGATCTTCGCGGCGGCCATTGGGGTGTTCACCGTCGGCTCGATCCTCTGCGGCCAGGCGGACGGGCTGTACGAGCTGGTGGGCGCGCGCATCGTCCAGGGGCTGGGCGGGGCGATGATGGTGCCGGTCGGGCGGCTGATCCTGCTGAAGACCGTGCCCAAGGAGAAGCTGGTCGCCGCCATGGCCCAGATGACCCTGCCGGCGTTGATCGGCCCGGCGCTGGGGCCGCTGGTCGGCGGCTTCATCGCCACCTACGCCTCCTGGCGCTGGATCTTCTACATCAACGTGCCGATCGGGCTGATCGGGATCGCGCTGGTGCTGACCCTGATCCCCAACGTGCGGGAGACCGAGCGCGACCCCTTCGACGGCCGCGGCTTCATGCTGAGCGCGCTGGCCCTGGCCGCGCTGATGTTCGGGCTGGAGAATGTCGGCCGCGGCGTGCTGCCGCCGGTCGCGGTCGCCGGGGTGCTGGGGTTGGGCTTCGCCGCCGCGTGGCTCTACCTGCGCCATGCCCGAGGGATGGAACGGCCGGTGCTCGACCCCTCGCTGCTGCGCCTGCCGACCTACTTCGCCTCGGTCATGGGCGGCACGCTGTTCCGCATCGGCATCGGCGCCGTGCCCTTCCTGATGCCGCTGATGCTGCAGGTCGGCTTCGGGCGCACGCCCTTCGAGTCCGGAGCGCTGACCTTCGCCGGGGCCGCCGGGGCGCTGACCATGAAGGCGCTGGCCGGCCCCATCCTGCGCCGGCTGGGCTTCCGCCAGGTGCTGACCGCCAACGCGCTGCTCAGCGGCCTGATCCTGGCGAGCTACGCCGCCTTCCGGCCCGAGACGGCGCACTGGGTTATCCTGGGCGCGCTGCTGATGGGCGGCTTCTTCCGCTCGCTGCAGTTCACCGGCCTGAACAGCCTGGCCTACGCCGAGGTGCCCAAGGAGTGCCTGAGCCGCGCCAACACGCTGGCCAGCGTGATGCAGCAGGTCTCGCTCAGCCTGGGCGTTGCGGTCGGGGCGACGGTGCTGCACCTGACGCAGAGCGTCACCAGCGGCCCCGGTGCCGCGCTGACACCCACCGACTTCGTGCCGGCCTTCCTGACGGTCGGAGGGATGGCCTGCGTATCGGCCCTGTTCTTCCTGCGGCTGCCGCCCGACGCCGGCGCGGAGATCAGCGGCCACCGCGCCCGCGCGCGGGCCAAGGAACCGCCGCGCGCGCTCGAAGCGGCCGACTGAACCCCAACCGGATCGGCCGCAACCGGATCAGATGCAGCCGGGTCAGCGGTCTTCCCAGTCCGGCTCGTCCGCCTTGAGAAGCTCCAGGAGCCGGGCGACCCGGCCCGAGGGGGGATGCCGCGTCGCCTCCCCCATGTAATCGTCGGCGCCGGTCCAGCTGGTGGCCTCCATCAATTCGGCGGGCGTCGCGCCCGTGCCGATGATGCTGGCGATGCGCATATCGTCCAGGCGCCCGCAGATGTCGATCACCTGATCGCGGGTGAGCGCCGGCTGATGCTGATCGGGCATTCGGAACCCCTCCTTCCCAAATCCGCGTCACACCCGATTTGCGGCCCATCCGACGCCCGGCGCAACGGCGCAAGGGTAGAAGCCCCGCAGCAACAAGAGGGAGGTGCCTTCCCAGGGGTTGCCGGCCCGAGTCTCCCAATCCTGCGCCGGGTCTCGATTATCGTCCGAGCAAATCCAGCGCAGCGAAGTCGTCCTTCGGTTGCGGGAACGGCAAAAATCCCACAATGCGGGATAAACAAATGTGCGCTCTTCGCAGCACAACGGAAAATTCTTACCAAGCTTGGCTCTTTTTCGTGCGGTGGGCCTTTGGTTGGGGGTGCGTTCGCCGCGCGTTCCCGGTATAAATGAGCATGGCGGCTATGCGCCGTCTTCAAGAATGAACGGGAGGCTCCCCGCCAGGGCGCGGGCAGCAAGACAGGCATGATGGACTGGGACAAGCTTCGGGTCTTCCACGCCGTGGCCGAGGCTGGAAGTTTCACGCACGCCGGCGAGACGCTGAACCTCAGCCAGTCGGCGGTCAGCCGCCAGATCAGCGCGCTGGAGGAGAGCCTCGGCGTGCCGCTGTTTCACCGGCACGCGCGCGGCCTGATCCTGACCGAGCAGGGCGAGCTTCTGCACCGCACCGCCCGCGACGTCTTCGCCAAGCTGTCGATGACCGAAGCGATGCTGACCGAAAGCCGGGAGCATCCGAAGGGTCCGCTGCGCGTGACCACCACGGTGGCCTTCGGCTCGACCTGGCTGACCCCGCGCGTCAACGAGTTCCTGTCGATCTACCCGGACATCCAGCTCACCCTGCTGATCGACGACAACGAGCTGGATCTGGCGATGCGCGAGGCGGACATCGCCATCCGCATGAACACGCCGCGCCAGCCCGACCTGATCCAGCGTCACCTGATGTCGGTGCATTTCCATCTCTACGCCCATCAGGACTATCTGAAGAAGCGCGGCGCCCCGAAGATCCCCGCCGACTTGGACGGTCACGACATCGTCGCCTATCCGCCGGACGTCCGCGCGCCCATCGCCAACGTCAACTGGATCAACGAGGTTGGCGATCCGGCGCCGGGCGCGCGCAAGCCGATCCTGCAGGTCAACAGCATCTACGCCATGTACCGCGCCGTGGAGAGCGGCCTGGGCATCGCCGCCCTGCCCGACTTCCTGGTGGACGGCAGCAAGGAGTTGACGCGCGTCCTGCCCGATGTGGACGGCCCGAAGGTCGACGCCTACTTCGTCTATGCCGAGGAACTGCGCCATTCCAAGCGCATCGCGGTGTTCCGCGACTTCCTGGTGAAGAAGGTGGCGGAGTCGGCCTTCTGACCCAGCCCAGCCTTTGAGCAGACACCATGTTTGCCTGTTATTGATGCAAAGGCGCCCGGTGAGCCATGCCGGGCGCCTTTCTTTTTGTACGGATTGTACCGAAACCCGTCTCGCATCTTTGCAATCCGGTTGCCGTTTCCCGTGCGAGGCCACCTGCCCTTCAGCACCATACGCATCCGCACGCCAATTTCTCACGTCTCTTCAAGCCCTTACAAGCTATGCGGTTCTCGCATGGCCGAATTGGATATTTGGGGATGGAATCCTTTGGGCAGAATGGTCAAATCTTGGGCGTTGGATGTTGCGCCGCAGCATCCGGCGTTTCGTCCCGGAAGCCCGCTTCCGGGGTTGGGTCCTCGGACCCAGCGTCTCCCAGACGTGAAGCCTCCCTGTTCAACTCGCCGCTAGCCCACTGGGTTAGCGGCAGTTTTTTTGTCGGGATGGCACCTGTGGGCACAGGATGGGAGGAACCGACGCGTTATCGGACGTCGGGAAGCCGGGCACCCTCACGCGCGTAGATCTGGCGCGGCGCGCAATATTCATCGAGTTGCACCACCACGGCTCCAGGTTGGCTGTTCAAGCCCACCCAGGCATCGTAGCCGACGATGTCCCCCGGTATGTTGCGATACAGGCCGTAGGCAAGATAGCGGACGTCGGACACCGGTATCCGCACCCCGGCGAGGGAGGAGGCGACGGCCCCGTTGCAGCGGTTCGGGCTGAGCCGATCCAGGGCGCTCACCGCGCCGGGTTCGGGGGCGGCCTGCGGCGGCGGGCTAAGCCCGGTGCAGGCCGCTACAAGAACCACCGACGCGACGGCTCCACCCCGTTGGAACGCCCGGAGGCACTCCGCCCTTCCGACTGTTCCGCCCATCATCGGATCATCCTCCTGCACGCCGCTCCCTCGTCCCCTCGGATCAACAGGCAGGAGGACGTCCTGTGCCGGGGCGCCAACCCACGGCCAGAGCGCCTCAATCCACCACTTTGATGCCCTTGGGGCGGTTCGTCTCGGTCGGCAGATGATCGGCGGACAGGACACGCTGGTAGGTGCCGTTCGTCTGCACCATCACGCGCTGGCCAGGACCGAAGATCGGCTCGTTGGTTGCCTGCTCCTGCACGATGGTGATCGTGCGGCCGGTGGCGAGCGTCACCACATATTCGATCCCGGTGCGGTCCGAAATCGCCTGTTCGGCCACGGCGCCGGCCACGGCGCCCACCAGCGCACCGCCCAGGATCGCCGCCACGTTGCCGGAGCCCTTGCCGACGTTGGACATCGCCAACCCGCCGGCAGCGCCGCCGACCAGCCCGCCGGCCCCCGTGTTCTGCCCCTGGATGTCCACCGGACGGGTCGCCATCACGGTGCCGAACTCGACCGAGGTCGCTTGGCCGACATCCCGGTAACTGTAGCGGTTCTGGCTCTGGCCGGCACAGGCGCCGAGCGACAGGACCGTCAGACCCAGCATCGCCACAGCCAGACCACGCTTCATCGATCGGCTGTGTTTCGTTTCTTTATCAAGGAAGGACATCGCACCCTCATGCACGCACAGCGCGGCGCCCCGAACCGGGCGCCACCGCCGCGAGCATGGGCGGGCAGCGGGCCGTTGTCCATGCGAGAATACGTCATTGCGGTGCCGTTCCTGCGACACCCACTCCTTTCAGACAGGTCTTTTTAGACAGGAAGCCTCGAAGCGGACCGGCCCGTCACCAGCCCCGGCCCGACGACCAGCCGCCATAGAACTGCACGCTCGGCCCCGGATAGGGACGGGGCCCCCAATCGTTGCGCCAGGCGCGGTGGTGGTGGTGACGGGGCGGCGGTCCCCAATAGGGGGCCGGGGCGACCACGATGGGCGGCGGCGGGCGGTAGCCCGGCACGACGATCACCCGGCTTCCCGGCGGCGGCACGATCACCGAAGGACCGCCATAGGGAGAACCGCCATACCAGGAGCCGCGGTCACGCGGGCCATGCGCGTCCGCCGCCGTGGGAAGAACGGCCAGCGCCAGCGCACCGGCGATGCCCAGCACCGCCATGCGGGCCGCCGGACGGAACACCGCGGCCACGCCCGGAGGACGCATGCGGTGGAGGAACGTGGGGATCAGCGCGCTCATGCCGGCCTTCCTTCGCAGGTCCGGCGGCGCCCCTCGACCGAAGTCCGTCGGCCGAAGCCCGGCGCCGCCTCACTGGGATGAACAGGCGGCCCTGCCGGACTATTCCCGGACGGCCGTATGGCCGAATGGCCTCAATGGCTCATCAGGACCGGAACCGTCATGTGCTCCAGCATGTAGCGGGTCATGCCCCCCAGCACCTGTTCGCGCAGCCGCGAGCGGCCATAGGCGCCCATGACCAGAAGATCGCAGGATTCGTCGGCGACGGTGTTCAGCAGCGTGTCGCCCGGATCGATCTGGTCGGTCACGATGTGGGTGGCCTCCACACGGCAGCCGTGGCGCGACAGATGCTTGGCGATGTCGGCGCCCGGCTCGTCGCCGATGCCGGCAGGACCGGCCTTGGGGTTGACGGCCATCACCACCACGCGCTTGGCGGCGGTCAGGATGGGCATCGCGTCGGCCACCGCGCGGGCCGCTTCACGGCTGCCGTTCCAGGCCACCAGCACGCGCTCCCCGATGTGAGGGAAAGAGCCGGCGTAGGGCACGACCAGCAGCGGACGCCCGCATTCGAACACCAGATCCTGCGGCAGAGCGATCGGGCGATCACGGTCGCGGTGCGGGTCGGCCTGCCCGATCACCACCACGTCGGCGTAGCGCCCATGCAGCGCCGCGCTGTCCGTCGGGTGGCCATAGAGGATCCGCCATTCCGAGCGGTCGGTCAGGCCGTTGCGGCGCACCGCGTCGGTGAAGAGAGCCTCCGCCCTGGCGGTCTGGTTCTCGGTGTAGCCGCGCTGCATGGCGCGCACCTCGTCCGGCAGCTCCGCCTCGACATAGCCCGGCAGGGTCAGCGGAACGATGGGGTAGAGGCCGGTGATGTGGCTGTCGGTGCGCGCGGCCAGTTGGGCGGCGGCATCGATTCGCGCCGCAGCGGCGGCGGTGTCGTCGACGACCACCAGCAGATCCTTGAGTGCCATGGCGATTCTCCCTCGCTCGCGCGGGTGGGCGATCGTTGTGCACCACCTCTTCTCGCGCATTGGTCGAAATTATAGCCCGGCATGGCCCTCTCTGACGATGGTCAGAATAGGGAACGCTGGCATGACGCATCTGCGCGCGCCGCCGGTCCGATCGCCGGCCTAGGATTCGACCATTCGCGGCCTTTCGCAGCCCCGGCAACCTGCCGTGGTCCGGCACGGATCGGCACGCCGCCTCCGGCCCCGCCCGCCACCGATGCCGCAAAATCAATCACCGCCAATCGAAACATCAACCGTGATTTGCATGAATACCCGAGTATGAAGGTCGGTTCTGTCGTCGGGCAACTATAGTGGGGCGATGCTTTCCACCGTCTTCGGCGGCTTTGGTTTTGACGGGCAGGCATTCTTTCGCGTAAGTGTTGATCGTGGTTTTCCCAACGGTGTCTCGACCATTCCCGCCCATGAAGCCGGACCCTCACCTCGCCTCCCTTGCCGCAGCCCTGTCCGGCACCGCTTCCGGGGCTCCGGCGCTCGACACCCTGCGGCAGCTTCTCGACGTCATACCGGCGATGGTCGGCCTGCTCGACACGCAGCGGCGGCACCTCTACGCCAACCAGGCGTATCTGGACTATATGGGCCGCAAGCTGGACTCCCTCATCGGGACCACGGTGGGCGACATCCTCGGGCCGGAAACCCAGCGCAACAACAGCGCCGCGGTTGAGCGCGCGCTGGACGGCGAGACGGTGCAGGTGGAGGGCTGGCTTCCCCGATCCGGCGGCGGCAACGACTACGTGACGCGGGTGCACGCGCCCTACCGCGGCCCGGACGGCTCCATCGCCGGCTATTTCGTCATCATGCAGAACATGACGGAGCGGCGGCGCACCCAGGACGACCTCTTCCGGCTGGCCTACTACGACCCGGTGACCGGGCTGGCGAACCGGCTCCTGCTGGTCAAGCACATGGCCGATTTCCACGGCATGGGGGAACCCTTCACGCTGGTCATCGTGGATTTCGACCGCTTCGTCGACGTGCGCACCAGCCTGGGCCAGAGCTTCGCCAACGAGATCCTGACCGATGTCGCCACGCGGCTGAGCGTGCGGGCCGGTTCGGTGGACCTGATCGCCCGCATCAGCGACCACGCCTTCGCGCTGCTGATCGGCGGCACGCAGGACCCGCTGGCGGTGGAAGAGCGGCTGGCCACCATCGCGTCGCTGGTCCGCTCCGCCAAGACGGCGTCGGGCGCCTCGGTTTTCCTGTCGGCCAGCATCGGCGTTGCCGCCTCCTGCGACACCCACACCCGGCCCGAGGACGTGCTGCGCGACGCGGAGATCGCCACCGGCCGCGCCCGCGAGCAGGGCGGCGGGCGCCACGCCTGGTTCGACCCGGCCATGCACGCCCGCGTCGTCGAGCAGGTGCGGCTGGAGCACGACCTGCGCCGCGCCCTGGAGCGCGGCGAGGAGCTGTGGGTCGCCTACCAGCCAATCGTCGAGATGGTCACCGGCGGTCTGGCCGGATTCGAGGCTCTGGTGCGCTGGAACCATCCGGAGCGCGGCAACATCCCCCCCGGCGTCTTCATTCCAATCGCCGAGAGCACCGGCCTGATCGTCACGCTGGGCGCCTGGGTGCTGCGCGAGGCGTGCCGGCAGATCGCCGCATGGCAGGATCAGCGCCTGCCCGGCTCCGCCAACCTGTTCATGAGCATCAACCTGTCCACCCGCCAGTTGAACGACCCCGACATGGTCTCGCTGGTGCGCGACGTTCTGCGCGAAACAGGGGCCGAGCCGTCCTGGATCAAGCTGGAGATCACCGAAAGCGCGGTCATGGAAAAGGCCGAGCAGTCGATCCGCCTGCTGCAGACCCTGCGCGGGCTGGGCATCAAGATGTCCATCGACGATTTCGGCACCGGCTATTCGTCGCTGTCCTACCTGCACAAGCTGCCCATCGACAGCCTGAAGGTGGACCGCTCCTTCGTCATGGCCATGCACCAGTCGGAAGAGAACCGCGCCATCGTCCGCATCATCATGGATCTGGCGCGGCTTCTCGGCTTCGACGTCATCGCCGAGGGCATCGAGACGAGCGCCGACGCCAACCTGCTGCGCGCGCTGGCCTGCGACTATGGGCAGGGCTACCATTTCGCCCGTCCGATGCCCGCCGCCGACGCCGACCGGCTGGTCGGGGCCGAGCATCTTCCCTGGCAGGTGCCGCGCTGAGCGGCTGATGCCGCTCCGTTTTCAAGACGGAGCGGCATCGCTTTTTCCCTTCAATAATAGGGCGCGCCAAGCCCTTCGGCCTCGAATGCCGCCATGACCGCGGGCCGCTCCAGCACGCGGGCGAGGTAGGGGCCGAGGTTGGGCAGGCGGCGCGCCGGCGAGCCCATGAAGCGGGTCCAGCGGGCCAGCATGAACAGGTAGGGATCGACGGCGCTGTAGCGGTCGCCCAGGAACCACGCCTTATCACCCAGTTGACGGTCCAGCAGCGTGAAGCGCTCCAGCAGCCGCGCTTCCGCCATCGCCTTGACCGAGGCCTGCGCCTCCGCCCCTTCGGCGTGACGCTCCGGGTAGAAATAGACCAGCATGTCGGCCTGGACGGTGTTGGTCAGGAAGACCAGCCACTGGTAGAAATGCGCGCGCTCCGCCGTGCCGGGCGCGGGGGCCAGCCCGGCGGCCGGGTGCGAATCGGCCAGATGCAGGCAGATCGCTGCAGCCTCGAACAGCACCAGATCGCCGTCGACCAGCGTCGGCACCCGTCCGTTGGGGTTCAGCCGCAGATAGTCCGGCGCCTTGTGCGCGGCGGTGGCGCGGTCCAGCAGGACCAAGTCAAAGGACAGCCCGATCTCGCGCAGCAGGATGTGCGGGGCCATCGACGCGCTGCTCGGCATTCCATACAAGGTGATCATCGTTCCCCTTCTCTTCCGAAACTCCGGAGCTTGTGCAACGGGCCTGGGCGCCATGCAGGATGGGAATGCCCGCCCCACCCCCCGATTCTCCGGCTTTGTCAGGAGGGCCAACCATGCCTATGATCGGGAGCGCCGTTTAACATTTTCAACAGCGGCGAACCAGCATCGGCAACGACCGACTCCGGCAGCGAACACAGGGATAGAGATCATGACCGAACAGGGCGTCGCGGCGACTGAAAGTTCTGGGCCCGACAATCATGGCGCCGGAAACTCCGCCGCCAGCCGCGACAAGGCGTATTTCCTCCACCCCTACACCAACCTGCACGCGCACGAGACCCAGGGCCCGCTGATCATCGAGCGCGGCGAGGGCGTGCGAGTCTTCGACGACAGCGGCAAGGAATACATCGAGGGTCTCGCCAGCCTGTGGTGCGTGTCGCTGGGCTGGGGCGAGGAGCGTCTTGTCGAAGCCGCCACCCGCCAGATGCGCAAGCTGCCGACCTACCATGTGTTCGGCCACAAGAGCCACGAGCCGGGCATCGATCTGGCCGAGCGGCTGATCAAGCTGGCCCCGGTGCCGATGTCCAAGGTGTTCTTCGCCAACTCCGGGTCGGAGGCGAACGACACCGCCGTCAAGCTGGTCTGGTACTACAACAACGCGCTGGGCCGCCCGGAGAAGAAGAAGATCCTGTCTCGCGTGAAGGCCTATCACGGCGTCACCGTGGCGACGGCCAGCCTGACCGGCTTGGTGAACAACCACCGCGATTTCGACCTGCCGATCGCGCGCATTCAGCACACCGACTGCCCGCACCACTACCGCTTCGCCGAGCCGGGCGAGAGCGAGGAGGCCTTCGCGACCCGTCTGGCGGAAAGCCTGGAGGCGCTGATCCTGGCCGAGGGGCCGGAGACCATCGCCGCCATGTTCGCCGAGCCGGTGATGGGGGCCGGCGGCGTCATCGTTCCGCCCGCGACCTACTTCGCGAAGATCCAGCCGATCCTGAAGAAGTACGACATCCTCCTGGTCGCCGATGAGGTGATCTGCGGCTTCGGGCGCACCGGCAATTTCTGGGGCAGCCAGACCATGGGCATGCAGCCGGACATCATAACCTGCGCCAAGCAGCTGTCCTCCGGCTATCTGCCGATCTCCGCCGTGATGGTGTCGGACGCGGTCTACCGGGCCTGCGTCGAGGAGAGCAAGATGATCGGCACCTTCGGCCACGGCTACACCTACTCCGCCCATCCGGTGGCGGCGGCGGTCGCGATCGAGACGCTGAAAATCTACGAGGAGCGGGACCTGATCGGCCATGTCCGCGCCGTCGCCCCGCTGTTCCAGCGCCGGCTGAAGGCCCTGGCCGACCATCCGCTGGTCGGCGAGGCGCGCGGCGTCGGGCTGATCGGCGCCCTCGAACTGGTCGCCGACAAGGAGACCAAGACCCCGTTCGATCCGGTGGGCCGGGCCGGCGCCGTCGTGAACGGGCTGAGCCAGGAGAACGGCCTGATCATCCGCGCTATGGGCGACAGCGTGGCGGTCTGCCCGCCGCTGGTCATCGGCGAGGAGGACATCAACCTGATGTTCGACCTCCTGACCACCGCGCTGGACGCCGCGATCCCCGTCCTGCGCGGGTAACGGCCGGTTCCGCGACGAGAAAGGGCCGCCCCGCCATCCGGCGCGGGCGGCCCTTTTCATTCGATGAGAGGCGTCAGGACCGGGCGGTGTTGATGACGTGCGACGAGACCGGCACGCCCGCCGCCGCCGCGTCGCGGATCAGCGCGTCGGCGGTCGGCCAGACCATGCGCCCGTCCAACTGCACCAGCGTGTCCTCGCGCACGGCTATGTAGCCGCCCACGCTCGCCATATAGATCAGCCGCGCCAGACGCTCCGGCCGCGGCGCGGGCTCCACCGGCTGGGCCACCGCCTCGGCGCGGGCCGGGGACGGCCCCGCGGGACGCCGCGGCAGAGACGGCGCCGGGGAGACCGCCGGGGAGACCGCCGGGGAGACCGCCGGGGAGACCATTGCGGCGGGGGCCGGACGGAAGGGGATGACCTTGCTGCCGCCGGGACCGGTGGCACCATGGCTCAATTCCGGGCCGGACATTCGCCGGCCACGCGCGCTGTCGAACGTCAGAACGGCACTCATCGCACGACACTCCCCATCAACGGCTTGACGAACCCTCTCACTTACTCCCTGTCTTCGTCCATACGACCTTGTTCGTAAAATAATAAGACAATGGTATTCGGCATAATCGGACAGGATATACTTTGATCTTTGCTGTCCGTTATATGTTGATAATATTCACGTTCACTTGCGATCATCAACGAAATGCAGGGACGAAAGGGTGTTTCACAGCCTCGGCAACAGCGCGACGGGTGACGAACATGAATCGCCCCGCGCGGACGATCGTCCATAGGTCGAATGGCCCCGCGGCGGCGGATCGGCGAGAATTGCCTCCTTGCCGGGCAGACCTTTTGACCTCGGTCAATGCCGGGTGGCAACACGGCAACGATCATGCCATCTTCCTAACGTGCTAGGCCCGGTGGCTGGACCGCCCGGACGGCACCCGCCCCTTCGGATGAATGCGAACGGAACGCGCGATGGATTACGAGAGCTTTTTCCGCACCCAGATCGCCAGCCTGAAACAGGATGGCCGCTACCGGGTCTTCGCCAACCTCGAACGGCAAGCGGGGAACTTTCCGAAAGCCACCTTCCGCGACGCCGCCGGGAAGGAGCGGGAGGTCACCGTCTGGTGCTCCAACGACTATCTGGGCATGGGCCAGAACCCGGTCGTCCTGAAGGCGATGCACGACGCCATCGACGGGGTGGGTGCGGGTGCGGGCGGCACGCGCAACATCTCCGGCACCAACATCTACCACGTGCTGCTGGAGCGCGAGCTGGCCGACCTCCACCGGAAGGAGGCGGCTCTGCTGTTCACCTCCGGCTACGTGTCCAACGACGCGACGCTGGGGACGCTGGGCAAGCTGCTGCCCAACTGCGTGATCCTGTCCGACGCGCTGAACCACAATTCGATGATCACCGGCATCCGCAACAGCGGCGCCGAGAAGCACATCTTCCGCCACAACGACCCCAGGCACCTGGACGAGCTGCTCTCGCAGATCGCCCCGGACCGCCCGAAGGTCGTGGCCTTCGAGAGCGTCTATTCCATGGACGGCGACGTCGCCCCGATCCATGACCTGTGCGACGTCGCCGACAAGCACGGCGCCATGACCTATCTGGACGAGGTGCACGCGGTCGGCATGTACGGCCCGCGCGGCGGCGGCGTGGCGGAGCGCGACGGCGCCATGGACCGGCTGACCATCATCGAGGGCACGCTGGGCAAGGCGTTCGGCGTCCAGGGCGGCTACATCACCGGCTCCACCGCGCTGGTCGACTGCATCCGCAGCTTCGCCGCCGGCTTCATCTTCTCAACCTCCCTGTCGCCGGTTCTCGCCGCCGGAGCGCTGGCCAGCATCCGCTACCTGAAGACCAGCCAGAGCGAGCGCGACCGGCACCAGGAGCGCGCGGCGACGCTGAAGCGGCTGATGGCCGAGGCCGGCCTGCCGGTGATGCCGTCGGCCAGCCACATCGTTCCGGTGATGGTCGGCGACGCCCACCGCTGCAAGCGCGCCTCGGACGAGCTGATGGAACGCCACGACATCTACGTCCAGCCGATCAACTACCCGACCGTGCCGCGCGGCGGCGAGCGCCTGCGCTTCACCCCCACCCCGCTGCACAGCGACGCCGAGATGGCGCGCCTCGTCGACGCCCTGCTCGACGTGTGGAGCCGCCTGGACCTGCGTCTGGCGGCGTAAGCCCCACAGCACCCCTCCTCCAGGGAGGAGGGGATTCGGTGATCTCCCGGCGATGATGGCATCGGCGCTCTGGACTTGTGGGCCGGAGCGCCTTACCTTTAGACGTATCTGAGAACGTTTCGCAACGTTCGGTCCGTAAACGTCGACAGCCACCGCCCAGGGGTTCGCCATGTATCGTGACAACTCGCTGATGCCGAAGGAGGCCGTGCGCCTCGCCGTCCTGGGCACGCTGATCCAGAACGGGCCGCAGCGTTACGCCGAACTGGCCGGCGCGCTCCGCCATTTCCTCGACCGCATCGTCGGCCCGTCGCTCGACCTCATGGGCACGTCGCTGGAGATGCTGCGCTACGAGGGGCTGATCGAGGCGCTGGACGGCACCGGCATGGAGGACAACGCCCTGCTCGGCGCGACCGAGGCCGGACGGGCGGAATTCGACACGCTGATGCGCGCCAACGTGCGCGCGCCTTCGGCGGACGGGCTGAACAAGCTGGTCATCGCGCTGAAGCTGCGCTTCCTGCACCTGCTGGACGTCGAGTCGCAGCGCGACCAGATCGACCACCTCGCCTCCCTGTGCGAGACGGAGCTGGCCCGGCTGGGCGACCTGAAGCGGGCGAGTGCGGGAACCGACGGCCATTTCGCCGAATGGCTGGAGCACGACATCGCCCAGGCCGAAGAGCGGCTGAACTGGTTCAACAATCTCCTGTCGCGGTTGTGATCGGCGCGGCGTTTTAGCCGCCTTTCATGCCAACATTTGTTCCGCGTTAGGGTTCTGGTGTAACTTTCGGGGCCATACTGCCTAACCCGAAAGCATAGTCAGGACCCTCTCCCATGGCTTCCAACCTGTCGCCCGACGATCTTGAAGACCGCCTGCGCGTCGAATTCATGGACGACGCCCGCGACCGGCTGGAAGTGATGAACGCCGCTCTGGAAGGCTTGTCCAAGGGCACGCGGGAGGAAAGCGCGGTCATCGGCGTGCTCCGGCTGGAGGCCCACAACTTCAAGGGCATGGGCACCAGCTTCGGCTACCCCACCGTCAGCCTCGTCGCGCACCGCCTGGAGGATTACCTGTCCGGCCTGAAACGGCTGGAACAGCGCGAGTTGAACGACGCGCAGACCTTCGTGGACCGGATCGCCGAGCTGGTGGACCGCGCCGAGCAGCCGCAGGTTGCGGAGACCAACCGGATCATCCGCGCCCTGCCGGTGCGCTACCAGTTCGAGATCACCGACATCCAGATCAGCAACGTCGAGATCATGCTGGTCACCCCGTCCAAGGTCGTCGCCAAGAAGGTGGGCGGAGAGCTGGCAGCCTGCGGCTTCCGCACGGTGACGGTCAGCGACCCCATCGAGTCGATCAGCCTCGCTGTGCGCGTCCCGCCGGACATGCTGATCGCGTCGATGGTGATGGACGGCCTGTCCGGCCTGGACCTGATCCGCGGCCTGCGTGCGATGAGCGTCACGCACAATGTGCCGATGGCGCTGCTGACCTCGATGAGCCTGGACAACCCGGCCCTGAAGGAAATCCCGCACGGCGTCTCGGTCATCCGCGTCGGTGAGCATTTCGGCGACGACTTCGCGGCGGTGGTGGCGAAGCACAACCTCGGCTGAGGTGGCTGAACACCGTTGCGGGCAAAATGACTTCACGGATTTCGCGGATTTAGAGCACGGATTACACGGATTTTTCTTTGATGCTCGCCCAGTAGTGGCTTGTCGAGGAGCCCTTGCTGAGCAAGCGATCTAAAAAATCCGTGAAATCCGTGAAAAGATCGGTGAAATCCGTGTGAATCTTGTGATCCCAGTCCGTCACTCGCAACGGGCAACCACCCGCCTCAATACAGGTGCTGCCCGCCGGTGATGAACATCTCCGTTCCGGTAACGTAGCCCGAGTCGGGACCGCACAGGTAGAAGACCACCGCCGCCACATCCTCCGGCGTGCCCATGCGCTTCAGCGGAATGCGCGGGATCAGCACGTCATATTCCGGCCCGGTCATGGCGGTCTCGATCTCGCCCGGCGCCACGGCGTTGACGCGCACGCCGATCTCGGCGAACTCCACAGCCATCTCACGGGTCAGGCCGGACAGCGCCGCCTTGGAGGTCGAATAGGCCGACCCCGCGAAGGGGTGCACCGAATGGCCGGCGATGGAGGTCACGTTGACGATCGCTCCCTTCGCCCGCGACAGCGGCGCCGCGAAGCCGCGGGCCAGCACCAGCGGAGCGAAGAAGTTCAGCTCGAACACCCGGTGCCATCCTTCGATGGCCCCGTTCAGGCAGCCGAGACGCTCCTTGATCGGCGTCTTGGGCGAAATGCCGGCGTTGTTGATCAACGCGTGCAGCGGCCCGCCGTCCAACGCCCGGTTGGCCTCCTCCAGGAAACGGGCGCGGCTGTCCGGATCGGACAGGTCCGTCGGGATGTGGTGGGTCCAGTTCGGATCGCGCCGGCAATGGTCCGGCACCTCCTCACGGGAACAGGAAATGACCCGCCAGCCCTCGGCGCTGAAGCGCTGCACGGTGGCGTGGCCAATGCCCCGGCTCGCGCCGGTCAGAATGACGGTTTTACGGTGCGGCATGATGTCCGAGGATACCCCGCTTCGCCGCACCGCGCCAGCGCGGCCGTTGCCGGTCAGACCATGCACCGTTGACGGGCGCACCCCACCGCCCAACCTTCAGCCTGAGGCCAACCGTTTCACCGACTCCAGGAGGACCGCCGACGTGCTCCCCCGTTTGATGGCCGTCCTTCTGCTCTCCGGCAGCCTGTTGGCCGGCCTGGGTGACGTCACCGCGGCGAAGGCCGCCGCCCAGACCAATGTCTGCGTGCCGCCCGGCGGCTGGTCCGACGCCACCGCCCGCCCGCTGAACGCCGCCGATTTGCTGCGCCGCGCCGCGGCCTCGCCAGCCGTGCTGCTGGGAGAGCGGCACGACAACGCCGACCACCACCGCTGGCAACTGCACAGCCTGGCGGCGCTGCACGCGCTGAACCCCGATCTGGCGGTCGGCATGGAGATGTTCCCGCGCAGCGTCCAGCCGGTCCTCGACCGCTGGAGTGCCGGGCAGCTGACCGAGGCGGAGCTGCTGCGCGAGACCAACTGGCCGAAGGTCTGGGGCTACGACGCGCGCTTCTACCTGCCGATCCTGCATTTCGCGCGGATGAACCGGCTGCCGGTGGTCGCGCTGAACGTCGACCGCGGGCTGGTCAGCCGCACCGCGCGTGATGGCTGGGCCGCCATTCCCGCCAACGAACGGGAAGGCGTGGGCGACCCGGCCCCTCCTCCCGCCTCCTACACCGAGCGGCTGCGCCAAGTGATGGCCGCCCACGGCCCGACCGAGCGGCGCTCCGGCAGCTTCGAGCGATTCGTCGAGGCGCAATCCGTCTGGGACCGCGCCATGGCCGAGCGGATCGCCGAGACCCACCGCCAGACCAACCGCACCGTCGTCGCCATCCTGGGCCAAGGGCACATCGAAGGCCGCGACGGCGTCCCCCACCAGCTGGCCGACCTGGGCATCCGGCACAGCGTCGTCCTGCTGCCCTGGGACGAGGATCGCCCCTGCGCCGAGCTGGACGGGCGGATCGCCGACGCGGTCTACGGGCTGGGCGAGAGCGAGGCGCCGGCCGAGACGCCCCGCCCCCGGCTGGGCGTGATGCTTGAGCCAGGAACCGAGGGGGTGCGCGTGCGCTCCGTCACCGAGGGCAGCGTCGCCGCCGCCGCCGGCCTGACGGCGGGCGACCTCGTGGTCGCCGCGGCGGGGTCCCCGGTCCGCGAAGCCTCCGACCTGACGGCGGTGGTGCAGCGCCAAGCCCCCGGCACCTGGCTGCCGCTGACCGTCAAGCGCGAGCAGGGCACGGCGGAGCTGGTGGCGAAGTTCCCCGCCTCGCCCGCGGTGGAATAACGGGGCGGAGTGATCGGGAGCTAGAGCATTCGCTCCCACTGCGCCAAAACGTCCGGCGTGGGGTTCATCGCCGGGGCGAAGTCCTGGCGGCCCAGCCGCGACCGGTGTTCGCGCAAGGCCCACTGGACGGTCGGGAAGGCCAGATCGTCCCAGGGAATCTCCTCCCAGCGGAACAGCCCGACCTCCTGGCTCTCCGGCCCGGCGGACACGTCCGGCGACAGCAGGCGGGCGCGGAAAATGAGCTGCACCTGGCTGATGCGCGAGATGTCGTAGACGGCCAACAGCGAGTCGATGGCGATCCTGGCCCGCGCCTCCTCCCACGCCTCGCGGGCAGCGCCCTCCATGGTGCTTTCCCGCTCCTCCATGAAGCCGGCGGGCAGCGTCCAATAGCCTTTGCGCGGTTCGATGGCGCGGCGGCACAGCAGGATGCGGTCCTCCCACGTCGCCACCGACCCGACGACGATCAGCGGGTTCTGGTAGGCGATGTAGCCGCAGTCCGGACAGGTCAGCCGCTCGCGATCCTCGCCGGGCGGAATGGTGCGGACGCGGGGACCCTTGAGGGGGCCGGGAGGGAAACCGGAGGGGGAGGACGGATCGTCGGGCATCCGTCGGATATGGCGCAGACGGCGACGGCGGGCAAGCCCGCTTCACCGACCCGCATCGCAGGCGGAACGGAGCCGCGGAGAGGGTTCTTCTTTGTTCATTGCCCGTTCTCTTTCCTGATTCGTTCCTGTAGTCTCGCCGGTGGTCTCGGCATTTGCAGCGATCTTCGGGGAATTTCATGCAGTTCGCGTTCGACGCACAGTCGGTGGCTCTCGGCGGCCTTGCCGGCGCCCTTCTCGGGGCGATCCTCGCCGGCATGATCGTGCGCCTCTACGCCGCACGCGCCGAGGCGGAGGCCGCCGCCATCCACGCCGAACTGGTCACCCGGCTCGACGTCGCCGAGCGAATCGAGGGCGACCTGCGGGAGGAGGTGGAAGCCCGCGACCACCAGATCACCCGGCTGAACGGCGAGCTGTCCGCCGCCCGCGAACGGCAGGCGGAGCTGTCCACGACGCTGGCCCGCGAGCGCGCGTCGGCGGCGGAGAAGCTGGCTCTCCTGGAGCGCGCGCAGGCCACCCTGTCCGACAGCTTCAAGGCCCTGTCGGCCGAAGCCCTGCGCTCCAACAACCAGAGCTTCCTCGACCTCGCCAAGGAGACGCTGACGACCTTCCAGGAGCAGGCGCGCGGCGACCTGGAGAAGCGGCAGACCGCCATCGCCGACATCGTCGCCCCGGTCCGCCAGTCGCTGGAACGCATGGACGGCCAGATCCAGGAGATGGAGCGCAGCCGCGCCGGCGCCTACGAGGGGCTGAAGCAGCAGGTGCTGTCGCTGGTGGAGACCCAGGCCCAGCTCCGCGCGGAGACCGGCAACCTCGTCCGCGCCCTGCGCAGCCCGGTGGCCCGCGGGCGCTGGGGCGAGATCCAGCTCCGCCGGGTCTGCGAGATGGCCGGGATGCTCGACCATTGCGACTTCGTGGAGCAGATGAGCGTGGAGGCCACCGGCGGGCGGCTGCGCCCCGACCTCGTGGTCAAGCTGCCCGGCGGCAAGACCATCGTGGTGGACGCCAAGACGCCGCTGGAGGGCTATCTCGACGGGGTGCAGGCCGCCGACGACGGCGCCCGCCGCGACGGGTTGTCGCGCCACGCCCGCCATGTGCGGGAGCATATGAAGCAGCTCGGCACCAAGGCCTATTGGGACCAGTTCGCGGATTCGCCGGAATTCGTCGTGCTGTTCCTGCCCGGCGAGAACTTCTTCTCCGCGGCGCTGGAGCACGACCCGGCGCTGATCGAGGCGGGCATCGACCACCGGGTGATCCTCGCCACCCCGACGACGCTGATCGCGCTGCTGCGCGCCGTCGCCTACGGCTGGCGGCAGGAGCGGCTGACCGACAGCGCCCGCGAGATCAGCGCCTTGGGCGCCGAGCTTTACAAGCGCCTGCACGACCTGGGCGGCCACATGGAGCGGTTGGGCGGGCAGCTCGAAAAGGCCGTGGGCAGCTACAACGGGGCGGTCGGCAGCCTGGAGTCCCGCGTCCTGGTCACCGCCCGACGCTTCCGCGATCTCCACGCCACCCCGGACAGCGCCGAGGAGATTCCCCTGCTGGAACCGCTGGACCACGCACCACGCCCGCTCCAGGCGCCGGAGCTTCGCGCGGCCGAGCCCCGGGCAACGGAATTGAGGGCAACAGAATTGAGGGCGGCGGAACTGCGAGCGGCAGCCAGGGCGTAGGGCTGAAGTCTGCAACCCAGATTTGCCCGTCTTGTTTCGCCTTGCAAAGGAGGGGAGCGGTCCCAATTTCCCTCCTGTCATTCTGCTTCGGACTGCCGGCCTGCTACGCCTTCGGGTGCCCAGATCGTCGCTATGCCTGGACACAGTCTGATGCGCCGCACCGGCCGATGCGGCGCCTTTCATACTAATCGGAGAGCAATCATGCCCGTCGGTACCGTCAAGTGGTTCAACAGCACCAAGGGTTATGGCTTCATTCAGCCGGACAACGGTGGTGCGGACGTTTTCGTCCACATCTCCGCGGTTGAGCGCGCGGGTCTGCGCAGCCTGAACGAAGGCCAGAAGGTGTCCTACGAGGAGCAGCGCGATCCGAAGCGCGGCAAGACCTCGGCGGAGAACCTGAAGGCCGTCTGAGCCACGTCTCACGGCACGGCATCGGAGGGGGCACCGGGAAACCGGTGCCCTTTTCCGTTGCGCGCTTTTCCTCTACAAGCACCCCCCTGACGTTCGGAGTTTCCCCCCATGGCCAAGACCAAGAAGAAGCAGCCGGTGGACAGCGCCTACGTGCTGTTCGACGTTCTGTACGAAGACGGCGCCCGCACCTCCAACCGCAAGGTTCCCGGCACGCTGGTCGGCGGCCTGGACGGCGACGAGCCGGCCCGCGGCTTCATCGAGGAGCAGGACCGCAAGATCGCCGAGATGTCCGGCAATCCCCGCGGCCCCATCAAGTCGATCACCCGCTCGCCCCTCTGAGGCGCGGCCGTCCCGATGGGATCGGCGGGGGCGCGCCGCCGGCGGGGGGCGGGGGCGGGGGCGCGGGGGGCGAGGGGCGCGGCCGCCCCCGGGGCGGGGGGGGGGGGGGGGGGGCGCCCCCCGGGTTCGCGCGGCGCGGCGCGGGCAACCCGCCGCAGCTCGGCGCGGGCGCCACCCGCATCGGGGAAACCCTCGGCTGGGTGCCGAAGCACGGCGATCTGGGGGTGG